>NZ_BAABFD010000032.1:0-94682 GCF_039540635.1 Nonomuraea ferruginea | reverse complement strand
AGTGATGGTGTTATCGCTGAAATCGTGTCACTAGGGCCTTTCGCCGTTTCCACCAAGTCGTAAGCCACCGACCTGCGGTTTCACACCCGAACATGCCCTGGATCATGGATTAGCTGCGGAACGCGGGCTCTAATGGAGTCTTGTTTCCATGCCCGTCATTCTGGCCCCATGTGAGTGGATCGCGCAGGGATTCCGTCGATGTGAACGCGGAGACCGGTATCGGTGCCGGGCGGGCTGTTCGGTCACCTGTGCGCGCGCGCCGACGACCTCCGTACGGCATGTCGCTTCGGAAGCGAGTCCACCCCGTCGATGCCAGTGCCGATCTCCGGTGGAGGCGGTCCGTGACTCCGGCGTCGCCGACGAGATCGACATTGAACGGCTCGGACCGTCGGGCCAGACTTGTGCTGGCCGCAGGGTTCCTGGCCTGCGTCGTGCTCGGCATCTGGTCGAACGCCTGGGGCGGCGCCCCCGAAAGAATTGAGAGGGGCGACGGAATCAACAAGGTTTTACGGCTGCATACGGGTGCTTTCGGCGGCCATGAAGGATCAGGAACGCAAAGACCTGCGGCTGAGAAACCGCAGGTCAACGGGTGAAAACCCTGGTCGAAGAGAGTGCCCCCGGCAGGATTCGAACCTGCGGCACCCGCTTTAGGAGAGCGGTGGTCGAGATGCCTATGCACTCACTCTGAGCTGGCTAAATGCCGTAGTCGTCGACTAGTGGCTCCCTGATCATCCCGCGTATGTCCCGCGCCCCGGAGTCAGCAGCACGGCAATATGCCTGTCCACCCTTAGGTGGGAACACCTCATCCTTCTCCGGCGCCGAAGACCGTGGCCGCCCGCCGCCACAGCCTAGAAGGTCGTTGACGACTGTCGAAGGATGCTTGTGCACAGGCTGTCACTGCGGCGGTATGGCATTGTCCGTGGGTGATGCGCTCCGGGGCTGACGACACGAGCGGCCCGTGTCGCCGAGCCGTCTCGATCCGTACAGGGAGTTCTCACACCGCTTCCTCGACCTGCTTCGGCGCTGGCTCCGTGCTGACCTTCGTCACGTTGAGCTGGCAGGACCTCCGGAGTTCCAAAGAATCTTGAGCTGAGTGTCAAAAAGTAGTCATCTCACGACTCTTACTGGTGTGAGCGATCGAGACCTCAGCGGCGAACTGAGCGGGCCTACAGACCTAGAGCAGGAGATCACGCACCTGATCTCGACCGGCTTTTTCGACGGCTGCGTGCGCATGCTCGTGCAGTCGATGGGCGTCAACCAGGCCGACGTGGAGGACGCGATCCTCGACGCGATCGTCCGGTTGCTCGAGCGTAACGCACGGAAAACACCGATCGAGGACATGAAGAAATACCTCTACTCCTGCGCCCGCAACGGGCTGAGACGGCGGCAGAAGGCCCTCGCTCTGAGCACGGACGCTGTGCACCTGGACGGCGAGTATCCCTCTGCCGAACAGGAGGCTCTCTCTACCGCTCGGTACACGGAGATGGTCGCTCACGTGAAGACGTGGGAGAACGCGCGGATCCGTGTGGTGACCCTGCTGTATCTGGCAGGGATCTACGAGGGTGATCCGCTCACGATCACCGAGGTCGCCACTCAGGCCAGCGACATCCTCGGAGAGAGCGTTGAGGCGAACTCGATCGGTACCTGGCGCAAGCGCGGTCTCGACCGGCTGGCGACCTTCGTCACGAACCAGATGGTCCACGAACAGTAGACATGAATCCATGGATAGGGAGACGATCACGATGATGACCGAGGGTAACTCGATGCACCTTGGCGGCGGTACTCTCTTTGATGCGCTCAACGAGGAACTGGCCGAACTCACCGCGGACTACGGAGACGAGGTCAATCAGGCCCTCAAACTGGCCGCTGCGCAGCCTCTGAGCACAGCAGACGCGGACCGTCTGTTCACCGAGATTCTGGTGGTCCTGCGTACCGGAGGTCGAAACCCGGACCCTGCGACCAGGGAACGGGTCGTCCGCGACATTCAACGCAGGGTGAGCGAACTGGTCGCTACCCCTCGGATCCCTGCCGGGCCGAGCGACGGTGGAATCAGGCTGGTTTCTAAGCATGGGCTCGACCCTCGGGAAGTGTTGCCGACACCGCAGTTCCACAACCACGCTATTCCGATGACCGAGGGGTACGTCGATGTCAACGAATTGATCCTGTGGAAAGACAACCACCGAGTCGAATTGCAGGTCGAGGAGTTCAAGGAGCGCAACCACCGTCTCCCCGACGACGACGAGATGCTTATGCTCGTACAAGGTCAACTGGATCTGCCCAGTATGGGTAAGGAAGATCCCTTCGAGATCGAAGCGTTGGCCCGGAGCATCGCGCGTAAGGGCGTCGAGCGGCCGCCGATCGTAACCCACGAAGGCGAACCGAAAGACGGCAACCGACGCATCGCCGCCGCCAAGTATGTTCTGTCCGCCAAGGGATTCACTGCCGAGGAGCGCGATCGGGCGCGGTGGATCCGCGTCTGGCGGGCCCCAAAGGGGACAACCGAGGACCAGTTCGAAGCGATCGTCGTTGCCTTGAACTTCGAGCCGGAGTACAAGCAGGCATGGGAGGAGTACGTCAAGGCACGGCAGGTGGTCGCGGCGTATCGACTCGCTCGCAGCGACGTCCGCGGTCGATTCACGACCAATCTGGACAACCAGATCAAGCGGGAGGTTGCTGGGCGGTTCGCGATCCGGACGCAAGAGGTCAACCGTTACTTGAAGATGATGCAGTGGAGCGAGGATTTCCAGGATTATCACGAGGAGAAGGGACGCGAACGGGCAGAGACGAAGTACCGCGCCAACGACATCTTCCAGTGGTTCTACGAGATCGACGCTGGCAAGAAGGGGCAAAAACTGACCGAGCGCTTGGACCAGGACGACGACCTCAAGGGTGTGGTCTATGACCTGATGTACGATGTGCTCGATAGCGGCGCCCAGGTCCGGAAACTGCACCAGGTTGTCGCGGACGAGAATGCCTTGAAGGTATTGATGGAGGCCCATGCCCTCGCGGCCACGGACCAGCCGCGGGCTTTGAGCATGGTGAACGAGGCGATCGGGCTCGCCTCGCGTAACAGTCCAACCAAGAAAATCGGCTTCGAGCAGTGGTTGCACACAGCCGTCGCACGGTTCGGGTCAGCTTCCCCCGATGACTGGGCACGCATCGACCAGTCCATGCTGATGAACCTTGACCGGGTGCTAACTGGTGCGTTGGGTGCTGTGGACGGCGCCCTTCGCAGCCAGGGGATTGCGCCAGTAGAGCGCCCATGAGCGGGCCGCTCGGCACAGTGGAATTGGACCCAGGGCGGCGCGGTGTACTAGTGGTGCCCCGCCATCAGGACTTGGCGAAGCTGCGGTCCGCTCTCCGTCAGGTGCCAGATATGCCCAGGGGTCGATCAGACAACGGGAGCCTGCTATTCCGGTTCGAGGACGGACCGCAGGTGATGACGGCAGGCAGAGGACTGCTCGACTGGACAGTAGATGCAGAGAGAGCCGTGCAGAACCGAGTCCGGATGCGTGAGAGCGCGACGGAGGTCGTAGCCCGGGCTCGCGCGGTGCTTGCTGGCGGTGTGGACGCCGCCCGGGCAGCCATTGCCGACAGTCGTCTGGCCGAACGGCTCGATGACCACCAGGTCTTGAATGTCGCGGCACTCACTGTAGACAGCAGTTGGGGCGGTTGCGTGTTCGATGAGCAGGGCACGGGCAAGACCATCACGATGATCGCGACGTTCGATCTGCTCGTGGAGCGCAATCTCGCTGACGTGCTGGTCGTCATGGCTCCGAAGTCCATGGTGCGTGAGTGGGAGGTGCAGTTCGAGCACTTTGCCGAAGGTGTCTACCGGGTTGCCGTGGTCGATGGCTCGAAGGCCGAGAAGACTAAGGCACTGACCAGCGGGGCTGATGTGGTGGTAATGAACTACGAATCGGCCGTGACATCGGAGCCCGCCGTGCGACTGCTGGCACGGCGCTGTCGCGCTGTACTGGCGGTGGACGAGTCATTCAACGTTAAGAACCCGGACGCCCGCCGAACGGGAGCCATTGCCCGAATCCGTGAGTGGTGCACACATGCCTTTGCCTTGTGCGGCACACCGGCCCCTAACTCCCCAGCTGACATGGTGGCTCAGTTCGACCTGGTGGACTTCGGACACACTTTCGGGGCGGTCCGGCTCGATGAGGAGCCGGAGGTGGCGCTGAATCAAGTTCGCGAAGCAGTAACCGAGCGGGGCCACTATGTTCGGAACCTCAAATCCGTAGTACTGAAGGACTTGCCTGGCCGATCCTTCAATCGGGTTAAGGTTCAGATGCAGCCGGTGCAGGCTGCTGCCTACGCTGCCACTCTCGAAGGTCTCATCACCGACGTCCGCCAGATTACCGACGCAGAGTTCCGCCGCCAGGCCGTGTCGTTCCTCGCGCGTCGTTCCTCACTACTGCGGCTGTGTTCGGACCCCTCTGGGGTCTTGGATGGCTATGAGGAACTGCCGGCGAAGGTCGCCGCTCTCGATGATTTGCTCGACCAGCTCGTGAATCAACAGAACGAGAAGGTGGTGCTGTGGTCCTTCTATCGTTCGAACTTGGACAATCTGGCAGTCCGATATGGTCCGCTGGGACTCGTTCGCGTGGACGGCTCCATTCCGTCCGAGGAACGTAGGGAAGCCGTCCGTCGGTTTCAGGAAGACGACAACGTGATGGTGTTTCTTGGGAACCCGGCTGCGGCAGGAGCTGGTCTGACGCTGCACCGATCGAGGATCGCCGTGTACGAGTCGCTATCGAACCAAGCCGCCCACTATCTACAGAGTCTTGACCGCATCCACCGTCGCGGACAAGCGAGAGAGGTGGAGTACATCACGCTTCTGTGCGAGGGCACTATCGAGGAACCTGAGTACAACCGCCTGCTCACCAAGGCTCAGACGCAGGCGGAGCTCCTCGGGGATCCACCTGACCCCCAGCCGACACGGGTGCTACTACTCGAAGAACTTCTGACACTGCGTGCATCGATGGGGAGGGCAAGCAGAAATGGGTAAGCCGAGTCCACAACACGAAACCCGAGTCGACATCCTGAACGCTGTGGCGGTGCTGGCTGGCTACACCGTACCCTCACGGATCACGGACGACCTCACACCGGACGTCGTCCGTCTTGACCTACGCCACCGCCGACTCTTCGTCGCCGATGCCAAGGAGACGGAGACGCCCGGGACCCGACACACCCAGGACCGACTCCGCGCTTATATGGTCGCGATGAGAGCTTGGCTCTTGGCGGAGTACACGGTGCGCCTGGCTATCTGCCACGGAGACTATGACTCTGCCGGCCCATGGTTGTTCCTGCTGCGGACGATAGCTCGCGACGCAGCTTTACTGTCTAGCAAGGGCGACTCGACCGTCTTAGACCGCGACCACGTCCTTTGCTGGGTCGACTTGTCTATAGGTCTTCGAGCGGACGCAGTGGTAAGCGTCAAGACCATGGCTGCTAGCCGACGACAACGGCGAGACCTCCGTGGGTACGCCGACTAAGGACTTCATCGACAATCCGCTCAGTGGCCTTGCCTGGCTCCTCATGCTCCCAGACCCTGATCACGCGCCAGCCCGCCGCCTCGAGAGTCTCACATGTATGGGCATCCCGCTCGCGGTTCTTTTCGATTTTGTCAGCCCACCACTTGGTGTTGGATTTCGTCTTCCGTGCGTGCTGCGGGCATCCATGCCAGAAGCAGCCGTCAACGAAGATGGCGATTTTCTCTTGACGGAAGAGAATGTCCGCAGTGCGTCGTAGCCCTGGCTCTGGTTTTCCGTCGACTTCGAACTTGAAGCCTTGGGCCTCTAGCAGCCCACGGATCCGCATTTCCGGCGCCGTGTCCCGTCTGCCTTGGCGCTGCATCCGTGCCCGAGTCGCTTCGTCGGTCGGATGAGGTGCTGGCAAGCTCTTGGCTGGCCGAGGTACTACCGGCCGCTTGTGCACTACCTGCGCTTTCGGTCCCCCTACCGCTTGGGCAATGGCGCTGGCGAGAACACCGCCGAGTAGGGGTGGCACCGCGTTCCCGATCTGCCTAGCCCGAGAGGGGATCGATCCGATAAAACGGTAACGATCGGGGAATGTCTGTAGGCGGGCGCCTTCCCGGACCGAGAGTGAACGGTCCTCATATGGATGGGTAAAGCAGCCGCTAGTCACGTTCCCGAATTGAGTGCTGATGGTATACGAGGGAAGCTCGGGATCCAATCTGCCGATTAGGTTCGTGCTGTCGGTGCGCCGCATTCCTCCCATGAATCGCTCTGGAAGTAGATGTGGAGGAATGTCCCGCCATGTCCCTCCTTGTGGCACGTGATGGATCAGTGCCAGATGATCCGCGCTTAGGAGGGTGACCTCATGGTCGTGTAGTTCTGTCTCGTCACCCCGCATAATGCGAGTGAAAGGCGTTGAACGCCCTTCGATATAGTTCGTCGTCGGAACCCCAGGTCCGGTGCCGATGGGTGGCAGGTCGCCAATCGCATCCCAGACGGTCAGATGCCGCTCGAGTCCATTCTTGACGCGCTTCGCCTCCCACAGGTGGAGGGTGTCACGCCGCCAGCCACCCATGTTTGTGGGTTCTGGGAAAGTAAATTCTTTTTCTCCGAGCAAGCCGACAATGAAAAGTCGTCGACGCCTTTGGGGGACGCCATAATCGGCAGAGAGTAGGATGTCTTTTGTTACCGAATATCCGAGCGCTTCGAAAGCTTCTAGGATTTTTGCACCGAAATGCCCTGCTTTCCAGTAGACCATTCCGGGTACATTCTCCATGAGAAATGCGCGCGGTTTGAGTTCCGATACGACGGCCAGCATGTGCTCCCATAGGCTGTTCCGCTCGTCCTCTGGCCGGACCCAACCACTCCTGCGTCCCGCCGTGCTGAACCCCTGGCAGCTCGGGCCTCCGATCACTACGTCTACCCGGCCGCCTGCCATTGCAGCGATTTCCGCCGGAGAGTAGTCGGTGATCGAGCCGCACTCGACCCGGACCTCCGGGTGGTTGAGCTGGTAGGTCTCGCAGGAGTCCTTATCTTTATCCAAGGCGAAGGTCACTTCGAAGCCGGCAAGCTTGAAGCCCTCAGTCAGCCCCCCGGCTCCGCAGAACAGGTCGATGGCGCGCAGCGGGTACCGGATCGGGGGAATCTTCCTCGTTAGCACACCTGTACGATAGCTGTTGATCGGTGGTTCGTCGAGCGAGACGGAGCAGGTCATGCGAGCGTCTGCTCGCCAGCCGGAGCGTTTGCTGACGTAGGCCTGCCCTGCCCGCGCCGTAGGTGTGGACCGGTGCCGTGTGATTCGTAAAGAGGTGTTGCTGTGTCCCGCCGCTGAACACAGTGTCCCGGTCGGCGGCTCTCCTAATTATTCGATGGCAAGTGGACCCGCACCGCAGGGCCGCCAGGCCCGAGGAGCGGAAGCCACGCGGCAGCCCAAAGCGCCGCACTTGGAAAGTGGCGATCGCGAATGCCCAGCTCAAGTGCTGGCCCATCTCCGTGAGTTCCGTTACTGTCCCAGCAAGACTGGCCGCCTCGTCAAGGCCTGCGCCGTGTTGCAGAGTCGCGGAACTGCTCAGTCACCCGAGGATGAAATGGTTTCAAGTCCGTCGGCAGACTGACTCGCGTGGGCGGTGCTGGCCGCGACCGGCCGTAGAGCCGCAGCGCGGCCAGCGTCCGCCCGACGCGCGGCAGGCCGCCGCAGGCGGGCTGCCCTTGAAACCGTGGAGAAAAGTCTCATCCGGTGGAGCGACAACCTTGTGACCTGCGGGTTCTCGGTCCGGCTCGTGTTGGTGACTCCGGCGAAGACTGGTGGTTATGGGGCGCTTGTCGCGAGCTATGCGTCCTCGGCTCCGGCGCTCTCGGGAGAGCTGACGAAGCTGCCCATGCCGCGGACGGTGTAGATGGTGCCCTCTTCGCGGAGGGCCCGCATGGCCTTGTGGGCGGTCATCCGGGCGATGCCGAACTCTTGCATCAGGTCGTTCTCGCTGGGGACGCGTGAGCCTGGGCGGTAGGTGCCGGCCGCGATGCGTTCGCGGATCACCTGGGCGACTTGCTGCCATCTGGGCTGGTCCTCGCGAAACTCCACGCTTGGACTGTAGGAGCCCGTGATCTACCGTCGTGCTCCGGGTGGCTCTATAGGGGACTATAGACAACCGTAGGTTCGCTGCTTAGGCTGCACTCGTACACCGGCACAACCCCAGCGTGCACACGGTTGCACCGCGGACGGCGATCGCTGGGCCAAGAGCAGGGGGAGACGAAGTGATGGCGAAGAGCGGCTTCCTGCAGGACACGTATCACGGTCCCCATGTCGCCAGTCCCAGCCCGGACGCGGAGCTGGTGGACTGGAGTTCACCGGCACACCGCGTTGAGCGGGTGCGCGTGCGCGCCCACACCTGTTGCTGTCGCCGACCTGCCTTCGAGTTGTGCGCAGCCGCCGGCCTGTGGTTCGTGCGACGAGTCGCCGACAACGGTGCGATCACCGAAAGCCCATGGACGCCATCACGGGACGCCATCGAGCTGTGGGAACAGATCCTGCGCGGTCAGGCGTGGTAGAGCTCGACAGGCCCGGCTCGGTGACCAAACGCGGTCGGCTGCTGATCAGCGAAGACCCACGCCATCAGCCGGGCGACCTTGGCGGGGGCGATCTCGTCTGTCTGAAAGCGGCAGGCGAACAAGCCGTCATCGTGGGCGTCCAGGTCGGCCAAGGTCTCGTCCCACGCGCGCAACCGCTGAGCGGTGTCGCCGTCGCCACGCTGGCGAGAGCGCTGTTCGCACGCCTCGCGCGACACCCACAGCAGGACGGCCAGCCACGGGCCGAACGCGGCCAGGCGGCGGATGTCGGGGATGTTGCCCACGTGCACGACCGGTATCTGCCCGGCCTCGGTGATCTGCTCGACCTGGCGGCGGTCGACGGCGTAGGCATTGCCGTACCGGTGGCTCTCGACGAGCAGTCGCCCAGAGTTGCGCAGCTCGACCAGGCGCTCGAAGCTGACAAACTCGTACTCGCTGCCGCGTGGGATGCCGGCCTTGAGCTTGCGCAACAGCACGAACCGGGGATCGAGCGCTGTCAGGGCGGCGGTCACGGTGCTCTTGCCGCTGGCCGGTGGCCCGTACAGCACCACGCCCCTCATGCCAGGATCCGTTTCAACGTCTCGCGGGTCTGGTCGGCCAGGCTGATCGCGGCTCCGAGCCGGTTGTCGACGGTGATGTGCGCGGTATCGGGGCTGGTGTCGGTCTGGAGGCCGCTGGTGTATGTCTCCCAGTTCTTCAGCTTCCAGCCGTCCCGGGGCGCTCCGCGGAACTCGATGTACTCGCGCATGGACTCGGCGTCGCAGCGCACCCACACCACCGCCACGTCGATGCCCTTGGCGGCACACCGGTTCGTCAGCCGCGAGATCCAGGCGGGGTCGGCCAGTTCGGCGATGAACGGTGCGGCGAGGATGGCCGAGGTGCCGACCTTGAGGTTGTCGAACGCGGTCTCCATCAGGCACCGGTACTCCAGCGGCCGGACCTCGCTCAGGTAGAGCTCGGTATGCCGGTCGTGCGGGTCGCCGCCGAGGGAGACGAGCAGCCGTTCGGCCATGGCGCGGGTGATGGAGTCCTTGTCCAGGAACGCCCAGCCGGTGATGTCGGACAGAAAGCGGGAGAACTCGGTCTTGCCCGATCCGGCGTAGCCGCCGACGAGGGTCAGGATCGGTTTGGGGCTGCCTTGGCCGTGGCGTCGGCGCCAGGCGTCCACGACGCGGTTGTGGAGGGCGTTTTGTTCGGCGTTGGCGGGGGCGCCGGAGACTCTGACGAGGGTCTGTTCGATGACCTGGGCGGCGGCGTTGTCGGCGGCGGGGTCGGAGGGTTGGGGCAAATCCGAGATAGAATTTTCCACTTCGACTATTTCGCCGGGTAGCGGCAGCCGGAAACCCAGGGTCGGCTCATTCGCCTGATAGAGCAGGCAATAGGCGCGGCGGTAGTGAGGTCCGGGATATACCGATCCCTGTTCGTGTGCCCAGAGTGTCTGGAAATTGGCGGCCGGTGCGGACAGGCCGTGCCGGTGGGCGACCTGGCGGAGCTGGTCACCTGCGGCTTCCAAGGTGAGGCCGTGTGCTTCGCGGTGCTGGCGCAGGATGATCGGCTGCCATCCGGGGCGGTGAATTGTCTTCATCGCATCCTTTTGACGCACTTCGAGGGGCGGGCGTGTGTAAGAGCATGTGTAACCGCCGTGCAGGCAGCAATGCAGAAGCTTAGCTAACGCTCCGTGATACTCAAGAGCGCGAATCCGCGGTGAACTATCGGCATCCCCGCCGGGATAACGACCAGCCAGAAAAGGGGTGCCGAAATGACCGCAAACAAAGAACTGCTGGATGAGCTTCGTGCGATCCGGTCCGAGATGGAGGAGCTGGCCTGCCGGGTCAGCGAGATCGCTTCGGCTCTCGGAACACGGCCTTCTCCAGGTCGGCGATCCGCTCGCCGAGATCCGCCAGAGCGCCGCGCATCTGGGCGAGCTGCTCCATGAGCTCTGAAGAGCCGGCCTGCTCGGATTGCTCGGTCTCCTCGGCTCGGGCTGCGGCGTCTTCGCGGACGAAGACGCCCTTGCCCTGCTGGCCGACGATCAGCCCCTCGGTGCGGAGCACGCTGATGGCCGCCTTGACCACGCTGGCGGACACGTCGTAGCGCTGGCCGAGCTGGGCGGTCGACGGCAGCGCGGCGCCGGGCGCGAGTGAGCCCGATCTGATCTGCGCGCGCAGGTCGTCGGCTATCTGGAGATAGCCGGGCTGACCGGTCTTTTCGACCATCCGCCGCCTTCCACGAGGTGCCTGTCTCTCCAGTTCAGCACAGGCGGCACGACATGCCAACCAAGTCTGCGTGGAAGCCCTTGACAACTTGGAATGCTAAGCGTTCTATGTATGCAGAGAGTCACTGATCCGCTACTCGAAGGAACCCGCCATGCGCACCGTCCCCATCCCCGTCGACACGAACAAGCTCACGATCACCTGCGTGAAGGCACCGCGCCCTCGCGTGCTCAACCGCGACACCGGCGAGATCAAGACCGACAAGAACGGCAACACCGTCTACGAAGTCACCGTCTCCGTCGAAGACGAGACCGGCCGCATCGAACTCGTCAAGATCGGCATCACCGGCGAACCGCCCATCAAGGCCGGCGACCCCGTCAACGCCGTCGGCCTGCTCGGCTACGTCTGGGAGATCGCCGGGAAGTGGGGCATCTCCTACCGCGCCACCGCCCTCCTCCCGCAGCAGGAGGCCGCCAGTGTCTGATCAGCTCTGGCCGATGCTCGGAGTCCTGGCCGCCGTCGTGGCCGGGCTCTGGGCCTGGCGCCGCTTCCACTACCGCTCCTTCTGGCTCGTCGTCGGCTTCCCGATCACGGCGATCACCGTGCGGGCCACCTGGCGCAAGGTCGCGCTCGGCTGCGGCCTGACCAAGAAGCGGCAGCGCTTCTGGTTCACCACCGTCCCCGGCCTGGTCTCCTCGACCGGCGTTGTCCGTGTCCGGCGCAAGTTCCAGCGCGTCGCCGTGGACACCAAGCCCTGGATGTGGCTGCCCATGCCGACTCGGCACGGCTGGCGCGTCACCCTGCACACCCTGGAAGGACAGATCCCCGCCGACTATGCCGACGTCGCCGAACGGCTCGCCCATTCCTGGGGCGTGCACGCCGTGCGCGTCTCCTCCGACAAGCCCGGACGGGTCCGGCTGGCCGCGACCATGCGCGACCCGCTGGTCACCGTCGACCAGCTCCCGGCCTCGACCGAACTGCTCAAGGTCACCGTCGGCAGGTTGGAGACGGGCGGGCCGTGGGTCGTCGACTTCAAGACCGTCCCGCACTGGCTGAACGCCGGAGCCACGCAGTCCGGCAAGTCCAACCTCGCCAACGCCCTGATCGTCGGCCTCGCTCCGCAACCGGTGGCGCTGGTCGGCTTCGACCTCAAGGGCGGCGTCGAGTTCACCCCGTACGCGCCGCGCCTGTCGGCGCTGGCCACCAGCCGGGCCGAATGCGGCGGGCTGCTCGATGACCTGGTGGCGCTCATGACCGACCGGATGGGCGTGTGCCGGATGGCCGCCGCGCGCAACATCTGGCAACTCCCGCCGACCATGCGACCGGTCCCGGTCGTGGTCCTGGTGGACGAGCTGGCCGAGCTGTACCTGATGGCCGACAAGAGCGAGAAGGACGAGATCGCCAAGACCTCGACAGCGCTCCTTCGGGTGGCGCAGCTCGGGCGGGCGTTCGGCATCTACCTGTTCTGCTGCGGCCAGCGGATCGGCTCCGACCTCGGCCCCGGCGTCACCGCGCTGCGGGCGCAGTGCTCGGGCCGTATCTGCCACCGGGTCAACGACCCGGAGACCGCGACCATGACGCTCGGCGACCTCGACCCGGCCGCGCTCGACTCCGCCCGCGCCATCCCCGCCCAAACGCCCGGCGTCGCCATCGTCGCGAGCCAGGACGGCCAGTGGTACCGGGCCCGCTCCTTTTACGTCAGCGAAGCCGCGGCCGAACACGCCGCCCACGCCTATGCCGGCCTCGCCCCGGCCTGGGCGGACGTGATGGCCGCGCAGCCTCAAGAACTGCCTGACTCGCAGACCGCCTGACCGTCTGACCAGAAGGGAGGAACTGTGATGTGCCGCTTGGTTGCCTGGCTGCTCGACACCGGTCCCGTCCTCGTCCTGGCCCTCATCGCGGGCGCGGGCTCGTTCACCCACATCCGCGACACCGCCACCGAGCACGGCCAGACCGGCTGGATGGCCTGGGCCGTCGCCGTATGCATCGACCTCACGTGCGTCATGGCCGCCCGCGAACGCCAACGCGACAAGAAGACCGGCCGCATCCGACGAGGCCCGGTCTCCTGGCCGGTGCTCGTCCTGGCTGGCGGCGTCGTGCTGTCGCTGGCCGCAAACCTGCAACAGGCCGACTCGACCGTGTGGGGCTGGATCACCGCCGCCACCCCGGCCGCTGCGTTCCTCGTCGCCGTCTCCATGCTGGAGCGCCGCGCCGCCGCCAGCCGCCTGGAGCCGTCCCCGGACGTGCCGCAGACGTCCCCGTCCTGGACGGCAGTGTCCCCGCCCGTCCCGGAGCGTCCGCAAGCCGTCCCGTACGAGGACCGCCCCGCGCTCGTCCCCGCCACCGAGGACGGCCAGGACGACCGGCAGGACGGGCCCACGCCCGACCCGGCACTCGTCGACTACGCCCGCCGAGTCGCCGACGAACACCACACCACCCACGGCAAGCCCATCACCCGCGACCAGCTCCGCGCCCGACTGGGCGTGTCCCACCAGCTCGCCTCAGAGCTGCTGCGCACCCTGCGTACCGCATGAACAGGAGATCACCGATGACCGACGACCGCCTCGCCCTCGTACATGGCCTCATCCACCTGGCCGCCTTCCTGCAAGCCAACCCGGACGTGCCCACCCCTCGCAGGGCCGTCGTTCACTACTTCGCCGAGGACGCCGACGACGACCAGATGCGCGCCCAGATCGACGCCATCGCCGGCCTTCTCGGCAGCACGGCCGACCAGGACAGCGGCCACTACGTCACCTCGGTGTGCTTCGGCCCCGTCGAGTACCGGGCCGTGGCCATCCTGTCCGACGCCCGCGCCCGCCACGCCGCCCACGACAGCTACCGCGACTGCATCACACCCGACACCCACTAAAAGGAGAACCCATCGTGCGTATCCGCCTCGAAGGGAACCGCGCCGAGATCGCGCTCGGCATGTTCCACCTGCGCGAGGCCTTCGACGTCACCTCGATGTCGCGGGCCTACCCCGACCGCGCCCGGCCCCGCAGCTACCGCATGTACGTGACGATCAGCCCGCGCAAGAACCGGTGACCGCCATGACCGAACAGCCCTGGGCCGACTGGCCCGAGATCCTCGACGCCATCCCGATCGCCCGCTACCGCTGCGGCACCTGCGGCGGCACCGGGCTCACCGACGACACCTGCGCCGACTGCCACGGCACCGGCTTCGACAACCACGGCGCCTGAATCGCTGTAGCGCCCCCCGCCTGGCCACACATCCGCCAAGACGTCCGCCAGGCCGGGGGCCATCCCACACCAGATGACTGGATAGGACGGTCCCATCTTGCCCTGCCTTGCCCACTCCCACGCCGTCGCCGGAATGATCGACCGGCTCAACCATCCCGACTACGACCGCTGGGCCTCCCAGATCCGCCGTACCGGCGGCTGCCGCCAACCCATCCACCTGCGGGGCAAGGTCGAACACTACGACCAGGCCACCGGCCAACTCCTGCACCGCTACACCACCCGCACCGAACCAGACGGCATCCTGCGCGTCCCGTGCAAGACCCGCCGCGCCTCCCGCTGCCCGTCCTGCGCCGAGATCTACCGCGCCGACACCTACCAACTCATCCGCGCTGGCCTCGTTGGCGGCAAGAGCGTGCCGGAGACGGTCAGCGCGCATCCGTGCCTGTTCGTCACCCTGACCGCCCCGTCCTTCGGAGCCGTGCATGTCCGGCGGGAGAAGAACGGCAAGGTCCTGCCCTGCCACGCCCGCCGCAACGCCGCCACCTGCCCGCACGACCGCATCATGTCCTGCACCGCCCGGCACTCCGCCGACGATCCTCGACTCGGGGAGCCGCTGTGTCCGGACTGCTACGACTACGACGGCTCGGTGCTGTTCAACGCCATCAGCCCTGAGCTGTGGCGGCGCTTCACCGAAGCCTTGCGCCGCCGCTTCGCCAAACTCTCCGGCCTGACGCTGAAGGCCCTGCGTGAGCAGGCGGTCATCTCGTTCGCCAAGGTCGCCGAGTACCAGCGGCGCGGTGTCGTCCACTTCCATGCCGTGATCCGCCTCGACGGTCCAGAAGGCCCCACATCGCCGCCCCCCGCCTGGGCCACGGCTGAGGCCCTGGCCGACGCCGTCCAGCACGCGGCGGCAGCCGTGACCGCCGAGATCAAGCCACTCGGCCGTGTCTTCCGCTGGGGGAGCCAACTCGACGTCCGCCGCATCACCCTGGACGGTGAACTCACCGAGCAGGCCGTCGCCGCCTACATCGCCAAGTACGCCACCAAGGCCGCCGAATGCGTCGGCACCCTGGATCGGCGCATCCAACTCCTCGACGACCTCGACGAGCTCCCGATCCGGCCGCACGCCCGCCGGCTGATCGCCGTATGCCTGCGCCTGGGCGCCCTCGACAGCCTGGCCGAACTCCGGCTGATCCAGTGGGCTCACATGCTCGGCTTCCGCGGCCACTTCTCCACCAAGTCCCGCCGCTACTCCACCACCCTCGGCGCCCTCCGCGCCGCCCGTGAAGAACACAAGTGCGCCGAGAACGTCACCACCGGCCGCCTGCCCCTCTTCGAGGAAGACACCGTCCTCGTCATCGCGCACTGGGAGTACGCCGGACAGGGCCTCTCCCTCGGAGACCAACTCCTCGCCGCCGCACTCACCGGCACACGGCTTCCCGCCACTGGTGGTGATGCTTGATGAGTAGGCGTGACGAGCTGCTGACGGTTCCGCAGGTCCTCTCCGAACTCGGTGGGGTCTCTCGACGCACCTTCTACCGCTGGCGCGAACTCGGCCGCGCGCCGGTCTGCGTTCAACTGCCCAACCTCGAACTCCGTGTCTGGCGGAGCGACCTCATGGCCTGGCTCGACTCGCGACGGGAGGCAGTGTGAACACCACCTACGACGTGCGTTTCAGCCAGATCCAGCAAAGATCCAATGGTGGCGCGTCGAGCTTCGTCGCGCGCTGGCGGGTGGCAGGCAAGGAGAGGTCGAAGAGCTTCCGTACCAAAGGGCTGGCCAACGCCTTCATGTCCGACCTTCGGCAAGCGGCCAAGCTGGGGGAAGAGTTCGATGTCGCCACCGGCCTGCCGGTGTCGATGGCAGCGCCACCAAGCTCCGGTCCATCGTTCCTGGAGTTCGCGCAGTCGTACGCGCTCCGGCGCTGGAACACCTCGGCGGCTCGAACTCGGGAGACGGACGCGTACGCGCTCCTGAGCCTCATCCCCGCCCTGGTGAGGGACGCGCCGCGCCGTCCCTCTGCGGAGGCACTGCGGGAGGTGCTCAGGATCCATGCGTTGCTTCCGGAGAAGCGGCGGGCCGCCCTGACCACGACACAGACGGCGACTCTGCATTGGCTGGAACGGGCATCGCTTCCGCTGTCGACCCTCGGGGAGGCAGACGTTCTCCGTACGGCCCTCGACGCCATCTCAGTCACCTTCGCCGATACCCCAGCGGGTGCGAACACGGTGCGTCGTAAGCGTGCCGTCCTTCATCACCTGCTGGAGCATGCGGTCGAGCAGAAAACGTTCAGCGGCAACCCGCTGGATGCGATCAAATGGACGGCACCCAAAGCCGTGACGGTCGTCGACCCCAGAACGGTGGTCAATCCGACCCAAGCGCGTCAGCTCCTCGACGCCGTGCCCAAGGTGGGGCGCAAGCGAGGTCCGCGGCTCAAATCGCTGTTCGCCTGCATCTACTACGCCGCCCTCCGGCCGGAGGAAGCGGCCGATCTGCGGCAGAAGAACTGCACCCTGCCGGAATCGGGCTGGGGCCTGATCATCCTGGAGCGGGCCCGGCCACAGGGAACGAAGCGCTGGACCAACTCCGGCGAAACCCACGAGTCGCGCAGCTTGAAGCACCGCGCGGACAAGGAGACGCGAGAGATCCCGATCCCGCCCGTCCTGGTCGCCATGCTCCGCGAGCACATCGCCGAGTACGGCACTGCCAAGGACGGCAGGATCTTCCGGACCGGCACCGATGGGAGCTACTCCAGCTCGGCGTACTCCTACGTCTGGCAAGAGGCCCGGAAACTCGCCCTCACCCCGGCACAGGCCGCCTCGTCGCTAGCCGCACGGCCATACGACCTTCGTCACGCCGCTGTGTCGCTCTGGCTGAACGCGGGAGTCCCGGCACCGGAGATCGCCAAGCGCGCCGGTCACGGCGTTGACGTCCTGTTGCGGGTCTACGCCAAGTGCATGGACGGCCAGCAAGAACAGATCAACAGCAAGATCAACGACGCCTTGGACCCATAGCCCGCCTTCGACTTCGGCCCCGGCATGACCGGGGCCTTCTGCTTCATGCGCAGCGTCCGCCGAGTCGGTCCCACGAGACGACGCCACGGTACGTCAATCTTTGATGCACGGGTAGTGATCAGGGAGACCCTATGCACGATGAGCACGACCGCCCTGGCCCTTCGACCGAAGACCTTCCTCCACTGCGCCGACCTCCGTACGGCTTGCCACTTCGAAGGCGAGCTCGGCCCGTTGACGCCAACGCCGATCTCCGCTGGAGGAGGTACGCGACTCCGACGCCGCCGACGAAGTCGACATTGCACGGCTCGGATCGTCGGGCAAGGTTCGCACTGGCCGCCGGGTTCCTGGCCTGCATGGTTCTCGGCGTCTGGTCGAGCGTCTCAGGCACCGGCGGGGCCTCCGAGGGGTCGAGAGGCGCCACGGGGACAACACACCACCTGAGTACGGCAGAGAAGCCGGCCGTATCGCTTCCCCCGTCGCCAGAGCCCACGAACAGCGCTCGGGCCTCTACCGTGCCAAGCCCGAAATCTACGCCAGTGAAAACCGTGAAGCGTGAACGGGCAGAAGCATCGGGCGTGAGCCGTCACCGGAGGCAGCGCGTAGTTCGGGTCGAACCGCGTAGGAAGCCCTCCGTATCCGCGGGCCGAGGTAGAGCGACCGAGAGCAGGGGCGCGCATCGCGGTACCGGAAACCCGCTGGTTCCTTTGATCGCCGCGAGGTGCGACGCGCTGTTCCCGCCTTCCCGCCCTGCGTCCCGTCTGCACAACCGGGTATGCCACCAGGTCTACGGTCGATAGTCAGCGCCATCACTCGTCGAAGCCGGCGATCCAGCCCTCGATGTACTTCGCCGCTTCCTCCGCGAGAACCACGGCCTCCCTGGGGGCCGGGCCGAGGGAGTCGACGAGCTTCTCAGGGTCTACCGGCTGGCCGGGGCTCACGAGATAGCAGGACAGGCCCGTACTCATCTGCCGGGCCATCGAGGAGACGAACGCGTTCCGGCGGAACCTGTTGCACAGCAAGAGCAGGCCCTGGCGCTCAAGTTCCTGCCTCAACTCCGTCAGCGTGTCCTCGAAGTCCACTGGTGATCGGAACACCAGAGGCGCAGCGTTCTGCCGGTCGAAGCGGAGTTCGCAAATATCGTCGTCTTCGATGTCCCGTAGCGTTACGACGCATGGCAGGCGTGACTCATCTGCGAGATTTACTGCTTCAAGCCGGTACATGCTCACCTCGGTTCATAGTTCGGGTTGGGTATCCACGTGTCCGGCTGGTCGAATCGGCCTAGCCGCCAAGCGCCCCTGATCTGGCCTGGTTCGATCCGCTTGAACACAACTTCCTGCTCAGGCAGCAGGTACTTCACGCCGTCCCTGTATTTCACGGGCTCGCCGTTACCCCAGTTGTCTATCTCGTAGATGAAGCCCTTGTGTTTGATCGCGAACCCTCGTGCCACGTTCTTGCTTTCGGAAGCCGCGATCAAGCCGTTTCCGCCGGTCATGTGTTCTTCGAGGCCCATCTCAGGGTTGCGGGCGGTCATGCCGTTCTCGAATATCCTCCCCGTTCGTCGGCCGTCGCCCCGGAACAGCGGGGGAGTTCCTTGGTCTACGCGTCCAGGAGTTCCGTTGTCGAGCGATGATGTCTTCCCTGAAGGGCGTACCCTCGTGCTCTCCGCGGCCTTCGCTAGAGCTCCGGCAACGCGCTTGCCACCAGAGGCTACGCTGCTCGACCCGCCTGATCCGAGGGCTGCAAGGATGTCCGGGATGAGGCGGCCGAAGGCTCGTTCGGGGTTGGTTATCCAGGTGTCCCAGTCCGCCGCTGCCTTGGCGAACCCGAGCGGATCCTGAACGCCCGCGATCACTGCTTGGGCGACGTCACCGGCGTCGCGTTCCCACCCCCAGTAGTCGAAGATGATGCGGTTGGGGGTCATGGTGAGTACGGTCTGGCCTAGTCCGGTTGCGCCCTCGACGGCGCCCTTGGCGAGTTCGATCACCGGGTCGCCGGAGTTGAGGTTGGGATCAAAGGTGGCTTGGAGCTGCTGGCCGAGACGGTCCCAGAAACTTCCGGTCACCGGGAGCACCGCGCCGGGGGCGAGTAACGCCTCGTCCACCATGACGGGCTTGCCGCCGCTGAACAATTCCGGCTTGTTGAGCTCCATCCGCTCCAGGAGCAGTAACCGCCGGTTGATCTCCGGGCCTTGCTGTCCGGCCCACGCGGCTACCTGGCGGATCTTGTTGGCCGGGACAGGCGATATCCAGGCTCCCCGCAGCAGCTCCCATAGCTCGTCGCCGATGGAGCCCAACGAGGTCTCGGCGGTGTGCATGGCCGCTTTCAGCGCTCGGACGCCTTCGGGGACCATGCCTTCGAGCTCGCCCATGGCTCAGCCGGGGCTGTCGGCCGGGGTGCGGGCGAGCAGCGCTCGAAGTTCGTTCACCGTCTCGATGCAGGCTTTGAGAAGGACCTGGCGCTGACCGGTGAGCTCCTGGCCGAAGCGTTGGGCGGCCGGCCCGGTCCAGATGTTCTGCGCCATCAGCGTCACCGCCCGGTCGAGGCTGGTCCTGGCCTCGTCGGTGAGTTGCTCTGCTCGGCGTAACGCCTGTTCCACTTGCTCCCGGGTCATGCGCGACTCCCTCGGGCGCGGCGATGGGACACGAGATCGAGGTGTGACGCCATTGGACTGCGGTGCAGGAGTCAGAGCAACCGAATCGTCTGGATTGGTCTGATATCGCCGAACGGAGCCCCTCGCAGGCTTGGACGGCCTTCTGGCGGCTCTACGTGGTCGACGCGGGCAGTGTCTTCCCTGGTCGGCATGGCGGAATAGGCCTCAAGATCATCCCGTATATCTCCCGTGATCAAGGTCCTATGGCTGCACACGGGTGCTCTCGGCGGCCCATGAAGGATCAAGAAAGCAAAAGACCTGCGGCTGTGAAACCGCAGGTCAACGGGCGAAAATCCTGGTCGAAGAGAGTGCCCCCGGCAGGATTCGAACCTGCGGCACCCGCTTTAGGAGAGCGGTGCTCTATCCCCTGAGCTACGGAGGCGGACAGACCAAGCCTAGCGAAAGTCCGGCCCTCCGTGTGCCACCCGGCCCCGGTGACTTGCCGGAGCCCACGTCATGGGTGGTGTGAGCTGCGGTAAAGCCCTGGCAAGTGATCACCTTTCGGGACAGGTGACGCGGATACCGTCCCACCTGTGGATGCGAGGCGACGGAGGCAGGCGCGCCGGCGGCCGGTGGTGCTGTTTGCGGCGCTGCTGGCGCCGGCGATCTTCGCTGCTGGGTTGGCGGCCGGGGAAGCGGGGCGGGACGAGCGGGTGGGTGGTCGGCGGGGTGTGGTGGCGGGGGAGAGGCCGGTCCTGTTCGGGCCGGTGGTCGCGCCTGCGCCGGCTCATCCGGTACGGGCGTTCGCGGCGCCGGTGCCTGCTCAGGTGGCACCTGCTCCGGTCGTTGAGGAGGCGCCGGTGGTGAGAGCTGTGGTGGCGCCCAAGGTTCGGTCGCGGACTCGGGAGCCGGAGGACGTGGTGAGGGAGACGTCACGGGGCAAGCCGTCGCCGACTGCGGAGGCGTGTCCGGAGGAGTGGGAGGACACGTGGCTGTGGGAGTTCTGCCGGGAGCATGAGCGGAGGGTGGCGGCCGGGTCGCGGCGCCGTGACTGACTCCCGGTGTGGGGGTGGCTGGGGCTCGGAGCCGCGTCCTGAGCCCCAGCAAACTCCCTGCCCCAGAAGTCTCGCCGTGCCAGAAGCCGAGGCACGTCGAAAGCCCAGGTGCCCGAGGCCAAGCCTTCCGGAAGCCCAGGTGCCCGGAGCCGAGCCTCCCGGAAGTCGGGGTGCAGGAGGCCGGGGGTGCAGGAGGCCCAGGGCGCAGGAGGTCCAGGGCGCCGCAAGCCAAGCGTGCCGAAAGCCGAGGGTGCCGAATGCCCAACCTGCCGGAAGCCCAGCAGTCCAGAAGCCCAGAAGTCGAGAAGCCCAGCCGCCCTGAATCCCGCTCGCCATAGAACCGCAAGCCTGTCCGCCGCGTACTGACAGACAAGGGCAGCGGTCGTCTTGAAGGGGCAAAAGCGTCGTTCATGTCATAACGGCTCTCCGGAGTTCGGTCCGGACACTCAGAGGGCTGTAGTAACGTGCGTGCCGGACCCGCGTCACGAGTTTGCAAAGCGGAGGAGTCGAACGTGCCAGCCCCTCGGTCAGCAGGTCTGATCGCGGTTGTCATGACGATGACCTCCCTGGCGGGCGTGCCCGCGGCCGGGGCGGCCCAGGCCGCCGGGCAGGCCGCGCATGCCGGTCAGCAGTCCGTACGCGAGGCCGCGGCGAACAAGAAGGCGAACAAGAGGGCGAACGAGAACCCGAAGGACCTCACCGCGCTGCGCAAGGAAGCGCAGCGTTCCGCCCAGGAGCTGGAGGACGCCACCAAGGCTCTGGAGAAGCGCCGCACGGACTTCGCCGCCGCCGAGAAGGAGCTCAAGGAGAAGCTGAAGGCCCTTGAGGTGGCGGAGCGGCAGCTCGCGCAGGTGCGGCGGCCGGTGTCGCAACTGGCCGAGCTGCTCTACCAGCAGCCCGTCGGCGCCGACGGGGTGGCGTCGTTCCTGGCCGGTGACTCCAACAGCGATACCTTGCGGGCGCTGGCGAACGTCAACCACATGGTCACGGTGCGGCAGCACGCGGTGGAGGAGACGAGCACGCTCACCCTGCACACGCAGCGGCTGGCCGGCGACGCGCAGGAGTTGCGGGCGGGCAACCTGCTCGCCGAGGCGCAGATGGCGGCGGAGATCGACCTGCTCAGGAAGAAGTCCGACAAGGTCGTCAAGTCGCTGACCCAGCAGCTGGTGAAGCTCGGCATCAAGATCGACAAGGTGGAGAAGGCGGCGCTCGGGTGCAACCCGCTGCGGGCGGCCACGGCCAACGACTACCCCAACGGGCTGATCCCGACGAGCATGCTCTGCCCGTTGCAGCAGAAGGGGCACAGCCTGCGGGCGGACGCGGCGATCGCGTTCGTCAGTCTGAACGAGGCCTACCGCAAGCAGTTCGGCAGGCCGATGTGCGTGACGGACGCCTACCGGAGCCTGGCGGAGCAGCAGTCGGTCTACTACCGGCGGCCGGGGTTCGCGGCCGTGCCGGGGAAGAGCAACCACGGGCTGGGGCTGGCCGTGGACCTGTGTGGCGGGGTGGAGAGGTTCCGGTCGGCGGAGTTCAACTGGCTGGAGAAGTACGGCAAGAAGTACGGGTGGATCCACCCTGACTGGGCCTACCGCAGCCCGTTCGAGCCGTGGCACTGGGAGTACGATCCCGAGGCCGACTCGGTGCTTTAGAGCTCTTCACGCATGCTCGTCGCCGACGCGCCGATGGTCTGCTCGATGCCGATCAGGGCTTCCAGTTGTTGTGCGGACAGCGACGCGGTGAAGTGGCGGTGGATCGAGGCGAGATGGGCCGGGGCGGCCTCGGCGTAGACCTGCCGGCCTGACTCGGTGAGCACGACGTCGTCGCCGCGGCCGTCGAGCTCGCAGGCTTGGCGGGCGATCAGCCCTCGCCGTTCCATCCGGCCGAGTTGGCGGGACAGCCGGCTGTGGGCCCAGTTCATCCGGGCGGTGAGGCCGTTCACCCGGATGCAGTGCTCGCCGTCGGACATCGCCGCCACCGCGTCCAGCACCTCGTAGTCGGCCATCGACAGGCCGGTGTCCCGCTCCAGGTCGCGCGCGATCTCCGCGTCCACGAGCAGGTGCAGCCTGCGGTAGGCCGCCCAGGCCTGGCGCGCGGTCTCTTCTTGCGGTCGCGGTCTCGTCATGGGGATCAGTGTAAGGAATTTTCGTGACATGTAACGAGACTTCCTCTATCGTCTTCGTTACATGTAACCAAAGAGCGGAGGCGTGATGTCGTTCGAGCAGCGCATGATCGAGGTCAACGGGGTCGAGCTGAGCACGGAGTCCTTCGGCCGGCCGGAGCATCCCGCGATCCTGCTGGTCCATGGCGCGGGTCACTCACTGCTGGCATGGGAAGAGGACTTCGTCCGGCGACTGGTGGCCGGGGGCCGATACGTCATCCGCTACGACAGCCGGGACGCCGGCCTGTCGACGAACTATCCGGCGGGAGCGCCGGCGTACGAGCTGCGTGACCTGGTCGCCGATGCCGCCTGCCTGATCGAGGCCCTCGGCTTGACCAGCGCCCACGTCGTCGGCATGTCGCAGGGCGCGGCGATCGGTCAGCTTCTGGCGCTCGATCACCCCGGCCGGGTCGCCTCGCTCACCCTCGCCTCCGCCACGCCCGGCGGGCCCGGGCACGAGCATCCGGACCTGCCGCGGATGTCGGCGGACCTCCAGGCCCTGTTCGCGGAGGAAGACCCCGGGCCCGACTGGTCCGACCGGGCAGGCGTCATCGACTACCTGGTGGAGGCCGAGCGGCCGTTCGCCGCCGCCTCAAGGCCGTTCGACGAGGCGGGCATGCGGGCCATGGCCGCCCGGGTGGCCGGACGCACCAGGAACATCGCCGCCCAGCTGACCAACCCTTTCATGATCGACGCCGGGGAGCCGTGGCGGGGCCGGCTCGGGCAGATCACCGCGCCGACGTTGGTGCTGCACGGCACCGAGGACCCCATGTTCCCCATCGAGCACGGACGCGCCCTGGCCGAGGAGATCCCCGGCGCACGTTTCATGGCGATGGAGCAAACCGGTCACGAGGTCTTCCCTCGCGCCCAGTGGGACACGGTCGTCGACGCCATTCTCGATCACACGAGGGCCTTCAGGCCGGTTTGATGGCGATGGACAGGTGGCCCGACGCCTGGGCGCCTGCCAGGGACTCCGCCTGGGTGAGAGTGGTGGCCAGGACGACGAGGGCGCCGTGGTCGTCGTCGGCCGACGGGATGGTCAGCACGGTCACGTCGTCGGCGACCAGGGAGGCGGTCTGGGTGTCGCCGGCGGCGAGGACGCCGATGCGGGAGCCGGGGGAGATCAGGCGCACGGCGTCGGGGTCGGAGATGCGTACGGGGGTGGCGACCATGCCGGGCGGCAGGCGTAAGCGGTCGAGGAGGCGGGCGTCGGTGAGCGGCTCGCCGCGGCGCATGGGGGCGGCCAGGACGCGGCCGGTGGCGCCCGTGCGGAGGGCGCCGTCGGGCGGGGCGGGCATGGGCACGGCGCGCAGGTCGCCGGGACGGAGCACGCCGGGTGACAGGTCGCGGGCGGCGACCAGCACGGCCGGGCCCGCGGGCGGGCGCAGCGCGAGGTGGCCGCACAGGACGCCGAGGGCGGCCAGGACCGCGGCGACGAGGCGGCGGCGCCGCTCGCACCGCCGCAGCCAGGCGCGGATCACGGCAGCTCGAAGGGAAGCTTGATGCCGTCGAGGGCGGAGCCGCAGGAGCACGTGCGTTCCTCCGGCAGGGCCTGGACCGTGTCGGAGACGAGGGTGCGCATGCGGGCGACGTTGCGGGCGAAGAACGCCAGCACCTCTTCGTGGGTGACGCCCTCGCCGGCCTCCACGCCGGCGTCGTGGTCGGTCACCAGCGACAGCGAGGTGTAGCAGAGGGCCAGCTCGCGGGCGAGCGCGGCCTCGGGGAAGCCGGTCATGCCGACGATGGTCCAGCCGTTGCGCTGGAACCACTGCGACTCGGCCCTGGTCGAGAAGCGCGGGCCCTCGATGACCACGAGCGTGCCGCCGTCGGCGGTCTGCCACTCGCCGGCGCGGGCGGCGGCGACGGCGACCTCGCGGCCCGACGGGCAGTAGGGGTCGGCGAAGGAGACGTGGACCGCGCCGCCGGCGTCGTAGTAGGTCTGGACGCGGCCGGAGGTGCGGTCGACGAGCTGGTCGGGGACCACGATCGCGCCGGGGCCGAGCTCGGGCTTCAGCGAGCCGACCGCGCTGGGGGCGAGGACCTGGCGGACGCCGAGGGAGCGCAGGGCCCACAGGTTGGCGCGGTAGGGGATGCGGTGGGGCGGGAACCGGTGGTCCCGGCCGTGGCGGGGGATGAAGGCCACCGGACGCGAGCCGATGCGGCCCACCGTGACGACGTCGCTGGGCGGGCCGTAGGGGGTGGCGACCTCCACCTCCTCCGCCTCGTCGAGCAGGGAGTAGAAGCCGGAGCCGCCGATGACGCCGATGTCTGCGCGAATGACCATGGCGCTGAGAGTAGCGGGCGGGGGAATGGGGTCGAAGAGGCCGAATCTCGTTCTGTGGATATCGCGGGCGGGCGGGGTGAGGGCTGTGGACAAGGCGCGACCACCCAACGTGGCCGATACGATACGCGGCGTATTATCGGCGCATGCGGCAACGGGGCCTCGGGCTGATCATCATCGCGCTGATGCTCGGCATGCTGCTGGCCGCGCTCGACCAGACCATCGTGTCCACGGCGCTGCCCACGATCGTCGGCGACCTGGGCGGGCTCGATCACCTGTCGTGGGTGGTGACGGCCTACATCCTCGCCTCGACGGTGTCCACGCCGCTGTGGGGCAAGCTCGGCGACCAGTACGGGCGCAAGCGGCTGTTCATCGCCGCCATCGTGATCTTCCTGACCGGCTCGGCGCTGTGCGGGCTCAGCCGTAACATGGGCGAGCTGATCGGCTTCCGCGGCCTCCAGGGACTCGGCGGCGGCGGGCTGATGGTGCTGGCCCAGGCCATCGTGGGCGACGTGGTCTCGGCCCGCGACCGGGGGAAGTACCAGGGGTTCTTCGGCGCCGTGTTCGCCGTGTCGAGCGTCGTCGGGCCGCTGGTCGGCGGCCTGTTCGTCGACCATCTGTCGTGGCACTGGGTGTTCTACGTCAACCTGCCGCTCGGCGCCGTCGCGCTGCTCGTGATCACCGCCGCGCTGCCCGGCGACCGCCAGCGCGCCCGCCACACCATCGACTACGCGGGCGTGGTCCTGCTGGGCGGCGCGACGTCCTGCCTGGTGCTGATCGCCACCTGGGGCGGCACCGTCTACCCGTGGGCCGACCCGGTGATCGTCGGGCTGGCGGTGGCGGCGGTCGTGATGCTGGCCGGCTGGGTGGCGGCCGAGCGCCGGGCGCGTGAGCCGGTGCTGCCGCTCGCCCTGTTCAGGAACCAGGCATTCGCGGCGTCGTCGGTCGTGGGATTCGTGGTCGGGTTCGGGATGTTCGGCGCGCTCACGTACCTGCCTCTCTACCTGCAGGTGGTCCACGGGGTGAGCGCCACGTTGTCGGGGGTCTACCTGCTGCCGATGATGGCGGGCATGCTCACGCTGTCGGTCGTGAGCGGGTTCGTCATCTCGAAGACCGGTAAATACCGCTTCCTGCCGATCGCGGGCACGGGCATCGCGACCGTGGGGATGTTCCTGCTGTCGACGCTGACCGAGTCGAGCGGCATGCCGGCCCTGGCGGTCTACCTGCTGATCCTCGGCGTGGGCATCGGCATGACCATGCAGGTGCTGGTGATCGTGGTGCAGAACGCGGTCTCGTTCAAGGACCTCGGGGTGGCCACGTCGGGGGCGACGTTCTTCCGGTCGATCGGCGGGTCGTTCGGGGTCGCGGCGCTCGGGGCGGTCTTCACCGGGCGGCTCGCGCAGGACGTGCGCGAGGTGCTGGCCGGGTCGTCGCTGCCGCCGGGGTTCGACCCGGCCGAGGTGCAGAAGGATCCCACGGTGGTCCGGCGGCTGCCGCCCGGCCTCGCGGCCGAGTTCCTCCACGCGTACGCCGACTCGATCGCCATGGTGTTCCGGGTGGCGGCGCCGGTCATGCTGGTGGCGTTCCTGCTGTCGTGGTTCATCCCGCAGCAGCGGCTCAGGGAGACGACGAAGGCGGCCGACCTGGGCGAATGCCTGGGCGCGACGTCCGCCGAGCGTTCGTCGCTGGAGGAGGTGGAGCGGGGCCTGGTCCGGCTCGCCGACGCCGAGCTGCGCACGGGCTACTACACCCGGATGGGCGATCTGGCCGGGCTGGCGGGCATGAGGCCGGAAGGGGTGTGGATCATCGCCCGGCTGGGCGGCAAGGGCTGGGTGTCGGCCGCCGCCCTGGCGGAACGGGCGCGGGTCAGCAGGGAGCAGGGCAGACCGTACGCCGACCAGCTCGTCGACGACGGGTTTCTGGAGCGTTCGGCGGACGGCGAGATGCTGCGGCTCACCGAGCGCGGCCAGGAAGCCGCGCTGCGGCTGCTGCGTTGCTCACGCGAGGCGCTGAGCAGGTCGGTCGCCGACTGGGGGCCGCATCCGCAGCTGGAGGAGCTGCTCGACCGGGTCGCTCCGGATCTGCTCGGAGCCCTGGTGGACCGCCCTCGCTAGTTGGAGGCGGCGGCGGGGGCGGGGGCCGACTCGGCGGGCTTGCTGTCCGACTTCGACTCGGACTTCGAAGAGGACGAGCTGTCGGACTTCGAGGAAGAGGACGAGGAGGAGCCCGACGACGAGCGGTTGTCGGTCTTGTAGAAGCCCGAGCCCTTGAAGACGATCCCGACCGCCGAGAACACCTTGCGCAGCTGCCCCTCGCACGCGGGGCACACGGTCAACGCGTCGTCACTGAATTTCTGAACGACCTCGAGCTGCTCGGCGCAGTCGTTGCAGGCGTACTGGTAGGTCGGCACGCGTTCCTCCTAGCAGGCTTTGGCACTCATGCCTTGCGACTGCTAATGGTAACCGATGCGGTCAAACGCCTATTCCAATCCCCGCTCCCCGTACCATCCGGCGAGCTTGCCGCGGCGGCTGACGGCGCGTAACCGGTGTTCGACCTGGTCACGGGTGGCGGCGGTGGTGACGAGCAGGAGCTGGTCGTCGGCCCTGATCCGAGTGGTCTCGCCGGGCACGAACGACCTGCCGTCGCGCACGACCAGCGTCACCTGGGCGTCGCGCGGCAGCCGCAGCTCGAAGATCTCCACCCCGTGCAGCCGTGACCCGGGCGGCACCGACACCTGCAGCAGGTCGGCGTTCAGCTCCTCCAGCGGAGCCGCCTCCACCTCCAGCTCGTGCGCCTCGACGGGTGTGGTCACCTTGAGCAGGCGGGCGGCCCACGGCAGCGTGGGCCCCTGGAGCAGGGTGAACACGATGACGATCACGAACACCTCGTTGAAGATGTCCTTGGAGCCCTCGACCCCGGCAGCCCACGGGATCGTGGCCAGCACGATCGGGATCGCGCCGCGCAGCCCCGCCCACGACAGGAAGGCCTGCTCCCGCCACGACACCCAGCCCTGCCCGATCAGCCGCCCGAGAGACGCGCTGACCAGCACCGCGAGCGGCCGTGCCAGCACCAGCATGACCGTGCCGGCGATGAGCCCCGGCACGATCGCCGACGACATCTCCATCGGGCTGGCCAGCAGGCCCAGCATCACGAACAGCCCGATCTGCGCCAGCCACGCCATGCCCTCCGCGAACCCCCGGGTGGCGGCTCGGTGCGGCAGCTTCGAGTTGCCCAGGACGAGCGCGGTCAAGTAGATCGCGAGGAAGCCGGAGCCGTGCAGCAGCGCCCCTCCCGCGTACGAGAAGAGGGTGAGGCCCAGCACCGCGATCGGGTAGAGGCCCGAGACGGGCAGCGCGATGCGGCGCAGCGCGAACGCGCCCGCCGGGCCGATCGCCAGCCCGACGGCGGCGCCGATGGCCAGCTCGCTGCCGGTCTCGACGAGGAACGAGCCGAGGTCGGGCGACGCGTGGACGGTGCCGCTCAGCAGCACCACGGCGAGCACCGTCGGGGCGTCGTTGAAGCCGGACTCCGCCTCCAGGATGCCCGCCAGCCGGGGCGGCAGGGGCAGCCGGCGCAGGACGGAGAACACCGCGGCGGCGTCCGTCGGCGCCAGCACCGCGCCGATGATCAGCGCGGTGATGGTGTCGACGCCCAGCAGGTAACGGACGGGGATGGCCACGGCCAGGATGCTGACCGCGACGCCGACCGTGGCCAGGATCAGCGCCAGCGGCACCGATCGGCGGACCTGACTCCAGTTCGTGGTCAGGCCGCCCTCGGCCAGGATCACCGCGAGCGCCAGGAAGCCGATGTCCTTGGCCAGGCCGGGATCGGCGAACGGGATGCCGAACCCGGCGTCTCCCAGGGCCAGCCCGAACCCGAGGAACAGCAGCAGACTGGGCAGCCCGCTGCGGTGCGCGACCCGTACCGAGATGACGGCGGCGATGACGATGACGGCACTGACGAGGAGCCAGACATCCAGCGTCATCTGGCCCCCTTTGATCACCTGTGTCTAGGTAAGTTTAATTAGTCCCGAAGGTGTGATCGCAAAGCGGACGGCCCGATCGTGCGGTTCCGCCGGGATGTCGTCCCTGAGCTCGCCCTCGTGCAGCGGCGCGACGGTCGGCACGTTCGGCCCGACCCGGGCCAGCGCCCGGTCGAACGAGCCGCCGCCGCGGCCCAGCCGCACCCCGGTGCGCCGGTCCACGGCCAGCGCGGGCGCGATCACCAGCGCCGCCGTGCGGATCGCGTCGACTCCGCGCCGCGTGTCGACCGGCTCCATCAGGCCGAACCGGCCCGGCGCCAGGGTGTCAGGCCCGTCGTACACCGCCCAGTCGAGGTCGTCGTCCTCGCGCAGGACCGGCAGCATCACGGTCGCGCCGTGCTTCCACAGCGCGAACACCAGCCCGTGCGTCCCGGGCTCGGCGCCGATCGACCAGTAGCAGGCGACCAGCCCGGCCATCTGGACCCAGGGCTGGTCGAGCAGGGTTTCGCGGACTTTGGTGGCGTTCGCGCGGAGCTGATCGGGGGTGAGCGAGGCGCGCGCCGCGAGCAGTTCGCGACGCAGGTGCGGCTTGTCCACAGGTACCTCCACTAGGGTCTAGGCATGGCTGACTTCGACCCTGTGACGAAAGCCGTCGTGCCCGCCGCGGGTCTGGGCACCCGGTTCCTTCCGGCGACCAAGGCGACACCCAAGGAGATGTTGCCCATCGTCGACAAGCCCGCCATCCAGTATGTCGTCGAGGAGGCCGCCTCCGCTGGCCTGCTCGACGTGCTGATGGTCACTGGCAAGAACAAGCGGTCCATAGAGGATCATTTCGACCGCGCGTACGAGCTGGAGGACGTGCTCGAGGCGAAGGGCGACGAGCACCGGTTGTCCCAGGTCCGCGAGCCGGCCTCACTGGCGACCCTGCACTACGTGCGGCAGGGCGAGCCCAAGGGGCTCGGGCACGCGGTCCTCTGCGCCAAGCAGCACGTCGGCGACCACCCGTTCGCCTGCCTGCTCGGCGACGACCTGATCGACCGGCGCGACCCGCTGCTGCAGCGCATGATCGAGGTGCGCGGCGCGTACGGCGGCAGTGTGATCGCGCTGATGGAGGTCCCCAGGGAGCAGGTCTCGCTGTACGGGGTCGCGACCATCGAGGCGACCGGCGAGGACGACGTCGTCAAGGTCGTCGACCTGGTGGAGAAGCCTCCGGTCGAGGAGGCGCCCTCCAACTGGGCGATCATCGGGCGCTACGTGCTCGACCCGGAGGTCTTCGCCGTGCTGGAGGAGACCCCGCCGGGCCGCGGCGGCGAGATCCAGCTCACCGACGCGCTGCGCACCCTCGCCGGCCGCGACGCCGACAAGGGCGGGCCGGTGCACGGCGTGCTGTTCCGCGGCCGCCGCTACGACACCGGCGACAAGCTCGACTACCTGCGCACGGTCGTGAAGTTCGCGGCCGACCGGCCCGACCTCGCCCCCGACTTCCTGCCCTGGCTGCGGGAGTTCCTCGATGAAATCGGTTGACGCGCACCTGGCCGACATCCTCGCCACGGTGCGCCCGCTCGCGCCGCTGGAGCTGGAGCTGGAGCAGGCCCTCGGCGCCACGCTCGCGGAAGAGATCACCTCCCCGGTGCCGCTCCCGCCGTTCGCCAACTCCGCCATGGACGGATATGCCGTACGAGCGAGCGACATCGCGGACGCGCCGGTCACGCTGCCGGTGATCGACGACGTGGCGGCCGGGGCCGGCGAACTGCTCGCCGTCGGCCCCGGCCACGCCGTCCGCATCATGACCGGCGGCCCGATGCCCTCGGGGGCCGACACCGTGGTGCCCGTCGAGCTGACCGACGGCGGCACCGTCCAGGTCCGCATCGAGGAGACCGTGCGGGAGGGCAACGCCATCCGCCTGGCCGGCGAGGACGTGCAGGCCGGCGCGGTCGTCCTCAAGCCCGGCACCGTCATCGGCCCCGCCCAGCTCGGCATCATCGCCGGCGTCGGCCGCCGCCGCGTCCTGGCCCGGCCCAGGCCGCGCGTCGTCGTGCTCGCGACCGGCGCCGAGCTGATCGAGCCGGGGCTGCCGCTCGGCCCCGGCCAGATCTGGGACTCCAACAGCTTCACGCTCACCGCCGCCGCCCGCTCCGCCGGCGCCGACGGCTTCCGCGCCCCCACCGTGGGCGACGACCCGGCTGCGTTCCTGGAGCGTCTCGACGCCCAGCTCGTCCGCGCCGACGCCGTCGTGACCAGCGGCGGGGTGTCCATGGGCGCGTACGAGCCGGTCAAGGAAGCCCTCGGCCCGCTCGGCACCGTACGGTTCGACAAGGTCGCCATGCAGCCCGGCATGCCCCAGGGGTTCGGCACCGTCGGCGACGACCAGGTGCCGATCTTCGCGCTGCCCGGCAACCCCGTCTCGTCGTTCGTGTCGTTCACGCTCTTCGTCCGGCCCGCGCTCGACAAGATGCGCGGCCTCCCGGCGGGGCCGCCCGCCACCGTCACCGTCCGCACCACGGCGCCGCTGCGCTCCCCGGCCGGCAAGAGGTCGTTCCTGCGTGGCATGCTCGGTTCCGACGGCTCCGTCGCCCCCGTGCACGGCCAGGGATCACACCAGCTCGCCGCCCTGGCCTCCGCCAACGCGCTCATCGTGGTGCCGGAGGACGTCACCGAGGTGCCCGCCGGCGAGCAGGTGGAGGTGATCAGGCTGTGAGCGAGCTGACGCACGTCGACGAGACCGGCGCCGCGCGCATGGTGGACGTGTCCGCCAAGGACGTCAGCGCCCGCACCGCGACGGCCACCGGCCGGGTGCTGCTGTCGCCCGAGGTGGTGGCGCTGCTGCGGTCCGGCGACGTGCCCAAGGGCGACGCGCTCGGCGTGGCCCGCATCGCCGGCATCATGGGCGCCAAGCGGACACCCGACCTCATCCCGCTGTGCCACCCCATCGCCATCCACGGCGTCAAGGTGACGCTCGACGTGGCCGACTGGGGGGTGACGATCACCGCCCGGGTCAAGACCGCCGACCGCACCGGCGTGGAGATGGAGGCGCTCACGGCGGTGTCGACGGCGGCGCTGGCGCTGTTCGACATGGTGAAGGCGGCCGATCCGGCAGCGGTGATCACCGACATCCGGGTTGAGGAGAAGACGGGCGGCAAGACCGGCGAGTGGAGGCGGGCGTGATCAGGGCGCTGGTGGTGACGGTGTCGAACCGGGCGTCTGCTGGGATTTATGCCGATAAGTCAGGACCGCTCCTGGTTTCCTTGCTCACCGAGGCCGGCTGCACCGTCGAGGGCCCACTCGTCGTCCCCGACGGCGAACCCGTCGAGGCCGCTCTGCGCCACGGCGTCACCAAGGCGTACGACGTGATCGTGACGACCGGCGGCACCGGCCTCACCCCCACCGACCTGACCCCCGAGATGACCGCCCGCGTGATCACCCGGGAGATCCCCGGCATCGCCGAGACCATCCGCGCCGCCAACCGTGACCAGGTGCCCACCGCGATCCTCTCCCGCGGCCTCGCCGGCCAGGCAGGCCACACCCTCATCGTCAACCTGCCCGGCTCCAGCGGAGGCGTCCGCGACGGCGTCGCCGTGCTCGCCCCCGTGCTCAAGCACGCCGTCGACCAGATCCGCGGCGGCGACCACCCACGCTGACCTCAGATGCGCCACCAGACCCGTGGCGGCATCGCGCCGAATCGGGGGATGATGTCAGATGTGGATCGACTACGCGGCTGGCCTGCGACGCTGACCGAGGGCCCGGTGTCCCTCAGGCCGCTCCGGCTGAGCGACGTACGCGTCTGGCGCGACACCCGGGTGCGCAACGCCGACTGGCTGCGCCCCTGGGAGCCGAGCAACCCCGAGACACCGCTCTTCCGCACCGGGCTCGGCCCGTACATCACCATGGTCGCCACCCTGCGCCGCGAGGCCCGGCAGGGCCTCGCCCTGCCCTGGGTGGTCACCTACCGCGGCCGCTTCGCCGGGCAGCTCACCATCGGCGCCATCGTCTGGGGCTCGGCCCGATCCGCCCAGGTCGGCTACTGGATCGACGGCGCGCTCGCCGGCCGCGGCATCACGCCGACCGCCCTCGCCATGGCCGTCGACCACTGCTTCTTCACCACCGGCCTGCACCGGATCGAGGCGAACATCCGCCCCGAGAACCAAGCCAGCCGTAGAGTGGTTGAGAAACTGGGCTTCCGGGAAGAAGGCACCCGGCGTCGCCAACTCCACATCGACGGAGCCTGGCGCGACCACATCTGCTACGCGCTGACCGCGGAGGACGTCCCCGGCGGCCTGCTCGTACAGTGGCGTCGCGCCCGGTCGTCCGTGGAAGAGGTTTGACGATCTCGCGACACACCGCATCGAATGCTCGTCAATCAGTGACACGCGGTCTTACGGTGCGTGACGTGAGCACAATGAGAACGCCCGACGCACCGAGGCGTTCTCGTGCTGCCCGGAGGTGCCTGTGAGCGGTGCTCTCCTCTACCTCGCCATCGTCATCATGTGGCTCTGCGTGCTGGTGCCCATGTGGCTGCGCCGGGACAAATCCAACCTCGCCGAACTGGCCGAGCTCGAAGAGCACTACACCGGCGAACACCAGATCCCCGACCTCACCACCGCGCCCGACGAGGAGCCGGTGGAGACCGAACGCGTCGACCCGCGCCAGTTCCGTTACCGGCGGCGGGCGATCATCGTAGCGCGCCGGCGGCGGTTGCTGTTCTTCACCGTCCTGCTGGTGGTGGCCTCGGTGGTCACGGCCTCGGTCCAGATGATCCCCTGGTGGGGCGTCGCGCCGTCCGGCGCCGTCATGTTGCTCTACCTCGTGTTCCTGCGCATCGCCGTCAAGGTCGACCGCGAACGCCGCCAGCGCGCCCTCCAGGCCCGCGAGCGCACCCGCCGCATCCGCGCCCGCCGCCGCGCCGAGGAAATCGCGGCCAGGGAGGCAGAGGTCATCGAGTTCACCGGGGCGCAGGAGGACGTTCTCTTCGACCAGTACGCCGAACCGCCTCGGCGAGCGGTGGGTGACTGAATACTGTGGCGCGAGGACCCTCGGTTGTTTGCTAACCTGGTCGAGGTCTTGGGGATGTAGCGCAGTCCGGTAGCGCACTTCGTTCGCATCGAAGGGGTCAGGGGTTCGAATCCCCTCATCTCCACCAGAGGCCGTTCTTGAAACGGCCGGACTGAAGTTGACGGGATCCCGTCTGATCATCGCGATCGGGCGGGATCTCGTCGTTTCAGGGGTTTCCGAATCGGGTTCGTCCTGGTTCGGGAGCCGCGGAGCAGGTGCCTGGGGAGGCCCGGGTGGTGTCGAGGCGCTGGTGGAGGCCGGAGTTCGCGTAGCCGGGCATGGCGAAATCGGCTCCGGGCTGGGTGCTGCGACAAGGTGATCTGACGTTCAGGTTATGGGACGGGTGGTGGCCTGCTCCGGCCGGTGAGCGGCGAGCGGTCGAGGCGCTCTGCCGGGATCTCGAAGATGTCGGTGGATGTGTCCGGCTCGTCTGGGGGCTGGTGGGTGTGGCGCCACTGGTCGAGGAAGTGGTCGTTGGCGACGGCGACGAGCAGAGCGACCAGGATGGTCTGGGCGACGCGGCCGTGGGTGAGCCGGTTCTTCGGGTCACTCAGGTCGAGGTCGTGGCCCTTGAGGCGGCCGTTCAGCCCCTCCGTCATAGCCCTGGCAGTGGAGTACGTCCCTCGCCAGGAGGGGCTGAGGTAAGGCAGGTCCTGGCGGAACTTGTCGGGGTGGCCGAGGTCGCCGGGATGCAGGGTGATGGTCTGCTGGTGGTAGATCTTCGGCAGGTCGCCGGTCTTGTGGTCAGGGGTCGAGGGCAGGACACGAGGTTTGGCCGCGGCGTGGGCGGCTCGCTGCCGGGCGTCGGTCGGATCGACCGCGGTGGACCGGCGGGGCCCGCGCTGGTAGAGGTGGTCGAAGCGGGGCAGGTGAGCGACGGGAAGGTGCCTGCTGCCCGGCACTGCAAGCGGATCGCGCCGCCTGCGTTCGCTCTCTGCTTGAGACGCAGCAAGTACGACTCTCGCGAGGCGATCAGCGCGGTGAGTTCTCCCGATGGTGTTCGGATGGCCGCGTCGTCCAGGCCGGTGGTGGCCTGCGCGAGCCTGGCGGGCATCAGCGGGCAGGCCAGCGTCTCACGCGTGATGGCCAAACGCTGCAGTCGTTCCTCGACCGCGGCCAGTTGCGCCCGCAAGTCCTCGGCCTGCCGTAGCGCAGCCGTCTCGGCAGGGCCACGCGTTCCAACAGTGACACCCGCCATCGCCTCCCACAGGAGAAGCAGCCGTACGCGCCTGCCGCATTCACGCCATGCAGCCAACAACTCCGCACTGTAAACGGCGAAACACTGGCAGTCACTATAGGGCCTAAAGATCCTTTCAGGCCATGCATCCTCAATGGCGGAACACTCGAAGGCCGGTGCGGCCAGCGCGCTCTGGTGCTCCCGGCAGGCGTCGTGCACCTCCCCGGACCGGATCGAACCACCCGGCTCGGCGATGTAGCGGACGCCGTGGCGGCAGACGTGATCGACGTTGTCGCGGAAAGCGGCAGCCCAACTCCCAGGCAAGAAGCTCAGCGCGGCGACGGCAGGACGGACAGCTCGCAGGCGTAGGAGTCAGCCGGCGCGCTCAGCGCCCAGACGATCATCGCCGCCAGCGTTTGCGGCCGGATGCACAGCTCGGGATCATATGGGCGCCCAAAGGCGCTCCTTACCTCTCCCAGCAGGTCGGTCGCCGTCGCTGCGGGATAGACCGTGGTGACACGTATCCCATGGGCTGCCTCCTCCTCGCGCAGAGAATCGGCCAACTCCCGCAGTGCCGCCTTGCTGCCGACGAACGCCGACCAGCGGGGGACACCGGTCATCCCGGGCGAGGCGTTGACGAAGATCACATGCCCCCTGGACCGCCGCAACGCGGGCAACGTCAGCCGCACCAGCTCGGCGGCGGAGGCCACGTTCACCGCCAGCGTCCGCCGCCACGTCTCGGGGACTGCCTCGGCAACGGCTTCGACGGGAGAGATTCCCGCGCAATGCACCAGCGCCTGCACGTCCTGCAGTTCTCCCGCATCCTCCAGTGCTCCCAACGCGGCAGCCAGGGTCCCGGGTTCGGCCAAATCCGCCTCGATGCCGCGCACATCCAGCCGCCCGACATCGCGCCCCACGGCGATCACCCGGTGCCCCGCCTCCACAAGCGCGCTGACCAGTGCCGTCCCAATCCCTCCGGTGGCCCCAGTCACCAGCACATTTCCCATGAGGCTCCCTTTCTCCGCGGTGCAGTAGCTGATCATCGCCTGTCAGGGAAGCGGCACACAACCTCGTTACCGTCCCGTCCATACCTGGCTTCGAACCCTGAACCCGTACTCGGACACACGCAGACCCGCGCCCCCGCTGATGTCCCGAACGGGAACGGCACCTGCCGAGAGAACCGCTCGCGTTGTACGTGCAAGTCCACCGACAGCACTGGGAAACGATCAACCTGCACGCGGGAAGCGATCTTCAAACGGCGCCTATTCCGCCAGGCCATCCGCTCTCGTGAACACCCCACCCAGGTTAAAGGCCCTTCTGGGTGATCGGGAAGGGCCTTTGTGATCTTCTGAGTGACTAGCGGTTCGGCGACGATAACCACCATGTCGAGGATCGAGTTCTCCTATGGAGCGCCGGAGCATGGGTGGGCTGTGGTCACCATCTCCCATGAAGGGCGTGAGGCCCGGATGGTCGTGTCTTATGTGACCGATGCTCTCCGGGACCTCTGTACGGCCTGGTGCGGGTCACTCAGGGCGATGACACCGCTTTTCCTGGGATGACGAGCCCACCGAGCATCGATGGATCTTCACGCATGAGGACGATGCGGTACGGCTAGGCATTCTCAAGTTCCAGGACAGGACGAGGCCGGAACGACGACGGAGGGCGAGAGGCGTTCGTCCTCCTGAGCGAGACAAGCCCTCTGGTACGAGCTGAACGTGTTGGAATCCTGGCTCAAAGATCACTGACCTGGGTCGAAGATCCGATCCATTGCCTCGGCGCCCTCCAGCCGCTTGCGGTAGACGGTCTCTGTCACGCTGGTGTTGCGATGGCCGACCGGCGTGAGATGGCCTCGATCGGCATTCCCGAGTCGGAGAGCAGTGAGATGTGCCGCATCTCCCTGGGTACCCCGTTCAAGGGGTTGAGGCCAGCCTTCTTGAGGACGAGGACGGTACGGAACGAGCGGCGGACATTGTGAGAGTCCAGCTCGGTGCCGACCTTGGACGCGAACACGAGGTCGTTGTCCTGCCAGCTCTCATCTACTGCCTTCTTGGTTACCTCCCGGCGTTCGCGGTCGACCTTGAGCGCATCCACGCAGCGTCTCGGCACGGCCAGAGTGCGACGGAGGAGGCGAGCTGGCGCGGTTCATGCCTCGCGGCGTTCAAGTGCTGTGCCTTCTCAACTGGGCGCAGATGGGTTTCTGGACGCTGTCGCTCGTCCAGCTGTTTCTGGGGGTCACCGCCCTGAGTAACCAGTTGCCGCCGCTCAGCATTGTGTCTTCAACCATGGCGGTCTCTTTCAGTTTGGCTGCCGTACTGGCCTCGTCGGGCGGGGAACGGCCGTCTCGCCCGCCGCCGACGACAGGCGAGACGAAATGTCGCTTGCGGATTGAGTTGAGCTCAACCAAAATTGTAGCCATGGAACGCGTCTCCGACCGTGCCGGCGCCAGCCGCCGGCGCCTCCTGCAAGCCGCCGCGGAAGAGTTGATCGCCAGCGGTGACGTCGAGGTGGCCGCCGTGGCAAGACGCGCCGGGATGAGCACCGGACTCCCGTACCACTACTTCGGCACCCGCAGCGGCCTCATGAGCGCCCTGCTGGAGGACTTCTACGAGCGGCTCATAGCCGACACCGTGCTCGGACACTACGAGGGGGCGACCTGGCTCGAACGGTGGCGGGCGCAGGTCGCCACCTGGGTCGAGCACATGTACGCGGACCCACTCGCGCCCGTCGTCCTCGGCCGCATGGTCGGCGACGCCCGCGTGGCCGCACTGGAAGCCCAGTGCTTCAAACGGGTCATCGACCTGGGCGCCAAGCACTTCGCGGCGAGCCAGGCCGAAGGACACGTGGCCGGCGATCGCGACCCGGAGCTCCTGGCCGCCGCGGTGGTCGGCGGCATGCGCGCCATCCTCGCCATCGTCCTGAACCAGAGCCCGCGCCCCGATCAGCAGGCCGTGATGCGCGAGGTCTGGCTGTTCACCGTCTCCGCACTGGGTGTCACCGGCGATCGTGACGGCGGTGCGCCATGAATCCGGGCGCCATGTCGCGCCTGCACCGCGACGGCTACCTCGTGCTCCCCGGCCTCCTCGCGGCCGGCCGCCGCCGGCGCATCCGAGCGGAGCTCGCCCCCCTCTTGGTGCCGGCCGGTCGCGACCCCTTCAGGTCGCGTCACACTCGGCAGATCTTCGGCGTCCTGCACAACACCCGCGCCGTCGACGCCCTCCTCGACCACCAGTACGTCGTGGCGCTGCTCGATCGGCTCCTGCTGCCGAACTTCCTGCTCTCGAAACTGGACGTGATCGAAAGGGCCCCTGGCGCCGCCGCCCGCCCGCCCCGCGCGGACGACGACCACTATCCCGTTCCCCGTCCCCGGCCCGCCCTCTCGGTCGTCGCTACGTGGACCCTCGACGAAGGGGCCACTCTCACCCTGTGGCCGGGCAGCCACCGCTGGCCCTCGGCCCGCCGTCCGGACGAGCCCGGAGTCGCCCTCACGCCCCCGCCGGGTTCTTGCGTGATCATCCTCGGCACCCTCTGGCACGGCGCCGCCGAAGTCCCCCCGGCCGGCGGCCCCAATCTGACGATCACTGCGCACTACTGTGAGCCGTGGCTGCGCACAAGGGAGGCGTTCACCCTGTCACCCGGCCGGGAGGTGGCCAGGCAACTGAGCCGGCGGGTCCGCCACATGCTCGGCTACAGCGTGCATCCGCCGGACACGGGGCTGGTTGACGGCATGCACCCGCAGCGCCTGCTCACCTGACCCGCCGCGGCCTTCCGGTGCCCGCACGGAAACCCGATCCGTGGGGAGAGCGGCGCGTCGCTGCGCACAGCAGGATGACCCTGCTCTATGCGGGGCGAACGCGAGATTGTGGTCCCGTCGAAGTCGATCCAGTGCCGGATCATGCTCCTGCACCAGAGTCCGGGGGCAGAAGACAGCGCGCCCCGGTACATGTCAAGGTCCTGACGCCAGCGCTCGCATGCTTCAGGGGTCTGCGAAAGGTCGTACGGCTCGTTGTTGTCCGCTCGGCGCGATCAGGGCTTCCGCTTCGGTGAGGTGTTGTTCCAGGTGAGCCTCGGTCAGGTGGGTGATGGGGATGCCGTCGTAGCTGAAGCTGACGACCATGGCCATCGCGTCAGCCGGCGCGGTCGAGACGAGAGCTGTTGTCGTACGACTCGCGGGCGTCGAGCAGTTCGTCCCAGTGTTCCTGCGTCCAGGCGCAGGCGATCGCCATCGGCCCGAGCATGCTACGGCCGAGCGGGGTCAGCCCGTACTCGACATGCGGGGCGGCGCCGGTGTAGACGGTGCGTTCGACCAGACCGTCCCGTTCGAGGGAGCGCAGCGACTGGGTGAGGACCTTGGGGGTGACGCGGCTCAGCGGCACACGCAGCTCGGAGAACCGGCGCGGCCCGTGCTCGAGGCAACGGATGACGAGCGCCGCCCACTTGTCGCCGAACCGGATCGGATTGAGCGAGGACGGGCACAGCTCGTCGAACATGTCGGCGGGCAGGGGTTCCCTCATGGCCTCACGATAACCGGTATCCCCGTGGTAACCGCAGCCCTCGGTAGCGTCCGGGAAGCGGCCGGGCGAACGGGACCCGGCCCCGGTGAAAGGCGGTTCACGATGAACATTGTGGTCTTCGGCGCGGGCGGCAGAGCCGGTAGGCAGGCCGTCGCCGAGGCGCGCCGGCGGGGGCACCGGGTCACCGCCGTGGTGCGTGACCCCGCGAGCCACAGCGATCTGACCGACGTACGCGTGGTGGCGGGTGACGTCACGGACGGGACGGGCGTCGCACATGCGGCCGCGGGCCATGACGCGGCCATCAGCGCCGCCGCTGACCTGTCCGCGCCGCCTCACGAGTTCTTCACCGCGTCGGCCCGCGCCCTGACCACCGGTCTGGCGGAGGCGAACGTGCGCCGGCTGGCGGTGGTCGGCCTGGCATCGATCATGCCCGGGGCTTCGGGTGCTCCGCTGATGGACGAGCCCGGTTATCCCAACGAATACCGCGCCTTCTACCTCGGCCACGCGGCGGGTCTCGCCGTGCTTCAGGAGTGCGACCTCGACTGGGCGTACGTCGCTCCGGCAGGCGACTTCGACCATGCCGGAACGCGCACCGGCCGGTACCGGATCGCCGACCATGCGGACCCGGCCAGCAGGATCACGTACGCGGACTTCGCGGTGGCGCTGCTCGACGAGATCGAGGCCCCGCATCCCCGCCGTGCCGCCGTCAGCATCGAGGCGTGATGCCCTAGGTACATCCAGGTGGCTTCCGACCGCGGCGCGGACCGCCATCCGGCGCGAACGGGTCAAGACGGGGACCCAGGGTTTCCTGGCAGGAAACCCAGCAGATCGCTCAGGCGGGTACGGGCTCCTGGTCGGCATCGTGAAAGGGCGGATAGCTCTCGCCGGCCATGCGCTCGGCCGCATCGATGTAGTCGGCAAGAGCGTCGCGGGATTGAGCGAGCCGGTCCATCTGATCGTCAAGTCGCCGCAGCCGTGACCTCATCGCGGCCAGCAGCTCGGGACATCCGAGCAGTTCGGGGGCCTCTCCGACCGCACAGGGCAGCAGGTACGCGATGTCCTCAGAGGACAATCCGGCACCGAGCAGGTGCCGGATCTGCTTCACCCGCAGCACGGCGTCCTCGTCGTACTCGCGGTAACCGTTCGCGCCCCGGTCTGCCGCCAGCAGCCCCTGGGCTTCGTAGTAGCGCAGCTGATGGGCGTTCACACCCGTCCGGCGACTCAATTCCCCGATCAGCACCGAAACCTCACTTGACCTTCATACCGGTATCAACGTTGACGATGCTGCCATGGACAGCACAACCAATGCACCCGTGACAGTCGTCGGACTCGGGCTGATGGGCCGGGCGCTCGCCGGCGCCTTCCTGAAAGCTGGGCATCCCACAACCGTGTGGAACCGTACAACCTCCAAGTCCGACCAGTTGGTAGCCGAGGGTGCGCGGCGGGCGCCGACGGTCGGTGACGCGCTCAGGGCAAGCTCCCTGACGATCATCTGCGTCACCGATTACCAGGCCATGCACGAGCTGCTCGGCGCGAGCGACGTCGAGCTGGACGGCACGATGGTGATCAACCTGACCTCGGGTGACTCGGCCCAGGCCCGGGCGGCCGCTCGATGGGCCGAGCAGCGCGGCGCCCGTTACCTGGACGGCGCCATCATGGCCATCCCGTCGGCGATCGGGACCGCCGAAGCGGTGATTCTGCACAGCGGGCCGCAGCCGGACTTCGATGCGTACAAGTCGACGCTCGACGCTCTCGGCACCGTCACCTACCTTGGTGCGGACCATGGGCTGGCGTCCCTGTACGACGTGGCCGGCCTCGCCATGATGTGGAGCGTCCTGAACGCCTGGCTCCAGGGCACGGCCATGCTCAGAACGGCCGGTGTCGACGCCGCGACGTACGCGCCGTTCGCGCGGCAGATCGCTGCCGGTGTGGCCGAATGGCTGCCCGGGTATGCCGAGCAGATCGACAGCGGCTCCTTCCCGGCCGAGGTGTCGGCCCTGGAGACCGACGTGCGGGCGATGGCACACCTGATCGAGGAGAGCGAGGCGGTGGGTGTCAACGCCGAGCTGCCGAAGTTGATCAAGGCTATGGCCGACCGCTCGATCGCCGCAGGACACGGCGGCGAACAGTATCCCGTGCTGATCGAAGAATTCAGCAAGCCCCGCGACTCGTGAACACCCCATCAGGTCGGAAGGTCCGGTTCCGGAATCTTTTCAGCGGTGGGCGAAGCCTGTGCGGTAGGCGAAGACCACGGCTTGGACGCGGTCGCGTAGGTCCAGTTTGGACAGGATTCGGGAAACGTAGGTTCGGACGGTCTCGACGCTGATCACCAGTTCCGCGGCTATCTCGGCGTTGGACAGGCCGCGCGCGATCAGGCGTAGTACCTCGCGTTCGCGGGGGGCCAGCGCGGCCAGCGGATCCTCGGCCGGGGTCGGGTTCGCCGGGTGGACGCGCTCGGCGAAGCGGCCTATGAGGGTGCGGGTCACGGCGGGGGACAGCAAGGACTCGCCGCGGGCGACGGTGCGGACGCCGTTCACCAGCTCCAGCAGGGGGGCGTCCTTGAGGAGGAAGCCGCTGGCTCCGGCGCGCAGGGCTTCGTAGACGTACTCGTCCACGTTGAACGTGGTCACCACCAGCACCTTCGGCGGCGCGACGACACCGGGGCCGGCGATGCGCCTCGTCACCTCGATGCCGTCCATCAGCGGCATGTGGATGTCCATGACCACCACGTCCGGTTTCAGGCTCGTGACCACCTCGAGCGCGGCTGGGCCGTCGGCGGCCACGCCGACCACTTCCATGTCCGGCTGTGCGTCGAACGCCGTCATGTAGCCGGTGCGGACGATCTCCTGGTCCTCGCAGATCGCGACGCGAATGGTCATTCGGCACCGCCTACGGGGATCGACGCGTGCAGCCGGAAGCCGCCGTCCGGTTGCTCGCCCGCGGTCAGCTCGCCGCCCAGCGCGCCCACCCGGTCGCGCAGTCCGGCCAGGCCGCGGCCGCCGGAGAGGTCGCTTCCGGCGCCTACGGAAACCGCGGCGGCGGCGTTCGTCACTTCGACCTCCACCCGGTCGTCCCGGTAGTCGACGCGCACCGTGGTCGGGCGGCCTTCGGCGTACTTGACGGCGTTCGTCAGGCCCTCCTGCACCACCCGGTACATGGCCAGCCCCACGCCGGCCGGGAGTGCGAGCCGGTCGCCGTCCCCCACCAGGTCGACCGGTTGGCCGCCGTTTCGGGTCTGTGCCACCAGATTTCGTACGGTTCCCGCGACGGGCACGGCCGACTCTCCGGTGGCCTCCAGCACCTCCAGCAGGTACCGCAGTTCGGCCAGGGCTCGGCGGCCGGCGTGGCCGATCGTGGACAGTGCGGTGACCACGCGGTCCGGCGACGTGGCCAGGAACTGCGTGGCGTCGGCCTGCACGACGATGCCGGTGACGTGGTGGGTCACCACGTCGTGCAGTTCCCGGGCGATGCGGGCCCGCTCGGCGGCGGCCGCGGCCAGGGCGGCGCGCCTCCGTTGTTCGGCCTCGTCGAGCCGTCGCCCGCGTACGAAGACGCCGAGCACCCAGCAGGCGACGAGAACCAGGTAGAACACCAGGAACTCGCTCAGCGCGTTCGGTGAGCCGAGCAGGTGTACGGCCACGCACAGCACGACGTACGCGGCGGACGCCACGACGGCGATGAGGCGCCGGAACCGCTCCTGGTGCGCGCCCACCGAGTACAGCGCGAGGTAGATGGTCACGGTGCCGAACTCGTGCGGGTAGCCGGCCGCCTCATGGACCGCGAACGACGCACCGATGATCGCCAGGCACGCGGCGGGCCACCGGGTACGCACCGCGAGGGGCAATGTCTGTGCCAGGACGAGGACGATCGCGAGCGCGTCAGCCGGGCGTCTTGGCAGGTCACCAAGCTGGGCGCTCATGACCGACAGCGCCGGGACGAACGCCAGCCCGGTGAACGCGACGGCCGGCCACAGGTCCCTCACCGCGGCGTCGTGGACGCGCCACCGGTCCCGCGACCTCCGCGACAGGTCGCCGACCCTGGTCCCCCCCATGGTGCTGAGCCTAGCGATCTCTGGCCTCCGGTTTTACCGCGTTTGTCCCTCATATGAGCTACACGGAATGTCCGCAGCGCGGTGATTCGGGACAGGGCACTCAACTCCTACCTTTCTTGTCGGCGGCCGGAACCACGGTCAACCGCGGACCAGTTCGCGGCACAACGGCACTTCGGAGGACATCACCATGGGAAGCACCAACCGCGGACGAATCGTCGTCGCCGGCATCCTGGCCGCGCTCGCGGCGACGGGGGCGACGGTCGGCGGACAGCCAAAGAGCGCCGCGGCCGAGGTGGGCGCCGGCCACGTCCAGACCTCGATCAAATGGGGCGGCTGTCCGGAACTCGCGCCGGGCGTCAAACGGGACCCCAGGCAGACCTGCGGCACGGTCAAGGTGCCCCTGGACTACCGCCATCCCCAGGGAGAGACCATCACCGTCGCGGTCTCCAGGGTCGCCACCGCCAAGCCCGGCAAGAAGCGCGGCGCCTTGCTGTTCAACCCGGGCGGCCCGGGACTCGGGGGCCTGGACATGCCCGGCAAGATGGCACCCACGCTGCCGAAGTCGGTGCTGAACTCCTACGACCTGATCGGGTTCGACCCACGCGGCGTCGGCCACAGCACCCCGATGAGTTGCGGCCTGACCGACTCCGGCTTCCTCAACGTGTTCGCCTACCCCGGCGCCGGCGGCTCGATCGAGGGCAACGTCACCAGCGCGCGCGCCGCCGCCGAGCAGTGCGCCGCGGTCGGTGACAAGCTCCGGTTCTTCACCACCGCGAACACCGCCCGCGACATGGACCGGATCCGCCAGGCACTCGGCGCGCGGAAGATCTCCTATTGGGGCCAGTCCTTCGGCACCTACCTCGGCGCGGTCTATACCTCGCTGTTCCCCCACAACACCGACCGGATGGTGCTGGAGAGCAACGTCGACCCGAGCAAGGCGTGGGCGAAGATGCTGGACACGTGGAACCAGGGCATGAACGACCGGTTCCCGGACGCCGCCCGCGTCGCCGCCGCGAACGACACCGAGCTCGGGCTGGGCGGGACCGTCGACGAGGTCACCCATACCTTCCTCACACTGGCCGACCACCTCGACCGGAAACCGGCCGCGGTGCCGGGCACGCCGGCGGCCGTCAACGGCGCGCTGCTGCGCGCCATCACCTACCAGATGTTGCTGCACAACGAAACGCTCGCCCCGCTCACCCAGTTCTGGAAGGCGGCGGCCGACCTGTCGGCCGGCAAGGCCCCGACAGACGCGGGCGTCGCCGTGCTCAAGCAGGTCTTCGCCGACGCCGCGGCCGAGCCGGGCGTGCCTGCGGACAACCAGGTCACCATGGCTCTGGCCCTGATGTGCGGGGACACCACCTGGTCGCGCGACGTGGACTCCTACGCCGGCGCCACCTCGGCCGCCCGCGCGAAGTACCCGCTGAGCGCCGGCATGCCCAACAACATCCGGTCGTGCGCGTTCTGGTCCACCAAGCCGGTCGAGCCGCTGGTCAAGGTCACCTCGCACGGTCCGCGTAACGTCCTGATCCTGCAGAACCGCCGCGACAACGCCACGCCGTGGGCCGCGGGGCGGGGAATGCGCGAGGTGCTGGGGGATCGCGCCGGCTTCGTCGGTGTCGACAACGGCGGTCACTACGTCTACGGCACCGGCTCGACCTGCGCCGACAAGGCCACCGTCGCGTTCCTGACGAAGGGAACCCTGCCGGGCAAGGACCTCGCCTGCGACGGTCCTCGGTCCTGACCGTCAAACCGCAGCCCCGCCCTTCAGCCTCCGGTCACGACCCGGGGGCTGAGCCGTGCCTCAATCTGCGTCCGAGCCGGCCCGCTCAGTAGCCGCTGCGGCGGGGGGCGGCCGTCGGGCGGCGGGAGAGGTTGGTCCGGCCCGTGGGCTTGACATCGCGCGTCGGCTGGTCGTGCCGGTGTGGCGATCGGGTCTGGTGCTCGGTCTTGACCTGGGTGATCGTGGCGGGGAGTCTGATATGCATGCTTCCTCCTTGAGGTGCTATGCCCTGGTGAGCCAGGTGACTTGGGCGCCGTTGTCGAAGGACTCGCGCCGGGTGGGGGTGAACAGGGTGGGGCTGAACTGTCCGGAGAACATGGGGATGCCCGCGCCGGCCACCACGGGGTAGCTCTTGAGGATGATCTCGTCGATCTCCGGGAGCAGGGAGGCGGCGAGTTTGCCGCCGCCGCAGAGGTAGATGTCCATGCCGGTGTCCTCGGCCTTCAACCGCCGGACCAGCTCGACCGGGTCGCCGGTCTCCACCCGCACCGTGGGGTCGTCGATCGTCAGCGTGCTGGAGACGACGTACTGGCGCAGGTGGGCGTACGGGCTGGTGGTGGGGACTTCCAGGGCCGGCTCGTAGGTGCCGCGGCCCATCACCAGGGTGTCGAAGACCTTGTTGGGCGTGCCTTCCAGGCCGACGAGCTTGCGGACATGGGTCGGGAGCGTCTCGGGGTAACGGTCGTTGATCCAGGCGGCCATCTGGTCCGACACGGGGTAGAAGTCGAACTCGGCGTTGGGGCCGGCGATGTAGCCGTCGAGCGAGACGGCGATGTAGTAGACAAGTTTTCGCATATTGAATCACTCTCGATGTAGTACTCTGTTTGGAGTGGTCAGAACGTAGTACTACAGACGGAGTGGTGTCAAGTGCGGAGGAATCCCGAGCGGCGGCTGGCGCTGATCGACGCGGCCATCGAGGTGCTGGCCAAGGAGGGCGCGCGAGGGCTGACCTTCCGGGCCGTGGATGCGGAGGCGGCGGTGCCCCCGGGCACGGCGTCCAACTACTTCGCCAACCGCGACGACCTGTTCACCCAGGTCGGCGGACGCATCTATGAGCGGCTGCTGCCCGACGAGGCCACGATGGCCCGCGGCATGGAGGGCGTCCAGGACGAGACCCGCTACACCGAGCTCATGCACGAACTCGTGGAGCGGGTCTCGGCCTTCAACTCCGGCTACCTGGCCCTGCTCGAGCTCCGGCTGGAGTCCACCCGGCGTCCTGAGCTGCGCGCCGTGCTGACCAAACGCATCCGCCAGGACATCGACGACAACATCGGCTACCACGCGGCCTCGGGGCTGCCCGGCGACTCGACCGGGGTGGTGCTCCTCTACCTCACGCTGAACTGGCTGATCGTGGAGCGGCTGACCCTGCCCGACATCTTCGCCGAGCAGGAGATGCGGGAACTGGTGGACGCCGCCGTGCGCAGGTCGATGAAGGCCTGACCTGTTCTCTGCGGCGATTCAACAGTCCGACCCGGCGGAGTGCTCTATCCCAAGACGAAACCGTGGAAAGGCGGAGCTCGTTGGATGAGCGCTTCGAGGAATTCGTGGCGCAGAGGGCGGATGCCCTCCTGCGCTACGGCTACCTGCTCAGCGGCAACCCGCATGACGCGGCCGACCTCACCCAGGAGGCGTTGATCCGGCTCCACCGCGCCTGGCCGAGCGTGCGCCAGAAACAGGCGCCGGAGGCGTACACCCGGATGATCATGACTCGGTTGCACATCAGAACGTGGCGCCTACGCAGGCGCGAGCGGCTCGACTGGGCACTTCCCGACACGGCACGGACCGATCGGCTGCCCTCGGACGACGGCCTTTGGCCGGCACTGGCCGGCCTGCCGAAGAAGCAGCGTGCCGTGCTGGTGTTGCGCTACTACGAGGACCTGTCGGACGTGGAGATCGCCGCCGTGCTGGGCGTCTCCCGCGGGACCGTGCGCAGCCACGCGTCGCTCGGCCTGGCCAAGCTCCGCACCACCCTGCCCCACCCCACGACGAACGGGAACTCCGCATGACCGACGAGTTGGAGTCGTATCTGCGCACGAAGCTCGGACGTGCCGCCGAGCGTGCCCCGAAGGCGCCGCCGCGTTTCCCGGCCGAGGTGGTCTCGCGTTCGAACAGGCGCAGGACGGCAAGGAACGCGCTGGTGGCAGGCGTCTGTGTCGCGGCGATCGCCCTCCCGGCCGGCCTGATGGCCGCGTACGGAACGGAGCGCGGCGACGTCGCCACCATCGTCCCCATCACCCCGACTGTGCCTCCCAAGGACTACACCGGCGACGAGTACCGGATCGGCGAGGTCCTGACGATCGACAATCCCTCCCAGAAGCGCCCCATCTCCCTTTGGTACGCCAGGACCGACAACGGGACGGTCCTGTGCGAGCGGGTGCACAACAGGACCGGTTCCCTCTCGGCGGGGTGCGGCCGGCCTCTCGGCGCCGAGGAGGCGACCGAGCAGGGCTCCACAGAGACTTTCCCCGCCCCGGCCACGGGGCTGGTGATGTACTTCGGCACCGCGGGGGACAGGGTCGCCCGCGTTACCGCTCTCACCGACGCGGGCAAGGTCAACGGGACTGTCCTACAGCCCGAGGACACCCCCCAGGGCATCTGGACGGTGACCGTTCCCTCGGACAGGACGGTGACGGCGTTCGAGTTCGCGGGCCGCGAGGGCGAGGCGATCACGCGGATCGAGCGGCAGCAGCGGTTGGTCATTCCGGAAGCCGACGCCCAGCCGCTGGGCCCGACCGTGGAGATGCCGGGCAAGCTGGTCGCGGGCCTGTACGAGACACCCGGCAAGACCCTGATCTGGAAGCTGAACGGTCAGGCCGTCGGCCCCATGCACATGATCGAGAGAGGCGGACCCGGCGAACCCTTGATCGACATGGACGGCAAGCCGATGAAGGTGGAACTGGGCGACCACGAGGAGCACTGGTTCGGCATCACGAGCACCGAGACGGTCCGCGTCGGACTGGTCTTCAAGGACGGCACGACCGTCAAGGCGGGAACCAGACCGAATCCGTGGAAGATCGATGGCTTCCGCCTGTTCGCGGGGACGCAGCGGCACAGCGACGACATGTACCGCGACGGCTTCCGGATCATCGGCTACGACAAGGACGGCGCCGAACTCTGGCACGAGGACCACGGCGCATCGTGATCCGAAAAGGACAGTGGCGGCGCACCGATACGGAGACCCGTCAGGTTCGGGTCGGCCGGTCGTACTGGAGGAGATCGCCAGGTTGGCAGTCGAGGGCGTCGCACAGGCGGACCAGGGTGGAGAAGCGGATCGCTCTGGCGTGGCCGTTCTTCAGGATGGACAGGTTGACGACGGTGATCTGGACCCGGTGTGACAGCTCGGTGAGCGTCATGCCGCGTTCCTTGAGGAGTTCGTCCAGTCGTACCCGGATGGTCGGGTCGGCCATCAGATAGTGGCCTCGACCTCTTCGAGCAGCACCAGGCCCCGCCGTACGATCTCCGAGACGGCCAGCACCGCGACTCCTGTCACAACCCCGGCCACCTCTTCGCCCGACGGGGGGTAGAACGAGTAGCTCTTGGCCAACAGCATGGAGGCCAGAATCGGCTCGGCCACCATACCGAGCAGACCCGTGGCGAGCGAGCCGACGATCAGAATCCAGCCGAGGCGCCGCAGGTGAGCGGCGGTGACCGCGGAGAACAGCATCCTGTCTCCCGATCTGGCCCTGCGCAGCGCGCGCACGACGGTGAACATGGCGAGCAGGGTCGTCGTGACGCCCGGCGCCCACACGAGCAGATAGAGCAGGCCGACCAGCGGCGCCGGACCCTGATGGCGGACCGTCACGTCGGCGCTCGCGCTGATGATCGCGGCATCCGGGGCCGCCATGCCGGTGACCGGTACGTCGAAGATCCGCAGGGGGACGCCGACGCCGCTGGCGGTGCCGCTGAAGGCGATCAGGCCGGTGGAGAGCAGCAGGCCCAGAGCGCCCAGGCAGGCCAGGACGAACAGGAGGGTCAGTAAGTTCTCGAGGCGGGTGAGCCATTTCGTGGACATAACGATAATCGTAAATAACGAGAATCGTTATGTCCAGACCGAGGGGCGGGGTCAGTGGGAGCCGGTCTTCTTGCCGCACACGCCGGGAAGGCCGCATACCTTCTTCGCCATCTTTCCGGCCTGACCGGTGATCTCCTTCTTCGCTCCCCGGCCCCTGGCGTTGGCGGTGTAGAGGAACAGGGCGGCGCCTCGACGGCCGACGACAGCCAGGTCGTCGGACGGAGACAGGCGCCGGCCCTTCGCGTCGTAGTCGTAACCGGCCACCGACAGGGCCTCGTCTCCCACGCGCAACGGCCTGCCCACGTAGCCGAACCGGTCGCGCTTCACCACGGCCGGCTTCGAGCACCTGGCCAGGTCGGCGCGGAGCTTGCGGAAGGCGGCCTAGGCGGCTCTGGCATTCCTGTACAGCACGAGCTGTTCGCCGGCGCTCGATGGTGCGCTGGTGAGGTGGGTGATGGTGCGCATCGCCGCCCGGCCGTCGCGGGATTTCCGCTTCGAGCGGCAGGGATTGAACGCGAGCTGCCGGGACAGGCTGTCACTGATCTTCCACCACTCCTCGTCCTCGACGACCGATCCCTCGGCGGCCGCGCGCTCGGTCAGCAGGAAGTTCTTGGGGATCTTGGTAGCGGTGGCGTGGACAGCGCTCGTTCCTGCCAAGGTCGAGCCGATCACCAACGCCACGGCCATCGTCTTTTTGATCACGAATCATGAGATGTGCGGCCTTCACGAGAAGTTCGCATGATCACCGTCGCGGAGAGATTCAGGGAACCGGTGCGCGCGCCCACGGCAATCACTGATGTCAGCTGAGATCCGAAAGGCATGGACATGCGACATCAGAGCGGGCACCCGGCAGGCGTGACGGTGACCGACGACGCCACGGTGATCGCCCGGTCCCGGGACGACCCGGAGCACTTCGCCGTCCTCTTCGAACGGCACGCGCCGGTTCTCAAGCGTTACGTCATCCTGCGGCTGGGCGAGGACGCGGCCGACGACATCGTGGCGGAGACCTTCATCGCGGCGTTCCGGCAGCGCGCCACGTACGACCTGACCCGCGAGAACGCGCGGCCGTGGCTGTACGGCATCGCGACCAACTGCATCGGACGGCACCGCCGCCGAGAGATCACCCTGTACAAGGCGCTGAGCCGCAAGGGGGTGGACCCGGTGGACGAGCCGTTCACCGACCAGGTCCACGAACGGGTGGCGGCCCACCGGCTGCGAGACAGGCTCTTGCGGGCCCTCGCCGGCCTGCCGGCCGGGCACCGGGACGCGCTGCTCCTGGTGACCTGGGGCGAGCTCAGCTACGAGCATGCCGCCCAATCGCTCGGCGTGCCGGTGGGGACGGTGCGTTCGCGCGTCAACCGGGCTCGCCAGAAGCTGCGCCGCAAGCTCGGCGACATCGATCCGACACTGTGACGAGGAGTTCGGCCATGGACGAGATGACCTTGCTGAACCGGCGGCGCGACGAGGTCCCGCCGCCGACCGACCTGAGCGCGGCACGGAACAGGTTGCTCACCGAGATCCGCCGTCCTCCTGATGTCCGGCCCAGGCGGGCCGTCCGCCGGGGGGCACTGGTGAGCGCCGCCGGCCTGGCGGCGGCCCTGGCGGTGGCGGCCACCCAACTCGGGGGCGTCACCGAAGAGGGCGAGCCTCCTATCAGCGCCGCCGCCGTGCTGGAGAACGCCGCGCTGGTGGCCGAGAGGACGAAGGCGACCACGGTCCGGCCGGACCAGTGGTTCTACATGAAGGAGTCGCAGCCGGTCGACTCCCTCCCCGTGTACGAGCACTGGAGCCGGATGGACGGCGCCATGACGGCTCTGCGGGGGAGCGACGGCGAGCTGAAGGTGAGCGAGTCGGAGAAGGGGCCGGCGAACTCCGCGCAGACCCTCCGCGAGATAGAAGCGCTGCCCGGCGACCCGGACGCGATGCTGCGGCACTTCTACCGGCTCAAGCGCGAACGCGCGGCCCTGTCGATCTGCGAGCCCGAATGCCCGCCCGGCAGCGAACAGGACCGCCGCGCCTACGGTGCGATCCAGTGGTACCTGAAGTACGGGCCGATCATTCCGCCGGACACCGCCGCGACGATGTTCAGGGCGATGGCCAAGATCCCCGGCGTCACGGTCGAGGAGGACGTCGCCACCGCCGAAGGCCGCCCGGGTCTGGCGGTCGTCCTGGATTACGGCGAAGCGGGCAAGGGGTACACGATTCTCGATCCCCGGACCTACCGCTACCTCGGCGTCAAGAGCGTGCGCGGCGGTCACAGCATGGCCATGTCCGTCCTGGACTCCGGCATCGTCGACAAACCGGGCGAGACTCCCTGATCGCCGCTCATTGGACGGCGCCGGCTTGGCCGAGAAGGTTCTGGTACCAGGTGGCGTACGGGTGATTGGTGGCCGGGAAGTTGGCCAGGGGATCGGTCGCCTGTGAGGCCGAGTCCAGGTTCCAGCCGCGGACGAGCCGTCCGGCCTGCCGGGCCGCGGTGATGAACGACGACTGACTGGCGGGGGCGGCGTAGTACAGCGCGCCCTGCTGGAGCTCGGCGCTGTCGCCCTGCTGGAACTCGTCGAAGGCGATCTGCTGGTAGCGGATGCGGTCACCGGTGCGCTGGGCCGTGTCGACGCGCAGGGTCTGGGCCGGGGTCGGGCCGTCGGCGCCGGTCCAGACGCGCACGCTGGACGCGCCGGCGGCCGAGGTGGTCTTGTCGTAGCGGGGGTCGGCGGTCTTGGCGTTGCCCGTCCAGGTGACCGTGCGCGCGGCGGGGTCGAGGGCGCCTGCCCAGGTCCAGTTCTGGCTGTTGCTCTGGCTGCGGTGGATCTCACGCAGCCGGGTGCCCGTGGCGTCGAACCGGATCGTGGGCAGGACGCCGTTGTCGTACTGGCGGCTCGGTGACCAGGTGATCTCGCCGTCGGCGGCGAGCCGTCCGACGCGGTACCACAGGGTGGTCGCGTTCTGGGAGCGGTGGACCTCGACCAGGTCGCCGTCGTCGTTGAGGGCCACGGCGGGGGTCATGCCGGAGTCGTAGCGGCCGTGGCGCAGCCAGGTCACCGTGCCGTCCGAGCCGTACGTGCCGCTCCAGTACCAGAGGTCGCCCGAGCCCGAGTCGTGCACCTCGACGACCTGGCCGCGCCCGTTCATCGCGACGGCGGGACTGGTGCCGGAGTCGCGTTTGTAGAGGGCGCGGGTCCTGGCGTTGCCGGAGAGCAGCGCGAGGACGCGGCCGCGCAGCGCGCCCACGGTCGGCGGGGTGGCCGGGTAGTCGGACGCGCGCAGCAGTTTGGCGCCGAAGACGGAGACGAGCTCCTGGTTGAGCGCGGCGAGGTTGCCCGCGGCGTACGAGGTGTTGTCGGTCAGGTCGTCCTTGATGTCGAGCGCGACGGTGATGGGCGCGGCGGTGGGGTGGTTCGTGGACCAGGTGTCGATCACGGTGAGCCAGTCGCGCAGGAGGTTCGAGGCCGGGTTGCCGGCGCGGTCCACGAGGTCGCCGGGGGCGTCGTGGCCGATCGCGTAGTCGCGGGCGGTGGCGTAGCCGTTGTCGTGGATGTCGAGCTCGATGAAGCGGACGCCCTGGTCGAGCTGGCGGGTGATCGAGCCCCTGGCGCCGTCCAGGTCGCCGGAGTAGCTGTTGTGGGTGGCGCGGAAGATCGCCGAGGGTAAGGGCGGGTCCGCCGCCGCGCCGGCGGGACCGGCGGTCAGCAGGGCGGACATGAGCACAGTGGCGAGCACAGCGGCGAGCGCTGCGAGGGGCTGGGGCATCGGCTGTCCTCAGGTCGGGGGGTGCCTCCAGAAAACACGATCATGGTCTTCCGGCCAACCCCCTCGCCCCGGCACGCTCAGGCCTCGGGGAGAGCGGCGTTGTGGCGCTGGTAGTGGCGGGCCGCGCGGGCTCGGTTGCCGCATGACGGCTTGCACCACTCCTGCCGCCCATGGCTCTGGACGAAGTAGCGCACGCAGCGAGGCGCGTCGCAGGCCCGCAGGCGCTCGCGCTGCGGACCGCTCAGGAAGTCGATGGCGGCCCGTGCCAGGGCCGCGATCAGCCGGACGTCGGCGTCGGGCTCGGCCGACAGCACCCCTGTGCTGGGCTCGGCGTCCGAGGGCCAGTGCAGTTGAGGGACGATCGCCTCGCGGGCGGCCGCCGCGTTGAGGAGAGCCAGCGCCTGCTCGGCGGGCATCAGCCGGTGGGCGTCGGCCCGGCTCGGCGGCGCCGGGCTGACCGCTCGCGCGAACAGCGCCCGCACGGCCCGGCGCAGCTCGACCATCTCGCTTCTCAGCTTCTCGTCCCCGGTGAGCTGCGCGACGTCGACGTGGCCGGCCAGCAGCTCCGCCTGCCGGCCGATCCAGCGGGTCATGCTCTGCGGCGTGGCCAGGTCGTCGGTGACACCACCGTTACCGTCATGGCGGATCGTGCTCGCCAGTTCCAAGGCCGGCCAGCGTTCCACTCCAACCCCTTCCGGTTGCCCGCTCCTCTTCCGTACCCTACGGTCTCTAACGTTAAATTCCATTTAACCATTAGACGAAAGGGTCACACGATGACGCTGTTGCTGGCTCAGATCAGCGACCTGCACCTCGACGGCACCGACCGGGCGACGCGGCGCGCCACCCGCGTCATGGACCACCTGCGGGCGCTCCCTCGCCCGGTCGACGCCGTGCTGGTCACCGGTGACATCGCCGATCACGGTGAGGAGGCCGAGTACGAGCAGGCCGCCCGGATCCTGGCCGCCCCCTTCCCGGTGCTCACCTGTCCCGGCAACCACGACGCCCGCCCGGCCTACCGCAAGGCGCTGCTGCGGCAGCCGCCCGGCCCCGGCCCCGTCAACCAGGTGCACCACATCGCCGGCACCGCCATCCTGATGTGCGACTCCACCATCCCTGGCCACGACGAGGGCCGGCTCGACCCCGAGACCCTGGCCTGGATGCACGCCACCCTCGACGGGCTCGCCCCGGGCACGCCCGCGCTGATCGCCTTCCACCAGCCGCCCGTCGAGCTCCACCACCCGTTGCCCGACTCCTCCCGGCTGGAGAAGCCCGGCGACCTGGCCGCGCTGCTCGACGCCCACCCGCGGGTCGCCGCCGTGCTCACCGGGCACGCTCACACCGCGGCCGCGTCCACCTTCGCGGGCCGCCCGCTGATCGTCGCGCCGGCCGTCACCTGGACCCTGCGCCTGCCGTGGGAGGGTGACCGGCCCGCCGACCGCGAGCAACCGCCCGGCCTCGCCTTCCACGTCCTGGACGACGACGGCCGCCTGACCACCCATTTCCGCGTCGTGCTCCAGGCATGATCCACCCGTACGCGATCGCCGCGTTCCTCCTGGCGATCCTGCCTGTCATCGCCACCCCGGGAGCCAGCCTGACCCTGCTGATCCAGCGCGTCACCGCCGGCGGGCGCCGTCAGGCTCTCCCCGTCATCCTCGGTACGGTCACCGGCCTGTACGGGCACGCCACCCTGGCCGCCGCCGGGCTGTCGGCGCTGGTCATGCACTCCAGCCAGGCCTTCACCGCCGTCAAGCTCCTCGGCGCGGTCTATCTCGTGTGCCTGGGCCTGTGGACGTGGCGTTCGACATCCCTGCCCTCGCCTCCCGCGCTGACGGACCAGCCGGAACGGTCCGGCTCCGGCTATACGCAAGCCCTGCTCGCGAACGTGCTCAACCCCAAGGCGGCCTCGATCTATCTGACCCTGGTCCCGCAGTTCGTCCTGCCCGGCCGTCATCTCGGCGGGCAGATCCTCACGCTGGCCACCGCGCACGCCCTGCTGATGGCGGTGTGGTTGCTGACCTGGACGGTGCTCCTCCACCGAGGGGCGCATCTCGTGCGCGGGGCCGGATTCAGGCGTGCGGTGGGCAGGATGTCGGCGGTCGTCCTCGTCGTCCTCGGCCTCCGGGCCGCCGCGGCGTAGGCGCCAGGGCGGCCGCCTCGCGCGGTCACTCCGTGGTGGAGCGGGGGGTGAAGGACAGGAGGTCGCCGGGCTGGCAGTCGAGGACCTCGCAGAGCTTGCTCAGGGTGGAGAAGCGGATCGCCTTGGCGCGGTTGTTCTTGAGGATGGAGAGGTTCACGTTGGTGATGCCCACCCTGTCGGCCAGCTCGACCACCGTCATGCCGCGCTCCTCGAGCAACCTGTCCAGGTGCACCTCGATGGTGTGCTCGGAGTTCTCGGCGGGCGACATCAGACTGTTCCTTCGAGTTCCTCGCGCATGTGCGCGCCGACGCGTACGACCTTCGACATCACCACGAGCCCGAGCCCGGCGAGCAGGAACGCCCACGGGACGTTCCAGCCGAACAGGGCCATCTCCCACACGTCCCTGATGGAGCCGGCCACCATCGACACGGCCAGGCCGGTCTCGACGAGAGTCGTGTAGAGCGACGCCGCGACTGTGCCGGCCATGAGGAACACGCCGAGGAACCACAGCCTGCGGACGACCACCTTATCGAAACCGTTCTCCCGCCGTACGCCTCTGATCAGCCGGTCGAGAAGGACGATGGAGACGAGCAGGACGAGCTCGGTGGCGAACCGCGACGTCTGGTACAGCAGCTGCGTGCCGAGGCTGGAGTCGTCCTTGCAGATCCGGGGCAGCTCGTAGAAGAACTCGACTCCCTTCTCCACGGGGTAGGGGTCGGCGTCGAGGGCGCCGCTCGCCCGCACGGCCTTCCGGCGTTGGGGGTCCTCGGCGACGTTGCCCTCCACGTCGCCGATGTGCGGTGATGACACGCACACCAGGCTCCGGGTGCCGCGGGAGCCCCACGCGTTCTCTCCGCCGGTCAAGGCCGCGAGCCCGACCTCGTAGGCCATCGTCGCGGCGAACAGCACCAAGAAGACGCGGACGACGATCGCCGTCCACTTCAGAGGGTTGGATCTGTTGAGGGGCACGGTACGGCTCCACATCGTTGCTCGATATTATCGAGATTCGATAGTATTGAAAAACGATACGGAGTCAAGTCTGTCGCCGGAGGCGGAACCGGCGGGCGTACTCCTTGACGGCCAGGGCGGCGGCGGTCCACTGGACCACGGTCACGATGACGGGAAGCGCGCGGGCGGCCAGTGCCCGCACTCGTGCAGGGCCGTCGAGACCAGGGCGAAGGGCGCGAGGAGGAGCGCGCTCAGGCCGATGTCGCCGAGCGGGAACGCGTCCCGTGCCGGCTGGGGGAACAGCGAGGGCGAGAGGACGAAGACGCCGGCGGAGAACAGGGCGCAGGCGGCGTAGACGGTCCAGGCCACCGGGCCGAAGAACGGGCGGGCCGGCCTCTGGCTCACGCCGCCCATCCAGCGGCGGAACTGGATGGGCGCGGTGCGTACGGCTTCGCGCTCCTCGCCGGTGCGGTCGTCGACGAAGCCGAGCTCGGTGAGGACCTCGACGAACGCCGGCACGTCGACCGGCTCACCGGCGAACGCCTCGGCCTCGGCGGCGGCCTCGCCCGTCGTCGCGCCGCGCCGCAGCGCGGAGATCACCACCCCGCACCGCGGGCACGGTCACGAACGTGCCGGTCTCGGGGTCGCCGACCACGACCTCGTCGCCCTCGGGCACCAGGGTCAGCGCGGATGAGCCCAGGGCAGCGGCGGGCCCTGGAGCTCCTGGTCGAGTACGGACGACGGGAGCCGGAGAAATGGGGCCGGTGACCGTCTTTCAGACCTTCTGTGGAAGGTAGGGGCTGAAGTGGTCGGCGACGAGCTCGGCGATCGCGGCGGCGTCGCGGGAGCCGTCGACCTCGATCACACGGATGCCGATCCGCTGGGCGGTGCGGACGGCGTCCTCCGCGACGAGGCGATCACGGGTGAGGCGGTTGGCCTGCGCCCGGGCCGGGTCGCTGACGCGGTGCCCGAGCGAGGCGGCCCGGGGGAGCTCCTGGACCTGGCGCAGGCGGAACTCCGGGGTGGGCACGATGACGACCATCCGGCGCGGTGAGTCGATGACGGGCGCGACGAGTTCGGGGCGGAGCCCCCAGCCTTCGGCGATGATCGGGTGACCCGAGACGAGCGCGCGCAGGTCGTCCAGGGCCCACTCGAACCGGTCGGGGAAGCCGGCCAGCGTCTCGGCGGCCATCTTCTCCGGAGTGGTGTGGACCCACATCCGGTCCGGGTCGGGACCGGTGACCGGCTCGCCGCGGCCGACGCGGCGGGCGATCCGGCGGTCGTTGTGGCCACGCGCGTCGTGGTAGTCGTAGTGGTAGACGGTGACGCCGTACTGGACGGCCAGGAGCCGTGCGACGGTCGACTTGCCGGCCCATTGGCCGCCGCCGATCCACAACGCGCGGCGCAGCGTGCCGAAGGGGTCCCAGGTCTGGGCGTCGTGGCTGGTCACCAGGTTTCCTCCTGTGGTGGGGCGCGACGGTGCGGGAGCGGGGCTTGAGTCTCAGGCCGCTTGAGACTCCATAGTGACGGGCATGGACGACAACGAGACGTACCCGATCGGGGACGTGGCGCGCCGGACCGGTCTGAGCGTCAGCGCCATCCGCTACTACTCCGACGCCGGGGTCATCGCGCCCACCCACGTGACCGAGGCGGGCTACCGACTGTACGACGTCCGGGCCATCGCCCGGCTGGAGCTCATCCGTACCCTTCGGGACCTGGACGCGGGGCTGGACGACATCCGGCGGCTGCTCGGCGGCGAGACGTCGCTGCACGATCTCCTCGCGACGCACCTGGAGCTCGTCGAGCGTCAGGAGCGTGACCTCCGGGCCAGGCGGGCCGTGCTCAGGACCCTGGTCAAGCAAGGCGGCACGGCCGCCAAGGTCGCCCTGATGCGCAAGCTCGTCTCGATGCCCGACGAGGAACGCGAGCGGCTGATCGACGACTTCTGGAACGAGGTCGGCGAGAACCTGGACGTGCCTCCCGGCTTCGTCGAGCGGTTGCGCACGATGCGTCCGCGCCTGCCGGAGGACCCCACGGCCGCCCAGCTCGAAGCCTGGATCGAGCTGGCCGACCTGGTGCGGGGCGAGGAGTTCCGCGGCGCGGTCCGCTCCTGGCTCCAGGACACCTACGGCACGTTCCCGGGACGGCGGCTGGCCGACGCGCCGGTGTGGGACTTCATCCACCAGGAGGGGATGGAGATCGGGAAGGAAGTCCTGGAGGCGTATCGTTCGGGGCTGCCGGCCGACTCCCCGCGGTCGCGGGAGCTGGTCGTCGGCATGGCGGACGCGACCGCCGGGGCCCTCGCCGGCGGGCGCTCCACGGCCGAGTCACGCGAGCGGCTGGCCACGGCCTTCCTCATGGTCGAGGAGATCCAGCGCTCGGATGCGGAAGAGAACGCCCGGTACGACGCCACCCACGGCAGATACCTGTCCCTGGTGGCCGTGATCAACGGGACCCCGCCCGACACCGGCGACGACGGCCCCGCGCTCTTCGCCTGGATCGCGGCGGCCCTCCGCGCCTCGGCCCGGTGAACCTGGCGCAAGCTGATCTGGAGCTGTCACCCTCTTCGCCGTTCCCTGCGATGTGCCGCACTCGGCCGAGTTCGCCACCACGTACGTCCTCCCGGAAGGGCCGTATCCGGGAGCGGAGATGACGCGGCTCATGGAAGACGGATGCCTTCCGAGAATGCGCATCGAAGACTCGAAAAGGGATGAAATGGGCCTATGGGGGATTTGGCCCGCTCAGGAGGACTGGCCCCGCGCCAGGACCGTGTACTGCCTGGCCGCCCCCTTGGACGGGCGGAAGATCACGGGACGCGTGGTCAAGTGACCCGTCCATGTGGCGGCGTTGTGGAGGTATCGGGCGGATAGCGTGCAAAGGGCCGGATGGGCGGGGTGTCGCGCCTAACGTCGCAGGATATGCAGACAGTGGACGTACTCGTCGTGGGCGCGGGCCTGGCCGGCCTGCACACGGCTCGCCTGCTCGCGCGGCGGGGCCTGGACGTGATGGTGGCCGACCGCCGCAGGTCGCTGTCGGCCGGGATCCGTACGACGGGGATCTTCGTACGGCGCACCCTCGACGACTTCGACCTGCCGGACGAGCTGCTCGGACCCGGCATCCGGGACGTGCTGCTGTATCCGCCGTCGCGGCGGTCGCCGGTCCGGCTCACCAGTGACCGGGACGAGTACCGGGTGGCCGACATGGCGGCCGTCTACGAGCACGCGCGGCGCGCGGCGGAGTCGGCGGGGGCGCGGGTGCTGCTGGGCGTACGGTATGACGGCATGTCGGCGGGGCTGGTGCGGTTCGTGGGTGCGGAGCCGGTGACGGCCCGGTTCGTCGTCGGCGCCGACGGGGCCCGGTCCCGGGTGGCCCGCGATCTGGGGCTCGACGTGAACCGCCGCCTGCTCGTCGGCGCCGAGATCGTCCATCCGATCGCGCCGGGCACGACCGCCCCGGCCTTCCACTGCGTGCTGGATCCGCGGGTCGCCCCCGGATATCTGGGCTGGGTGATCGACGACGGATGGCACGCGCATGTCGGGGTCGCGGGGTATCCGGGCGCGATGCGTACCGGGATCCGGCATTTGCTGGACGCCTTCGCCCAGGACGCGCCCGGCCGCTCGGCGCCGACCGGCCCGGTCGAGCGCCGGGGCGGGCCGATCCCGGTGGGCGGCGTGCTGCGGCGGCTGGCGTGCCCGGCGGGGCTGCTCGTCGGGGACGCGGCGGGCGCGGTGTCGCCGCTCACAGCCGGTGGGCTGGACCCCTGCCTGCGCATGTCCGAGCTGGCCGCGGCGGTCGCCGCCGACTACCTGCGTACGGGGGACGCGCGCGTGCTGAGCCGGTACGACGGACGCGCGTTGCGTGCCCGGTTCCGGGGGCGGCTGCTGCTGCGCCGGGTGTTCGCCGGCATCCGGTCCCCGGCGGCGGCCGAGGCGGCGGTGACCGCGCTGCGCGGCCGTGCCGGGCGTACGCTGGCGGCGCGGATCTTGTTCGGCGACGGCTCGTTCCCCGATGTCGGTCCACGCCTCGCGGGCCCGGTCCGAAGCGCCTGAAGTCATATACGTCAGGGGGACATGTGCGGGAAGAGCGGTTGCCGGGAGGGTTCGTCAACGAGGTCGTCCGGGTCGGTGACACCGTGCGCCGGGCGCTGACGCCCCGGAGCGACTTCGTGCATGAGCTGCTTGAGCTGTTCGAGCGGCGCGGGTGGGCGGGGGCGCCCCGGTTCCTGGGGACGGACGGGCAGGGCCGGGAGATGCTGAGCTACCTGCCCGGACTCGTCGCCTGGCAGCCGGATCAGCGCCTGCGGGTGGCCTCGGAGGCCGGCCTGGTCTCCGTCGTGGAGCTCGTACGGGAGTTCCACGACCTGACGGCGGGAACCCCGCTCGCCGAGGGCGGGGAAGTGGTCTGCCACAACGACCTCTCGCCGAAGAACACCGTGTACCAGGAGCGCGACGGCGGCCCGCGGGCGGTGGCCTTCATCGACTGGGACATCGCCGCGCCGGGCGCGCGCATCCATGACGTCGCGCACGTGTGCTGGCAGTACGTGAACCTGGGGCCGGAGATCGCGGACGTGGGCGAGGCGGGACGGTCGCTGCGGCTGGCCTGCGACGTCTACGGCCTGGACGGCCGGGAGCGGCTCGTCGAGACGATCCTGTGGTGGCAGGACCGCTGCCGGCGCGGGATCGCCGCCGGTGCGGCCGCCGGCGATCCGGCGATGACGCGCCTGCGGGCCGAGGGCGTCGTCCGTACGGTGCACGACGCCTGGCGATGGGTCACGGAACACCGCCACGCCCTGGAACGGCACCTCTGACAGCCGTCGTTCACGGCAGGGGACCAGCGCCTCGGCGAACCTCACCGGCGTCGGGATCATTCTGGGGATGCCACTGGCGCGGGAGGTGTTCGACCGCCAGGACGACGGCGGTGATGAGACATCCCAGGCCGAGGCCCATCAACCCGAGCACCAGCACCGTCGCCCCGGTGAGGACCGCGCAGGCCCCCAGGACGAGGAGGAACCAGCCGAGCACCACCAGGCCCCGAGCTCCGCTACCACGTGTCCGGCCGCCGCGTTTCACCATTTGTCCTTGAGAGTCGGAGGTCTGGAACGTACAGGATGTGCCCAGGGCGATCACCTGACGCGGCCCTTGTGGCGGAGCCGGGCGGCGTCGAGGTCTTCGAACTCGCCTCTGATCGTCACTCTGGACAGCTTGGCTCCTCTCGTACGGCATAGCGCAGGATCCGGTCGCCGAGCAGGCTCTCGATGACGTCCAGCAGCTCCAGCACGGCGTCGGCGATCACGTCGGGACGCTCGCCCGCCGACGTCCGCCTGCCGATCTCGGTCATGACCAGGGCGTGCAGGGAGCCGATGTGCCAGGCGACCGTGCGGGGGAGTGGGTCGTCCTGGCGGGTCCCGGTCTCCTCGGCCAGCACGATCGCCAGGGCGTCCGTCATCTGGCGGCCGAGGTCCTCCAGGCGGGCGGTCAGCGTGGGCGCGGCGCGCATCATCTCCAGCACGCGGCCGAACCCGGCGGTGAGGCCGACCCGGCGTTCCCGGTCACGCACCTCCTCCCGGAGGCGGGCCAGCACCGCGCCGGCCGCCGACTCGCCCGGCCGGCGCTGCCGGACGATCTCGGCCAGCCGTCGCGGGGAGGCCTCGTCAGGCGGCAGGACCAGGTCCTCCTTGGTGTCGAAGTAGTTGTAGACCGTGTTGACCGACACCTCGGCCGCCGCCGCGACCTCGGAGATCGTCACCTGCTCGAAACCGCGCTCCACGAAGAGCTCGAGGGCCGTGTCGGAGATGCGCTGCCGGGTCTGCCGCTTCTTGCGCTCCCGCAGTCCTTCCGTACCCATGCGTGGAGTCTACGAGGAAATTGGAGTGCGCTCCAAGTTTGGGGAGCGTTATGGTCTTCGCCGACACATGAGGGGAAACGACGATGCGACGTGATCTGCTGCGCTGGCAGTTCGACCTGGTCTGGTCCTTGTTCGACTACCACCTGGAGCGGCTCAAGCCTGAGGACTTCCTGTGGGAGCCCACGTCCAACTGCTGGACGGTGCGCCGGACCGCCGACGGGACATGGGTGCCGGACTGGGAGGACGCCGAGCCCGAGCCGGTGCCCGTTCCCACGATCGCCTGGGTGAGCTGGCACATCGGCTGGTGGTGGAGCGTGACCCTGGATCACGTCCAGGGGCGGGAGCCTCGCGAGCGGGCGGAGATCGCCTGGCCGGGAGACGGTGATGCGGCCGTCGCCTGGCTGCGCGACCTCCGTCAGGAGTGGCTGACCGCCCTGGACCGGCTCACCGACGCCGACCTGGACGCCACCGCTCCCTTCCCGTGGCCCGATGACACCGGCCACACGGTCGCCCACATGATCGGCTGGGTGAACGCCGAGCTGATGAAGAACGTCGCGGAGATCGGGCAACTCCGGCTGCTTCGCTGTGAGTGAATCAGGCTGGATGTCCGGCCGGTCGGGCTGCTTGGGTGTCGGGATGGATGTCTTGGTGCTGGGTGGCACGGCGTGGGTGGGCAGGGAGCTGTCGCGGCTGGCGATGGAGCGCGGTCATCGGGTGACGTGCCTGGCGCGCGGCGAGAGCGGGGACGTCGCGGCGGGCGCGACGCTGGTGGCCGCCGACCGGCGCGATCCCGCCGCGTACGACGCGTTGCCGGACCGTACGTGGGACGCGGTCTTCGAGGTGTCCTGGCAGCCGGGGTTCGTGCGTGAGGCGCTCGGCGCGCTGGGCGGCCGGGCCCGCCACTGGACCTACGTCTCCTCCGGCAACGTCTACGCCTCCCACGCGACGCCGGGCGCCGACGAGTCCTCGCCGCTCCTGCCGCCGACCGACCGGCGCGAGGTCGGCCGGGAGCTGTACGGGGAGGCGAAGGCGGCCTGCGAGCAGGCGTCCGCGGACGCGGTGGGCGACCGGCTCCTCGTCGCGCGCGCCGGGCTCATCGGCGGGCCGGGTGACCACAGCGGGCGCTCCGGCTACTGGGTGGCCCGTGCCGCCCGTGACCCGCGAGGGCCGATGCTGGTTCCCGACACGCCGGACATACCCACGCAGGTGGTGGACGTACGGGACCTCGTGGCCTGGTTGCTGGACGCGGCGGAGAAGGGAACCGCCGGCACCTTCAACGCGGTCGGCCCGGTCGTGCCGTTCGGGGAGTGGATCGAGCTCGCCCGCGCCGCCGCCGGGCACACCGGGCCGGTGGTCACCGCCGCCCCGGCATGGCTGCTGGAGAACGGCGTGACCGAGTACATGGGCGACGAGTCGCTGCCGATGTGGCTCGTCGAGCCGGGCTGGGAAGGGTGGTCGGCCCGCGACGGGTCCGCGGCTGTCGCCGCCGGGCTGCGTCATCGGCCCCGGGCCGAACTGCTGGCGGGCACCCTGCTGTGGGAGCGCGAGCACGGGCTGGAGCGGGTCAGGCGGGCCGGTCTGAGCGCCGGGCGCGAGCGCGAGCTGCTCGACGCGCTCGGGCGCTGATCGCCGCACGTAGGTACTTTTCACAAGTTGTCACGAAATTTGCTGATCTCTGTGATTCTGGATCATCGTGTGATCGTGGAATCCCAGAAGGGAAGTACTACGTGCGACTGTTAACCCGTTCGATGGCGGTCGCGGCCTCGGCCGTCATCGCGTTATCAGCGGCGCCCGCCACCGCGGCGCCCCAGCTCGTGGTCAACGGCACGTTCGCCGCCGGCACCGCACCCTGGTGGAACTCGGCGAACACCTCGATGACCGTGGAGTCCGGCCGGCTGCGCGTCAACGTGACCGGCGGCACCGCCAACCCGTGGGACGCGATGGTGGCCCAGAACGCCATCCCCCTGACCCAGGGCAAGTCGTACACTCTCTCGTTCGACGCCTCGGCCTCGGCCCCGGTCAGCGCGGTCACCACCGTGCAGCTCGCGGACGCCCCGTACACCAACACGCTGACCAAGGCGATCTCGCTCACCACCACGAGCAAGCGCTTCAGCTTCCCCTTCACCTCGGGCCTCGGCACGCCGGCCGGGCAGGTGTCGTTCCAGCTCGGCGGCGGCACCGGTTTCAGCTTCTTCCTGGACAACGTGTCGCTGACCGAGCAGGGCGCCTCGGGCCCGGTCGGCATGACGAACGGCTTCTACGTCGACCCGAACTCCAACCCGGCGACCTGGGTGCGGAACAACCCGGGCGACTCCCGGGCGGCGCGCATCCAGTCGTCCATCGCGTCCAAGCCGATGGCCCGCTGGGTCGGCGGCTGGAGCGGTGACGTCGGCGCCTCCGTCTCGGCGTACGTGTCCGCCGCCGACTCGGCCGACAAGCTCCCCGTCCTCGTCGCGTACAACATCCCGGGCCGCGACGCGTGCGGCGGGCACTCCGGCGGCGGGGCCGGCAGCGAGGCCGAGTACCGGGCGTGGATCTCCGCGTTCGCGTCCGGCATCGGCGACCGGCCGGCGGTCGTCGTCATCGAGCCCGACTCCCTCGGCGACTTCGCCTGCATGGACGCCGCCGCGATCCAGGCGCGCAACCGCATGCTGACGTACGCGACCGAGCAGTTCCGCGACCGGGCCCCCAACACCTGGGCCTACCTCGACGCCGGCAACGCCGGTTGGGTGCCGGCCGCGACGATGGCGGCGCGGCTGGGCGACGCGGGCGTCGGCAACATTCGAGGCTTCGCCGTGAACGTCTCCAACTACTACCCGACCGGCCAGTCGGCCACCTACGCGTCCGCGGTCAACACCGCTCTCGGCGGCGGCGCGAAGTGGGTGATCGACACCAGCCGCAACGGCAAGGGCTCCAACGGCGAGTGGTGCAACCCCGCCGGCCGCCAGATCGGCACCCCCGCCCAGCTCGGCGGTGACGGCGGGACGGAGATGCTGCTGTGGGTGAAGATCCCCGGCGACTCCGACGGCAACTGCGGCATCGCCCCGGGCACCCCGGCCGGGCAGTTCAGCCCGGACATCGCGATCCGCCTGATCGACGGCACCTGACCCCCGCGAGGCCCGTCCGGCTGCCCGGACGGGCCTCTGTCCGGGTGCAGTAGATTCGCCCGCATGGGTGTACTCGTCGACTACTTCACCGCGGCTTCCGACCAGTCCGCCAGGCTGGCCCTCGACGGAGGGCCGGCGGGCGCGAAGCTGCCGTACGTCGACTGCAAGGGATGGCTCGACGAGCTCGACACGCTCGCCGCCGAGCTGAGCGGACGCGACCTCAGCGAGTTCGGCGACAGCGAGGTCCTGGCCGACGACGGCGAGTCGGCCGGCGTGGAGCGGATGACGGCCGGGACCGTCGCCGCCCTCGCCGCGGTGGACGACGCACGGCTTCGCGAGTACGCCGACGAGGAGCTCCTCGACGAGTACGAGCGCGAGCGCGTCACGGCCCTGCGGGACCTGGCCCGCGAGGCGGCCCGGCTCGACCAGGGGATGTATCGCTGGACGTGCGCCTGAGCGCCTCGAACAACTCCTCGCGGAGCGCGGGCGGCAGTCTCCTGCCCATGTCGAGAGCGCTCACCAGCGCCTGGTCGTCGTTGCGCTCCAGGGCATGGTCGGCGAGGAACTCCAGGCTGAAGTCGGCCTCCTCGCGGTGGCGCTCCTCCGGCAGGCGCTCCACCAGGGGCAGCACCGCCTCCACCCGCTCGCTGACCCGGTCGAGGAGGGCGTAGCGGGGCGGCCCAGGCAGGCGCTGGGCCCGGAGGTCGATGTGGTGGAAGGCGACGCCGTCGAGCTCGGCCCCGGTGAAGTCGTTGCCGGTGAAGTCGTTGCGGTCACGGCCCAGCGCGGCCTGGTCGTCGTCGTGCGGGCGGCCCCAGAAGTTGACCTCCCGTACGCGGCCGAGGAAGACGCAGTCGACGAACTCGGCCTCGAACGTGGATGTCTGGTCTCGCAGCCGGGACCGGTCGAACAGGCACTTCTCGAACCGGACGTTGCCGAAGAAGGTGTGCGGCGCGAAGCGGGTGCGGCGGAACACGCAGCCGCGGAAGACCGACCGCGGCCATCGGGCGCCGTCCCACGGTCCCCGCAGGCACGTGTCGCCCAGGGACAGCTGGTCGAAGGCCGCGCCGGTGAAGTCGCAGCCTTCGAATGCGCCCCCGTGGACGCGGAACTCCGAGAACCGCATGCCGGAGAAGTCGATGTTCGTCAGCCGCGCCCGGTCGAAGGTCACGGCGGTGACCCCGGCGGGCGGCTCGAACCGCTGGTCGCGGAGCTCGCCGCGGGCGATCCAGGAGGTCTGCCACGGCTCCGGGCCCGGCTGGAGGCTGAACGGGGTGTCCGCGCAGGGAGGTTCGCGCATGCGCGGAGTATGGCAGTCAGCCCCGACAGAACGCCGGTACGCGTTGAGGTGAAGGCTTTCGATCACGATCAGGACTGTTTCCGGATACCCTGCCGGACGTGCGGCGATTGATCACATCTCGTGGGGTATGGCTTGCGCTGTCCGCTGCCGTCGCGGCGGTGGTGATCGTGGCGGTCGTCCGTTCCCGCCGCCCGAAGGCAGTCGTCCCGGACCCGCCCCCGGCTCCGCCGCCCGTGGCGCAGTGGCCGCCCGTGCCGATCCTCGGCACGCCCACCGCCGAGGATCTCCGGCGTTACGTCCACAGGCCCTCCTTCTTCGACCGCCCCGCGGTCGCCAAGTTCCTGGAGCCGCGCGAGCCCGCACCGCCGCTCGACGCGCCCACCCGGCGGAACCTGACCCGGTGGGGCGTCGCCGGGCTCGCGCTCGCCGTGCTGGCCGCCGGCACTTACCTGATGGAGTCCGCGGTCTTCTCCAAGGAGGACGCGGGCGTGGTCGCGGAGACCGTCGTGATGTCCCCGTACGCCCAGGTGCCGGAAGACGCCGCGCGGTACACGGAGGTCCGCGAGGCGTACGTGGAGGACCCGGCCGACGCGGACTGCCGACCCGGGAGCGCCACCCCGCGCGTGCGGAAGCCCGACCCGAAGGTGACCCGGGCCGTGAACCGGCAGTGGCGGCGGATCGAGACCTGGCTGAAGGCCAACGCCCCCAGGAGCTACCGCACGCTGGGCAAGCCCGCGAAGGCCGGGACCATCGCGGTGGCGGAGGCGCAGATGGGCCTGCGGTTCCCCGACGACCTGAAGGCCTCGCTGCTGCGCCACAACGGGGTCGTGCCCGTCCGGGACACCTGGGGGTTCGGCTTCCTGGGCAACGGGAACATGGGCGTCCGTGAGATCCGCGACACCTGGCGGATGCTCTGCGGGATCGACAGCGTGGACCGGGCCGGGCCGCGCGACGACTGGTGGGACGGGCGGATGATCCCCGTCGGCGCCAACGGCTCGGGCGACCACCTGGTGGTCGACTCGGCGCGGCGTGACATCGGCTACACCGACCACGAGGGCACCATGAGCTTCGAGCCGGGCGGGACCCGGATCCGCTCGTACCACGCCCTGCTGAGAACCACCGCCGACGCCCTGGAGAGCGGCGGTTCCATCGGCTGGTGGAAGCCCGAGGTGGTCGACGGCGAACTCGAATGGAAGGTCCTGTAAGCCGCTGCCCGAGGCGGATGAAGGGGCTCTTCAGGAGGGGGGCTTTGCATAACCATACGCCACAATGCATACTCTTCTCTTATGTCCAAGGTTCTCACCTCTCTGCCCATCGGCGAGCGTGTCGGCATCGCCTTCTCGGGTGGTCTCGACACCTCCGTCGCCGTCGCGTGGATGCGCGACAAGGGCGCTGTCCCCTGCGCCTACACGGCCGACATCGGCCAGTACGACGAGCCCGACATCGCCTCGGTGCCCGGCCGTGCGGTGGCGTACGGCGCCGAGGTCGCCCGGCTGGTCGACTGCCGCGCGGTGCTGGTGGAAGAGGGGCTGGCCGCGCTCGCCTGCGGCGCGTTCCACATCCGCTCCGGCGGGCGGGCCTACTTCAACACCACGCCGCTCGGCCGCGCCGTCACGGGGACCCTCCTGGTGCGGGCGATGCTCGAGGACGACGTGCAGATCTGGGGCGACGGATCGACGTTCAAGGGCAACGACATCGAGCGGTTCTACCGCTACGGTCTCCTCGCCAACCCGCACCTGCGGGTCTACAAGCCCTGGCTCGACGCCGACTTCGTGACCGAGCTCGGCGGCCGCAAGGAGATGTCGGAGTGGCTGCTCGCCCACGACCTGCCCTACCGTGACAGCACCGAGAAGGCGTACTCCACGGACGCCAACATCTGGGGCGCCACCCACGAGGCCAAGACGCTGGAGCACCTCGACGCCGGCATCGAGACCGTCGAGCCGATCATGGGCGTGCGGTTCTGGGACCACGGGGTGGAGATCCCGGCCGAGGACGTGACCATCGCCTTCGAGCAGGGCCGCCCGGTGTCGATCAACGGCAAGGAGTTCGCCACCCCGGTCGACCTGGTGATGGAGGCCAACGCCATCGGCGGCCGGCACGGCCTGGGCATGTCCGACCAGATCGAGAACCGGATCATCGAGGCCAAGAGCCGTGGCATCTACGAAGCGCCCGGCATGGCGTTGCTGCACGCCGCGTACGAGCGGCTGGTCAACGCGATTCACAACGAGGACACGCTGGCGTACTACCACAACGAGGGACGGCGGCTCGGCCGGCTGATGTACGAGGGCCGCTGGCTCGACCCGCAGGCGCTGATGCTCCGCGAGTCGCTGCAGCGCTGGGTCGGCACGGCGATCACCGGCGAGGTCACGCTGCGGCTGCGGCGCGGCGAGGACTACTCGATCCTCGACACCTCGGGCCCGGCCTTCAGCTACCACCCGGACAAGCTGTCGATGGAGCGTACGGAGGACTCGGCGTTCGGCCCGGTCGACCGGATCGGCCAGCTCACCATGCGCAACCTGGACATCGCCGACTCGCGCACCAAGCTGGAGCAGTACGCCAGCATGGGCATGGTCGGCACCAGCCACTCCGCGCTCATCGAGGCCCCGCCGGCGGCCCCGACCGAGCTCATCGGCGACATGCCGGAGGGCGGCGCCGAGGCCATCGCCTCACGCGGCGACGTCGCGGACGACGACGAACTGCTCGACCGCGCCGCGATGGAGTTCGGCACCGACTGACCGCGAACCGGGCCGTGCCTCGCGGGCCGGCCCGGCCGTAATGGCGGTATGCGTACAATTCCGGACATGCACTCCGTGGCGCTCGCCCTGTACGACGGCGCCATGCTGTTCGAGGCCGCCGCGGCCGTCGAGGTGTTCGGGATCGACCGGTCCGACCTGGCCGACCCGTGGTACGACTTCCGCGTGTGCGGCCCGAGCCGGGGCCGGGTGGGCGACTGGCTGCGGGTCGACACCCCGCACAGCCTGGACGCGGTGGTGGACGCCGACACGGTGGTGGTGTCCTCCTGCGACGTGGAGATCGGGCCGCCGCCGGGTGACGCGGTGGACGCCGTGCGGGCCGCCCACGAGCGCGGGGCCCGGATCGTGTCACTGTGCACCGGGGCGTTCGTGCTCGCCGAGGCCGGGATCCTGGACGGGCGGCGGGCGACCACCCATTGGATGCACGCCGCGCTGCTCGCCACCCGTTATCCCCGCGTACGGGTCGATCCCGACGTCCTCTACATCGACGAAGGGACCGTCCTGACCTCGGCGGGCAAGGGGGCGGGGCTCGACCTGTGCCTGCACGTCGTCAGGAAGGACCACGGCGCGGCGGTGGCGAACGCGCTGGCCCGCCGCCTGGTCGTGCCGCCGCACCGGGCCGGCGGGCAGGCGCAGTACGTGACCGCGCCGGTGCCGGACCAGGCCGGCCAGTACGGGCTCGCCGACGTCCTCCAGTGGGCGCAGGCCCACCTGCACGAACCGCTGACCGTACGCGATCTGGCCCGCCGCGCCGGGATGAGCACCCGCAACCTCGCCCGCCACTTCCACCGCGCCCTCGGCGTCACCCCGCTGCACTGGCTGCACGCCCAGCGGGTGCACCGGGCACAGGAGCTGCTGGAGACCACCGACGCCGGCGTGGAGCAGATCGCGGCCCGCACCGGGATGGGCACGGCGGCGACCCTGCGCAGGCACTTCACCCGCGCCGTCGGCGTCTCGCCCGACACCTACCGGCGGACCTTCCGCGCGCCCGGCTGACTCCGGAAACTGTCGGCGGCGTGGGGCATGCTGAGCGCGGCGAAGGGAGAGACATGGCCGAGGTGCTGTTGTTCCATCACGCCCAGGGGCTGACGTCCGGGGTGCGGGAGTTCGCGGAGGAGCTCAGGCGGGCGGGCCACACGGTGCACGTGCCCGACCTGTACGAGGGGCGCGTCTTCGAGTCGCTCGACGAGGGCGGCGGTTACGCGCAGGAGACCGGGTTTCAGACGATCATCGAGCGCGGGCGGTCCTTCGCCGCATGGCTGCCGGGCGAGCTGGTCTACGCCGGGTTCTCCCTCGGGGTGCTGCCGGCGCAGCAGCTTGCCCAGACGCGGGCGGGGGCGAGGGGCGCGCTGCTGTTCCACTCGTGCGTGCCGGTCACGGAGTTCGGCGAGTCCTGGCCGCAGGGCGTGCCGGTGCAGGTCCACGGCATGGAGGGCGATCCGTTCTTCGCCGGCGAGGGCGATGTGGAGGCGGCTCGCGCCCTCGTGGAGTCGGCTCCGGGCGCGGAGCTGTTCCTCTACGAAGGCAAGGACCACCTGTTCGCCGACAGCAGCCTGCCTTCCTACGACGAGCCGGCGGCCAGGCTGCTCATGGAGCGGGTGCTGGGCTTCCTCGCCCGGATCTAGTCGTAGCAACCGCCGCCGTTGTTCACCGACGCTTCGAGCGAGACCGCGTACGCCCCGGGCGGATCAACCAGGACCACCGACAGGGCTCTGGGGCACGCTCACGATCTCGTCGTCATCCTCGCAGGAGTCCCGCGGCTCGCCGTCGCGGCGGGCGCCGGGCGGGCGGGCGTCGAGGATGGGGTGCCGGGCCAGGCCTCTCGCCACCATGTCCTCTTCGCTGCCGCAGCCGTACGAGAATGGGCACGATCAGCGGGGCCGGTCGAAAACGTCTGGCGATCGGCGGAGGGCAGGCGTAGGTTCCTGAGCTGTGGCCTCTTGAGATCGCCTGCGACGAGTCCGGCTCGGAAGGGGAGAAGCTCGTCGGCGGCAACACCGCCGTCTTCGCGCACGCCGCCGTGCTTCTGGGCGCCGAGGCCGCCGCGGAGTGCGTCCGCGAGACCCGCGCCCGCATCCGTTCCCCCGCCACCGAGTACAAGGCCAACCACCTGCTCCGAGGCAAGCACCGGGCGGTGCTGGTCTGGCTGCTCGCCCCCTCGGGGCCCATCTATGGGCGGGCGCGGGTGTTCCTGGCCGACAAGGCCTACTTCGCGGTACGGAAGATCGCCGACCTCATCGCCGGGGACGTGGCGTACACAGGCGCCGGCGGGGACGGGGCGCTCGCCGCGGACCTCTACCGTGAGGGGCCGGTCAGCCTCGGCCCGGAGCGGTTCACCGCGTTCCTGGAGTCGTTCAACGACGTGATGCGCCGGCGGGCCCCCGCCGAGCGGTTCTTCCTCACCGTCGAGGAGCTCGCCGGGGCCGGCGGGCGGGTGGGAGAGATCATGCGCTTGCTCGACCGGTCCAGGAAGCCGCTGGAGGACTTCCTGGAACGGCCGGGCGAGATGCCGGCGCTGGACCCGCTCATCCCGGCCATCATGCGGGCGGTCGTGCACTGGGGACGCGACCGGCGGCCGGTGTCGATCCTGCACGACGAGCACAACGGCCTGACCGAGGAGCGCGTCGCGCACCTGAAGCGGGTGGTGGACCTGGCCGGGCTGCGGCTGGCCGACTCCTTCCACGAGCCCCGGGTGCAGGTCGCCGACTTCCTGGCCGGGGTGGCCAGGCGGATCGCGGAGGACGAGCTGGGCGGGCGCGGCGACCCCGAGCTTGTCGCGCTGCTGCGCCCGTACGTGGATCCGGCGTCGGTCTGGGGCGACGAGCGGAGCTGGGCGCTGCTCAGCCCGGCCGGCTGAGGGGCGTCAGGCCGTCGCGGCGTCGCGCAGGCTGCTCAGCACCCAGGGCGGGCAGGCGGGGTCGGCCTCCGCCTCCGCCGTCGTCAGCCAGACGAACCCGGCCACCTCGGCGGGCGCGGCCGCGACCGGTTCGGCCTGCGGCGGCATCGGGGCCGCGAACACCACGTTGACCACCGGGTCGCCGTCGTCGGTGACGAAGAACCCGCTGGAGGCGTAGGTGAGGGGAACGCCGGTCAGGTCGACGCCGATCTCCTCGGCGACCTCGCGGCGGGCGGTCTCCTCCAGCACCCGCTGACCGGCGCCGTCCGGCTCGGCCTTGCCGCCCACGCCGGCGAGCGTGCCGGGGGCGTGCGCCTCGCCGTCGCCGCGCCTGATGAGCAGCCAGCGGCCGTCGCGGCGCAGGAAGACCTCGACGTTGACGACGAAGGCGGGGCGGCCGTTGGCGGTCGTGGTCATGGGACGGCATCTTGACGGCTCGTACTGGATAGTGTCACTATCTAACAACTGGATAGTGCTGCTATCGAAAGGATTCGAGATGTCACTCGTTCTGGTGATCGCCACCCTGGTGTTCCGGCTGCTGGGCGCGTTCGGGGTGCGGCGGTTCGCGACCTGGCGGGTCAGCGCGGCGCACGGGCTCGCGCTGTTCCTCGTCATCACGGGCAGCGCCCACTTCGCCCCCGAGGGCAGCGGCTTCACCACGACCCACGCCGACCTCGTGGCGATGGTGCCGCCGTTCGTGCCGTTCCCCGCCTTCATGGTGTACGCGACCGGCGTGCTGGAGATCCTCGGCGCGGCCGGACTGGTGCTGAGCCGCACCCGGCGGGCCGCCGGGCTATGGCTGGCGGTGATGTTCGTGCTGCTCCTGCCCGCCAACGTGTACGCGGCGCTGGCCGGGCAGGACGTCACGCCGCTGTGGCTGCGGGTGCCCGAGCAGGCCCTGTACATCGCGGTCGCGCTGTGGGCCGCTCTCGGGACGCGTACGGTGGAGCGTGCCGGAGATCATGTGCGCGTGTGAGCCCCGCGAGGCGGGCGTTCACCGATTCGAGCCGGAGGCGTTGGGACTGTGACCGCGGGAGCACGGACGACGGGCGCGAACACCGCGCTGGCCTGGGGCGTCGTCGCCAGCGCCGCGCTCACCGGGCTCGTCTGGCTGGCCGGGCAGCGGCTGGCCGGCATCGCGTTACTCCCCGACCAGGGGGCGTCCTGGTACTACTGGAAGCTGCCCGAGCCCACTGTCTGGACACGGCTGTCGGCCTGGCTCGGCTACGCCGCCCACCAGGTCGCGTTCTGGGGCCTGATCTACTACGCGCAGACCCGGGTCCGCCGCTACACCGGCGGCCTGCACCGGGTGAACGTCGTGGCCCTGGCGGTCAACTTCGGGTTCATCCTGCTGCACCAGGCGCAGACCCAGGTGTTCTACGACGGGCTGGCGCAGGACGTGTCCATCTTCAGCTCGCAGGCCTCGGTGGTGCTCCTGCTGATCGTGGTGCTGCTCATGGAGAACCGCCGCCGCGGCCTGTTCGCCGGCCGCCCGGCGCCCATCTCGGCGGAGGTCACGTCCTTCGCCCGCCGGTACCACGGCTATCTGTTCAGCTGGGCCGCCGTCTACACGTTCTGGTATCACCCGATGGAGACGACGAGCGGCCACCTTATCGGGTTCTTCTACATGTTCCTTATCCTCTTGCAGGGCAGCCTCTTCCTCACCCGCGCGCACACCAACCGCTGGTGGACCCTCACCCTGGAGCTCCTGGTCGCCGCGCACGGCACGCTGGTGGCCTTCATGAACACCGGCCCCGACGGGGCGTGGCCGATGTTCCTCTTCGGCTTCCTGGGTGTGTTCGTCCTCACCCAGATGCACGGCCTCGGCCTCGGCGCCGCGACCCGCTGGATCCTGGCCGCCTGCTACGCCGGGGCGGTGGTGGCGGTGTACGCGGTGCGCGGCATCGGCCAGGTGACCGAGGTGGTCCGCATCCCCGCCATCGAGTACCTGCTGGTGGGCGTTCTGGCGGTGCTGCTGTGGGCGGTCCTGCGCCTGGCGCGGCTGAGAAGCCCGGCGGGGACGGTCCCGCGCCGGTAGGTTCTGGGGGCATGCCGAGAAGATCGCGATTATGGGTGGGTCCCGCTGTTCTGGCTCGGTGGGCTGGCAGCCTCGGCATCGCCCGCTGACCAGGCCGGTCCTGGTCGCCCACGACCCGCGTCACGGCCTTGTGCCGGCGCGGCCCGCCGCTGAAGGGTTACGCGGGAGCCCGCCTGGCGACGAAAGCCGTCAGGCTGGGCAGTTCGTGCCGTGTGACGTCGTCGAAGCGCTCGCGCAGGGCCGACTCCAGCGTGGCCAGCACCTTGTCCGGCAGGCGCAACCCCCGGGCGAGCCGCGACGGGGCGTCGCCGCCGTGCCAGGCGATCACCAGGCGGCCGCCCGGCTTCGTCACCCGGTGCAGCTCGCGCAGTCCCGGCTCCAGTTCCGGCCAGATGGCCACGTTGTTGACCGAGACGACGCAGTCGAACGCGGCGTCCTGCTGGTGGGTGCGGTCGGCGGTGCCCAGCCCCGGCTCGGTCCCGGGCGCCTTGCGGACGGCGAGCGCGCGCATCTCGGGTGACGGATCGACGCCCGCCACCCGTCCGGCTCCCGTACGGCTCAGCAGCCGCAGCAGCGCGCCGGGGCCGTAGCCGACCTCCAGCACATGCTCGCCCGGCCGGATGTCGAGCAGCGGCAGCAGGTCCCGCTGGCGGTTGGTCCAGAGCATGACGCGGCCGGCCAGGCGGCCCATGAGGCCGGAGGGGGCGGCGAAGGACGAGTCGTGTTCGCGGCCGGTGACCCAGGATGTCGTGGTTCCCATGCACCCCAGCAAAGCGGTTCAAGCTGACTTGAAGTCAAATGGGAACATGGACGAATTCATCCCGATCGGTGAGGCGGCCCGGATGCTCGGCATGAACGCCTCCGCGCTGCGCTACTACGAGGAACGCGGACTGGTGCCGCCGGCGGGACGCCGGCAGGGGCGGCGCGTGTACGGCAGGGACGAGCTGCGCCGGCTGGTGTTCCTGCAGAGCGCGCAGCGGCTGGGCATCCCGCTGGACACCGCCGGCGCGGTGCTGGAGGCGCCGGGGGAGCAGTGGCGGGCCACCGTCGGCGAGCGGATCGAGGCGCTGGAGGAGCTGATCGAGCGGGCCAGGACGGCGCAGGAGTTCCTGCGCCACGCGATCGACTGCCCCGCCGAGCATCCGGTACGGGAGTGTGACTTCCTGCGGGGGATCCTGGACCGGATGCTGGAAGGGCTCACGCTGGAGCAGGTCGCCGCGGAGCACGCCCTCACGGACGCACGGCCCACCGCTTAGGCGGGGGGACGGCGCTGTGATGCTCGGATCACCAGGTGGATTCGACGTACTCGGTGAAGTCGCGTGGCTCGCGGCCGAGGACCTGCCGCACGCCGTCGGAGAGGTGGGCGTTGGTGCCCGCGTCGATCGACGCGAACAGCCGGTTCACGAGCGCGATGTGGTCGGCGTCGAAGCCGCGGGCGGCGAGCCGGGCCGCGTGCTCCTCCGGTGAGACCGGCACGTACGTGATCGACCGCCCGGTCGCGGCGGCGATCTCGCCGATCGCGTCGCCGAACGACAGCAGCCGGGGCCCTGACAGCTCGTAGGTCCGCCCGGCATGGCCGTCGCGCAGCAGCACCTCGGCCGCCACGTCGGCGATGTCGTCGGCGTGCACGAACGGCTCCAGCCCATGGCCGGCGGACAGCTCGACCAGCCCGGCGTCGACCGGGTCGCGCAGCATCGGGTCCTCGCTGAAGTTCTGCGCGAACCAAGTCGGCCGCAGGATCGTCCACGCGCCGCCGGACGCCTTGACCGCCCGCTCGGAGGCCAGCAGGCGGTCGTCACCGAGCTTGGGCCAGTCACGGGACGACAGCAGCACCAGCCGCCGCACCCCCCGCGCGACCGCCGCCCCGGCGAACGCGGCCAGCAGCCCCGCCGCGTCAGGCCCCTGCGAGTCGACCAGGTAGGCGGCCGAGACGCCTGACAGGGCCGGTTCCCACGTGTCGTGGTCGTACCAGTCGAAGCGGGTCTCACCGCGACGCGAGGCCGCGCGGACCTCCGCACCGCGCGCCCGGAGCCGAGCGGCGACGCGCCGGCCCGTCTTGCCGGTGCCGCCCAGCACCAGGATCGTCGACATGCCCCCAGTCAACACGCCCACCCGCCGCCACGCGACCGCCAAAGACAGGAGACACCCTTCCGAAGTCCGCGAAGCGCGCCGTCGGTACACATGCCGCGGAGCGGGCCTCCAGGCAGGCGCGGACGGTGGGCTTCGGCGGCGCGACTCGCGGAGCGGGCCTCCAAGCAGGTGCCGTCGGTGGGTTTCGGCGGCGCGACTTGTGGAGCGCGCCGCCGGCGGGTGCCGGCGGCGTGGGGGAAGCTGGGGTCAGGTGGCGTTGACGTACTTTCTGGGGCGTAGCGCGTGGGCGCGTAGCGCTGCCAGGGCGGCGAACTGGCCGCCGCGGGTGAGCCGCACCGCCAGGGGGTCGGCGAAGGCGAGGTCGAGCGCCGCCAGCTGGTCGACGAGGCGGGCCAGCGCGGCCGCGACGTCGTCCGGTCCCGACGCGGGGTGCCAGCCCTCGCCGCCGACCACCTCCGCCACCTGCTCGCGGAGCTGGGCGGGGGACAGGAGCTCGCCGTCGGCCAGCAGCATGAGCGCGGCCTCCCTGGCCGACAGCTCGAACTCGTCGCCCCCGGCCAGCAGCAGCTTGGTCACCGCGTCCCACATCAGCTCCGGCGCGGAGAGCAACTGCCGTCCGAAGCCGGTCACGGTCAGGCGGGTGCCTTCGCGGCTCAGCGCGCCCAGCTCGTGCTCGGCCAGCTCGCGCAGCCTGAGCGCCTCGGGTGACGGGGCCAGCCGGAGCGGGAGGGTGCCCTCGGACGCGGCCAGCGACAGCAGCCGGTGCAGCGCCGGGAGCGGCTGCGGGGTCACCGGCGCGTGCAGCCGCACCTCGAACGGCTGGGCCAGCTTCCGCCTGGCCGGGCCGCGGCCCAGCACCCAGCGGTTGAGCCGCTCGCCCTGCACCCGGTGGAGCCAGCTGTCGCCGCCCAGGTCGGCGCGCGGCTCGGTGAGCCAGCGGCGGGTCAGGGCCACCCGGTCGACGCTCTCGCCGGCCAGGATCGAGAGCTCCAGGGCCGCCGAGCAGGCCACGTGGGCACCCAGCTCCTCCGGCCCCATGATCATGCTCCACTGCAGCTCCGGCACGTCCGGCGGGAGCACGCCCGTCTCCTCCAGCGCCTCGTGGTAGGCGCGGGTGCCGGCGTCCTCGCCGTCGCGGGCGTACGCGCGCAGGATCCGCGTCGTGGTCTGCGAGGTGCACAGCGCCGCGTACCGTTCGAGGCCGCCGAGCTGCAGCAGCCGCCCGAGCGAACGCGCCAGCCGCTCGTGGTCACCCCCCACCTTGAGAGGCAGGGTGTACCAGAGGAACTCGCAGACATCGAGCTGCGTCACCGTCTCCAGCGGCTCGCCGCCGGTCAGCCACTCCACCGCGGTCCTGGCCTCGTCGGCGAGGTCCGGGTGGGACCGCTCCAACTCCGCCAGCAGCGCGGCGACGTCCGGTGCACTCATGCCTCGAAGTTTGCCGTATGGACCCCAGCCCTGACGATGACCGAATCCCGTGCGTATTGGGTCTAGCACAGCGACAACCCTATGAAATCACTATGTAATGGACGGTGACTGAACTAGATCCATCGTTTGTCGAAGAGCATCCTGACCTTCCACTCCGCGTAGGGGATCAGCTCGGCCGACAGTACAGGATGCAACCACCAGAAGTTGATCAATGCGAGCAAGGCGAACCCGCCGACCGCCGCCGCACCGTACGTCCGCCTGGCCGGGATGCTGCCGTCGGCCAGTCTCGTGGCCGGGCCTATCAGCCATCCGGCACAGAGCGTGATCGCCAGGATCATGAACGGCACCATGGGGATCGCGTAGAACAGGAACATCGTCCGGTTGCTCGAGAACGCGAAGTAGAACCACGGCAGCCAGCCCATCGCGTAGGCGAGCAGCACCGCCCCGGCCCGCCAGTCGCGGGTGGCGACGTACCACGCGATCAGCGCCACCAGCGCGGCCAGCGCGCCGAACCAGATCACCGGCGTGCCGACCCCCAGCACCGCTTCCGAACAGGAGGAGGCCCCGCAGCCCGTCTTCTCGCCCTCGTAGTGGAAAGCCACCGGGCGCAGCAGCAGCGGCCACGTCCACGGCTCGGACATGTAGGGGTGGGACGTCTCCAGGCCCTCGTGGAAGGTGAAGACCTGCCACTGGTACTGGATCCAGGAGCGGGCCGAGTCGAGGATGAAGAAGAACGGGTTGCCCGACGAGGTGGCCTGGTCCCAATTGCGCCCGTAGCCGGTCGCGGTCGAGAACCAGCCGGCCCAGGTCACCATGTAGGACACGAACGGCACGGCGGCGAAGCCCACCAGCGCGTTGGGCACGTCCTTGGACAGCGCGCCGCCGTACGGGTTGCGGAGCCCGACGGCGCGGCGCGCGCCGAAGTCCCACATCACCGACATGGCGGCGAAGGCGACCGCGAAGAACAGCCCGGACCACTTGACCGACATCGCCAGGCCCAGGCACACGCCGGCCGCCATCCGCCACGGCCGCGCCCCCAGCCAGGGGCCCTGCGGCGACAGCGGCGAGGTCTCGTACCAGTCGACCAGCCGCTCGCGCGTCCTGTCGCGGTCGACGACCAGGCAGGCGAAGGCGGCCAGGACCCAGAACATGAGGAAGATGTCGAGCAGCGCCGTGCGCGACAGCACGAAGTGCAGGCCGTCGAGCGCCAGCAGCAGGCCGGCGAAGCAGCCGAGCAGCGTCGAGCGCGTCATCCGCCGGGCCACCCTGGCGAGGACGAGGATCGACAGCGTGCCGATCACGGCGGCGGCGAAGCGCCAGCCGAACGGGTTCATCCCGAACAGCCACTCGCCCGCGCCGATCATCCACTTGCCGAGCGGCGGGTGGACGACGTAGGAGGCGCACGGGTCGAGGCTGCCGTCGGCGCACTTCTGGAAGATGTCGGTGTCGCCCGCCAGGATCGCCTTGTCGGCGTCCTTGACCGTGGTGCGCTCGACGCCCCAGTTGATCAGCGAGAAGCCGTCCTTGGCGTAGTAGGTCTCGTCGAAGACCACCTCGTGCGGATGCCCCAGGCCGATGAAGCGGAGGATGCCTCCGAAGATCATGACGAGCAGCGGGCCGATCCAGCCCCACAGCACGCTGCCGCGCATCGCCGGAATCACCCGGTCACGCACGGAAAGCGCGCGGGGACTGCTCTCGTCAGACTCCGGGCCGCCGGAGGTCTGGTACGGGAAATCGGTCACCGCCATTCGGACATCGTACGGGTCTCAAGCCGGTGCTTCCCAAGAAACACGGCTCAATTCGGGCCGCCCCCGAGGCTGCCACAATGGCCGGATGACTGGTGAGGGCAGGCTCGTGCTGGCGGGGGCGCCGATAGGGCAGGCGGGCGACGTGTCGCCGCGGCTGCGCGAGGCGCTGGCGGGCGCCGACGTGGTGGCCGCCGAGGACACCAGAAGGCTGCGCAGGCTGACCGTCGAGCTGGGCGTGGAGATCGCCGGCCGGGTGGTGTCCTACTACGACGCCAACGAGGCCGCCCGCGCCGAAGAGCTGCTGGAGGCGCTCCTGGAGGGCCGCACGGTCGTGGTCATCACCGACGCGGGCATGCCGGGCGTCTCCGACCCCGGCTACCGGCTGACCCGCCTGGCCGTCGAGGCGGGCGTCACGGTCACCGCGCTGCCGGGCCCGAGCGCAGTCACCACCGCGCTGGCCGTCTCGGGGCTGCCCAGCGACCGGTTCTGCTTCGAGGGCTTCCCGCCGCGCAAGCCCGGCGACCGGGCCCGCCGCCTGGAGGCGCTGGCGCGCGAGGAGCGCACGATGGTGTTCTTCGAGGCGCCGCACCGGCTGGCCGCCTCGCTGGAGGCGATGGCCGGCGCGTTCGGCGCCGACCGCCCCGCGGCCGTCTGCCGGGAGCTGACCAAGACGTACGAGGAGGTGCGCCGCGGCGGGCTGGGCGAGCTGGCCGCGTGGGCGGAGGCGGGCGTCAAGGGCGAGATCACGGTCGTGGTCGCCGGCCACACCGCCGCGGACGAGGAGGCCGACCTGCCCGCGCTGGTGGCCGAGGTAGACCGGCGGGTGGCGGCGGGGGAGCAGCGCAAGACGGCCGTCGCCGACGTGGCCAAGGCGGCGGGCGTGCCCAAGCGCGAGCTCTACGACGCGGTTCACAGGCGTTCCGTCACCCCATAGTGTGCCCATGGTGAGGAACTGGGGGGTTTCGCGGCACCGCCTTGTCCCGCCGATGAGGGGAAGCGCGCTCTGGGGGTGGGTGGGGCCCGTCCTCGTCGCGATCTTCGGCGGCGTCCTGCGCTTCACCGGGCTCGGCCGGCCGCACGCGGTGGTGTTCGACGAGACGTACTACGCCAAGGACGCGTACGCCCTGCTCCGGTACGGGGCGGAGCGGGCCATGCTCGGCGACTCCGACAACCCCATCGCGGACAAGCGCCTCATCGCCGGCGATCTCGACATCTTCCGCCGGTGCGCCGACTACGACCAGTGCGCCTCGTACGTGGCGCACCCGCCGCTCGGCAAGTGGATGATCGGCGCGGGCGAGTGGCTGTTCGGGATGAACCCGTTCGGCTGGCGCTTCGCCGCCGCTCTGGTCGGCACGCTGTCGATCCTCATGCTCGCCCGGGTGGCCCGGCGGATGACCCGCTCGACGCTGCTGGGCTGCTTCGCGGGGTTACTGCTGGCGCTCGACGGGCTGCACTTCGTGCTGTCGCGGACGGCGCTGCTCGACATCTTCCTCATGTTCTGGGTCCTGGCCGGCTTCGCCTGCCTGGTCGTCGACCGGGACAAGGCCCGCGAGCGGCTGGTCGACTGGTGGGAGAGCGCCGCGGTCTCCACCACCGGGCCGCGGCTCGGGCTCCGGCCGTGGCGGATCGCCGCCGGCCTCTGCCTGGGCGCGGCGTGCGCGGTCAAGTGGTCGGGGGTCTTCTTCCTGACCGCGTTCGCGGTCCTCGCCTTCGTGTGGGACATGGGGGCCAGGCGCGCCATCGGGCTGCGCGAACCGTACCGGGGGGCGTTCTCGCACGACCTGCCGCCGGCGGCGGCCGCGTTCGCCGCCGTGCCCGCGCTCGCGTACGCGCTGTCGTGGACCGGCTGGTTCGTCACCGACGCCGGCTGGGGGCGCGGCTGGGACCAGGCCACCTCGTCCGGGCCGCTCTTCTTCGTCGTCGACTCGGCCCGGTCGTGGCTGAAGTATCACTTCCAGGTGCTCGGCTACCACAGCGGGCTGGACCTCCACCATCCCTACATGTCGGAGCCGTGGACCTGGCCGGTGCTCTTCAGGCCCGTGTCGTTCCACTACCCGACCGGCCTGCCGCCCTCCGCGTGCGGGGGCGACGCCTGCTCGCAGGCCGTGATCGGGGTCGGCACCCCCGCCCTCTGGTACGGGGCCGTGCTCGCCCTGCTGGGCTGCGTCGCCTGGTATGTCACCGGGCGTGACTGGCGGGCCGGGGCGGTGCTGCTGACCTACGCGGCGGGCTGGCTGCCCTGGTTCTACTACGCGATCGCGCAGAACCGGACCATGTACCTGTTCTACATGATCCCCCTGGTGCCGTTCATGGTGCTGGCCGTCACGCTCATGGCCGGACTCCTGCTCGGCAGGGCCGACGCGCCGCCGCCGCGGAGGGCCGCAGGGGCGGCGGTCGTGGGGGCCTTCGCGCTGATCGTGCTGATCAACTTCTGGTGGCTTCACCCGGTGTTGTCGGCTGAGACCCTGACCCGGGCGGAGTGGTGGGACCGGATGCTGATGACCTCCTGGGTGACCCCCGCACCCAAGTGACGCCGTGGCGCAGCGTGATGGCCGCCGCGATGCACGCCAGCGGCACGGCGGGCAGCACGTACCGGTAGTCGAACTCGGCCGTCGCGGCCGGCGCGAGCAGCAGCCCGAACGCGCCCAGCCAGGGCAGGACCACCGGCCCGCCCAGCTTGCGCCAGCGCACCGCGATGCCGTAGAGGCCGATCAGCATGATGCCGCCCAGCACGATGCCCCGCAGGTAGAACACCTTCTGGTAGCCGCTCATGATCTCCGCCCAGGGCGAGACGATCCGCGTCTCCGGCGGCCCCTGCTCGTAGGCGAACGCGTCGGTGTCGGTGCGGCCCTGGTAGGACGGCCAGTTGGGCAGCCGCTTCGGGTTTCCGGTGCTGTCGAGCTCGTAGTACGGCTTGAACTCGTACATGTTGTAGGTCGCCGCGTCGGGGAAGCGCGGCCGGGCCCAGTGGAAGCTGCGCAGGAAGTCGCGGAGCACCACCTGCAGGTAGTCGCCCGGCTGGGAGGTGATCGCGCGCATCGCGAACGCGCTGGCCGCCTCGTTGGTGATGTCGGTGAACTTCACGCTGCCCCAGCGGTGGAGCACCTCGCCGGTGCCCTCGCCGTCGCCGCTGCCCTGACCCCACAGATACCACTGCGCGTAGTCCTTGCGCTCGCTGACCGGGTCGTTGATGCACAGCAGGACCAGCTCGACCTCCTTGTAGGGGTCGATGCTCATCTTCTCGCAGTCGGCGAAGATCGCCGTGCGCATGTAGAGGATGAGCCCGTCGCTGTTGGTCATCGCGAACTTGCCGTACGCGGACGCGAACCAGCCCATGTAGGCCGCCACCGGGATGGCGCAGGTGGTCAGGACCGCCACGATCGGCTTCCACCCGGTGCGCTTGACGAGCAGGTAGGCCAGCACGAGCACGAGGATCGGCAGGCCGATCGAGCGGGTCAGCCAGGTCATCGCCAGCAGCAGGCCGACCACGGCGCCCATCCGCCACGACATCCGCCGGTGCCACAGCACCAGCGTGATCACCGCCACCACCAGCAGCGTGAACTGCGTGTCCGACATGATCAGCTGCTCGAGCTGGATCTGGTAGGCGTCGAACAGCACCGGCGCGGCGGCCAGCGTCGCCCCCCACTTGGGCAGCGCGAACTTCCGGCGCAGCAGCGCGTAGATCAGCACCGCCGTGGCCAGCCCCATCAGGTGCTGGGTAAAGGTCACCAGGGCGAAGCTGTGAAAAGGCTTGAGCAGGATCAGCCAGAACCCGTAGCCGTCGGGCCGGATCGGGTGCGGCCTCGGGTGCAGAGCTACCGACACATACTCGTACGAATCGTTGAACCACATGGCGGGCCCGTAGCCGAGCATGGTGAAGACCCGCAGCAGCGCACCCGCGGCGAAAGCTGCTGCGAACACCCGATGACGGCGCGGAAACGAGAGCACGCGCGCCATCCGGCCAGGGGCGGAGTGGTCCACAGAAGTGCCCTCCGCGACGCTCACCATGCTGTAAAGAATGCCAGTCGTTTGGATGACATGCCGCGACCATTGCCGGGCACACGGCATGATGGTGGGCTGTGAAGAGCCGTAACTGAAGGGTTGAGACGTGGAACTGACGGTGGTCATGCCCTGCCTCAACGAGGCCGAGACCGTGGAAGTCTGCGTGCGCAAGGCTCTTGCGTGCATGGAAGAGCACGGCATCGAGGGCGAGGTGCTGATCGCCGACAACGGCAGCACCGACGGCTCGCAGCAGCTCGCTCGCGACGCCGGCGCGCGTGTGGTCCACGTTGACGCGAAGGGCTACGGCAACGCGCTCATGGGCGGCATCCGGGCCGCGCGCGGCAAGTACGTGATCATGGGCGACGCCGACGACTCCTACGACTTCGGCTCCCTGATGCCGTTCGTGGAGCAGTTGCGCGACGGCGCCGACCTGGTGATGGGCAACCGGTTCAAGGGCGGCATCGCGCCGGGCGCCATGCCCCCGCTCCACCGTTACCTCGGCAACCCGGTGCTGTCGTTCGTCGGGCGGCTGTTCTTCCCGTCGAAGATCGCCGACTTCCACTGCGGGCTGCGCGGCTTCCGCCGCGACTCCATCCTCAACCTGGGTCTCCAGACCGGTGGCATGGAGTTCGCCAGCGAGATGGTCGTGCGCTCCACCCTGGCCGGCTACGACGTGCGCGAGGTGCCCACCACGCTCTCGCCCGACGGCCGCTCCCGCCCGCCCCACCTTCGCTCCTGGCGCGACGGCTGGCGCCACCTGCGCTTCCTTCTCCTCTACAGCCCCAAGTGGCTGTTCTTCTATCCCGGCATCGCGCTGATGATGATCGGCCTGGTGGCCGGCACCGCGCTGACGTTCGGGCCGGTCAAGATCGGTCAGCTGGCGTTCGACGTCGACACGCTCGTCGGCGCGTCGGCCGCGATGGTGATCGGCTTCCAGTCGGCGCTGTTCGCGCTGTTCACCAAGGTGTACGCGGCCGAGGAGGGGTTCCTGCCCGAGTCGCGGCGGGTGCGCAAGCTGATCAGCATGGTGACGCTGGAGCGCGGCCTGGTCGTGGGCGGCCTGCTCGCGCTGGCGGGTCTCGTCGGCCTGGTCATGTCGCTGGTCCACTGGCAGGTGCGCAGCTGGGGCGCGCTCGACCCGCGCGAGTCGCTGCGCATCGTGGTCCCGGCGGCCACCGCCCTCATCATGAGCTTCCAGACGATCTTCGCGTCGCTGTTCGTCAGCATCCTCGGCATCCGCCGCACCCGCGAGTCCTCCGTCGACGTGGCGGCCCGCGCCGCCGAGGAGGCGGCCGAGGCCCTCTCGCGCGAGGAGAGCGCCGCGGCCACGCCTCAGGTGTAGCGGTTCGGTTCGAGACGCGCGGCGGCGGCCCGTAGGCTTGGACCATGTCCCAGCACATTCTGACCGCCGTCGCGTGGCCGTACGCTAACGGCCCCCGCCACATCGGGCACGTCTCCGGGTTCGGCGTGCCTTCCGACATCTTCAGCCGCTACCAGCGGATGGCGGGCAACAAGGTGCTGATGGTCTCCGGCACCGACGAGCACGGCACTCCTATCCAGGTGCAGGCCGACAAGGAAGGCGTCACGGCCAGGGAGCTGGCCGACCGTTACAACCGGGTGATCGCCGAGGACCTCACCGGGCTGGGGCTGTCCTACGACCTGTTCACGCGCACGACCACGCGCAACCACTACGCCGTCACGCAGGAGATCTTCAAGGGTCTCCACGCCAACGGCTACATCTTCCCCAAGACCACGATGGGCGCCATCTCCCCGTCGACCGGGCGCACGCTCCCCGACCGCTACATCGAGGGCACCTGCCCCCTCTGCGGCTACGACGGCGCGCGCGGCGACCAGTGCGACAACTGCGGCAACCAGCTCGACCCGATCCAGCTGATCAACCCGGTGAGCCGCATCAACGGCGAGACGCCGGTCTTCACCGAGACCGAGCACTTCATGCTCGACCTGCCCGCCTTCGCCGAGGTGCTCGGCACCTACCTGCGCTCCAAGCAGGGCGAGTGGCGGCCCAACGTGCTCAAGTTCGCCCTCAACCTGCTCGGCGACCTGCAGCCCCGGGCGATCAGCCGCGACCTCGACTGGGGCGTGCCGATCCCGCTCGACGGCTGGCGCGACCAGCCCAACAAGCGGCTGTACGTGTGGTTCGACGCGGTGATCGGCTACCTGTCGGCGTCCATCGAGTGGGCCAGGCGCTCCGGCGACCCCGAGGCCTGGCGCCAGTGGTGGCAGAATCCCGACGCCCGGGGCTACTACTTCATGGGCAAGGACAACATCGTCTTCCACGCCGAGATCTGGCCGGCGATGCTGTTCGGCTACAGCGGGCAGGGCGACAAGGGCGGCACGCCGGGCTCGCTCGGCGCGCTCGACGTGCCCTCCGAGGTGGTCTCCAGCGAGTTCCTGACCATGGAGGGCAAGAAGTTCTCCTCCTCCCGGCAGGTCGTCATCTACGTGCGCGACTTCCTGGCCCGCTACGACGCCGACGCGCTGCGCTACTACATCGCCGTCGCCGGCCCTGAAAACCAGGACACCGACTTCACCTGGCAGGAGTTCGTCAACCGCAACAACGGCGAGCTGGTCGCCGCCTGGGGCAACCTCGTCAACCGGTCGATCTCCATGGCGGCCAAGAACTTCGGCGTGATCCCGGAGGCCGGCGACCTGACCGACGCCGACCGGGCGCTGCTGGAGCGCTCGCGCAACACCTTCGGCCCGGTCGGCGCAGAGCTGGCCCGCTCCCGGTTCAAGAACGCCATCACCGAGGCGCTCGACGTGGTCCGCGACGCCAACCGCTATCTCGCCGAGCAGGAGCCGTGGAAGCTCAAGGGCGACCCGGAGCGGCAGAAGTCCATCCTGCACGTCGCCCTCCAGGTGGTCGACGACGCCAAGACGATGCTGACGCCGTTCCTGCCCGGCTCGTCCAACAAGGTCCACGCGATGCTCGGCGGCGAGGGCGTCTGGTCCGGCATGCCGGAGATCCGCGAGGTCGACGAAGACGGCGGCGCCGCCTACCCCGTGATCACGGGCGAGTACGACGGCGCGGCCCGCTGGGAGCACCGGCCGATCAAGCCGGGCATCCCGCTGGCGCCGCCCGTGCCGCTGTTCAAGAAGCTCGACCCGAAGGTCGTCGACGAAGAGCTGGCCAGGCTGGAAGGCTGATCCCGTGACCAAGCCGCCCGCCCCGCCGGAGCCGCTGTCCGCGCCGGTGTTCGACAGCCACTGCCATCTCGACATCATGGTGGGCGACCGGCAGGCGTCCTCGGGCGACCCGGTGGCCCAGGCCGCGCAGGCGGCCTCGGCCACCGTGCGCGGCATCCTCGACGACGCCCGCGCGGTGGGCGTCACCCGGCTGGTGACGATCGGCTACGACCTGCCGTCCTCGCGGTGGAACGCCGAGGTGGCGGCCGCCCACGCCGACGTCCACGCCGGCGTGGCGGTCCATCCCAACGAGTCGCACGCGGCCACCCCCGAGGTGCTGGCCGAGATCGAGGAGCTGGCGGGACGGCCGGAGGTGCGCGCCGTCGGCGAGACCGGGCTCGACTACTTCCGCGACTGGGCGTCCAGGGACGACCAGCACGCCAGTTTCCGCGCGCACATCGAGATCGCCAAGCGTACGGGGAAGGCGCTGGTCATCCATGACCGTGAGGCGCACGACGACGTGCTGAAGGTGCTGGCGGCCGAAGGGGCGCCGCCGGTGGTGGTGTTCCACAGCTTCTCCGGCGACGCCGATATGGCCAAGAAATGCACCGACGCCGGATATTTCATGTCATTTTCCGGGCCTGTCACGTACAAGAAGAACGACGCGCTGCGGGAGGCCGCCCGGGTGGCGCCCGCCGAGCTGATGCTGGTCGAGACCGACGCCCCCTACCTGCCGCCGGTGCCACACCGCGGCAAGCCCAACGCCCCCTACCTCGTCCCGATCACGCTGCGCTGCCTCGCCGAGGTCAAGAACGTCCATCCTGACCGGTTGTGCGAGGCCATCAGCGACAACGGAGTCACCGTTTTCGGCGAGTGGTGACCATGTTCCGGTGAAGCGGTGATGGCGGCGTGGCGGCCGCCACTACTGTCGGGCGCCTCAGGAGACGTACCGGAGGTCCCCCGTGCGAGGAAAGAGACGTGCCCCGCGCCCCCGGATCCCGTGGCGCTCGCCGTGGACGCCCCTGGCGTGCCTGGCGGGCCTGCTCGCCACCGGCGCCATCGCGGTCCTCGGCGGCATGGCCAAGGACGTGGTGCTGATCGTCGACGGCCGGCGGCAAGAGGTGCGCAGCTTCGCCGACTCCGTCCACGAGCTGCTCGCCGACCATGACGTGCCCTTCGGCGACGGCGACCTGGTACGGCCCGGCGCGCGGGCGCCGCTGGCCGACGGGGTGCGCGTCGAGGTCCGCCACGCCAGGCCCATCACGCTGACCGTCGACGGCCGCACCAGCCGCCGCCTGGTCACCGCCACCACCGTGCGCGACGCGCTCGCCGAGCTGGACATGGCCGCGCTGCGGGGGAGGCTGTCTGCGCCCAGGTACGAGCCGGTGCCGCTGTCGGGCATGGCGCTGATCATCTACACCCGGCGGACCGTGCACATCGTCGCCAACGGCACCCGCCGCGACGTGACCACCACCGGCAGGACCGTCAGGCAGGTGCTCAAACGCGCCGGGATCTCGTACGAGCCCGGCTCGCTGATCCGGCCGCCGCTGCGCGCCTTCCCCGGCGAAGGCTCGGTCATCACCGTGCTGCCGCCCCGCACCGAGCCCGTCGGGGACGAGGTCATGCGGCTCGACTGGGACGCGCTGGCCATGTGCGAGTCCGGCGGCGACCCCACCGCCTACAACCCCAGCGGCCCCTACTACGGGCTCTACCAGTTCAGCCTGCCGATGTGGCAGCTCGTCGGCGGCACCGGCATGCCGCACGCCTGGCCACCCGAGGAGCAGACGTACCGGGCGCAGCTCCTCTACCAGCGGGTCGCCGGCCGGTGGCAGGAGCAATGGCCGAACTGCGGAGCCCACCTGTTCGGCTAGCCGAGCGAGACCCCGAAGTCGGCGCCCTTCGGCGGCTGCACGGCCCGCAGTTCGTCGGAGTTGCGCGCCGCGACGGTGACCTTCCCGTACGGGGCCGCGTCCGGCTGCCCGACGAACAGCTTGTTGCCGCTGAACGCCAGCGACCAGCCGAACAGCCCGTCCGCGGGCGGCAGCCGCCTGTCGTCCCTGCCGTCCGCGGCCGTGACCACCCGGACGCCGCCGCCGTACGGGGCGCCGATGGCCAGCCTGCCGTCGGCCGAGGCGGCCAGCGAGAACCCGAACGCCTCCTTCCCCTCCTGCCGCACCCGGGCCTTCGGGGCCAGCTTCTCGTCGTAGAGCTGCACGTACCCGGCTCCCGGGGCGCCCACGGCCGGCCCCGCGCCGTCGACCCAGGCCACCGCGTACCCGTACTTGTCGCCCGCCTTGTCCGTGGGCGAGTCCAGCTTGGTGCTGACGATCTTCTCCGCCAGCACGTCCTGGATGACCACCACGGAACCCGAGTCCACCTTGCCGGAATCCACCTGCTGGCCCTGACCGTCGTCGTTCTCGTACGGCACGCCGACCACCACGCCGTTGCCGGGCCCCATGGCCAGCGAGTAGCCGAACTGGTCACCCACCTCGCTGTTGCCCCGCACCTCGACCGTCGCCTGCGTGACCCGCCGCAACGCGCCGCCGCCCTTGAGCGCGTAGATCGCCCCGGCGTCCGCCAGGTCGCCGTCGTCCTCGTACGGCGCGCCGATCACCACGAGGTCGCCGCGCGCCGCCAGCGACCAGCCCAGCCGGGCGCCGCGCTGCGGCTCCGCCGCCACCAGCCGCCGCGGCTCGAGCGCGCCGCCGCCGTAGATCACGTACGCGGTGCCCGCGTCGGCGTTGCCGTCCACATCCGTGTACGGGGCGCCCACGACCAGGTCGGCGCACTCGTCGGCGTTCACCTTCGCCAGCCGCACCGACCAGCCGAACGCGTCACCCTCCGCCAGCCCCTGCACGGTCACCGGGATGGAGGTGTCGCCGGAGAGCACGTGCACCGCGCCCTTCTGGCCCTCGGCGAAGGGGTCGCCCACGGCGACGTCGTCCACCCCGTCGCCGTCGAAGTCGCTCACCCCGGCGCAGGCCGTGCCCGCCGCGTACGTGACGCCCTGCCCTGACACGCCCAGCAGCACCGCCAGCAGAATCGCGCGGATCTTCACAGTTTGACCTCGATCTGCTCGCCGTCCTTCAGCATCGTCGCCGACAGCTCCACCGGCTTGCGGTACGGCGGCAGGTCGAACACGAGCACCCCGTCGATCCGGTCGCCCGGCGCGATGGCCGCCGGCGCCGCACCGTCGTCGATCGGGTCGTGGCGGCCGCCCCGGTCGTCGCGCAGGGTCACCACGGGATCGCCGATCTCCCACAGCCGGCCGCCCGGGTTCAGCATCACCCAGCGCACCACGCACAGCTGGCCCTGGGTCTGCGTCCTGCCCTCGTACTCCCGCAGCCCGCACCGCGGCGCCTCCGGCACGATCACCATCGGGTCGTCGAACGCCGGGCCGAGCGCGAACCGCCGCCCGACGTCGTTCGGCCGCGCGGTGGCGGCGGCGGGGGAGCCGGTCGCGGTGGTGCCGGCCGGGGTGTCGCGGCCCGACGTGACGATGAGCACGGCCCCGGTGACGGTGATCGCCAGCAGCGCGGCCGCGGCGGCGATCAGCCACCGGGTGCTGCGCGGACGCTGGTAGCCGGGGTCGGTCGGTTCGCCGCCGGGCGGCGGGATCGTCGTCGAGCCCTGCTGGGGGAGTGCGGCGGGCTGCCAGCGGGCCAGCTCCTCCCGCGCGGCCAGCTCCTCCCGCCTGCCCAGCTCGGTCACGGAAACCGGCTCGCCCGTATGGTCCTGCTGTTCGGGAGGGGCGTCCGTCGTGGTCGCGTACGGATCGCCTGGGGCGCCTGCCCCTTGAGACGGCGCAGGGCTGCGCTGCGTGGTCTGCTCGCGGGCGGGCGCATGCGCCTCGTCGCGTGGGGGAGCGCGGTGCTCTGCCGGCGTCGGAGGGCGCTCGCCCGCGCCGGTGGGTAAGAGCGCTCCACCCGGAACGGCGGCCCCGCCGGGTAAGGAGCCGCTCTGAAGGGCCGCCGGCGGTGAGGAGTCCTGCGAAGGGGGACCCTCCTGGCCGCGGGACGGGATGAGTCCCGCGGGCCGCTTCCCCGAAGGGTCCCGATCCACCATGGTGTCACTGGGCGGGGGCGTCGTGAAGGTCGCGGTGATGTCCGGTTCGTCGACCACGTTCCTGGGCGGCTCCCACTCCGCCATCAGGTCGGTCGCCACCAGGGTCGGCGGGTTCACCGTCGCCGCCGGTGCGGGCGCGCTCCCGCCGACCAGCGCGATGAGCAGCTCCTGAGCCGTGGGCCGCTGCTCCGGCTCCATCGCCGTGGCCCGCCGCACCAACTCGTTGAGCGGCGCGGGCAGCGCACCCAGGTCAGGCTGGCTGTGCAGCACGCGGGTGGCGAGCGTGATGGGGTCGCCCCGGCCGAACGGGTGCCGCCCGTTGCCCGCGTAGGCCACCAGGCAGCCCCACGCGAAGATGTCGGCCGCCGGAGTGACGATGTGTCCCCGTACCTGCTCGGGAGCCCACCACCCGGGGCTGCCCAGCAGCTCCCCGGACATGGTGAACCCCGTCTCCCTGTCGAGCGCCCTGGCGATGCCGAAGTCGATCACCCGCGGCCCCGACAGCGAGAGGATCACGTTGGCCGGCTTGAGGTCGCGGTGGACCAGCCCGGCCACGTGGATCGCCGCCAGCGCCGCCGCCACCCCCAGCGCCACGCCGTGCAGCGGCCCGGGATCCAGGGCCCCGTAGGTGGAGATCTGGTCGGACATGGGCGTGCCGGCGATGTACTCGGTGACCATGTAGGGCCGGCCGTCGCCGGTGTTGCCGTTGTCGAGCACCTGCGCCGTGCAGAACGACGCCACCCGCCGGGCGTTCTCCACCTCGGCGTGGAAGCGGGCCGCGAACCCCTCCTGGTTGGCGAACTCGGCCTTCACCACCTTGACCGCGACGAACCGCCCCGTCGGCGCGCGGGCGAGGAAGACAGTCCCCATGCCGCCTTCACCCAGCCGCCCGAGCAGGCGGTACGGCCCGATCTCCCGTAAGTCCGTCGGGCGAAGCGGGGCGGCGCCCGTTGGCTCCATGAGGGATGTCCCTTCCTGTTCCACCCATCCTCCCCTCACCCGGCCCCCGTGCGCCATCGCAGGTTCTTCGATGCGCGACACTTATTGGATGATGAGGCTCCTGGGCCCAGCAGAAATACGTATTTTGGCGAACAAGCTAGATCTGCGACCCACAAAAAAGCTAGGCCAGAACTTCGTGATCGACGCCGGCACCGTCCGGCGCATCGTCCGCGTGGCGGGGGTGACCTCGGACGATGTGGTCATCGAGGTGGGCCCCGGCCTCGGTTCCCTCACGCTGGCGTTGCTGCCGGAGACCCGTCACGTGGTGGCCGTCGAGATCGACCCGGTGCTGGCGGCGCAGTTGCCGAAGACGGTCGCCGAGCGGGGCCTCGCCGACAAGCTCACGGTGATCCAGGCCGACGCCATGAAGGTCACGCCTGACGACCTGTCCGGCCACACCCCCACGGCGCTGGTGGCCAACCTGCCCTACAACGTGGCGGTGCCGGTGGTGCTCCACCTGCTGGAGGTGCTGCCCTCGCTGCAGAGAGGCCTCGTCATGGTCCAGGCCGAGGTCGCCGACCGGCTCGCCGCCGCGCCCGGCTCCAAGGTGTACGGGATCCCGTCGGTCAAGGCCGCCTGGTACGCCGACGTACGCAGAGCCGGCCCCGTCGGCCGCACGGTCTTCTGGCCGGTGCCGAACGTCGACTCCGGCCTGGTCTCCCTGGTGCGCCGCGACCCGCCGCCGACGACGGCCACGCGCGAGGAGGTGTTCGCGGTGATCGACGCCGCCTTCGCCCAGCGCCGCAAGACCCTCCGCGCCGCTCTCGCGGGCTGGGCGGGCAGCCCGGCGGGGGCGGAGCAGGCGCTGCGGGCGGCGGGGGTGGACCCCTCGGTACGGGGCGAGCAACTGGACATCCACGCGTTCGCCCGCATCGCGGAACACAAGCCCTGATCGGCTCAGGGGAGGTCGAACTCCCCCTTGGACACCCCGTCCAGGAAAGCCCGCCACTCGTCCGGCCCGAAGGCCAGCACGGGTCCCTTGCCCTGGTCCTTGGTGTCCCGGAGCAGGACGGTGTCATCGGGTCGCCGCATCACCTCGACACAGCTCCCGCCGTTGTCGCCGGACGCCCGGGCTTTGGTCCACACACCCACGGGCAGGCCAATCCGCAGGAGGCGGTCAACACCGGTGGAGGTCATGCCTGCGATCCTAGGTCGGTTGTGGTGTCCGAAGCCTTCGGTGACACACATGTCTGTGTCGTTGGAAATGGGGGAGGGCCTGACGACGGGCCAGGCCCTCGTGGGGTATCTGATCAGGGGGAGCGGTCGAAGACGCCTCGCTTCACGCCCTCGCTGAAGGTTTCCCAGACGGGGCCGCGGACCACCCATGGCTCCAGGTCCGGCCGCTCCGTGTCGCGGATTCCGACGCGGTCCCCGCTGAGGAATGCCACCTCAAGGCAGTTGCCGCCGTTGTCGCTCGATGCCGTGATCCATTCGGCGTCGGTGAGCTCTTGTTTCAGCTCCAGGTCCATTCTTCCTCCAACCTTTTCTTAATCATTTCGATGGAATTGCGCTGAGAATGCACCTCTGACCTGATGTGGTCCGTTCTCCGCTTGAGAATGTCCACGTCGTCGCCGGTGTCTCGGATCTGTCCGTGGAGAGAGCCCTCGATGTAGGCCGCATCCGGCTCGTCCGGGACCTGAGCGAGAGCGAAAGCGCCGCCTATCCCGATGGCGCTCATGGCGCTGTACGGGAGGATCTGGATCGTGATGTTGGGCCGTTCGGACATCTCGACGAGATGTTCAAGTTGCCTTCTGGTGATGGCCTCGCACCCGATCGGACGATGAAGAATGGATTCGTCCATAAAAGCCCATAGCAGCACGGGATCGTCGCGGGTGAGGATGGCCTGGCGCTCCATCCGCGCCGCCACTTCTTCCTGCACCTGGCTGGGACTCTTCCCTGGTCTGGCCCGAAGGATGATCTCGGCGTACTCGCGGGTCTGGAGCAGGCCGGTCACGATGACCGGCTCCCAGGTGTAGATGGCCCTGGCCGAGCGTTCCCTGAGCTTCCAAGGGCCGAACCACTTCGGCGCGGCTTTCGAGGGCTCCTCCGGCAGCCATCTGACGAGTTCGCCGGGTTCCAGCCTGAACAGTTCCTCGCACGCCTGCGCGAGCTTCAGGTGAGGACGACGTGTGCCGAGCTCGAATGCGCCGATAGTGGTAGGGGCGAAGCCCAGCCGATGTCCCACTTGTGCCTGTGTCATCCCCTTGGCTTCTCGTTCTTTACGCAGCTCGTACCCGAATCTCGCTGCTTGGCCGGCGTCAGGGTCCAGCTCTTTTGGGGGCATCTGTCGACTCCTGGGACCTGGCGTGGATACATATAGCGCCACACACGGAATGTGGGGTCGTTTCGTGTGGTGAATGTCGGGTGCTTTCGCTGCTCAACGTAGCGTCTGGCTGGCACTCTGGCCAGTGATTCAAGAGCGCGCGACGATTCACCGCACATGCGCGAACGATCTTTGTAGAGGTGAGGAAAAGCGCGTGCAGACCGAAATCGAGGTCGTACGCCCGGCCCCCGAGGTGATTATGCGAGTGACAGTGCCGGAGCACCCGTGCGCAGGTATCAAAGTGTGGCTGCTCAGCGAAGTCGGCAAGCGTGAGCTGGTTGCCGCGCTGGCGCGTAGAGAGCTTCGGGGGTGGATGGGTGACCACCAGGCCCTGGCCGACCTTCAGCTCATTGTATGCGGCCATCTAAAACTCCAGGTCGGCGGACAGGTGACTCCAGGTAGATGGCCAGAAGGGTCCCGGTAGACGGACATCGGAAATCCTGGTCGATGGCCACGTAATCTCTTGATCTTGCTCGTG
>NZ_BAABFD010000031.1:0-97745 GCF_039540635.1 Nonomuraea ferruginea | reverse complement strand
GGATCTGGAGGGGTTGTTCGATCCGGATCCGGAGGTGGTGGGGAAGTCGTATACGCGTCATGGGGGGTTCGTGTATGACGCGGGTGAGTTCGATGCGGCGTTCTTCGGGATGAGTCCGCGGAGTGCGTTGGCGACGGATCCGCAGCATCGGTTGTTCTTGGAGTCGTGCTGGGAGGCGTTGGAGCGGGCGGGGATCGATCCGGTGACGCTGCGGGGCAGCCGTACCGGCGTCTACGCCGGCAGTATGTACGAGCACTACTCCACCCGATTCCTGCACAAGGCGCCGGAGTCGGTCGAAGGCACTCTGTTCACCTCCAGCGCGTCCAGCGTCCTGGCGGGCCGCGTCTCCTACACTCTCGGCCTGGAGGGCCCGGCCCTCACCACCGACACCGCCTGCTCCTCCTCTCTGGTCGCGCTGCACCTGGCGGTGCAGGCCCTGCGACGCGGCGAGTGCTCGATGGCCCTGGCGGGCGGCGTGTCGGTGATGGCGACCCCCGCGCCGTTCGTGGAGTTCTCGCGCCAGCGCGCGCTGGCCCCCGACGGCCGCTGCAAGTCCTTCTCCTCGACCGCCGATGGTGCGGCGTGGGCGGAGGGTGTCGGGGTGCTGGTGCTGGAGCGGTTGTCGGAGGCGCGGCGCAACGGCCGGCGGATCCTGGCGGTGGTGCGGGGTTCGGCGGTGAACCAGGACGGCGCCTCCAACGGGATGACGGCGCCGAGCGGTCCGGCCCAGGAGCGGGTGATCCGTCAGGCGCTGGCCGACGCGTTGCTGGATACGCGGGACGTCGACGTCGTGGAGGCGCACGGCACCGGCACGACGTTGGGCGACCCGATCGAGGCGCAGGCGTTGCTGGCCACGTACGGGCGTGGACGTCCGGCTGAGCGGCCGGTGTGGCTGGGCTCGCTGAAGTCGAACATCGGTCACACCCAGGCAGCAGCAGGGGTGGCCGGTGTGATCAAGATGGTGAAAGCGCTGGAGCACCGGACGATGCCGCCGACGCTGCACGTCAAGGAGCCGACCCCGCACGTGGACTGGGAGTCCGGTGGGGTGCGGCTGCTGACCCAGGCGGTGGAGGTGCCGGGCGAGCGTCCGTTGCGGGCCGGGGTCTCCTCGTTCGGGGTCAGCGGTACGAACGCGCACGTGATCCTGGAGGGCGCGCCGGCCGAGCCGGAGGTGCCGGCCGGCGATGGTCCGCTCGTGTGGCCGGTGTCCGCCAGGTCGGCGGAGTCACTGCGGGCACAGGCCGCGCGGCTGGTCGCGTACGCGGAAAGCGCTTCTGACCGGGACCTGCCAGGCGCGGGCCGGGCGCTGGCCCGGCGCGCGAGCTTCGAGCACCGAGCCGTGATCGTGGCCGGGGACCGGCGGGAGTTGCTGGCGGGGCTGGCCGCGCTGGCGGAAGGCGGGTCCGACGCCGCGGTGGTGAGCGGGGTCGCGGCGCCCAACGTCCAGCCGGTGTTCGTGTTCCCCGGTCAGGGCTCGCAGTGGGCGGGCATGGCCGTGGACCTGCTGGACGAGGACGAGACGTTCCGGGCCGCCCTCCGCCGCTGCGAGGAGGCGCTGCGCCCGCACACCGGCTGGTCGGTCGAGGACGTGCTGCGCGGCGCGCCCGGCGCGCGGTCCCTGGACGGCACCGACGTGATCCAGCCCGTCCTGTTCGCGGTCATGGTCGCGCTGGCCGAGCTGTGGCGCTCCCTCGGCGTGCGGCCGTCCGCGGTGCTCGGCCACTCCCAGGGCGAGATCGCCGCCGCGTACGTCGCGGGCGCGCTCTCGCTGGAGGACGCCGCCAAGGTCGTGGCCCTGCGCAGCCAGGTGCTGACCCGGCTCGGCGGCACCGGCGGCATGCTCGCCGTGGCGCTGCCCGCGGCCAGGGCCCAGGAGCGGATCGAACCGTGGGCGGACCGGCTGTGGGTGGCCGTGCACAGCAGCCCCACCGGCTCGGTGGTGGCAGGAGAGGTCGCCGCCCTGGAGGAGTTCGCCGCCACGTGCGAGAACACCGTGCGGGTGCGCCGCATCGCGGTCGACTACGCCTCCCACACCCCGCACGTCGAGGCGCTGCGCGACGAGCTGATGGCCGCGCTGCGCGACGTGCGGCCGCGCGCCGCCGACGTCCGCTTCTGCTCCGCCCTCGCCGGCGCGTTCATCGACCCGGCCGAGCTGACCACCCGCTACTGGTACGACAACCTGCGCAACCCGGTACGGTTCGAGCAGGCCGTCAGTGCCGTCGCCGGAGCGGGCACCCCGCTGTTCGTCGAGGTCAGCCCGCATCCGGTGCTGGGCCCCGACACCGAGGCCATCTGCGAGGCCGCCGGCGTGCCCGCGGGCGTCTGCCACACGCTGCGGCGCGACACGGGCGACCGTCGCCGCTTCCTCACGGCGCTGGCCCACGCCTGGGTGCTCGGCGCCAAGGTCTCCTGGAGCGACGCGCTGCCCTCCGCGCCGCGTCCCCGCCACGAGCCGCCGACCTACGCCTTCGCCCGGCGCAGGTTCTGGCTCACCGGCGACCAGACCGGCCCCGTGTCCGGCGCGGGCATCGACGGCTCCCGCCACCCGCTGCTCGACGCCGTCGTGCCGGTGGCCGGGGACGGCTACGTGCTCACCGGCCGGATCTCCCTGCGCGGCGCTCCCTGGCTGGCGGGCCACGCGGTCGCGGGCCGCGTACTGCTTCCCGGCGCCGCCTTCGCCGACCTGGCCCTGGAAGCCGGCGCCCAGGCGGGCTGCGCCCGGCTCGACGAACTGGTCATCGAGGCTCCGCTGTTCCTTCCCGAGCAGGGCGCGGTCACCGTACAGATCACCGTCGACCCCCCGGACGCGGGACGGCGCCAGATCGCCGTCTACTCCCGCACCGGCGACGAGGACGACGCCTGGACCCGCCACGCCTCCGGTGTGCTCGCCGGGGACGTCCCGGGCCGTGGTGCGTGCGAGTGGGCCGGGGTGTGGCCACCCGTCGACGCGGTGGTGGTGGAGGTCGAGGGGGGTTACGAGCGGCTGGGGGAGCGGGGTTACGAGTACGGTGCGGCGTTCCAGGGGTTGCGGGCGTTGTGGCGTCGTGGTGAGGAGCTGTTCGCGGAGGTGGTGGCGCCGGAGGGCGTGGACGTGACCGGCTTCGGCGTCCATCCCGCCCTGCTGGACGCGTCCTTCCACCCCCTCGTGCTGGCCGTGGAGGACGACGAGTTGCGGCTGCCGTTCGCGTTCGGTGACGTCCGCCTGCACGCCTCCGAGTCCGCCGCGCTGCGCGTACGCCTCACGACCAGCGGCGAGGACGCCGTCGTCGAGGTGGCCGACACCGATGGCGCGCCGGTCCTGTCCATCGGCGCACTGCGCGCACGACCCGCCGACGTCCGCCCGTCCGCCTCGACCGGTCTGCCGCTGTACGGGGTGGAGTGGGCCGAGGTGGCTCCCTCCGTGCCGGGCTCGGTGGAGCCGGAGGTGGTGTGGTGTGTGAGCGGGTCGGCGGACGTTCCGGTGGCGGTGCGGGAGTTGACCTCGCGTGTGCTTGCGGCGGTGAAGGGTGCCGGGGCGTCGCCGGTCGTGTTCGCGACGCGGCCGGGGGATGTGGCCGGTTCGGCGGTGTGGGGGCTGGTGCGGTCGGCGCAGAGTGAGCAGCCGGGCCGGTTCGTGCTGGCGGAGGTGCCGGAGGGGTTCTCGGGCTGGGACGCGGTGCTGGCTTCGGGCGAGCCCCAGGTACGGGTGGTCGACGGCCGCATCCTGGCCCCTCGCCTGACCCGCCGCCCGACACCCACCACTTCCGCCACTCCCGATCAGACCTCCGCCCCAGCTTCCGACCAGACCCCTGTTCCAGCCTCCGACCAGGCCTCTGCGACGGCCTCCGGCCGGACGCCTGCGTCGGCCTCCGACCGGCTGCTCGCTGCGGCGTCCGCTGGGGTTTCTTCCGTGATGGCTGGTGCGGCGTCCGGCGGGGCTTCTTCCGTCAGGTCGGGTGCGGTGCTGGTGACCGGTGGCACCGGGGGACTTGGTGCTCTGGTGGCGCTGCGGCTGGTCGAACTGCACGGGGTGCGGGATCTGGTGCTGGTGTCGCGGCGTGGTCCTCGGGCCGAGGGCGCGACGGAGCTGGTGGCGAAGCTGGAAGGGGCCGGTGCCCGGGTGCGGGTGGTGGCCTGTGACGTGTCCGATCGTGCGCAGCTCGCTGACGTGGTGGCCTCGGCCGGGCCGCTGGCTGGTGTGGTGCACGCCGCCGGGGTGCTGGACGACGGCTTGGTCGAAGGGCTGACTCCCGAGCGAATCAGCGGGGTGCTGGGGCCGAAGGCGGACGCGGCCTGGTTCCTGCACGAGCTGACCCGTGATCTGGGGTTCTTCGTGCTGTTCTCCTCGCTCGCCGGGGTGCTGGGCAACGCAGGCCAGGGCAGCTACGCGGCGGCGAACGCCTTCCTGGACGGCTTGGCCGCCGCCAGGCGTGCGGCAGGGCTGCCGGCGGTGTCCGTGGCCTGGGGGCTCTGGGACGTGGAGTCCGGCATGACCGGCGCGATGGGGGCGACGGACAGGGCACGGCTGGCGCGTGCGGGGATCGCCCCGCTCGCGGTGGAGGAAGGGCTGGCGCTGTTCGACGCCGCCCTCGCGGACGCGGAGTCCGCGGTGGTGGCCGCCCGCTGGGATCCCGCCGGTCTGCGGGCGCGGGCGGAGAACGGTGAACTGCCCGGAATGCTGCGCGGCCTCGTACGCGTGCCGCGCCGTGCGGCGGGAGCCGGGGCCGGGAACGCGGGCCCGCTGGCGGCCCGGCTGCCGGCGCTGGGCAGGGACGAGGCGCTGCGACTGCTCACCGACACCGTACGAGACCACGTCGCGGCCGTGCTCGCCCACGGCGACCCGGCCCAGGTGGACGTGGACCAGGCGTTCAACCAGCTCGGCTTCGACTCACTGACGGCCGTCGAACTCCGCAACCGGCTCAACACCGACACCGGGCTGCGGCTGCCCGCGACGCTGGTCTTCGACCAGCCCACGGTCCGCTCGCTCTCGGCGTACCTGGCCGGAGTGCTCGTCCCGGCGCCGCCCTCGGCCGAGGACACCCTGCGCACCGCCCTGGAACGGGTCGACGACCTGCTGGCCGCGGCCAACGGCGAGGCGGAGAGCATGCGCGACCGGCTCGCCACCATCCTCCAGGGCGCGCTCACCAAGCTCGGCGGCGGCGGACAGCACGATGTCGGCGGCGTCATGGAGAAGATCGACTCCGCTTCCGACGAGGAGATCTTCGCCCTGATCGACAACGACCTGTGACCCATGACCACCTCGACCGGAAAGGCACGAAAGATGGGGACAGAGGACAAGCTCCGCGCCTACCTCAAGCGCGCCACGGTCGAGCTGGCCCAGGCGCGCGGCCGGCTCGCCGAGGCGGAGGAGCGCGCCCACGAGCCCATCGCGATCGTCGGCATGGCCTGCCGCTATCCCGGCGGCGGCGACACGGCCGAGGGCCTCTGGGAGCTGCTCAGCGAGGGCCGCAGCGCGGTGCGCGAGGTGCCGGCGAGCCGGTGGGACATCGACGACTACTACCACCCCGACCCGCGCACCCCCGGCGGCGTCTACACCAGGTACGGCACCTTCCTGGACGACATCACCGGCTGGGACGCCGAGTTCTTCGGCCTCTCGCCGCGCGAGGCGCTGCGCATGGACCCCCACCAGCGCCTGCTGCTGGAGCTGGTGTGGGAGGGCCTGGAGAACGCGGGCCTGTCGCCCGCGCGGCTGGCCGGCAGCCGCACCGGCGTGATGATCGGGCTCATGGACACCCTGCAGTACGGCCGGCTGCAGATCGAGAGGCAGGGCGGCGCCGCGCTCGCCGACCCCTACCTGGGCCAGGGCTCGGTGCCCAGCGTCGCCGCCGGGCGCATCGCGTACCAGCTCGACCTGAACGGCCCCACCCTCACGGTCGACACGGCCTGCTCGTCGTCGCTCATCGCGGTCCACCTGGCCTCCGAGAGCCTGCGCAGGGGCGAGTGCGACCTGGCCGTCGCCGCGGGCGCCTCGCTGACCATGCACCCGTCCCTCTACATCCAGGCGTGCGCGGGCCTGATGATGTGCTCCGACGGCCGGTGCAAGACCTTCGACGAGAGCGCCGACGGCTACGTCATGGGCGAGGGCGGCGGCCTGGTCGTGCTGGAGCGGCTGTCCAGCGCCGTCGCCGCGGGCCGCCGCATCCACGCCGTGCTGCGCGGCTCGGCGGTCAACCAGGACGGGCGCAGCAACGGGCTCACCGCCCCGAGCCGGCGCGCGCAGGCCGACGTGATCGGCCGCGCGCTCGCCGCCGCCCGCGTCTCACCGGACGACGTCGCCTACGTGGAGGCGCACGGCTCCGGCACCCGACTCGGGGACGCCATCGAGCTGTCCGCGCTGCACGACGTCTTCGGCCGTCGCTCGCCCGACCGGCCGCTGCGCGTCGGCGCGATCAAGACCAACATCGGGCACACCCAGGCCGCGGCGGGAGTCGCCGGTCTCATCAAGTCAGTGCTGATCCTGAAAAATGGGCAGATTCCGCCCAGCCTGCACCTGACCAACCCGGCCGCCGCCTTCCCCGAGAACGGCGCCATCCGCCCGGTCACCGGCCTGGAGCCGTTGCCGCAGGGGGACGGGCCGGCCCTGGCCGGAGTCAGCTCGTTCGGGCTGTCCGGCACGAACGCCCACCTGATCGTGGAGAAGGCGCCCCCGCCCGCCCCGCCGGAGACACCGGCGCGCGACACCGTCCACCTCCTGCCGCTGTCGGCCGGCAGCGCCGCCGCGCTGCGCGAGCAGGCCACCCGGCTGGCGGACTGGGTGAGCGCCCACCCCGGTGCGACCGTGCCCGACCTCGCCCACACGCTGCAGACCGGCCGGGCCGAGCTGGACCACCGCCGCGCCCTGGTCTGCGCCGACCTGGACGACGCCGTACGCGGGCTGCGCGCCGCAGCCGACAGCGGCGGGGGCCACCGGGTGAAGGGCCGGCCCCGCGTCGCGTTCCTGCTTCCCGGGGTCGGCGACCAGTACGCGGGACTCGGCCGGGAGCTGTACGCCAAGGAGCCGGTGTACGCCGAGGCGGTGGACAACTGCGTCGAGCTGGTCCTGCGCCGCTCGGGCACGGACCTGCGGCCCCTGTTCCTCGCTGAGACCTCGGCCGCCCCCGGCGATCTCGCCGCCCTGCTCGGCCGCACCGGCGAGGCGCCCGAGGCTCCCGGCCCCCTGGACCACGCCGAGGTGGCCCACCCCTTCCTCTTCACCGCCGAGTACGCGCTGGCGCGGCTGCTCGGGCACTGGGGCGTCACCCCGGACCTGCTCATCGGCTACAGCCTCGGCGAGTACGTGGCCGCGTGCCTGGCGGGGGTCTTCACCCTGGAGGACGCGCTGCACGTCGTGCTCGAACGGGCGCACCTGATCAACGCCGTGCCCGCCGGGCGGATGATCGCCGTCGCCGCGCCCGAGGAGCGCATCGTCCCCGTGCTCGTGAGCGGCGGGATCGACGTGGACGTCGCCGCGGGCAACGGGCCGTCGATGACCGTGCTGAGCGGGAGCCCCGCCGAGATCGAGGCGGCGTCTGCCGCCCTGGCCGGGGAGGGCATCGCCTGCCGGGCGCTGCGCTCCGCCCACGCCTTCCACTCCAGGCTGCTGCAGCCGGCCAGGGAGAAGCTCGCCGCGGTGCTCGACACCGTGCCGAGGCGGGCGCCGGCCGTCCCCGTCGTCTCCAACCTCACCGGCCTGCCGCTCACCGCCGAGCAGGCCACAGGCACCTCCTACTGGGCCGACCAGCTCGTCAGCACAGTCCGCTTCGCCGACGGCGTGCGCCACTGCGTGGACCAGGACGTGGACGCGTTCGTCGAACTGGGGCCCGGCCAGACGCTCGGCGGGCTGGTCAGGCAGAACCTGGCCGGCGGCTCCGGCGTCGCCGTGCTCGGCACCCTGCCGCCCCGCTGGACCGGCGGCGCTCCCCGCGACCCCCACGACGAACTGCTCCGGACCTGCGCCCGGCTCTGGGAGCTCGGCGCCGAGGTCACCTGGGAACGCACCCGCGCCGACGCGGGCCGCGTGCTCAGCCTGCCCACCTACCCCTTCCAGCGCACCCGCTTCTGGCCGGAGCAGATCACCCCAGTCGCCACCAGCCGCAACGGCGTCCCGCCCGCCGGGCCGGACGCCGCTCACGGGGCTCCCGCTGAGTTGGATGCCGCCCGAGGTCCCGCCACTGGCTCGGACGCCGATCGGTACGCCGGGTCCGCTGGGCCGGACGTCGACCTGGACACCGCGTCCGGTGGGGCGGACGACCGGCGCGACGGGGCCGAGCCCGCGGACTACACCTTCGTCCCCTCCTGGCGGCAGGATCCGGTCCGGGAAGCGCCCGCGGCCGGTCTGGACCTGACCGGTCCGCTCGTCGTGTTCGCCGACTCCGGCGGTGTGGGCTCGGCGCTCGCCGACCTGGCCGGCGCCTCCGTGGTCGAGGTGGTCGCGGGCGACGGGCCGCCGCGCCGCGAAGGCCGCCGCCTGACCCTCGACCCCGCCGTCCCCGCCCACTACGGGGCCGTCTTCGCCGACCTGCCGTCCGACGGACCCGTGCACGTCGCGTACCTGTGGAGCCTGGACGCCGGGACCGGCGGCCTCCCCGGCGACGAGGAGCTGAGGGCAGCCGTCGCCCACGGCTTCGACAGCCTCATGCTGACCATCCAGGCACTCGGCGACCTGCCCGCCGAGCGGGAGGTGCGGCTGCTGACGGTGACCGGCGGCGCCGCCGAGATCCTCGGCGGCGACATCCCGGCTCCCCACCAAGCCCTGGCCCACGGCCTCGGCCGCGCGGCCAGGCACGAGTACCCCGCCCTGACCTGGCGAGGCCTCGACCTCGACCCCGAAACCGTCGGCACACCCGCCCACGGACCGGCCCCGGAAGCCGGCACGGCGGCGGGGCAGGTCGCTCGTGAGCTGCTTCGCGAGTGGGACTCCGGCGCGGCGGACGACGATCCGGTGGCCGGGTGGCGGCGCGGGCGGCGCTGGGTGCGGGCGTGGGCCGAGGTCACCGCAGAGCCGTCGGCGTCCCCGGTGTGGCGGGCCGACGGCTCGTACCTGATCACGGGCGGGACGCGCGGGCTGGGCATGGCGCTCGCCAAGCATCTCGTCCGCGCGGGCGTACGGCGGCTCGCCCTGGTCGGCCGCACCCCGCTGGACCGCGAAGCCGGCGGCGAGCGGGCGGAGGGCGTACAGCGGACCCTGCGTGACGTAGCCGAACTGGAGGCCAGCGGGGCGGAGGTGCTGCTGCTCACCGCCGACGCCGGGGTGCCCGAGCAGCTCAGGGAGGCGCTGCGGCGCGGCCGGGAGCGGTTCGGCTCACTGACCGGCGTGATCCACGCCGCCGGGCTGCCCGCCGCCGGCCTGCTGAGCCGGCGCACCGTCGCCGAGGCAGGCCGGGTGCTCGCGCCCAAGGTGCTGGCCATGGGGCCGCTGGCCGAGCTGGTCGGCCCCACGACCCCCGCCGCCGAACGGCCGGAACTGCTCGTGCTGTACTCCTCCGCGGTCACCGCGTTCGGCGGCATCGGCGAGGGCGACTACTGCGCCGCCAACACCGTCCTCGACGCGTACGGGGACGCGCTGGCCGCCACAGCCCCGTCGACCAGGGTCGTGTCGGTCGCCTGGGGCCCCTGGCAGCACGACGTGTGGCAGTCGGAGAACCTCAAGTCGGCGGGCGGGCTGGCCAACCGGGTGGCCGCCTACCGCGCCCGGTACGGCTTCGCCGAGGACGCCGGCTGCGCCCTGCTGGACCGGATCGTGGCAGGCGGCCACGGCAACGTGATGGCGGTGCGACAGCCGCTGCGCGAGGTGCTGGCCGCCTGGACGGGCATGCTCGACCTGGACGACCTGGTCGGCGCCGCCTCCGCCGTACCCGAAGGGGAGCGGTTCCCGCGCCCGCAGCTGCGCACCGACTTCGCCGCGCCGCGCACCGCCGCGGAGGCCGAGATGGCCGAGCTGTGGGGCGCCTACCTGGGCATCGACGGCGTCGGCGTGCACGACCCGTTCTTCGACCTCGGCGGAAACTCGCTGGTCGGCATGGCCATGGTGCTCGCGATCGAGCAGCGGCTGGGGCGCCCGGTGCCGCCCGCGCTGCTGTTCGAGCACCCGACCATCGCGGAGTTCGCCGCCGCGCTCGACGGCGGCGGGGGCCGCCAGGAATCGCTCACCACGAGTTCGGCACGGGGGCAGCGGCGGCGCCGGGCCCGTTCCAGTAACCGGAAATGAGGCCGGAAATGAGGTCCGCAGACGTGATCGACGACATCGAGGCCGAGAGCTCCGGTACCGACATCGCCATCGTCGGCATGTCGGGCCGCTTCCCGGGGGCGTCCGACGTCGCCGAGCTGTGGTCCGCCATCCGGGCCGGCGTGTCCGGGATCACCCGCTTCACCGACGACGAGCTGCGCGCCGCCGGCGTCCCCGACGACCTGCTGGCCGACCCCGCGTACGTGAAGGCCGCGCCGGTGATCGAGGACGTCGAGCTGTTCGACGCGGCCTTCTTCGGGTTCAGCCCGAAGGAGGCGCAGATCCTCGACCCGCAGCACCGGCTGTTCCTGGAGCACAGCCACGCGGCCCTGGAGGACGCGGGCTGCGACCCCCGGCGCTTCGACGGCTCGATCGGGGTCTTCGGCGGCTGCGCGCACAGCTCGTACATGCAGAACAACCTGCTGCCCAGCGGCATCGGCGCGGTCATGGGCGACCTCGCGCTCGGGCTCGCCAACGACAAGGACTCGCTGACCACCCGCGTGGCGCACACGCTGGGGCTGTCCGGTCCGACCTACGGCGTGCAGAGCTACTGCTCGACGTCGCTGGTTGCCGTCTGCGCCGCCGCCACCAGCCTGGCCGGCTTCGAGTGCGACCTCGCCCTGGCCGGAGGCGTCGCGGTCAGCGTGCCGCAGCGCGTCGGCTACCTCTACCAGCAGGGCGGCATCTCCCCGCCGGACGGCGAGTGCCGCGCCTTCGACGCGACCGGACTCGGCGCCCCGCTCGGCAGCGGCGTCGGCGTGGTCGCGCTGCGCAGGCTGGAGGACGCGCTCGCCGACGGCGACCAGATCTACGCCGTCATGCGCGGCTGGGCGGTCAACAACGACGCCGGTCGCAAGGCCGGGTTCACCGCGCCCGGCGTGCAGGGCCAGGCCGCCGTGATGGCCGAGGCGCTGGCGAGCGCCGACCTGACGGCCGCCGACATCGACTACGTCGAGGCGCACGGCACCGGCACGGCGCTCGGCGACGCCGCCGAGCTGGCCGCGCTCCAGCAGGTCTTCCACGGGCAGTCGCTGCTGATCGGCTCGGTCAAGACCAATCTCGGCCACCTCGACCGGGCCGCCGGGGTCACCAACCTGATCAAGGCGGCGCTCGCGCTGCGCAACGACGAGATCCCCCCGACACTCAACCTCACCGAGCCCAACCAGCAGCTCGGCGCCGGTGACGCCCGGCTGGAGGTGGTCACCCGGCGGCGCGCCTGGCCGCGCGAGTCGGGACACATCCGCCGGGCCGGGGTGAGCGCGTTCGGCATCGGCGGCACCAACGCGCACGTCGTGCTGGAGGAGGCGCCGCTGGTCCCGAGGACGGAGGAGGAGCCGCGCCCCGAGCCGCTGGTGTGGTCGGCCCGCACGGCCGCCGCCGCCGACGAGATGACCGAACGCCTCGCCGCGCACCTCGCCGGGCCGCTCGGCGGGACGCGCCTCGCCGACGTGGCCCACACGCTGCAGAGCGGGCGGCAGGTCTTCGGCCACCGCAGGATGCTGGTGGCCTCGTCCACCGCCGAGGCCGCCGAAGGCCTCCGCGACGGGGCGGTGCTGGGCCGGACGGAGAGCCGCGCCGACCGGCCCGTCGCCTTCCTCATCGCCGGGACCGGCGAGCAGTACCCGGGCATGGCCGCCGAGCTGTACCGCACCGAGCCCGTCTTCCGTAAGGCGCTCGACGAGTGCCGCACCGTCCTGCGGGGCCTGATGGGCGGGACCGACCCGCTCGCCGAGATGCTGGCCCCGCGCGCCGAGGCCGGCGGTCTGGGCGCGCTGCTCGGCCGCGGCCCGGCCGCCGCGGCGACCCCGACCGCCGTGCTCCAGCCCGCGCTGTTCGCGGTCGAGTACGCGCTCGCCACCCTCGTGCAGTCGTGGGGCGTCCGGCCCGCCATCCTGGCCGGCTACAGCCTCGGGGAGTACGTCGCCGCGTGCCTGGCCGGGGTGCTGTCGCCGGAGTCGGCGCTGGCCCTGGTGGCGCACCGCGCGCGGCTCATCGGCGCGCTGCCCGAAGGCTCGATGAGCGCCGTCCCGCTGTCGGCCGCCGAGGCCCGCGAGCGCCTGGCGCGGGCCGGGATCGCCGGCGTGGACGTCGCCGCCGTGAGCGGTCCCGAGCTGACCGTGCTGGCGGGCGAACCGCACGCCATGGCGGCCGTGCGGGCCCTGCTGGAGGCCGACGCGGTGCCGTGCCGGCCGCTGGCCACCACGCACGCCTTCCACTCGGCCATGATGGAGCCTCTCCGCGAGCCGCTCACGGCGTGGATCGCGGAGAACGTGACGCTGCGCGCGCCGCGCGTGCCGTACGTGTCCAACGTGACCGGCACCCTGGCCACCGCCGAGCAGGTCACCGACCCTGCCTACTGGGCCGAGCACATGTGCGCGCCGGTCCAGTTCGACGCCGTGCTGGCCACCCTGCTGCGGGAGGAGGACGAGGCGGCGCTGCTGGAGATCGGGCCCGGCCAGTCGCTCGGCGCGATGGCCCGGGGGCACCGCGACTGCGCCCGCGAGCGCTGGCCGCTGGTCGTCGGCACGCTGCCGGGAGCCCAGGACCCGCGCCCGGCCACCGCCGTGCTGGCCGAGGCCGTGGGGCGGCTCTGGCTGGCGGGCGTGCCGGTCGACTGGGCCGGCTACCGTCAGGACCGGCCGGTCGCCAAGGTCGGCCTCCCCACCTACCCCTTCCAGCGCCTCCGCTACTGGGTCGACCCACCCGCTGCCGACCGCCCCGCCACCCCGCACACCGTCGTCCCTGGTGCCGCCACACGCACCGCCGCCGATCCCGCCTCGGGCGTCCTTGGTGTTTCCTCCGGCACCGCGTCGGGCGTCCTCTCCGGTGCCGCTTCGGGCGTCGTCAGAGGTGCTGTCTCCGGCGATGGGTCCGAGCCGCATGTGCGGTTGATGGCCGCGCGGTGGACGGCCGCGCCGGAGTCGCCGCCCCCGTCCGTGCCGGTTGCCCGCTGCGTGCTGCTGGCGGGCCGCGCCGAGGTGGCCGGGGTTCTGGCCCGTACGCTCGACGCCGACGGGCTCGACGTGGTGACCGTCACCTCGTCGGACGCCTTCGCCGAGACGCCGGACGGTTACGCCATTGACCCCGGGTCGGCGGCCTGCCATGCCGAGCTGGCGGGACGGCTGGCCGATGGCGCCCCCACCGTCCTGGTGGACCTGCGCATCCTCGACAGGGAAGATCCCTCCGCCGACGGCCGCGACGAGCTGCCGCCCCTGGCCCGCCTGCTCGACGCCTGGGGCGACTCCGGCGGCGGGGCCCGGATCATCCTGGCCACCTCGGGCGGCCAGGCCGTCACGGAGGGCGAGGTGCCCCACCCCGCCCAGGCCGCCGCCGCTGCCCTGCCGATGGTCGGCAACCAGGAGTACCTGAACCTCGACTGCGCCGCCGTGGACCTCGACCCGGCGGCGTCCCCCGCCGAGCTCGCCGCCGCCCTCGCCGCCGAGATCCGCCGCCCCTCCGGCGAGGTCTTCACCGCCTACCGCGACGGCCACCGCCTGATCCGCACCTTCACCCCCGAGATCCCCGCCCAGGCTCCGGAAGTCCCCGCCCAGGCTTTCGGAGAGCCCGGGCAGGCGGCCGCGCGGTCGACTGGGCCCGCTACAGCGCCCTCGCGCGCAGCCGCGGAGGTCGGCGCGGGGTTCGCGTCGGAGCCCAGCCAGGGCGGGTTCACGGTTCGCCGGGGTGGGGCGTATCTGATCACCGGTGGGCTCGGGGACGTGGGGTTGCTCGTGGCCGAGCACCTGGTCCGGGCCGGTGCGGGGAGGCTGATTCTGACGAGCCGGGGCGGGGTGCCCGAGGAGGACGGCGACCCCCGCCGGGAGGGGGTGCGCCGGTTGCGGGAGCTGGGCGCCGAGGTGCTCACCCCGCTGGTCGACGTGACGGACGCCGCCGCCATGCGCGCGATACTCGACGGCGACGTGCGGGTGGACGGCGTGGTGCACGCCGCCGCCGACACCGGCCAGGACACCTTCCGCCCGCTGCGCGACCTGGACGCCGAAGCCGTCGAGCGGCACTTCGCCGCCAAGGTGGGCGGCGCGCTGGTCCTGGAGCGGGTGCTGGACGAGCTGCCCGCCGACCGGGCGCCCGGCTTCTGCCTGCTGTTCTCGTCCACCTCCGCCGTGCTGGGCGGCATCGCCTTCGCGAGCTACGCGGCCGCCAACGCCGCGCTGACCGCGATCGGCCGCCGCAACCACTCCCGCCGCACCCGATGGCTGAGCGCCGCCTGGGACACCTGGTCGGTCACCCTCGGCCGGGTGGAAGGCGGCCTCGGCGCGGCGATGGCCGCCCACTCCATGACCGCCGAGCAGGCGCTCGCCGCCTTCGACGAGCTGCTGGCCGCCGCCCGGCCCAGCCTCGTGGTGGCCGCGGGCGGCCTGGACGACCGGCTGCCGCACGCCATGCCCGCCGACTTCGCCGGCCCGGAAACGGGTGCGGGGAGCGGCGACCGGTTTCCCCGCCCGGAACTGCCCCAGCCCTACACTCCGCCGCTGTCCCCGGTGGAACGCGACCTGGCCGGCCTGTGGTCGGAGGTGCTCGGCGTCGAGCCGGTGGGCACCCGGGACAACTTCTTCGACCTGGGCGGCAATTCGCTGGTCGCGCTCCAGATGCTCGCGCTGGTGAAGAAGCGGTTCGGCGTCGCGGTGCCGACCGTCTCGCTGTTCGAGGCGCCGACCGTGGCCACCCTGGCGGCGATCCTCGACGAGCGCGGCGCGAACAAGCCGGCCGCCGCCCGGCCCGCGCTCCGCGTCGCCGAGGCGCCTCCCCGCGACGCGGGCGAGCCCGCCGACGACCGGCGGATCGCGATCGTCGGCATGGCCGGCCGCTTCCCGGGCGCGTCCGACGTCGGCCAGTTCTGGCGCAACCTGCGCGAAGGCGTCGAGTCCATCACGTTCTTCTCCGAGGAGGAACTGCTCGCCGCCGGGGCCGACCCGGAGCAGATCAAGGACCCGGCGTACGTGCCCGCCCGGCCGGTGCTGGACGACATCAGCGGCTTCGACGCGTCCTTCTTCGGCATGAGCCCCCGGATGGCCGCGATCAACGATCCGCAGCAGCGCGCCTTCCTGGAGGTGTGCTGGGAGGCGCTGGAGCAGGCCGGGTACGCCGCGCCCGAGCACCGGGGCCGCGTCGGCGTGTTCGGCGGCGCCAACATCAGCACCTACCTGCTGCGGATGACCGACCACCTGCTCGGCGGCGGCCAGCAGGAGGTCAGCGACTTCGAGGTCATCATGGGCAACGACAAGGACGCCCTGACCACGACCGTCTCGTACCTGCTCGACCTGTACGGCCCGAGCGTGGCCGTACAGACCTTCTGCTCCACCTCACTGGTCGCCGCCCACCTGGCGGTGCGGAGCCTGCGCGACGGCGAGTGCGAGCTGGCGCTGGCGGGCGGCGTCTCGATCCGGGTGCCCGACCGGGTGGGCCACCTGTTCGGCCCCGGCGGGCAGGAGTCGCCGGACGGGCACGTGCGCGCCTTCGACGCCCGCGCCAGGGGCAGCATGTTCGGCGACGGCGCGGCGGCCGTGCTGCTCAAGCGGCTGCCCGACGCGGTGCGCGACGGCGACCACATCTGGGCGGTGATCCGCGGCTCCGCCATGAACAACGACGGCGCGCTCAAGGTCGGCTACACCGCGCCCAGCGTCGTCGGCCAGGCCCGGGTGATCGCCGACGCGATGGCCGACGCGGGCGTCACCGGCGAGGACATCAGCTACGTCGAGGCGCACGGCACGGCCACCGAGCTGGGCGACCCGATCGAGGTGGCCGCGCTGACCCGCGCCTTCGGCCCCACCAGGGACAAGGGGTACTGCCCCATCGGGTCGGTGAAGACCAACGTCGGGCACCTGGACCGGGCGGCCGGCGCGAGCGGCCTGATCAAGACGTCGCTCGCGGCCCGCGAGGGCGTGATCCCGCCCAGCCTGCACTACACCAGCCCCAACCCTGACATCGACTTCGACGACAGCCCGTTCTACGTCAACGCCGAGCTGTCCCCGTGGCGCACCCGCGACGGACGCCCGCGCATCGCGGGCCTCAACTCCCTGGGCATGGGAGGCACCAACGTGCACATGGTCATCGAGGAGCCGCCCCGCCGGCCCGATCCGGGGCCGTCGGCCCGCCGCTACCAGGTGCTGCCCGTCTCGGCCCGCAACGCCCCCGCGGCCGACGCCGCGGTGCGGCGGCTCGGCGAGCACCTGGCCGCCGAGCCGGGTGCGCGGCTGGCCGACGTGGCCTACACGCTCCAGGCCGGGCGCAAGACGTTCGAGCACCGGCGGGCGCTGGTCGCCGCCGACGGCGCCGCCGCCGCGGCCGTCCTCACCGGGTCGCGCCGGGAAGGACTGCTGGGCCGGGTGGAGACCGTGCAGGGCCGCCGGACGGGCTTCCTGCTGGCGGGTGTCGGCGAGCAGTACCCCGGCCTGGCCGGTGACCTCTACCGGCACGAACCCGCCTTCCGCGCCGCGCTGGACGAGTGCCTGGCGCTGCTGGAGAACCACCTCGGCGACGCCGGCCTCGCCGACCTCCTGACCGGCGACCGCGAGGCGGGCGCCGACCTGGCCACCTTGCTCGGCCGTACGCCCACCGGCGGGGCAAGCCCGAACGGCGCGCTCACGAACCGGTCGCCGGCCGGCGGGGAGGGCTCGAACGGCACGTTCGGGGATCGGGCGTCCGCTGGTAGGGAAGGGCGGAACGCGGCGCTGCAGCGCACTGAAGTGGTGCAGCCCGCGCTGTTCGCCGTCGAGTACGCGTTGGCGCGCACCCTGATGTCCTGGGGTCTGCAGCCCGCGATCATGCTGGGTTACAGCCTCGGCGAGTACGTCGCCGCCTGCCTCGCGGGAGTCCTGTCGCTGCCCGACGCCATCGCCCTGGTGACGCACCGGGCGCGGCTGATCTCGGGGCTGCCGCCGGGCGCCATGCTGGCGGTGTCGCTCCCGGCGGACGCCGTGCGCCGGCGTTTCCGGCTGGAGGAGCGCGGGCTCGACGTCGGCGCCGTGAACGGCCCAGGGACGGTCGTCGTCGCCGGGCCGGTGGACGCGGTCGAGTCGCTGGCCGCGGACCTGCGGAGGGCCGGGATCGCGTGCCGCCCGCTGGAGACCACCCACGCGTTCCACTCCCGCATGCTGGAGCCGCTGGGCGACGAGCTGACCCAGTGGATCAAGGCCGAGGTCACGCTCAACCCGCCCGCTCTCCCGTACGTCTCGAACGTGACCGGCGCCCTGGCCGACGCCGAGCTGGTGTGCGACCCCGGTTACTGGGCCAGGCACATGTGCGCGACCGTACGGTTCCAGGACGGGATCGAGACGCTGCTGGCCGAGCCGGAGCTCGCCCTGGTCGAGATCGGCCCCGGACAGTCGCTGGGCGCGCTGGTGCGCGCGGGTGGCTGCCCGGCGGAGCGCTGGCCCCTGATCACCCACACGCTGCCCGCCGCGAGCGACGCCAGGCCGGGCGACGAGGCGCTGGCGGACTGCCTCGCCCGGCTCTGGCTCGGCGGCGTCACCGTCGACTGGGACGCCTATCACGGGCGCGTCGAGGGCGCCGACCTCGCGGGGCTGCCCGGGCGGATCCCGCTGCCCACGTATCCGTTCCAGCGGCAGCGCTACTGGATCGACCCGCCCGCCCGGCGTGAGATCGACCGGGGGGCGGCCGAGCCTGAGGACCTGTTCGAGGCCATCACCAGCCTGCCCAAGCTGCCCGAGGACGAGTGGCTCTACCTGCCCGTGTGGCGGCAGACGGCGCCGCCCGCCCCGGTGGAGCGGACGCCCGGCTCGTGGCTGGTCTTCACCCGCGACGGGCTCGCCGACGAGGTGCTGGCGGCCCTGCGCGGGACCGGCGCCGCCGTCACGCCGGTCCGCCCGGGCGAGGCGTACGCGGCCACCGCCGACGGCCACACGGTCAGGCCGGGCCACGTCGCCGACATGCTCGCCGTACTGCGCGACCTGCGCACCGCAGGACGGCCCCTGGAGCGGGTCCTGCACCTGTGGAACCTGGAGCCTGCGACGCACGAGCCCGGCGTCCAGGACACCGGCGTCCGCGACACCGACATTGCGTACGGTCTGCACACGCTTGTCGCGCTTGCCCGGGCGGCCGGTGAGTCCGGTATCGGTGAATGGTCGCTCGACGTGGCCGTATCCGGGACCCAGCAGGTGCTGGGCCAGGAGGTGGCCCATCCCGCCGGCGCCACGCTGCTCGGGCCGTCCCTGGTGATCCCGCTGGAGTACCCAGGAGTGACCACCCGCCTGATTGACCTCCCGGCGGGCCCGTCCGCGCGTGACCTCAGCGGTCTGGCCGCCGAGCTGGCCCGCCCGCAGGAGGACCGCACGGTGGCGCTGCGCCACGGCCGCCGCTACGTCCCCGACTACGCCCGCATGCCCGCCCCGCCGCTCCCCGCCGGCCCGGCCGCCGACGTCACCGGGCTGCGCCGGGGAGGCGTCTACCTGATCACCGGCGGGCTGGGCGGCATCGCGCTCGGCCTGGCCGGGCACCTGGCCCGTGACTACGGGGCCAAGCTCGTGCTGCTGGCCAGGCGCGGCCTGCCACCGCGAGCCGACTGGCCCGCCGTCCTGTCCGGCGAACGCCCCGCGGACGAGGTCACCCGGGACAGGGTGCGGCAGGTGACCGAGCTGGTCGCGCTGGGAGCGGAGGTCGAGGTCGTCACCGGCGACGCCGCGAGCGCCCGGGACGTGCGCCGGGCCGTCGAGGCGGCGACCGAGCGCTTCGGCGTGCTGCACGGCGTGCTGCACGCCGCCGGCGTCCCGGCCATGGGACTGATGCAGTTCAAACGGCCCGAAGAGCTGGACGAGGTGCTCGCCCCCAAGATCGGCGGAACGCTGGCGCTGGCCGAGGCGCTGCGCGTCGGCCGGCCGGACGAGGTCGAGCTGGACCTCCTGGTGCTGTTCTCCTCCATCACCTCCGCCACCGGCGGCGGCCCCGGCCAGGTGGACTACTGCGCCGCCAACGCCTTCCTGGACGGCTACGCCTGCCGTCTCGCCGCGACCGGGCGCCGGGTGGTGTCCGTCGGCTGGGGCGAGTGGACGTGGAACGCCTGGGAGGCCGGGCTCGACGGGTACGAGGAGGCGCTGCGCGACTTCTTCAGGAAGAACCGGGCCCGCGTCGGGATCGGGTTCGCCGACGGCTGGCGTTCGCTGCTGCGGGCGCTGGCGACCGGCGAGCCGCGGGTCGTCGTGTCCACGCAGGACTTCCCCACGCTGGTGTCCGGCAGTTCCCGCTTCACCCTGGAGGCGGTCACCTCTCCCGCCATCGGCGGCGGCGGCGAGCGCCATCCCCGGCCCGAGCTGGTCACGTCCTACCAGGAGCCCGACGGGGCCACCGAGGAGGCCATCGCCGCGATCTGGGGCGAGTCGCTCCGGCTCGACCAGGTCGGCGTGCTGGACAACTACTTCGAACTGGGCGGCAACTCGCTGCTCGGCGTCGCCATCGTGGCCGCGGTCCGGCGCGCGTTCGAGCTGCCGGAGCTGCCGCCGCACATCCTCTACGAGGCGCCGACCGTGGCCGCGCTGAGCCGCACCGTCGACGCGCTCGTCTCGGGCGCGGCCACGGCCGCCTCCGACGGCGGCAGCCAGGTGCGGGCCCAGCTGCGGCGTTCGGGCCTGGAGGCCTCGGCCGCCCGCAGACGCCGCTGACCACCGGACCCAAGGAGCGAAACGATGAGCAGAACGGAGATGACATGACTGTGACCGGGGTGATCGGCGCCGGCGTCATGGGAGTCGGCGTCGCCCAGAACCTCGCCGCGACGGGGCACGACGTCGTGCTCGTCGACAAGGACGAGAAGACGCTCGCCGCCGCGCTGGCGGCCATCACGCGCAACACCCGGATGAGCCGCCTCATGGGCGGTCCCGCCCTGGACCCCGACGAGGTGCTGTCCAGGATCACCACCGCCGTCGGCGCCGCCGGCGCGGCCAAGGCGGAGATCGTCATCGAGAACGTGACGGAGAACTGGGACGTCAAGCGGGAGGTGTACGAGACGCTCGACGCCGAGTGCGGCCCCGGCACCGTCTTCGTGGTCAACACCTCCGCCATCCCGATCACCAAGGTCGCCGCCGTCACCGGCCGCCCCGACAGGGTGATCGGCGTGCACTTCATGAACCCGGTGCCGGCCAAGCCGGTCGTGGAGCTGATCCCCGGCTTCCACACCTCGCCGGAGACGATCGAGCGCACCGAGAACCTGCTGCGCGCCATGGGCAAGAAGGCCGTGCGCGTCAAGGACTCGTCCGGCTTCGTCTCCAACCGGGTGCTCATGCTCACCGTGAACGAGGCGGCCTACCTGGTGCACGAGGGCGTGGCGGACGCCGCGTCGGTGGACGAGGTGTTCCGCGGCTGCTTCGGCCACCCCATGGGACCGCTGGAGACCGCCGACCTGATCGGCGTCGACACGATCCTCTACAGCGTCGAGGTGCTCTACGAGCACTACGCCGACAGCAAGTACCGCCCCTGCCCGCTGCTGAAGCAGATGACGGACGCGGGGCTGCACGGCCGCAAGTCCGGCAGGGGTTTCTACACGTACGCGTCAACGAACTGAAAGGGAGCCATATCCATGTCTGCTACCGCGAAGGACCAGATCCTCGCCTTCGTCCGCGAGCGTTACCCGCAGGCGGAGATCGACGCATCGCAGGACATCTTCGCCCTCGGCTTCGTCAACTCGCTGTTCGCGATGGAGCTGGTGATGTTCGTGGAGAAGACCTTCGAGCTCACCATCCCCAACGAGGAGCTGCGGATCGACAACTTCCGCACCGCCGAGTCGATGGCGAGCCTGGTGGCCAAGCTCTCGGCCGACCTGGCCGCCGCGTGACGCTCACCGACCCGGCGCCGGCCCTCGGGACGGGCGCCGGGCAGGTCACCGACCGCCGTTCGGCCCGCGCGTTCGTCGACACGCACGTCGTCCCGTACGCCGACGCGTACGACCGGGTGGGCCGCGTCCCCGAGGAGCTCATCGAACGGGTCGCCGAGGCGGGCCTGTGGGCGCCCTTCCTGCCGGCCGGCTCGGGCGGCGCCGGGATGGACATGGTCACGCTGGGGGAGGTGCACGAGGAGGTGGGGCGCGGCTGCTCCTCGCTGCGCAGCCTCCTCACCGTCCACACCATGGTGGCGTGGACGGTGCAGCGGTGGGGCACCGCCGCCCAGCGCGAACGGTGGACGCCCGCACTCGGCAGCGGCGACGTGCTCGGCGCGTTCTGCCTGTCGGAACCCGGCGCCGGCAGCGACACCTCGGCGATCACCACGACCGCCGTCGAGTCCGGCGGCGGCTGGGTGCTCAACGGGGTCAAGAAGTGGACCACGGGCGGCCAGCGGGCGGACCTGTTCCTGGTGTTCGCCCGCACGGCCGCCAGCATCGGCGCCTTCCTGGTGAGCAGGGACGCGCCGGGGGTCCGGGTCAAGCCCATCGACGACATGCTCGGCACCCGCGCCTCGATGCTGGCGGAGATCTCCTTCGACGACGTCGTGCTCGGGCCGGACGCGCTGCTCGGCCCGAGCGGCTTCACCGCCGGCATGGTGCTCACCGGCACCCTCGACCTGGGCCGCTACAGCGTGGCCGCGGGGTCGGTGGGCATCCTCCAGGCGTGCCTGGAGGCGTCCTCCGCGTACGCCGCGCACCGCAGGGTTGGCGGCTCGGCGCTGCGGGAGCTGCCGCTGATCCAGGCCAAGCTGTCCGACATGGTGACCGACGCGCGGGCGGCCAGGCTGCTGCTCGCCGAGGCCGGCCGCCTGAAGGACGCCGGCGACTCGGCGACGCTCATGGCCACCTGGATCGCGAAGTACTTCGCCTCCACGGCCGCCGTCCGGCACGCGGCCGAGGCCGTGCAGATCCACGGCGCCAACGGGTGCAGCCCGGACTTCCCGGTGGCGCGCCTGTACCGCGACGCCAAGGTGATGGAGATCATCGAGGGCAGCAACGAGATCCAGCGGATCACCATCGCCGGCCAGGCGGAAAGGGAGAAGACGACATGTCCGTGACAACCGCGGCCACCGCCGCGGCCCCGCTCCCGGAGAAGCCGAAACAGGGCCGCATCAAGTGCATCGTGTGGGACCTCGACAACACCCTGTGGAACGGGGTGCTCCTGGAGGACGGCGACGTCACCGTACGGCCCGCCGTCGTCGAGCGGATCCACGAGCTGGACCGCATGGGCATCCTGCACTCCGTCGCCAGCAAGAACGACAGGGACGCGGCCATGGAGAAGCTGCGTGCCCTCGGGCTGGAGGAGATGTTCCTCTATCCGCAGATCAACTGGAACCCGAAGTCCGACTCCATCCGGCACATCGCCAAGGCGCTCAACCTCGGCCTGGACGCCTTCGCGTTCGTCGACGACCAGGAGTTCGAGCGCGCCGAGGTGGCCCACGGGGTCCCCGAGGTGACCTGCGTGGACATCCTGGAGCTCGACGAGGCGCTGGCGCGGCCGGAGTTCCGGCCGCGCTTCGTCACCGACGAGTCGGCGTTGCGGCGCGGGATGTACCGCAGCCAGATCGCCAGGGACGAGCTCGAAGGCGATTTCGTCGGCACGAACGAGGAGTTCCTGGCCGGCCTGGAGATGTCCTTCACCATCGCGCCCGCCAGAAGGGAGGACCTGCAGCGGGCCGAGGAGCTGACGGTGCGCACCAACCAGCTGAACTCCACCGGGCGCACCTACTCCTACGAGGAGCTGGACGCGCTGCGGGAGTCGCCGGACCACCTGCTCCTGGTGGCCTCGCTCACCGACAGGTTCGGCGGCTACGGCAAGATCGGCCTGGCCCTGGTGGAGAAGGGCGAGGACGCCTGGTGGCTGCGCATGATGCTGATGTCGTGCCGGGTGATGTCGCGCGGGGTCGGCATGGTGCTGCTCAACCACATCCTCCGGCTGGCGGTGGACGCGGGCGTGGCCGTACGGGCCGACTTCGTGGAGACCGGCCGCAACCGCATGATGCAGATCACGTACGCGTTCGCCGGGTTCGGCGAGGTCAGCAGGGACGGCGCGCACGTCGTGCTGGAGGCCGACCTGACCGCGGTGCAGCCGCCGCCCGCGTACGTGAGAGTCGAGATCGTCGAGTGAGGGACCGAGATGACCGTCTATGACGAGACGACCGACGGCCTGCTGACCAGCTGGCTGCCGTTCCGCGCCCTGACCGGCGCGGAGCCCGGCGCGCTGCCGCTCTACTGCCTGCCGCACGCGGGCGGCTCGGCGTCGGCGTTCCGGCTGTGGCAGCGCGAGCTGCCGGGGATCGCGGTCCAGCCGGTGCAGCCGCCCGGACGGGAGAGCCGGCACAAGGAGCCGCCCTACCTGCGGATGGAGCCGCTGGTCTCCGACCTGGCCGACGCGGTGCTGGCCGACGTCGACCTGTCGGCGGCGGGCCACAGGTACGCCCTGTACGGGCACAGCCTGGGCGCCATCGTGGCCTTCGAACTGGTCAGGGAGATCAGGCGGCGCGGCGGTCCGCAGCCCGTGCACCTGTTCGTCTCCGGCTCCGACGCCCCGCACGTCACCTACGAGGGCGGGCCGCCGGTGCGCGAGATGACCAGGGCGCAGGTGGTCGCGCTGCTGCGCAAGCTGGGCGGCACGCCGGAGTGGCTGCTGGCCGACCCGGGGGCGCTGGAGATGATCCTGCCCGCCGTGCAGGCCGACTTCACCGTCAAGGAGACCTACCGCTACACGGACGAACCGCCGCTGGCCGTGCCCATCACGGCGATGCCGAGCGGCGCCGACCCGCGGGTCGCGCCGGCGAAGGTGGCGGCCTGGCGGGACCAGACCGCGGACGAGTTCGCCCTGCACCCCTTCGACGGCGGCCACTTCGCGGTCTTCGAACAGGCGGCCCGCACCCGCGGCATCGTGGCGGAGGCACTGCGACCGTGGGTGTGAAGGCGCACCGGGTCGGTCCGGACGGAGGCGCTGCGGCCGTGGGTGCCACGGCTTGGCAGGTCGGTTCGGACGGAGGCGTCGCGGCGGTGGGTGCCACGGCTTGGCGGGCCGGTCCGGACGGAGGCGGCGCGGCCGCGGGCGCGCGGGTCCGGCGGGTCGGTTCGGATGGAGGCGCTGCGGCCGTGGGTGCCACGGCTTGGCAGGCCAGTCTGGACGGAGGCGCTGCGGCCGTGGGTGCCACGGCTTGGCAGGTCGGCCCGGACGGAGGTGTCGCGGCCGGTGGTGCTCGGGTCTGGCAGGCCGGTTCGGGCGGAGATGGCGCGGTGGGCGCGCGGGTCTGGCGGGTCAACGTGGACCGTCCGGAGCGGCCGGGATGGTGGCACTGCCTGTCCGCCGCCGAGCGTGAGAAGGCCGCGGCGCTGGCCGAGCCGCTCGCGCGGCGGCGGTACGTGGCCGCGCACGCGGCCCTGCGCGCGGTCCTTGGCGAGCTGTGCGGCGTGCCCGCCGCACAGCTCGCCTTCGGCACCGACGCGTCGGGCCGCCCGTGCCTGCGGAGCTCGGAGGGAGGGTCCGACTTCAATCTGAAGGGCTCGGGGGAAGGGCCCGACTTCAACCTGGAGGGCTGGGGGGAAGTGCCGGACTTCAACCTGTCCCACTCCGGGGAAGTGCCGGACTTCAATCTGTCCCACTCCGGGGAGTGGGCGCTGATCGCGGTGGCGGCGCCGGGCGGCCGGGTGGGGGTCGACGTGGAGCGCGTCCGGGACGACTTCGACCATCTGGAGATGGCGCGGCGGATGTACCAGCCCGAGGAGGCCGCCCAGGTGTGCGCGGCCGGGCCCGGCGCGAGCCTGGCGGAGTACTTCCGGCTGTGGACGGCCAAGGAGGCGTACGTCAAGGCGAGCGGGGCCGGGCTGGCCGGGCTGCGCGACGTCCTCGTGCGCCCGGAAGCCGGCACGTGCGCCGAGAGCCGGGGAGGGAGCGCGCTCTCGCGTTCCCTCCCCGGCTCCCAGGTTCCCGTCCGCTGGCTGGACGTCGCTCCCGGCTACGCCGCGGCGCTGGTCACGACCGCTTCGACACCGGCACCACGTACCGGCTGAAGACCAGGTCGCGCAGCACGTCGTCGCCGCCCTCCACGATCGAGACGTACCTCATGTCGCGCAGCAGCTTGCCGATCACCGCTTCGTGGGTGTAGCCGAGGCCGCCGAACATCTCCGACGCCGCCGAGGCGATCTGCCACCCGGTCTGGCCGCAGAACATCTTCGTGGTGAGCGCCGACTTCAGCGTGCCCACCCGCATGAACTCCTCGCCGGCGTCGGGCCGGGCCGCGATGGCGTCGTAGGCGCGGGCCGCGGCCAGGCACTGGTTGGTCATGACCTCGATCTGCATCTCGAACTGGCCGAGCCGGCCGGCGAACACCGCGTTCGCCGTCAGCGGGGCGCCCTTCACCGACTTGGACTTGCCGTACTCCATGCACACGTCGCGGATGCGGCGGGCGATGCCCAGCGCGGTCGTGGCGATCAGGATGCGGCTGGCGTTCAGGCCGATCTCCAGCAGGCGCAGCCCGTTCCCGCGCAGGACGTTGCCCGCCGGGACCCGGACGCCGGACAGCGACACCTGGTAGGTCGCCGAGGAGCGCAGCCCGATCACGTCCCAGCGCTTCTCCACGGTCACGCCGGGCGCGTCGCCCGGCACCAGCACCGCCAGGTAACCGGACGGGTCGTCGGCGGCGCGGGCGATCACCACGAGGAACCGCGCGAAGGCGGTGTTGGTGGAGAACGCCTTCTGGCCGTCCAGCACCACGGTGTCGCCCTCGCGCCGCGCGGTCGTGCCGATCCTGGCCAGCTCGCTGCCGGCCGCGTGCTCGCTGCCCAGCGTGGCGGCGAAGCCGCCGCCGGCCAGCCCGCCGAGGTGTTCCTTGCGCAGTTCTTCGCTGCCGTACCACTGCACCATGCTCGTGGTGAGCACCGGGATGAACAGGGTGAACGCCACCCCGGCGTCGGCGTAGGCCAGCTCGGAGGTGATCCTGACGCTCTCCTCCAGGCCGAGGCCGAGCCCGCCGTACTCCTCGGGCAGCCACCAGCCGGCCAGCCCGGTGCCGCCGAACCGCTCGTACAGCGGCAGCGGCGCCTCGGCCAGCGAGTCGAGGTAGGCGTCCTTGCCGGTCAGCTCCCGCCGTACGAAGCCCTGCAGGGCCCGGAGGTGGTCGGGACGGTTCATCGCCTGGTCACTCCTCTTCGTCGCGGGCGTCGAGCAGCTCGGCCAGCTGCCGCACGGTCGGGCACTCCAGGAGCCCGGTCACCGGCACCGACGCGTTCAGCGTCTTGCGGATGCGGGTCGTCAGCTCGATCGCCAGCAGGGAGTGCCCGCCCAGCTCGAAGAAGTTGTCCAGGGCCCCGATCGGCTCGATGGCGAGCACCCGCGACCAGATCTCGGCGAGCGTGGCCTCGGTGCCCTCCCGCGGCTCGACGTAGGGGTTGTTCAGCTCGGGGCGCGGGTGGCGCTCCTGGTCGTCGAGGTCCTCGCCGGCCTCGTGGATGTCGCCGGTGACCCACTGCGCGATCCTGCTGTCCAGCGAGCCGGTGGAGATGACCAGGTGCCCGACGCGGTCGGCGGCCGACAGCGCCCGTTCGAAGACGTCCACGCCCTCGGCGGGGGCCATCGCGAAGTCGATGACCGCGCCGCTGTGCCCCTCGACCCGGTCAGGGTCGATGTTCCAGGTGTCCCAGTCGACCGTGACCCACCGCGCCCCGCCCGCGGTGCGGGTGGCGCGGACGTACGCGTCCAGCGCGGCGTTGGCGGCCGCGTACGGCGCGAGCGTCATCCCGCCGAGCACCGCCGCGATCGACGACAGCGTGATCCGGCGGTCCTGGCAGTGGTCGCCGAGCACCTTCTGCAGCACGTGGAACCCGTTCACCTTGGCGGCCAGGTGGGCGTCGCACTGCCGCCGGTCCATGAGGTGGGCGAAGTTGAAGTACGCCCCGTCCTGCACGCCCGCGCCGTGCACCGCCACGTCGATGCCGCCGAAACGCTCGACGGCCCGCTCGACGACGGCCCGCATCGCGTCCTCGTCGGCCACGTCGGCCGAGACGGCGAGCACGGTGGCGCCGCGTTCCTCCAGGTCCCTGATGTTGCGGATGTGCCGGGCCGTCCGGTCGCCCGGCGGCGCCGAGGCCAGGTGGTCGTCCCATCCTTCCCTGGGCGGCAGTTCGCTGCGGGCGGTGAGGACCAGGCGGCAGCCGTACGCGCTCGCCAGGTGCCGGGACAGGACCAGGCCGACGTCGCCGAGGCCGCCGGTGATGAGCACCGTGTCGCCGTCGCGGAACGGCCGCCGGTCCGGCTCGGGCGCCTCGATCGGGTACTGCTCGTAGTGCCGCACCCAGGTGTCGTCGCCGCGGATCGCGACCGGTCCCTCGTACGGGCAGACCGCCGCGGCCAGGATGCGGGCCGCGGCCGCCGCCGGGTCGAGGCCGCCGCCCACGTCCACGGCGCGGCAGCGCAGCCGGGGGTTCTCCTGGGCGAGGCTGGGCGCGAGCGCCCCCAGCGTGGCGTGCTCGGGGTGGCGCAGGTCGGCCCCGGCCACGCTCACCGCCTCGGGGGTTAGCAGGACCAGCTCGGCGCGGGGGGCCGAGCCGGTGTTGTCGATCAGCTCCCTGGCCAGCGCCAGCACCGAGGAGAAGCCGCGCCGCTGCTCGGCGGCGAAGTGCGCCACCGGGTCGTCGTCCGGTCCCGCCTCCTCGGCGGCCAGGCTGAACCCGTGCACGATCGCGCGCGGGGCGGCCACCAGCGAGTACATCAGCTCGGCGATGTCGTCGGCGGTGCCGATCCTGACGGTGAAGTCGCCCGCGTCGTCCTGCTCGAACCGGTCGCCAGGACGCACCGTCGTCACCTCGGCCCCGGCCTCGACCAGCCGTCCGACCAGCGCCTCGCCGTGCGGGTCGGCCGCGAACACCAGCCACGGGCCCGCCTCGCGCAGCCGCTCGTCCAGGCCCGCGACGGACAGCGGCCGCTGCCGCCAGCCGGGCAGGTACGTCCACCGCGCCCGGTCGAACGTCTTCCCGGTGCCCACCTGGGCCTGCGCCTGGTCCTTCGGCGGGTTCACCCAGTACCGGCGGCGCTGGAACGGATAGGTCGGCAGCTCGACCCGCCGCCCGGCCCCGCCGTGCAGCTTGACCCAGTCGACGGCGGCACCGGCCTGCCAGAGCCGCGCCACGGCGCCGAGCACCCACCCGGCCGCACCCACCCCGTCACCAGTCCTGTAGCCCGCCCCGTCACTTGCTCCGCCGCCCGCCCAGTCGCCGGGCGCGACGGTGACCGTCTCGGCCGCGTCCTCGTCGTCGGTCACGTTCACGCCGATCCCGCGCAGCCCTTCGGCCAGCGCGGCCAGCGCCGCCTCGCGTCCCGGCTCCCGCGGCCCGCCCTGGGGAGAACCCGGGCGCAGCACCGCGCCGGCCGCCGCGTGCAGCTCGGCCCACCACTCCTCCGGTACGCCGGAGTCCGGCGCGACCAGCCGCACCCGGGGGTTGCGCCGCTGGGTCTTGCCGTCGATCCAGCGTTCCGGGTCGCCGAGCGCGGCGACGGCGTCCTCGCGATCCCGGCACACCACGGCGCGCCGCCGCGCGAAGCCGCCGCGCGAGACCTGGAGGGTGAACGCCACGTCCGCGAGGTCCTCGCCGTCACCGGTGCCGAGGTGGTCGCGGAGCCGCTCGGTGAGCGCGGTCAGCGCGCCGTCGTCGGCGGCGGAGAACACCAGCAGGTGAGGGCCCGGCCGGGGAGGCCGCGCCGGCCGGAGCGGCGCCTGCTCCAGCACCACGTGCGCGTTGGTGCCGCCGAGCCCGAACGAGCTGACCCCGGCGCGGCGCGGGTGCGGGCCCGCGGGCCAGGGCCGGTGCTCCTTCAGCACGGTGAAGCGGTCGTGCGCGGTGGCCAGCGCCGGGTTCGGCGTCTCGTAGCCGGGGGTGCCGGGCAGCAGCTCGTGCTTGAGACTGAGCGCCGCCCGCATCAGCCCGGTGACGCCGGAGGCGCGATCCAGGTGGCCCAGGCTCGGCTTGACCGACCCCAGCACGCACGGCGTCTCGCCGGCCTGGGTGAACACCCGGTTCATCGCCGCCAGCTCGATGGAGTCGCCCAGCATGGTGCCCGTCGCGTGGCACTCGACGTAGCCGACGGTCTCGGGCTTGACCCCGGCCACGCCCAGCGCCGACTCGATCACCTCGGCCTGCCCGTCCACCCCGGGCGCCGTGTAGCCGGCCCGCAGCCGGCCGTCGTTGTTGGACGCCGAGCCGAGGATCACCGCGTGGATGACGTCGCCGTCCGCGAGCGCGTCGGACATGCGCTTGAGCGCGACCGCGCCCGCGCCGCTGCCCATCACGGTGCCGCTCGCCTCGGCGTCGAAGCTGCGCACCCGCCCGTCGGGCGACATGATGCCGCCCTGCTCGTACAGGTAGCCGGACGGCTGGGGGAGCGGCGTGAACGCGCCGCCCGCCACCGCGACGTCGCACTCGTACGTCAGCAGGCTCTGGCAGGCCAGGTGCACCGAGACCAGCGAGGTGGAGCAGAACGTCTGCACCGACACGGCCGGCCCGCGCAGGCCCAGCTTGTAGGAGACCAGCGAGGCCAGCGAGTCGCGCTCGTTGCCGATCGCCGCCAGCAGCGCCCCGCCCGGCTGGGCGGACAGGTGGCGGATGTTCTGCACGATGTAGTCGGGGAAGCCGCAGCCGCCGAACACCGCGACCTGGCCGGGCACGTCGGTGGGGCAGTAGCCCGCGCTCTCCAGGGCCTCCCACGAGCACTCCAGGAACAACCGGTGCTGCGGGTCCATCATCTCGGCCTCGCGCGGGTTCACCCCGAAGACGGTGGCGTCGAAGGTGTCCAGGCCCTCCAGCGGGCCGCCGACGCGGACGTAGCGCGGGTCGGCCAGCATCCCCGGCTCGACCCCGGCGTCCCGCAGCTCCTCGTCGGTGATCGTACGCAGGCCCTTGACTCCGGCGAGCAGGTTGCGCCACAGGCCGGCGACGTCCGCGGCGCCGGGGAAGCGGCCGGACATGCCGATCAGCGCGACCGCGGAGTCGTAGTCGGTTTCAGTCATGAGGTCCTTCCGCTCCTGAGCATGTTGCGTCGCTGGGCGATGCGGGATCGCTGCTGTTCACGCTCCTCCGCCGGCGGTTCCCCGGACTCCTGGCCCGCGCGGGCCGCCTCGGCGAGCGAGGCGATGGTGGGCGCCTGGTAGAGGATGTGCGGAGGCAGGTACGACAGCTCCAGCGCCCGCCTGACCTCGGCGATGATCTCCATCCCGAGCAGCGAGTTGCCGCCCAGCTCGAAGAAGTTGTCGTGCACGCCGACCTGCTCCAGGCCGAGCGCCTCGGACCAGACACCGGCGATGGTCTCCTCGGTGGGCGACTGCGGCTCCACGTACGCCGTCGACAGGTCGGGTCTCGGGTGCCGCCCGAAGGCGTCCCTGATCTTCTTGACCGTCGCCTGGTGGCTCTCGATGGACGACTTGCGGCTCATCGCCACCATCGGGGCGAAGTCCTGCGTGGAGGCCACCACGTGCCGTTCGCCGCTGGCCAGCACCCGCAGCAGCGTCTGCCAGCCCTGGTCGAAGGTGAGGCCGAAGTTCTCGCGGTACCACTCGAAGTACTGCTTGGAGCCCTCGTCGTAGTTGTCCAGGCCGTCGGTCCAGCCGTTCCAGGTCCACTCGCACCAGTCGATCGAGGTGACCGCCACGCCGGGCAGGGTCCCGGCCAGGGCGAAGGAGTCCAGGAAGGCGTTGGCCGCGCAGTAGTCGACCTGGCCGGCGCCGCCGCCGGTGGCCGAGGTGGTGGAGGAGAACAGCGCCAGGAAGTCCACCGGCACCTCGCGCAGCACCCGCGCCAGGGCGAGGGTGCCGCCGACCTTGGGTGCCAGCACCCGCTCCATGTCGGCGACGGTCTTGAACTGCATGAGCCCGACCGCGGGCACCCCGGCGCAGTGCAGCACGCCGTTCAGCTCGCCGAACCGCTCGATCGCGGCGCCGACCGCGCGGCGCACGTCCTCGACCTTGGACACGTCGCCGGCGGCGGTGAGCACCTCGACGCCGGACGCCTCCAGACGGCGCAGGCCCTCCAGGCGCCTGCGGACCTCGCCCGCGGTGCTCTCCGCGCTCAGGATGGCGTCCCACTGCTCGCGTGGCGGCACCGGCGTGCGGCCGAGCAGCACCAGCCGCGCCTGGTACTGCTCGGCCAGCCGTTCGGCCATCGCCAGCCCGATGCCGCCGAGACCGCCGGTCACCAGGTAGACGCCGCCGCGCCGGACGCTCGCCGCCGGGGCGGCCGCCTCGATCACCGAGGCGTCCAGCGCCTCGTAGTCGGGGATCCAGCGGTGGCCGCCGCGCAGCGCGACGACCTGGTCCTCGGGCTCGGCCCGCAGTTCGGCCAGCAGAGCGGCGCCGCCGCCGGCGTCGAGGTCGATCAGCCGGGTCCGCACCCTCGGGTACTCCACCGGGATCAGCCGGGTCGGGCCTAGCAGGGTGCCGCGCTCGGCGTGCACCGCCTCGCCCGCGTGCACCCGGTGGCTGCCCGCCGTGACGATGTCCAGCGACCATCCGGGCAGGCCGAGGTCACCGGCCGCGCGGGCCAGCGCCACCAGCGTGTACAGGCCGCGCCGCAGGCACTCCTCGGCCGGCGGGTCCTCGGGGGGCGGCGCGGCGTCGTCCGCCGTCCACAGGTGCACGACCCGCTCGGGGAACCAGTCGCGGCCCGCCAGCTCGCGCAGCGCCGTCAGGGTGTCGTCCGGTGAGCCGGGGCGCAGCCGGAAGCCGTCGGGGCCGCTCTCGTAGCGCTCGCCCGGCCGCACCAGCACGACCTCGCGGCCCTGCGCCGCCAGGTGGGCCAGCAGCGGCGCGGCCAGCGTGTCGGCGAACCCCTCGTCGGTGTAGACCAGCCAGCGGGCGGCCTCCTCGGCGCGGGCCGGCCGCGTCGTGGTCTGTCGCCAGGTGGGCAGGTGGATCCAGCGGGTGTCGGGCAGCCTCGGGTACGCCTTGGCGATGCTCGTCGGATCGCTCTCGTCGAACGCGGGAGTCCCGCTCGCCAGCGCGCTCTCGTCGATGTCGAGCCAGTACTCCTGGTGCTCGAACGGGTAGGTCGGCAGCGGCACCCGGCCGGGCGACCAGCCCGCGTCGTCGTGCAGCGCGGCCCAGTCGACGGGCACGCCGGTCAGCCAGAGCTTGCCGACGGCGGTGGCCAGCGCCGCGCCGGCGTCCTGCGGGTCGTTGGCGGCCGGCAGGGTGGTCACGATCAGCGGCCACTGGGCGCGGTCGCAGCCGGGGTGGCCGCGCGTCAGCGCGCCCAGCGACTGCCCGGGGCCGATCTCGGCGAGCGCCAGGTCGGCGCCGAGCACGTGGCCGAGCCCCTGGCCGAACTCGACCGTCTCGCACATGTGCCTGGCCCAGTAGCCGGGGTCGCCCACCAGCTCCGCGGTGGCGAGCTCGCCGGTGACGTTGCTGACGTAGGGCAGCTCGGGCGCGCGCAGCGTCACGTTCTCCTTGATCCAGGCGGTCAGCTCCTCGGCGAGCGGAGCCAGCATCCGGGAGTGGTACGCGTGCGTGGTCTCCAGCCTGCGGTGGCCGATCCGCGCCTCCAGCAGCAGCGTGGCCGCCGCCTCCACGGTCTCGGCCGGGCCCGCGAGCACCACCTGCGAGCCGGTGCGCACCGCCACGTCCAGGTCGCGCATGATCGGCTCGCCCAGCACGACGCGCAGCCGGCGCTCGTCGGCGGAGATCGCGAGCATCGCGCCCTCGGGCTGCGAGGCGATCAGCCTGGCCCGGTGGGCGACCAGCCGCACCGCGTCGGGCAGGGACATGACACCCGCCAGGCAGGCGGCGACGTACTCGCCGAGGCTGTAGCCGATCATGATCTCCGGCGTCAGCCCCCAGCGGATCAGCTGCCGCGCCAGCGCGTACTCCGCGACGAAGATGGCCGGCTGGACCAGATGGGCGTCCGTCGTGGACGCCGGCGCGGGAGCGGCCCTGCCCAGCAGCCCGGCCAGGTCGCCGGCCGCCCGGTCGCGCTCGGCGGGCACGAACACGTCGGACAGCTGCGCGGCCTCGGTGAACCCGAGCACGGCCAGGCACTCGTCCACGTCGGCGCGGAAGGCGGGCTCCTCGGCGTACAGGGAGGCCACCATGCCGGGGTACTGCTCGCCCACCCCGGCGATCAGGAAGCCCACCTTCCTGCCCGTCGTCGCGTCGTTGCGCCCCAGCGGCCCGGCCGGGTCGGCGAGCCGCCCGGCGGCCTCGCCGGTGGAGCCGGCGACCACGAACCGGCGGTGGTTGAAGACCTTGCGGCCGACCTGCAGCGTGTACGCGACGTCGCCGAGGTCGTCCGGCGCGTCCGCCAGCCGCCCGGCGAGCCTGGCGCACGCCTGCTCGGCGGCGGCGGCGGACCGCGCCGACAGCGGCAGGATCTGCCAGCGGCGCGACCGGGTGGTGCGCTCGGCGGGCAGGGGCGCCTCGGTGACGATGGCGTGCGCGTTGGTGCCGCCCATGCCGAGCGAGCTGATGCCGGCGATGCGCGGCCGGTCGGGGGTGCGCCGCCAGGGCGTGGTGCCGGCGGTGACCCGGAACGGGCTGTCGCCGAAGTCGATCTCGGGGTTCGGGGAGCGGTAGTGCAGGGTGCCGGGGATCAGCTCGTTCCGCAGCGACTGGACGACCTTGATCAGGCCGGTCACGCCGGACGCCCTGTCGAGGTGGCCGACGTTGGGCTTGATCGAGCCGAGCACGCAGTACTGCTTCTCCTTCGTCGGCCCGAAGGCCCTGGTCAGCGCCGCGACCTCCATGGGGTCGCCGACCTCGGTCGCGGTGCCGTGCGCCTCGACGTAGGAGATGTCGGACGGGTCCACGCCCGCCTTGGCGAGGGCGGCGGAGACGCAGCGGCGCTGGCCGTCGATGCTGGGCGCCAGGTAGCTGAACTTCATCGCGCCGTCGTTGTTGATGGCCGAGGCGCGGATCACGGCGAGCACGGTGTCGCGGTCGGCCACCGCGTCCGACAGCCGCTTCAGCGCCACGACCGCCGCTCCGTCGCCGAACATGCTGCCCCGGCCCTCGGCGTCGAAGGTCCGCACGTGCCCGTCGGGCGACTCCTGCCCGCCTTCCTCCCACAGGTAGCCGGTGCGGTCGGGGATGCGCACGGACACGCCCCCGGCCAGCGCCATGTCGCACTCGCCGCGGCGCAGGCTCTCGCTCGCCAGGTGCACCGCCACCAGGGACGTGGAGCAGAACGTCTGCACGGTGACGCTCGGCCCGCCGAGGTCCAGCCGGAAGGAGACGTTCGTGGCCAGCGAGTCCTTGTCGTTGCCGATCATCAGGGCGGAGGTGTCGATGCCCATCGCGAAGGCCCGCAGGCGGGTGAGCAGGTAGCCGCTGATGTTCATGCCGGCGAAGACGCCCACGGTGCCGCGGCCCTCGGGGGCGGCGTAGCCCGCCGACTCCAGCGCCTCCCACACGCATTCCAGGAAGATGCGCTGCTGCGGGTCGGCCAGGGTCGCCTCGCGCGGGTTGTAGCCGAAGAACCCGGCGTCGAAGCCCCGCACGTCGTCGAGGACGGGCCGTAGCCGGACGTAGTTGGGTTGCTGGTAGACCGCGGCGTCGACCCCGGCGGCGGAGAGCTCCTCGTCGGTGAACCGGGTGAAGGACTCCACACCTGTGCTGATGTTGCGCCAGAACGTCTCGACGTCGGACGCGCCGGGGAAGCGGCCGGCCATGCCGACGATCGCCACGTCTCCCGCGCCCGGTGGTCGGTGCTCATCCATTCGACGTGCCCCTCTTCACTGAAGTCGCCATTGCTTACTCGCCTCAGATCAGCCCGCCGCGGCCCCAGCCGCGGGCCAGCCGCCGGGCCGCGAACGCGCCCGCCGCCAGGCCGATCGCCAGCAGGATCGCGGCGGACGGCAGCATGCCCGCCAGGTCGCCGCGCACCGCGGCCTGCATCAGGTTCAGTGCCCAGTAGCCGGGCGAGGCGGGCGCCACGAGCTGCGCCCACTCGGGCATCAGGCTCAGCGGCACCAGGGCGCCGCCCAGGGAGCTGAGCGTCAGCGCGCCCACGTCGCAGATCACGCTGAGCTCGCCGTGGCTGCGCACGATCGCGGCGAGCAGCGCGCCGAGCGCGAGCAGCGCGAAGGCCCAGATCAGGATCGCCGCCAGCACGTAGTGCGGCGCGCTGGGCACGGGCAGCCCGATGACCAGGCACCCGTACGTCAGCAGCAGCACCTGCTGCACCACCATGATCGCGAAGATCGGCAGGATCTTGCCCACCAGCAGCTCGGCGGCCGCGGCCCGGCTCACGCGCAGCCTGTCCCAGGTGCGCCAGGTGCGCTCGGACAGGATGGCGTTGCCGGCCAGCGAGATCGCGAACACCGAGAACATCACCATGAGTCCGGTGGACACCTGGGTGGCGCCCCCGTCGACCGCCCGCACGTACAGGGGCTTGAGCACCAGCATGAGGACCATCGGCATGACCACGTAGCTGATCGCCTGGCCCGGGTCGCGCAGCCGGATGATCGTGTTGTGCCTGGCCATCGCGGAGATCCGGTAGAGCGCGTCGAACGCGCCCGCCGGGCGCGGCACGCTGTCAACAAGCATCGTGGACCGCCAGGGATCTGTAGAGGTCGTCGAGGGACGGGTGGCGCACGTCGACCGAGCTGATCGGGCGGTCGAGGCGGCCGAGCAGCTCGATCAGCGTCGCCGTGGGCTCGGTGGTGGAGACGGAGATCTCCTCCTCGTCCTCCAGCGTCACCCGGACCTCGCCCGGCAGGTCCTTGGCCAGGTCCTCGTAGGTGCCCCTGGCGATGACCCGGCCGTTCTGCGCGACCGCGATCGTCGCCTGCAGCTCGGTCAGCTCGGGGAGGTAGTGGGTGGTGTAGACGACCGCCGCGCCCTCGCCGGCGCGCTGCTTGACCACGTCGAGCATGGCCTGCCGCGTCTCCAGGTCGGCGCCCGCGGTCGGCTCGTCGAGCAGCAGCAGGGCCGGCCGGTGCACGAGCGCGGTCGCGGCCTGGGTGCGCCGCTGCTGGCCGCCGGAGAGCTTCCCGGTCCGCCTGTCCATGATCTCCGAGAGCCGCAGGATGCCGGCGAGGTCGTCGATGGCCGCGCTCAGCGCCGCCGGCCTCAGCCCGGCGAGCCTGCCGAACAGCTCCAGGTGCTCGCGCACCGTGACGGAGGGATAGAGGGCGATGTGCTGGGGTGCGACGCCGACCTGGCCGCGCGTGGCGGACGGCGGTTTACCGTCAATGGTCACGTGACCGCTGTCGGGGCGGATCAAATCGGAGACGATTTCCACAAAGGTCGTCTTGCCCGCACCATTGTGCCCGACCAGTCCCACGATTTCACCGGCTGCCACATTCAGTGTGAATCCGTCGAGGGCTTGCACCGTGCCGTACCGCTTGACGAGATCGGTTACCACCAGCAATGTGTCACCTCCTCAGATGCCACACCATTAGGATTTGAATAATCCGATATACGCGATCGCCGGATGTTCCCTCTCACGATAGCCACGAACGCGGGCATGGTCGGTGGCAACAAGTTGCCGCAAAAAGCGGTCAACGGCCGTCGATTCCGGCCCGGCATCCTTACTGACTAATCTGACAAATATGCGTGTGGGCACCCTGATCGCATCCGGGCACGACTGCCTCGTCTTCGAGGCGGGCGCGGGCAAGGTCGTCAAGCGTTCCAGGCACGGACGCAGCCTGGAGCAGGAGGCGTCGATCATGCGCCACGCCCGCAGGAACGGGATCCCGACGCCCGAGGTCTTCGACGCCGACGGGCCCGACCTGCTGATGGAGCGCCTGGAGGGCCCGAGCCTGAGGGAGACGGCGCTGCGGCGCCCCGACCGCCTCGCGTCGTACGGCCGGCTCCTCGCCGAGCTGCTGCGCACGGTGGCGCGGGTGCGCGCGCCCGGCTGGCTCCAGGGCGCCGGGGGCTGCCCCGGCAACCGGCTGCTCCACCTGGACCTGCATCCCGCCAACGTCATCGTCACCGCCGCCGGGCCGCGCATCGTCGACTGGGCCAACGCCGCCAGGGGAGCGCCCGGCGCCGACGTCGCCTGCACCTGGCTCATCCTCGCCACCACCGCTGTGCCCGAGGCGCCGGTGCCGAACTGGCAGGAGATCATGCTCGGCGCGTTCCTGGACGCCGTCGACGTCGCCGCCGCGCGGCCGTACCTGCGCGTGACCGCCGCCCGATGGCGCGCGGACCGCGCCATCGAGCCGGCGGAGCAGGCCGAGATCGACGCCTTCCTGTCCGGCGGGAAGCTCTGGGCCGAGGGAGGCAACAGGATGAACGAGCAGCCAGGGGCGCCCGCCCGCTACGAGAAGGTCCGGGGCACGTGATCGTGGAACCGCGCCCGGCCTCACCCGCCGACGGGGAGACCGCATCCCCCGCGCGCCGGAGCGAGCTCGACTCGATCCGCGTGCTGGTGGTCGTCGGGCTGGTGTTCTTCCACGCGGCGCTGGTCTTCGACGCCTCCGACGACTTCTACGTACGCAACGCCGAGACCACCGGGGCGTCCATCGTCGTCTCCGCCCTCGGGGTGGTGTGGGCGATGCCGATCCTCTTCCTCATCGCGGGCTTCGGCGCCTGGCACTCGCTGCGCCGCCGCGGTCCGGCGGGCTTCACCGCCGAGCGGCTGCTGCGGCTGGGTGTGCCGCTGGTCTTCGGCACGCTCACGATCGTGCCGGTGCCGCAGTGGCTGAGGCTGCGCGCCGATCCCGGCTACCACGAGTCCTACCTGGCCTTCCTGCCGCGCTTCTTCGAGGCCCGGTTCGACCTGGCCGAGTTCCCCTTCGTGCTGCAGGGCGAGCACTTCGAGACCGGGCACCTGTGGTTCATGCTGCTGCTGCTCGTGTTCGCCCTCATGCTCGCGGCCGTGGCGCGCTGGTTCCCCGCCGGCCGGGCCCGCGCGATCGGCGACCGGCTCGCCGCCGTCGCCGCCGGGCGTCGCGGCGCGCTGCTGGCGGCCGCGGTGCCGGTGTCGCTGCTCAGCGCGCTGGCCGGGCTGGAGCAGGAGTACGCCGGGTGGAGCCGCTGGGCGTACCTGCTGTTCTTCTGCTACGGCTTCGTGCTCGCGGCCGACGACCGCTTCCGCGCCGCGATCCGCCGCGACGCGCCGCTGGCCGCCGCCGTCGGCCTGGCGCTGCCCGTGGCCGGCCTGCCCATGTTCCTGCTCGCCGGCGGCGACCCCTTCACCGACCTGACCCCCATGGCCGCCGTCGCGCGTGCCATGTACGGCGCGGCGGGCTGGTGCCTGCTGGTCGGCATCCTCGGCCTGCTCGACCGCCGCGCCGCCGCCCGGCCCCCCGCCACGCGCCCGCGGGGCGGGGCCCGCCGCCGCGTCTACGCCTATCTGGCGGCGGGCGTGCTTCCTCTGTACGTGCTGCACCAGCCCATCGTGGTCGCGGTCGCGTACGGGGTGGTCAGGCTGGACGCGCCGATCGCCGTCAAGTATCCGCTGATCGTGGCCGCGTCCCTGGTCCTCACGGTCGCCGCCTACGACCTCCTGGTACGGCGCACCCGGGTCACCCGTTTCCTGTTCGGCATGCGCGACGGACGCTGACCCCGATCACCTTTTGTCGGGTGTTCACCTGACACGCCGGCATTCGCGCAGTCCGTAGGCTCTGCTGCGGTGCGGGGGTTGACGGCGGAGCGTGCCCGCCGGCCGAGAGACCGTCCGAACCGCTCAGCCGCTGGACGATTCGCGAAAGGTCCCGATGTCCACCCCATACCCGCCCTCCTACGGACAGGGCCCCGGTGCGCAGGGTATGCCCGGTGGGCCTCACGGACACCCCGGCGGTTTCCCGCCGGCCGGAGCAGGGGGACCGGGCGGCGGCCCCGGGGGACGGCACGCCGGGCCGGGAGGACCGGGCGGCGCGCCGGGGGGACGGCACGGCGGGCCGGGGGGATGGCACGGGGGACCGGCCGGGCCGGGCGGGGCCGGTGGGGGGTGGCGGCCTCCGCCGCCCAGAGGGGGCGGGAAGGGCCCGCTGATCGCCGTACTCGCCGGGCTGGCTGTGATCATGCTGATCGGCGCGGTGGTCGGCGGCTGGCTGCTCCTCCGTCCAGACGACGGCGGACGGCCACCCGGCGCCTTCGAGCGCGAGGACCGCCTCCCGACCCTGAAGCGCAAGCCGACGCCGTCGGTCGCGCCGGTGAAGCTGCGGGCGATCACCGGCGATCAGCTCTGCGCGGCCGTGCCGGACGCCTTCCGCAAGAGCCTGGTCACCGACGGCAGGTACGGCGGGAAGGACGCGTCCACCGGGGCGGCCACCGAGAGCGAGAAGCGGGCGGCCTGCTCGTGGAGCGACAACAAGATGGACGTCGGCGGCGGCGTCCTCGGCCACCGCAGCCTGAGCATCTCGGTGGAAGCCCGGAGCGGCGAGCGTGAGAACGCCGTCGAGCGGGCCAAGCGCCGGTTCGCCGACGACAAGAAGGCGCACGAGCGGCGGGTCAACGTCCGGGACGGCAAGCGGGTCGACGGCAGGACGTCCGGCTCCGCGTTCGGCGAGCTCACGCAGTTGCAGTACGGCGACGAGTCGTACAGCCAGAGTTCGATCGGCCACAGCGGGCTCAAGGCCGCCGTCCACATCCGGCAGGGTCCCTGGCTGATCAAGGTCGAGTACGGCGGCAGCAACAGGAGCGGCGCCAAGTACCCCACGGGCGACGAGGTGCGGGCCGCGGCGAACAAGGTCGCCGAGCACGTCACCGCCGAGATGGCCAAGGACGCCGGCAAGGTGAGGATCGACGGGCCGTGCGGGATCCTCACGGTCAAGAACGTCGAGTCGGCGTTCTTCCCCGCGGTCTCAGGACCGTCCGTCGGCACCAACGACGGCAGGATCAAGCAGACGGCCTGCACCTGGAACATCCGCGAGCAGGTCAAGCACGAGCCGGGTCAGGAGTACACCGCCCGTGGCGGCGAGCTGACCGCCCGCGTGGTCGACTGGGGCGGCGGCGACACCGGATCGGCCTTCCAGTTCGACCGCGACGCCAAGAAGTACGACCGCTACCGAGCCCAGGGCGGCATCGGCAACGAGGTGACCCACACGACCTTCGAGGCCCGCGAGGAGATCTCCGGCCTCGGCGAGAAGGCGTTCGCCGTGGAGTCGGCCACCACCAGGCCGAAGGAGCCGGACCGCAAGCCCACGCGGGAGATCCTGGTCAAGGTGCTGTCCGGCGAGAAGACGATCGAGTTCACCTTCAGGGGTACGACGACCGGCGGGGGCGTCGTCGAGGCCCCGGGCTACCAGGAGCCGGTCTTCGACCCGGCCGCCGCGCGCAAGGCCGTGATGGAGGTGGCCAAGCCTTTCGTCGACGGCGTGAAGTGACCGCCGGCGCGGGCCGTGCCGGTCGCGCGCTGGATAGGCGCCGCGGTCCGTGGCCCGGTCAGGGCTCCGGCCATGAGGCCGTACCCGCCTGCGGCGGACTGTCGGGCACGCGTCACGGCCAGTAAGGGGCGGAGCGGCGGGCGGCGGAGACGACGGTGGCGCCGTCGAGTTCGGTGAAGGTCAGGCCGATGCCGCCGAGCGGCCATTCGACGGCGAACTCGAAGGGCTCGGCCGGGGGCAGCGGCCACAGCCACAGGGCCATGGAGTTGCCGGCGAGGTCATGCCCGCCGCGCATGGCGCCGCCGACGGGGAGCCAGGAGAGCAGGGGGCCGGCGGGCGGGCCCTGTCCGGGCAGGATGTGCCCGTTCGCCTCGATGGTGGTGGCCTTGGCGCCGCCGGGGTAGCGGACGCCGAACCGCAGCAGCCGGTCGGGCAGCCGGTCGCCCGCCGACCTGATGCGGGCGAAGGGGTAGAGGGACATCTGGAGGTCCCAGAAGACCTCGGGGGAGAGGTCGCCCTGCCGCAGCACCACCTCGACGTTCAGCAGGCAGCCGGTGGAGAACGCGCGGATCGTCGAGAGCGCGACGGCGACGTTCGGGCCGCGGGCGAGCACCCGGTCGGCCGTCGTCGCGGCGCCCAGCTCTGTCCCGGGCGGCGCGGACCAGGCGGGGAGTGCCGGGCGCGGCGGGCTCGTCAGTTCCTCCCGCGCCGGTGGCGGCTCGAAGAACATCTCCTGATCGTACGCGCCGGGCCGCGAAAGGCCTAATATGTAAACGCAGTCGTTTGCGTATACATATTGGAGGGTTCCGATGAAGACGCTGGGCAAGATCGCGCTCGCGGTGCTCGGGCTGCTGATGGCCGCCGTGTGGCTGGTCATCCTGCGGCTGAAGGACGTGCCGCCGGTCGCGCTCGTCACGTACGGGGCCGTGCTCGTCGCGTTCCTCGGCGGCGTGCTGTGGCCGGGGCGGCTCGGGCGGCGGCGGGCGCTGCTGTTCCTCGGCGTCCCGGCCGGGCTGGGCACGCTGGCCCTGTACTTCGCGGTCGTGTTCTACGTCACCGACGCGCCGGTGCTGCTCGGAGCCGTGGCCGTGGCGTGCCTGCTGGCCGCGCTGGCAGGCGGGGTCCGGCGCGGGCGCGGCGGGGCGGGGCCGTCGAGGCGCGCACTGCTGACGGGCGGGGCCGGGATCCTGCTGGGCGCGCTGGCCGGGCTGTCCACCGGCCCGGTCGCCCGCCACCGGAGCGAGATCGAGGCCAGGTGGCGGCGCGAGACGCAGGCGGCGCTGCGCGCGCCCGGGGGGCGGCGGCCCGTCGCCGACGGCCGGGTGCGGGTGTTCCCGCTGCACGTCGGCGACACGGTCGTGCCGTACGGCCAGTTCTACGGCGGACTCGACGGGTGGGAGGGGCTCCCCGGTTACGTCCGCACGCTGGTGGACAAGGCGCAGATCACGGTGCCGGTCCACGCGTACCTGATCGATCACCCGCGACACGGGCTGATGCTGGTCGACACGGGCGTCAACGGGGCGCAGGCCCACGATCATGACGGGTACTATCGGCACAACCTCGCCTCGCGCCTGCTGACCGAGCGGAACGAATACCGGCTGACCCCCGAGCAGGACCTGCGGGTGCGGGTGGCCCGCCTCGGCTACGACCTCAAGGACGTCACCACCGTGTTCCTCACCCACGTGCACGAGGACCACGCCGGCGGTCTCCGTCACCTGGCGCACGCCCGCGTCGTGCTGGACCGCCGCGACTGGGAGCAGGGCACGCTCTACGCGCACACGTTCGAGGAGGTCCAGGACGCCCTGGTGTTCCCCGCGTACGGGTCCGGGCCCTTCCACGCCTTCCCCGAGAGCCACGACCACTTCGGCGACGGCAGCGTCGTCCTGCTGCCCACGCCCGGTCACTCGCCCGGCCACCTGTGCGTGGCGCTGCGCATGGACGGCGGCACCGCGCTGTTCCTGGGCGACACCCTCTACACGCTGCCGCACCTGGCGGTCGGCCAGGTGCGGCAGATGACGGTCGGCGGGCAGGCCACCGCCGACCAGCTAAAGGCCGCCGAGCGGGTGCGGCGCACGCTGGCCGCCGACCCCGCCATGGCGCCGCTGTTCGCGCACGACAACACGGCCTACCAGACCGAGGCGGTCGCCACCGCCTTCCGCGAGGGGCTGCCGGAAGCGGACGGGTTCCGGCGGCTGCGCGACCACCTCGGCGGCGTGCTCACCCCCGACTGGCGGCTGCGGCCGGGGCACGCCCCGGCCTTCGCGCCGGGCGAGGGCGTGGGGCGGGTGGAGTTCCGGTGACGGGCGGCGGTCGCCCCCGCGGCAGGCCGCGCGACCCGGGGGCCGACGACCTGATCATGAAGGCGGCGCTGGAGCTGTTCGCCGAGCGCGGCCTGGAGGGCGCGAACTTCGAGCAGATCGCCAAGCGCGCCGGCGTGGCCAAGGTGACCGTCTACCGGCGCTGGTCGTCCAAGGAGGAGCTGCTCGTCCAGGCGATCGAGCGGGCCCGCACGGTCGCGCCCGAGGAGGAGATCTGGGCCGGCGCCGACGTCCCCGAGCAGGACGGGCGGCTGATGGACTCGTGGGCGACCACGTTCGGCGACGCCCGCTTCCGCGCCGTGCTGGCCCAGCTCATCGGGTCGAGCGTGACGCATCCTTCGCTGCTGGAGACATACCGCGAGACCTACATCGAGCCGCGGCGGCGGCTCGTCCTGGAGACGCTGGAGCGCGCCCGGCGCGACGGGCGGCTGGCCGCCGGCGCCGACGTGGAGGCGGCCGTCGACATGGTGGTGGGCGCGGCCATGTACCGCATGCTCGTCGGCCCCCGCGACGACGACACCCGCCGCTACCTGGAGCGCGTCATCCGCCAGGCCGGTCTGGCGCCCGGGGATCAGTAGCGGCGGCGCCCGCCGAACGTCTTGCCGAGGCGGAAGCCGCCCGGCAGGCGGAGGGTGACGTGACGGCGGCCGTCCGGCGAGGTGGACACGCGGATGCGGCGGTTGCCGACGCTGTGCCCGACGCCGCGCCGCGACAGGTTCACCCGGAAGGGTCCCACCTTGATCGACTTACGGTAGTGCCAGCCCATGTCTCTCCTCCGGCTCCGGATCGTCTATCGGAAGAACGACCGGGGAGCCGGTGAGGGTTCCCGTCAGTCGGCCACCGGGAGCCAGACGCGCATGGTGGCGGGGCCGCGGTTGCCCCAGCGGTGGTACGGGATCAGCCGCAGCGCCGCCGCCGGGCCGCCGTTCCATCCGTGGGGACGGTCGCGGTACGGCCACGGCCCCGCCGGGGAGGCGCCGAGCACCGCCTCGGTCTCCAGCTCGACCACCTCGCCGCGGGCGTGCTCGGTCAGCGGGGCGCCCGGCCGGACGGCCACCTCGGCGAGCGGCGGCTCGTCCCCGACGGACTCGGCGCAGTACACCAGCGGCCCCCGTTCGACGGTGACGCAGCCGCGCAGGGCGTCGATCCGCCGGTCGGGGTAGGTCCAGCGGGGTTCCATCGGCAGCTCCAGCACGAGCGCGTCACCGGCCCGCCACTCCCTCTCCACGTCCGCGTACCCGGGCGCGACGGCGCGGGTCTCGTGGTCCTGGTACGTGAGCGTGGCCGAGGAGGCCCAGGCCGGGACGCGCAGCGAGATCCGGCCCGCCCCGCCCTCCAGCACCCGTACGGTCACCGTGCCGTCCCACGGATAGCCGGTCTCCACCCGCAGCCGCAGGTCACCGTGGCTGATCTCGCCCGGCGTGTACTGGTGGATCCGCACCCCGTCCGCGCCGGACGTCGCCAGGTAGGCGGGCAGCGAGGCCAGCGTGCGGGCGACGTTGTTGGGGCAGCAGGACACGTCGAACCAGGGGGAGCGCAGCCCGCCCTCGGCGGCGTGGTTGACGCCGTCGTGCGGCACCGCGGGCACCCGCACCTGCAGGGGGTTGGCGTAGAAGAACGACCGGCCGTCCAGCGCGACGCCGGTGGCGAGCATGTTGTACAGCGTCCGCTCGGTGAGGTCGGCGTAGCGGACGTCGCCGGTGGCCAGCAGCAGACGGTGCGCCAGCATGATCGAGGCGATGCTCGCGCAGGTCTCGTTGTAGGCCCGGTCCGGCGGCAGCTCGTAGTCCTCGCCGAACGACTCGTCCTGGTGCCGCGACCCCATGCCGCCGGTCAGGTGGGTGCGGCGGGCGACCGTACGCTCCCACTGCGCCTCGACGGCCTTCAGCAACTCCTCGTCGCCGGTCTCGACGGCCACGTCCACCACGCCCGAGGCCAGGTAGAGCGCCCGCACGACGTGCCCGCGGAACACCTGCGCCTGCCGGACCGGCACGTCGTCCTGGAAGTAGCCGCGGCCGAACGGGATGTCGGCGAGGGCGGGCAGGCCGCGCCGCTCCACGAAGCGCCGGGCCATCTCCAGGTAGCGCTCGACCCCGGTCACCCGGTAGAGCTCGACGAGCGCCATCTCGATCACGGGGTGCCCGCAGGTCTCCGTGCCCTCCATGAACCGGCGGCAGACGTGGTCGGCGGCCCGCGTCGCCACCCGCGTCAGCCGGTCCTCGCCGTGCATGCGCAGCCTGGCGACGCCGGCCTGGATGAGGTGGCCGTAACAGTAGAGCTCGTGGCCCCACTCCAGGTCGGTGTAGCGGCTGCCCGACCAGCGGGTGTTGATGTAGCCGTCGCCTTCCTGGACCCGGGCCACGGTCTCGGCCAGCTCGGGCAGGTCCGGATGGTCCGCCCAGGCCATGGCCTCCAGCAGCTTGTAGATCTCCGAGTCGCTGAACTCCCGGCCCCGCCGCGGGCCTTCGCCGCGGAAGTTGCCGATCCAGCCTTCGCGTTCCTCCCACTCCCTGCAGTGCGCGATGGTGACCTCGCGGTTGAGCGCCACCCGGTCGCCCCAGAAACCGGGCGAGATCCGTACCGCGTCGAGGCCGAGGGGAGACAGCACGCCCGAGGAGGGCAGGACAGGGTTAGCCACGCAGAGCTCCTGACATGAATCCGCGCACGTAGTGGCGCTGCAGCACGATGAACAGGATGAGACAGGGGACGGCCATGACCATGACGCCGGCCTGGAGCATGCCGTAGTCGATCGCGCCCATGGTGCGCGAGGTCATGCTGACCACGGCCACCGGCAGGGTGAACGAGGCGCCGTCGTTGAGCAGGATGAGCGGCGCGAAGAAGTCGTTCCACGAGGCGAGGAACGCGAACAGGCCCACGGTGATCAGCGCCGGCCGCACGGCGTGCAGCAGGATCCTGGTGAACGCCAGGAACGTGCCGCACCCGTCCACCAGCGCCGCCTCCTCCAGCTCGCGCGGGATCGCCTCGAACGCGTTGCGCATCATGAACAGCGCGAACGGGAGCTGGAACATGACGAACACCAGCGAGAGCCCGACCAGCGAGTTCTGCAGCCCGAGATAGCCGAGCAGCACGTACAGCGGGATGAGGATCGTCGCGTACGGCACCATGAGGATGGCCAGCGTGGCCAGGAACAGCAGGTTCTTGCCGGGGAAGTCGAAGCGGGCGAAGGCGTAGCCGCCCAGCGCCGACACGACCAGCGTGCCGCCGACGGTCATGACGGCGACGAGCACGCTGTTGGCGGCGTAGGTGCCGACGCCCTCGCCGTAGGCGGCCATCTCGACGTAGTTGGACGGTTCCTCCAGCGAGGCGTAGCCGCTCCACAGCAGCGGGAACAGGAACAGCACCGCCAGCGCCGACAAGGTCGTGTAGTACCTCATCTGAGCCTCCGCATCATCAGGACGTTCAGCCCGACCAGCGCGACCAGCAGCACCACCGACATGGCCGCGGCGCCGCCGAGGTCGAAGCGGAAGAACGCGGCGCGGTAGATCACCATCACCATCGACACGGTGCTGTTGTCCGGGCCGCCGTTGGTGAAGATGAAGAACTGGTCGAAGGCGAGCAGGGAGCCGGTGATGCTGAGGATCAGCATCAGCGCGAGCGTCGGGCGCAGCAGCGGCAGCGTGATGCGGGTGAAGATCTGCCACCGGTTGGCGCCGTCGCTCCTGGCCGCCTCGTACACCTCGGTCGGGATCGCCTGCAGACCGGTCAGCAGGATCAGCATGTTGAACCCGGCGAAGCGCCACAGCACCAGCGCGATCGTGGAGAACAGCGCCATGTTCGGGGTGCCGGTCCACTTGACCGGCTCGTCGGTGACGCCCAGCGCGCGCAGCATCGGGTCGATCGGGCCGAAGTCGGCGTTCAGCATGCCGTAGAACAGCAGCGAGGTGGCGGCGAAGCCGACCGCGCCCGGCAGGAAGAACGCGGTGCGGAAGAACCCGACCCCCGGCCTGCTCTCCTGCACGAGCAGCGCCAGGCCGAGCGCGACCGCCGACAGCAGCACCGTGATGATCACGGTGTACTTGAGCGTGAAGAAGACCGAGTCCACGAAGAGCGCGTTGTCGGCGATCTTCGTGTAGTTGTCCGGCGCGTTGAACGTCGCCTGCCCCAGCAGGGGCCAGCGGTTCAGCGACATCCACAGCACCAGCAGCAGCGGCGCGATGAACAGGACGGCCACGATGACGGCGGTGGGCATGGCGTACAGCCAGCCCTGGGCCTTGCGGCCGCGCCACCATGAGACGGGCGGCGCGCCGTGCCCCGCCCGTCCCCTGGGCCCGCGGACGGTCAACGTCATTGCTGCAGGGACTTCGTGACCTCGGCGTTCAGCTCGCCCGCCTTGGCGGCGTCACCGAACACCGCCTCGCGGGCCAGCCGCAGCCACGGCCCCTGCGGGTCGTTGAACGTCTGCCCGAAACGCAGCGCGTACGGCGTCTCGCCCTTGCCGACCAGCGAGTTGATCAGCACCACGCGCGGGTCCTCGGCCGAGTACTTGTTGTCGGCCAGGTCGGTACGCGCGACCACGTCCTTGTTCTTGGCCATGACCTCGACCTGCGCCTCGTCCGAGACGGTCCAGGACAGGAACTCCCAGGCCGCGTCGGCGTTCTGCGAGGTGGAGGAGATGCCGATCGAGTCGCCGCCGACGAAGGTGGACTCGCCGCCGTCGGGGCCGGCGATCGCGGTGACGCCGATCTTCATGTCCGCCGGCATCGTGCCGAGCGTGGTCGAGGGCATCGGCATGACGCCGATCTCGCCCTTCGGGAAGAAGCCGGTCCAGGTCGGGCCCTGCTCCTCCTTGGTGGTGGGGCCGGTGGCGCCCTTCTCGTGCAGCTCCCGGTAGATCCTGAAGACGTCGGTCATCGCCGGCTGGTCGTTGAGCGACTCGGTGCCCTCCGCGTTCATCACCTGGGCGCCGGCCGCCCAGACCGAGGGCCAGAAGGTGAACACGTAGCAGCCGCCGCAGTTGCCGCCGAAGAACGTGCCGTGCACCTTGCCGTCCTTGCCGAGCTTCTCCTGGACGGTGGTGGCGTGCTGGGCGAACTCCTTGAGCGTCTTCGGCCCCTGCTCGGGGTCCAGCCCCGCCTTCTCGTACAGGTCCTTGTTCCAGAACCAGACCGAAAGGTCGAGCGTGTGCGGCAGCGTGTACTGGCGGCCGTCCTGGGTGCCGAGCTTCATGTGGGACGGGGCCAGGCCGTCCTTGAACGGCAGGGCGGCGATCCGGTCGGTGATGTCCAGGAACAGGCCCTGCGAGGTGTAGTTCGGCACGAAGATGACGTCGGCGGCGAACACGTCGGGCAGCTGCTTGGCGCCCGCGGCGGCGGCGATGCGCGGCTGGTAGTTGTCCGTCGGGATGACCGTCAGCTTCACCTGGTTCTTGTGGCTGCTGTTGTACGCCTTGACCAGCCGCTCGCTCTGCGCCTGGGTGGCGGCTCTGGTCCACATGGTGATCGTCACGGGCTCGTCGGCGGGCTGCTGTCCGCCTCCGCCTCCACCCCCGCCACAGGCGGCGGTGAGCGTTAACAACGCGAGGGTGGCCATTCCGGCCAGCCGTCGTCTCATGGTGACTCCTTCGGTCCCCGCGGACTAAAAGGTTTTCGGAAACGTAGAAGAAACCTCAGGCCATGTCAACGGTGTTAGGGTCTTATCTAGCTGATCGGTGAGAGAAAAGGGTTTCGAGAGATGGCGGTTAGGCGGGCGACCATCAACGACGTGGCCTCGCTGGCGGGGGTGTCGGTCGCCACGGCGTCCAAGGCGCTCAACGGGCGGCAGGACGTGCGGGCCTCCACCCGGCAGCGGGTGCTGGCGGCCGCGGAGGAGCTGGCGTTCCAGCCGAGCCCGCTCGCGCGCGGGCTGTTGTCCGGACAGACCCGCACGGTGGGGCTGCTCACCTCCGACAGCGCCGGCCGGTTCAGCATCCCGGTGCTGCTCGGCGCGGAGGACGCGTTCGGCGCGGGGGAGATGGCGGTGCTGCTGTGCGACGCCCGCGGCGACGCGATCAGGGAGCAGCACCACCTGCGGGCGCTGCTGTCGCGGCGCGTCGACGGGCTGATCGTGGTGGGGGAGAGCACCGACCCGCGGCCCTCGGTGAGCAAGGACCTGCCGGTGCCGGTCGTGTACGCGTACGGGCCGTCGGAGGATCCGTCGGACGTCTCGTTCGTGCCCGACGACGTGGGCGGGGCGATGCTCGCGGTGCGCCACCTGCTCGCGCTCGGGCGGCGCCGGATCGCGCACGTCACCGGGCCGGTCGACTACAAGGCCGCGGGCGACCGCGCCGAAGGGCTGGCCGCGGCGCTCGGCGAGGCCGGGGTGGCGCAGGCCGGGGAGACGCTGTGGGGCACGTGGTCGCAGCGGTGGGGGCGGCACGCCGCCGAGATGCTGCTGACGGCGGGCCCCGAGATCGACGCGGTCTTCTGCGGCAGCGACCAGATCGCGGCCGGGTTCGTGGAGGCGGCCCGCGAGCTGGGGCGGCGGGTGCCCGACGACCTCGCGGTGGTCGGCTACGACAACTGGGAGGTGCTGGCCGCCGAGACCCGGCCGCCGCTGACGACCGTCGACCCCAGCCTGGAGCGGCTGGGGCGCACGGCGGCCCAGCACCTGTTCGCGGCGATCGGCGGCAAGGCGACGCCGGGGGTCCACAAGATGGACTGCAAGCTCGTCATCAGGGATTCCACCGCCCGGATGTGAGAGGGCGGCCCGGGCGTGTGCCCCCGCCCGGGCCGCCCGGTTCACCGGTCCCCGCCCAGCCTGATGAAGGTGACCGAGTGGGCCGGGAAGTCGTAGGCGAACGAGCGGGAGAAGCCCGTCACCCGTTGCTCCACCGGCGCGATCCGGTCCGGGTCGGCGATGGAGTTGACGTCCGAGGGCGAGCCGGTCAGCGAGGTGACCGTGGCCGTGCGCCCGACGCGCGCCCGGCCCAGGTCCACCGTGCCGCGCACGGCGGTGTCCTGCGCGTTGACGGCCTTGATCACCAGGTCGCCCGACTTCGCGTCCTTCGAGACCACCTGGTAGAGCGGCTCCACTACGGCGTGGTCGGTGAACTCGTTCACCTTCTGCCCGTCCAGCCAGAGCGTGATCTTCCGGCCGGACACCTCCACCTTCAGCCGGTAGTCGCGCCCGGTCTCGATCGTGGTGGCGGAGGTCGCGATCGACGCCTTGGCGCCGTTAACCGCCTTCTCCACCGCCGACTGGGTGTTGTTCCAGCCGCCGAGGTTCCACCAGTAGAAGTTTCCGCTGTCGCGGACCCCGAACATCACCAGGAAGCCCTCCGCCCCGCCGATCTTGCGGGCGGTCAGCTCCATCGTGTAGTTCGACCAGTCCGCCGACCCGGCGGTGGACCGGGCGTCCTCCACGAGCGCCGTCTGCGCGTACGCCCCATCTTGGACGGCCCAGGTGCCGGCGCCGGGCCGCCACCGGGCGGAGCCAGCGGCGAAGTCGTCCTCCAGCAGGACGGTCCCGTCGGCCGCCGTGACCTTGACGTCGTCGTACCGGACTGAGGTGTTCCAGGAGCCCAGCCCGACCGCGCCGGAGATGTCCTCGACGGGCCGGTTCGTACCCTCGAACGCGCTCGGCAGCACGGTGTCGCCGACGTTTGTGGAGAACAGCTTCTGCACGTGGTAGCTGGGCGACCCGTACGCCTCGTCGTTGTCGAACCAGATGAGGTCCGGCGTCCAGTCCACGTAGTCGACGTTGGCCAGCAGCGGCGCGTACGCTGCCAGCTCCACCACGTCGGCGTTGCGCTCGATGCCGGTCAGGTAGGACGCCTCGGACAGCGCGTTGAAGAACGTGTTGCCGCGCGAGGCGTACTCGCCGACGAACACCTTCGGCCCCTCGCGGTCGTAGGAGTCGTAGCGCCGGTTGTTGGTCAGGAACCAGTCGGGGTTGTTGTAGTAGTGCTCGTCGACGAGGTCGGCCTTCTGGTCGCGGGCGAACTGCCACATCCGGTCGAACCAGGCGCCCTGCGAGGTCTGCCCTGAGTTACTGATGATCTTAATATCCGGATATTTGGCCTTTATCGCGTTCGCGAACTTCGGGTAGTTGTCGAAGAACTCCGGATAGATCTCCTCGTTGCCCAGCCCGATGTAGTCCAGCCCGAACGGCTTGGGATGCCCCAGCTCGGCCCGCTTCTTCCCCCAGGGGGAGGTGACCGGCCCGTTGGCGAACTCGATCAGGTCCAGCGTGTCCTGGACCCAGCGGTCCAGCTTGGCCGGGTCGGTCAGCGGCCGGTTCTCGCCGCAGCCGTTCACGCCCACCGACAGCACCGGCAGCGCCTCGGCCCCGAGGTCCTCGGCGAACTGGAAGTACTCGTAGAAGCCGATCCCGTAGCTCTGGTTGTAGCCCCAGAAGTTGAAGTTCGCCGGCCGCTCCTCGACCGGGCCGATCGTCTCCTTCCACTGGTAGATGCGCCGCCGGTCCTGGTTCTCGCTGTACGGGTCGTACGTGCCGACATTGGTCACGCAGCCGCCCGGGAAGCGCAGGAAGCGCGGCTCCAGGTCGGCGATCAGCCGGGCCAGGTCCTCCCGCATGCCGTTCGGCCGGTTCTTGAACGTCTCACGCGGGAACAGCGAGACCATGTCGAGATCGGTCCTGCCCTCCGGGGCCAGCAGCACGAGCCGGCCGGCGTCGGTGGTGCCGGTCGCCCTGAACGAGGTCTCGTACTTGGTCCAGCCGCCCGCCCGCACCTTGACGGCCGCCTTCCCGTACGCGTCCGAACCGCTCTCGACGGTCACCGTCACCGTGCCGGGGGTGTCGCGGCGGGCCCAGAACGACAGGTCGTAGCGCGCGCCCCGCTTCAGCGGCAGGCCGGTGTTGAAGCCCGCGTTCAGCACCCCGGCCGGGCCGCCGGTCACCTCCAGGCGCAGGTAGTTGCGGTTGGCGGGGTTGAGCGGCCGCTCGCCGGAGACCGCCGCTGCGGCGGTGCCGCCGCGCTCGACCTCGCTCCACGCGGTCAGGCCGTGGTAGCTCGGCTCGTCGACCCGGTCGAACTCGAACGAGCGGTTCTGCACCAGCTCGGCGTAGAGCCCGCCGTCGGCGGCGTGGTTGATGTCCTCGTAGAAGACCCCGTACAGGTCGCGGCCGACCTTCTTGCCCTTTGCCCCGGTGTCGACCGTCAGCTCGCCGGTGGTGTAGCCCTCGACGCGGAACTTGCCGGGGCTGGGACCGGCCACTCCGCCGCCTCGGCCGAGCGCGAGGCCGTTCGCGCCGGGAGCGGCCACGAGTTTGCCTCCGCTGACGGCGAGGTGGCGGTCGCCGGAGGTGATCGTGACCTTGCCGCCGCCCGCGTCGGTGAGCTGGAAGGCCGATCCGGTGGCGCCCAGGCGGACCCGGCTGCCCAAGACCTCCAGGTACTTCCCGGTGTCCGCGTCCTTGAGCTGCCCGCCCGGCTCGGCCGTCAGCGCGAGACTGGTCATCGGAGGTTTCGCCGTCGCCCGCACGGCGCCGGAGGCGTCGGCCGACAGGTACGGGTCCTCGCCCGCGTGCCGGAGCGTGAACGTGCCCTCGGGCGCCACCGGCCGGCCCTGCGCCGCCTTGACCGCGAAGTAGTCGAAGTCGGCCGCCATCGAGGTGCCGTTCTGCGCGGCCAGCGCGAACAGGCCGACCTGCCTGACGTCGATGTCCGCCGTCACCCGTGAGGCCTCCTGCCAGGTGGCGCCGTCCCAGGTGGACGAGACGAACTCGGCGCCGGTCCTGGTCAGCTTGACGATCTCGGCGGAGGAGCCGGGCCGGGCCGAGAAGGCCGCGGTGAAGGCCGCGCCGACCTCGGTGTCGGTCTCGATCACCTGCCCGCCGGCGGAGCCCACGTGGGCCAGCCCGGTCCGCACGTAGTTGTCCCAGTCCTGCCAGGCCAGGATGCCGGCGCTCTGGAAGTCGAGCGCGACCGGCGCGCGGACGCTCGTGACCACCTCGAAGTCGCCGGCGGGGATGTCCATGAGGAAGAGGTTCCTGGCCGTGTTCGTGCCCTGGTAGGTGTCGCCGGGCAGGGCGTGCACGCGCAGCGAGCCGGGCTGCTCGGTGAGCGACCACCGGCTGTCGTCGCGGGAAAGCACGGTCCAGTCGGGGCCGAGCGCGCCGGCGTCGAACTGGTCGACGGCCGCGCCGTCCGGGACCGGTTCCGCCGCCCGCGCGTGCGCCGGCGCGGTGAGCAGCCCCGCCACGAGCATGACGGCCAAGGCGAGTCGGGTCACATGGAGCTCCTCGGGGGGTGAGGTTTGTTAACGCTAACAACCAAGGTTTAGCGTTAACAATGAGCAACAGCGCTTAGTTAAGGGCGCGTCCGGCGGCCCGTCAAGAGTCCGCCGCGTAACGCGACCGTAATCGAAACGATCCTTGACGGACCGGCTTGTTAACGTTCACAGTCGTCCCAAGCCCGAAAGGAGCACGGCCGTGGGAGTTGACCGAGGACGCCGCCCGCCGGTGATGGCGGACGTGGCCAAGGAGGCCGGCGTCTCCCACCAGACGGTCTCGCGCGTCCTCAACGACCATCCCAACGTGCGCACCGAGACCCGGACCCGGGTGCTGGAGGCGATCGACAAGCTGGGCTACCGCCGCAACCTCGTCGCCCGCGCGCTGGTCACCAAGCACTCCAGGACCCTGGGCGTGGTGAGCTTCGACACCACGCTCTACGGGCCGGCCAGCACGGTGTACGGCATCGAGCAGGCGGCCAGGGCGGCCGGTTACTTCATCAGCATCGTCAGCCTCAAGTCCATCGACAAGACCGGCGTCCGCGACGCCCTCGACTACCTGGCCGACCAGGGCGTCGACGGCATCGTGGTGGTCGCGCCGCAGCGGTCGGCCGCCCAGGCGCTGGCCGACCTGCCGCTCGACATCCCGGTGGTCGCGGTCGAGGGCGGCGAGGCCGGCGAGGTGCCGGTCGTCTGCGTGGACCAGGTCGAGGGCGGCAGGCTCGCCACCCAGCACCTGCTGGACCTGGGCCACGAGACCGTCTGGCACGTGCGCGGGCCGGGCGACTGGCTGGAGGCCGAGGGACGGGTCGCCGGCTGGCGGTCCGCGCTCGAACGGGCCGGCCGGGAGGCGCCCGAGCCGCTGGCCGGTGACTGGAGCCCCCGCTCCGGCTACGAGGCCGGGCGCAGCCTGGCCAGCATGGCCGGCGTCACGGCGGTCTTCGTGGCCAACGACCAGATGGCGCTGGGCGTGCTGCGGGCCTTCACGGAGAAGGGGGTGAGAGTGCCCGGCCAGGTGAGCGTCGTCGGCTTCGACGACATCCCCGAGTCGGCGTTCTTCTCGCCCCCGCTCACCACCATCAGGCAGGATTTCGGCGCGGTCGGGCGGCACAGCATCGGGGTGCTGCTGCGGCAGATCGAGGCCGGCGGGCCGCAGGCAAGCGGGCGGCTCGTCGTCCCACCCATGTTCGTCCCCCGCGTCAGCACGGCCGGGCGCTGAGCCCGGCCACTTGCAGGACGGCGCTCGCACGCCCCAGGTGTTAGCGCTCACAACTCAGAAAGGACACCCCCCACGTGTTGAAGAGGATCTCGATGCTGGTCGTCGCCGGGCTCGCCGCGGCGACCCTGGCGGGATGCGGCTCCGAAAGCGGCGGCGGCTCCGAAGCGGGAGGAGGCGGCGGCGACGCGATCGTCATGGGCTTCTCCCAGGTCGGCGCGGAGAGCGGCTGGCGGACCGCGAACACCAAGTCCGTCCAGGACTCGGCCAAGGAAGCCGGCATCACGCTCAAGTTCTCCGACGCCCAGCAGAAGCAGGAGAACCAGATCAAGGCGATCCGCTCCTACATCCAGCAGAAGGTGGACGTCATCGCCTTCTCGCCGGTCGTCGAGTCCGGCTGGGACACCGTGCTCAAGGAGGCCCAGGGCGCCAACATCCCGGTCATCCTGACCGACCGGGCCGTCGACTCGGCGGACACCTCCCTGTACAAGACCTTCCTCGGCTCCGACTTCGTCGAGGAGGGCAAGAAGGCCGGCCAGTGGCTGGTGGAGGAGTACAAGGACGCCTCCGACACCGTCAACATCGTCGAGCTGCAGGGCACGACCGGCTCGGCCCCGGCCAACGACCGCAAGTCGGGCTTCGCCGAGGTCATCGGCGCCGACCCGAAGTTCAAGATCATCGCTTCGCAGACCGGCGACTTCACCAGGGCCAAGGGCAAGGAGGTCATGGAGGCCTTCCTGAAGGCGCATCCGGACATCGACGTGCTCTACGCGCACAATGACGACATGGGCCTGGGTGCGATCGAGGCGATCGAGGGCGCGGGCAAGGTGCCCGGCAAGGACATCAAGATCATCACGGTCGACGCCGTCAAGGACGGGATGCAGGCGCTCGCCGACGGGAAGATCAACTACATCGTGGAGTGCTCGCCGCTGCTCGGCCCGCAGCTGATGGACCTGGCCAAGAAGGTCGTCGCCGGCGAGAGCGTACCCGCCCGCGTGGTGACGGAGGAGACCACCTTCACCCAGGAGCAGGCCAAGGAGGCCCTGCCCAGCCGGCAGTACTGATCGCTGACGACCGGGCCGGCCGCGTGGCCGGCCCGGTCGGGAAGGGAGGGGGCGCCGGATGGACGCACCCGCGCCGATCCTGCGGATGAGCGGGATCGGCAAAGAGTTCCCGGGCGTGCGCGCCCTCGACCGCGTGGACCTGCGGCTGCTGCCCGGCGAGGTGCACGCGCTCATGGGCGAGAACGGCGCGGGCAAGTCCACCCTGATCAAGGTGCTGACCGGCGTGCACACCGCCGACGAGGGCGCCGTCGAGCTGGCCGGGAATCCCGTCGCCTTCGGCAGCCCGCTGGAGGCCAGGCAGGCCGGGATCAGCACCGTCTACCAGGAGGTCAACCTCTGCACGAACCTGTCGGTGGCCGAGAACATCCTCATCGGCCGCGAGCCGCGCCGCTTCGGGCGCATCGACTGGCAGCGGATGCGGGCCCGCGCCCGGGAGTTGCTGGCGCGGATGGACCTGGACCTGGACGTCTCGGCGCCGCTGTCGTCGTACTCGCTGGCCATCCAGCAGATGGTGGCCATCGCCCGCGCGCTCGACGTCGAGGCCCGCGTGCTCATCCTGGACGAGCCCACCTCCAGCCTGGACGCCGACGAGGTGGGCCAGCTCTTCCAGGTGATGCGCAGGCTCAAGGACGAGGGCATCGCCATCCTGTTCGTCACGCACTTCCTGGACCAGGTGTACGAGATCTCCGACCGGATGACGATCCTGCGCAACGGGCGGCTGGTGGGGGAGTACCTCACCCGCGAGCTCAGCCAGGTCGAGCTGGTCGCCAAGATGATCGGCCAGGAGCTGGAGGCGCTCGACAAGCTGCACGGCGAGGCGAGGAGCTTCGCCACGCCGCTGGTCGAGGCCCGCGATCTGGGCCGGCCGGGCGCGATCGAGCCGTTCACGCTGACCATCCACGAGGGCCAGGTGGTCGGGCTCGCCGGGCTGCTCGGCTCCGGCCGCACCGAGGTGGCCCGGCTGCTGTTCGGCGCCGACCACGCCGCCGGGCAGCTCTCGATCGGCGGCGAGCCGGTCACACTGCGCACGCCCAGGGCCGCGATGGGCCACAAGATCGCCTTCTGCTCGGAGAACCGCAAGCGCGACGGCCTCATCGAGGACCTCACCGTCCGCGAGAACATCGTCCTCGCCCTTCAGGCCACCCGCGGCTGGACCAGGCCGGTGCCCCGCGAGCAGCAGGACGAGCTGGTGGACAAGTACGTCAAGGCGCTGCGGATCAGCCCGCCCAACCCGGAGATCCCGGTGCGCAACCTCAGCGGCGGCAACCAGCAGAAGGTGCTGCTGGCCCGCTGGCTGATCCTTGAGCCGCGGCTGCTCATCCTCGACGAGCCCACCCGCGGCATCGACGTGGGCGCCAAGACGGAGATCCAGCGGCTGGTCGCCGAGCTGTCCGGTGGCGGCGTGGCGGTGCTGTTCATCTCCGCCGAGCTGGAGGAGGTGCTGAGGCTCAGCCACAAGGTCGCGGTGCTGCGCGACCGCCGGATGATCGCCGAGCTGCCCAACGACGACGAGCTGACCAAGGACGTGATCATGGAGACCATCGCGAGCGGAGGCAGGACCTGATGCGCCGTCTGCTCTGGCCGATCCTGGTCCTGGCCGCGCTGTTACTGGTCAACCTGATCTTCACGCCGGGCTTCTTCTCCATCCAGCTCCGCGAGGGCCACCTGTACGGGAGCCTCATCGACATCCTGCGGTTCGGCGCGCCGCTGATCCTGGTGTCGCTGGGCATGACGCTGGTCATCGCGACCGGCGGCATCGACCTGTCGGTCGGCTCGATCGTGGCCATCTCGGGGGCGCTCGCCTGCCTGCAGATCAGCCAGGACCAGGGCCTGTTCGCGGCCGTGGCGCTGGCGCTCGGCCTGTGCACGCTGCTCGGCGCCTGGAACGGGTTCCTGGTCGCGGCGGTCGGCATCCAGCCGATCATCGCCACCCTGATCCTCATGGTGGCCGGGCGCGGCCTGGCCCAGCTCATCACCGACGGGCAGATCATCACCGTCAACGACCCCGCCTTCAAGCTCATCGGCGGCGGCTACCTGCTGACGGTGCCGTTCGGCATCCTCATCGTGATCGCCGTGCTGGCGATCACCGCGTTCCTCACCCGGCGGCTGGCCCTCGGCATGCTCATCGAGTCGGTCGGCGGCAACGCGGAGGCGAGCCGGCTGGCCGGCATCCGGGCGCGCGGGATCATCGTCATGGTGTACGCGTTCGCCGCCCTGTGCGCTGGCGTGGCCGGCCTCATGATCAGCTCGAACGTGTCCAGCGCCGACGGCAACAACGCCGGCCTGTGGATCGAGCTGGACGCCATCCTGGCCGTGGTGATCGGCGGCACGTCGCTGGCCGGCGGCCGGTTCTCGCTCGGCGGCACGGTGATCGGCGCGCTGATCATCCAGACGCTGACCACGACGATCTACTCCATCGGCGTGCCGCCGGAGACCACGCTGCTGTTCAAGGCGCTCGTGGTGACCGCGGTCTGCCTGATCCAGTCGCAGGCCTTCCGCGACAAGGTGTTCCACCGGCGCGGCCGGGCCGCTCCACCCCGCCCCGTGACCGAGGAGAAAGTACGGGTGAGCACATGACGACGCTCAGCCTCGGCGGGGGCAGGACGATCCCCGCCAAGTACGTGCCGGTGCTGGTGACGGCCTGCCTGTTCGTCGCCATGTTCGTGGCGGGCGGCATCCGCTACGAGGGGTTCGCCACCGGGCAGATCGTGCTGAACGTCTTCATCGACAACGCCTTCCTGCTGATCGTGGCGGTCGGGATGACGTTCGTGATCCTCACCGGCGGCATCGACCTGTCGGTGGGCTCGGTGGTGGCGCTGTCGACGATGATCGCGGCGAGCCTGATGACCGGGCCGGGCTGGCCGCCGTACGTGGTGGTGCCGCTGGTGCTGCTCGTCGGCTCGGCACTGGGCCTGGTGATGGGCTACCTGATCCACGCCTTCGACATCCAGCCGTTCATCGTCACGCTGGCCGGGATGTTCCTGGCCAGGGGGCTGTGCTACACGATCGGCACCGAGTCCATCCCGATCACCGACCCCACGTTCACCGCGTTCGCGCAGACCAGGATCGACCTGGTCGCCGACATGTGGATCTCGCCGAGTGTGATCATCGCGGCGGTGGTGGTGCTGGTGGCCGCGTACGTGCTGCACTACACGCGGCTGGGCCGGGCGGTCTACGCCACCGGCGGCAGCGAGCAGTCGGCGCTGCTCATGGGCCTGCCCGTGGGCCGCACGAAGGTGGCGGTCTACACGATCTCCGGCTTCTGCTCGGCGCTCGGCGGCGTGGTGCTGTCGTTCTACATGCTCTCCGGGTACGGGCTGCACGCGGTCGGCATGGAGCTGGACGCGATCGCGGCGGTGGTCATCGGCGGCACCCTGCTCACGGGCGGAACCGGCTTCCTGCTGGGCACCGTGCTGGGTGTGCTGGTGCTCGGCCTCATCCAGACCGTCCTCAGTTTCGAGGGCACGCTGAGCTCCTGGTGGACCAAGATCGTCATCGGCATGCTGCTGTTCGCCTTCATCCTGCTGCAGCGGTTGTTCTCGGCCCGAACACGGTCCTGACCTGCGAGGAGCGTGCATGTGAACGTTACCAGGAGGTTACGCTCAGATGTTGACACCATGGTTGTTAGCGATAACAATCCTGGTCAACGGATGCGAGTTTTGTTCTGGTTCATCCCCCCTTGTGGTGAACCGTTTCGTTCATGGGCAGCCTTGGCGACTCGCGCTGCCGTGATCTTTCAAGCGAGGAGACACACACGATGAGGTTGGGACGGATCGGAGGCGTGGTCACCGCGATCGCGCTCGCCGCCACCATGACGGCCTGCGGCTCCAGCCAGAAGACCGTCGACGCCGAGGCGTCCTCCGGCGCGGCCGACGGCAACGCCGGCGCGCTGGTCGGCGTCACCATGCCGACCAAGTCGTCGGAGCGGTGGATCCACGACGGCGACAACGTCAAGAAGCAGCTTGAGGCGCTCGGCTACCAGGTCGACCTGCAGTACGCCGAGAACGACATCCCCACCCAGGCCAACCAGATCGAGAACCAGATCACCAAGGGCGCCAAGCTCCTGATCGTGGCCTCGATCGACGGCACGGCGCTCACCTCCCAGCTCCAGCAGGCGGCGGACAACAGCATCCCGGTCATCGCCTACGACCGGCTGATCCGTAACAGCCCGAACGTCGACTACTACGCCACCTTCGACAACTTCAAGGTCGGCGTCCAGCAGGCCACCTCCCTGCTCCAGGGCCTCGGCGTGGACAAGGGCGAGAAGGGCCCGTTCAACGTCGAGCTGTTCGGCGGCTCGCCCGACGACAACAACGCCACGTTCTTCTGGAACGGCGCCATGTCGATCCTCCAGCCGAAGATCGACGACGGCACTCTCGTGGTGAAGAGCGGCCAGACCGACTTCAAGACCGCCGCGATCCTCCGCTGGGACCCGGCCACCGCGCAGCGGCGCATGGAGGACATCCTCACCAAGACCTACACCGGCGACACCAAGGTCGACGGCGTGCTCTCCCCGTACGACGGCCTGTCCATCGGCATCCTGTCGGCGCTCAAGAGCAGCGGCTACGGCACCAGCGGCCAGCCCTACCCGGTCGTGACCGGCCAGGACGCCGAGCTCGCCTCGGTCAAGTCGATCATCGCCGACGAGCAGTACTCGACGATCTTCAAGGACACCCGCAAGCTCGCCGAGACCACCGTCAAGATGGCCGACGCCGTGCTCAAGGGCCAGAAGCCCGAGGTGAACAACGAGAAGGACTACGACAACGGCAACAAGGTCGTTCCCTCGTACCTGCTCGAGCCGGTGATCGTCGACAAGACCAACTACGAAGAGATCATCATCGGCGGCGACTACTACACCGAGGACCAGCTCAAGTAGGCGCCGGCGCTCCGGGGGACGGCCCGTCCCCCGGAGCCCCTGACCGAGGGGCTTCGACCATGACCGATCACATTCTGCGGATGACCGGGATCACCAAGACGTTTCCCGGCGTCAAGGCGCTCCAGGACGTCAACCTGTCCGTGCGGCGCGGCGAGATCCACGCCATCTGCGGCGAGAACGGCGCCGGCAAGTCGACGCTGATGAAGGTGCTGTCCGGCGTCTACCCGCACGGCACGTACGAGGGAGACATCCACTTCGACGGGGAGCGGTGCGCGTTCGGCGGCATCCGCGACAGCGAGCACGCCGGCATCGTCATCATCCACCAGGAGCTGGCGCTCAGCCCGCAGCTGTCGATCGCCGAGAACGTCTTCCTCGGCAACGAGCGCGCCAAGCGCGGCGTCATCGACTGGAACCGCACCAACTACGAGGCCGGCCTGCTGATGAAGCGGGTGGGCCTGCGGGAGAACCCGACCACCGTCGTCTCCGACATCGGCGTCGGCAAGCAGCAGCTCGTGGAGATCGCCAAGGCGCTGTCGAAGGAGGTGAAGCTGCTCATCCTCGACGAGCCCACCGCGGCGCTCAACGACGACGACTCCGCGCACCTGCTCGACCTGCTGCGCGGGCTGCGCGACGAGGGCATCACCTGCGTGATCATCTCCCACAAGCTGAACGAGGTCACCGCGATCGCCGACTCCGTCACGATCATCCGCGACGGCCGCACCATCGAGACGCTCGACATGGCCGCCGACGAGGTGACCGAGGACCGGATCATCTCCGGGATGGTCGGCCGCGCCCTCGACAACCGCTTCCCCCCGCACGAGCCGAAGATCGGCGAGGAGGCGCTGCGCATCGAGGACTGGACCGTCCACAGCCCCAGCCAGCCCGGCCGCAAGGTCGTCGACGGCGCCTCGCTCACGCTGCGCCGCGGGGAGATCGTCGGACTGGCCGGCCTCATGGGCGCCGGGCGCACCGAGCTGGCGATGAGCGTCTTCGGCCGCACGTACGGGGTCAACATCTCCGGCAAGATCTTCAAGAACGGCCGGCCGGTCGAGATCCGCACCGTGCAGGACGCGATCAGGCACGGCCTGGCCTACGCCACCGAGGACCGCAAGCGGTACGGGCTCAACCTCATCGAGGACATCAAGCGCAACGTCTCCGCCGCCGGCCTGAGCGGGCTGTCCCGGCGCGGCTGGGTGAACGAGCACGAGGAGTACGCGGTCGCCGAGCGCTTCCACAAGAGCATGAATATCAAGGCGCCCAGCGTGTCGAGCGTCGTCGGCAAGCTGAGCGGCGGCAACCAGCAGAAGGTCGTGCTCTCCAAGTGGATCCTCACCGAGCCCGACGTGCTCATCCTCGACGAGCCCACCCGGGGCATCGACGTCGGCGCCAAGTACGAGATCTACACGATCATCAACCGGCTGGCCGACGAGGGCAAGGCGGTGCTGGTGATCTCCTCGGAGCTGCCGGAGCTGCTGGGCCTGTGCGACCGCGTCTACGCGCTCTCCGAGGGGCGCATCACCGGTGAGCTGCCGCGAGGGGAAGCCACGCAGGAACGCCTCATGCAACTGATGACCCAAGCAACGACCACGGGACAGGAGTAGGTCCAGATGAGCAGCACCACGCCCGCCGCCGTGGCGGCCGGCGCCACGGGCGGCGAACCGGAAGAGCCGAAGCGGCCCGGCCGCGTCTCTCTGGGCGGACTCTCGCTCAACCTGCGGTCGAGCGGCATCTACATCGCGTTCGCGCTGATCGTCGCGCTGTTCTCGGTCCTCACCGACGGCGCGCTCCTCACGCCGCAGAACATCTCGAACATCATCGTCCAGAACTCCTACATCCTGATCCTCGCCATCGGGATGATCCTGGTCATCATCGCCGGGCACATCGACCTGTCGGTCGGCTCGGTGGTGGCGGTCACCGGCGCGATCTCGGCCGTGCTCATGGTCAACATGGGCGTGCCATGGCCGCTGGCCCTGCTGATCACGATCGCGGCGGGCGCCCTCATCGGGGCCTGGCAGGGCTACTGGGTGGCCTACTTCGGCATCCCGGCGTTCATCGTGACGCTGGCGGGCATGCTGCTGTTCCGCGCGCTCACCCTGACCGTGCTCGGCAACCAGGGCATCGGCCCGTTCCCCGACCAGGTCCGCACCCTGGCCAACGGGTTCACCAGCGGCTATCTCGGCAACGTCGGGCTCGGCCCGCTGGGCGGCGCCGACCTGTTCAGCCTGCTGGTCGCGCTGGTCGCCATCGCGGGCATGGTCGTCTCGCAGTGGCGCACCCGGACGGCCAGGGCGGGTTACGGGCAGGCCGTGGAGCCGTTCGCGGTGTTCGTGGTCAAGATGGCCGCGGGGGCCGCGCTCATCCTGTTCCTGGTCGTGCAGCTCGCCCGGTTCAAGAACCTGCCCTGGGTGCTGGTGCTGCTCGCGGTGCTGGTGCTGGGCTACTCGCTGCTGGCCAACAAGACCGTGTTCGGCCGGCAGATCTACGCGATCGGCGGCAACCTGCAGGCCGCGGTCATGTCCGGCGTCAAGGTCAAGAAGGTCGTCTTCTGGATCTTCGTCAACATGGGCGTGCTGGCGGCCATCGCCGGCGTCATCTTCGCCGGCCGGCTCAACCAGGCGGGACCCACCGCGGGCAACATGTTCGAGCTCGACGCGATCGCCGCGGCCTTCATCGGCGGCGCGGCCGTCCAGGGCGGCGTCGGCAAGGTGGTCGGGGCCATCACCGGCGGTCTCATCATGGCCGTGATCAACAACGGCATGTCCTTGATCGGCTCGCCGAGTGAGCGGGTCATGCTCGTCAAGGGCCTCGTGCTGCTGGCCGCCGTCGCCTTCGACGTGTGGACCAAGCGCCGCGCGGGCGCCGCCGCCTGATCGTCCGCCCGCTCGTCCGTACCGCTGGAAAGGAGAGACCGTGGTAGCGCCATCCAAGCGCCGCCCTCCGGTGATGGCCGACGTGGCCAGGGAGGCCGGCGTGTCGCACCAGACGGTCTCCCGGGTGCTCAACGACCATCCCAACGTCCGGCCCGACACCAGGGCCCGGGTGGAGGAGGCGATCACCAGGCTCGGCTACCGCCGCAACCTGGCCGCCCGCGCCCTGGTCACCAAGCGGTCGCGGATGCTCGGCGTGGTCAGCTTCGACACCACGCTCTACGGACCGGCCAGCACGATCTACGGCATCGAGCAGGCGGCCAGGACGGCCGGCTACTTCGTGAGCATCGTGAGCCTGAAGACGCTCGACGTCGACAGCGTCCGCGACGCCATCGACTACCTGTCCGAGCAGGGCGTGGACGGGGTCGTGGTGGTGGCGCCGCGGCGCTCGGCGGGCCCGGCGCTGGAGAGCCTGCCGTCGGGCACCCCGGCGGTGGCGGTCGAGGGCACCCTGCGCGGCGACGTCTCGGTGGTCTGCATCGACCAGGCCGAGGGCGCCAGGCTCGCCACCCGGCACCTGCTGGAGCTGGGCCACCGGACCGTCCACCACGTCACCGGCCCGCCCGACTGGCTGGAGACCGAGGGGCGGCTGGAGGGCTGGCGGGCCGCGCTGGAGGAGGCGGGCCGGCCGGTGCCCGAGCCGCTGCCCGGCGACTGGAGCCCGCACGCCGGCTACGCGGCCGGCCGGATCCTGGCCGCGATGGACGGCGTCACCGCCGTCTTCGCGGCCAACGACCAGATGGCGCTGGGCGTGCTGCGCGCGCTCTCCGAGGAAGGAGTGAAGGTACCCGACCAGATCAGCGTCGTGGGCTTCGACGACATCCCCGAGTCGGCGTTCTTCTCGCCCCCGCTCACCACGGTCAGGCAGGACTTCGACCAGGTGGGCAGGCACTGCATCGAGGTGCTGCTCCGGCAGCTCGACGCGGGGGCGGGCACGTGTGAGCGCCTCGTCGTGCCGCCCGGTTTCGTCGTCAGGTCCAGCACGGCTGCCGCCGCGCGGGTGCCGTGATATATGCCGTGTTATATCGCAAGGCCCCGTACGAATCCCCTGGAGATCAGTGTGAACGCTAACAAGTTCGTGGTCGGAGTGGACTTCGGCACGCTGTCCGGGCGTGCCGTCGTCGTCCGCGTGTCCGACGGCGCTGAGCTCGGCAGCGCCGTCCACGAGTACGCGCACGGCGTCATCGAGCGGGAGCTGCCCGGCTCCGGCGTGCGGCTCGGCCCCGACTGGGCGCTGCAGTCGCCGCAGGACTGGATCGACGTGCTCCGCGTGGCCGTGCCCGGCGCCCTCGCCGCGGCGGGCGTCCAGGCCGACGACGTGATCGGCATCGGCACCGACTTCACCGCTTGCACCGTGCTGCCCGCCACCGCCGACGGCACCCCCCTCTGCTTCCACACTCCCGAACGGCCGCACGCCTGGCCCAAGCTGTGGAAGCACCATGCCGCCCAGGCGCACGCAGACCGGATCAACGAGCTGGCGGCCCGGCGCGGGGAGAGCTGGCTGCCCCGGTACGGCGGCAAGATCTCCTCCGAGTGGGAGTTCGCCAAGGCGCTGCAGGTCCTGGAGGAGGACCCGGAGACGTACGCCGCGGCCGACCGGTGGATCGAGGCCGCCGACTGGATCATCTGGCAGCTCACCGGGGTGGAGAGCCGCAACATCTGCACCGCCGGATACAAGGGGATATTTCAGGACGACGGCTACCCGTCCGAGGAGTTCCTCGCCGAGCTGAACCCCGGCTTCTCCGGCTTCGCCGCCAAGCTCGCCACCGGACAGGTCGGCGAGAAGACCGGCGGCGTCACGCTCGCCCCGCTCGGCGGCCTCGCCGGCCCCCTGTCCGCCGAGGCGGCCGCCTGGACCGGCCTGCCCGAGGGCATCGCCGTCGCCGTGGGCAACGTCGACGCGCACGTCACCGCGGCCGCCGCCGACGCCGTCAGGCCCGGCCAGATGGTCGCCATCATGGGCACCTCCACCTGCCACATCATGCCCAGCGACCGGCTCGCCGAGGTGCCCGGCATGTGCGGCGTCGTACGCGACGGCATCGTGCCCGGCCTGTGGGGGTACGAGGCCGGCCAGTCGGCCGTGGGCGACATCTTCGCCTGGTTCGCCGACGCCCACGTCCCCGCCGGGTACGCGGAGGCGGCGGCGGCCCAGGGCATGAACGCGCACGAGTACCTGACCTCGCTGGCCGAGCAGCAGGCCGTCGGACAGCACGGCCTGGTCGCGCTCGACTGGTTCGGCGGCAACCGCTCCGTGCTCGTCGACCACAACCTGTCCGGCGTCATCGTCGGCCAGACCCTCGCCACCCGGCCCGAGGACGTCTACCGGGCGCTCATCGAGTCCACCGCGTTCGGCGCCCGCATGATCGTGGAGACCTTCGAACAGGCCGGAGTCCCGGTCGAGGAGTTCGTCGTGGCCGGCGGCCTGCTGAAGAACCGCTTCCTCATGCAGGTCTACGCCGACGTGCTGCGCCGCCCGCTGTCGGCCATCGGCTCCGACCAGGGCCCGGCGCTCGGCTCGGCCATCCACGCCGCCGTCGCGGCCGGGGTCTACGCCGACATCGAGAAGGCCGCCGCCGCCATGGGCAAGCGCACCGAGGCCGCGTACGTGCCCGACCAGACCAGGGCCGACGCCTACGACCGGCTGTACGCCGAATACCGCAACCTGCACGACCACTTCGGAGACGGACGCATGCTGCACACCCTGCGCGCCATCAGGAACGAGGCCGCCTCATGAGGACCACGGTCGCCTCCCTGCACGCGGAACTGGTCCGCTACGGCCTCGTCGCCTGGACCGCCGGGAACGTCTCCGGCCGCGTTCCCGGCGAGGACCTGTTCGTCATCAAGCCCTCCGGCGTCTCCTACGACGAGCTGACCCCGGAGAGCATGGTCGTCTGCGACCTCGACGGCAACCTCGTCGAGGGCGACCACGCGCCGTCCAGCGACACCGCCGCGCACGCGTACGTCTACCGCCACATGCCGCACGTCGGCGGCGTCGTGCACACCCACTCCACCTACGCCTCGGCGTGGGCGGCCAGGGGCGAGCCGATCCCGTGCGTGCTGACCGCGATGGCCGACGAGTTCGGCGGCGACATCCCGGTGGGACCGTTCGCGCTGATCGGCGACGACTCCATCGGCCAGGGCATCGTGGCCACGCTCGACGGCCACCGCTCGCCCGCCGTGCTCATGCGGAACCACGGCGTCTTCACCATCGGCAAGGACCCCAAGGCGGCGGTGAAGGCGGCGGTGATGTGCGAGGACGTCGCCCGCACCGTCCACGTCGCCAGGCAGCTCGGCGAGCCTCTGCCGATCAAGCCGGAGCACATCGACCGCCTGTACGACCGCTACCAGAACGTCTACGGACAGAGGAGTCCACGTTGAACATCTGGTTTCTGACCGGCAGCCAGGGGCTGTACGGGGAAGACACGCTGCGGCAGGTGGCCGAGCAGTCGCGGCGCATCGCCGAGGCGCTGCCGGTGCCCGTGCAGTGGAAGCCGGTCCTGACCGACGCGGCCGCCATCCGGCGCGTGATGCTGGAGGCGAACGCCGACGACACCTGCGCCGGCGTGATCGCGTGGATGCACACGTTCTCCCCGGCGAAGATGTGGATCGCCGGCCTGGACGCGCTCCGCAAGCCGCTGCTCCACCTGCACACGCAGGCCAACGTGGAGCTGCCGTGGGCGAGCATCGACATGGACTTCATGAACCTCAACCAGGCCGCGCACGGCGACCGCGAGTTCGGGTACGCCCAGACCCGGCTCGGGGTGGCCCGCAAGACCGTGGCCGGGCACGTCAGCGACCCGGCCGTGGCCGAGCGCGTCCTGTCCTGGGTGCGCGCGGCCTCCGGCCTGGCCGAGCTGCGCACGCTCAAGCTGGCCAGGTTCGGCGACAACATGCGCGACGTGGCCGTCACCGAGGGCGACAAGGTGGAGGCCCAGCTCCGCTTCGGCGTCTCGGTCAACACCTACGGGGTGAACGACCTGGTCGAGGCCGTCGACGCGGCCGCCGACGCCGACGTCGACAAGCTGATCAAGGAGTACGAGGAGCTCTACCGGGTGGCGCCCGAGCTGCTCGGCGAACGGCGCGAGTCGCTGCGCTACGCGGCCAGGATCGAGCTGGGCCTGCGCCACTTCCTGGAGAGCGGCGGCTTCAAGGCGTTCACCACCAACTTCGAGGACCTCGGCGGGCTGCGCCAGCTGCCCGGCCTGGCGGTGCAGCGGCTCATGGCCGACGGCTACGGCTTCGGCGGCGAGGGCGACTGGAAGACGTCCGTGCTGCTGCGCACCCTCAAGGCGATGGCGCCCGGCGGCACCTCGTTCATGGAGGACTACACCTACCACCTGACGCCGGGCGAGGAGCTCATCCTCGGCGCCCACATGCTGGAGGTCTGCCCGACGATCGCCTCCGGCACCCCGTCGTGCGAGATCCACCCGCTGGGCATCGGCGGCCGGGAGGACCCGGTCCGGCTCGTGTTCGACGCCACGCCCGGGCCGGGCGTCGTGGTCGGCCTGGCGGACATGGGGGACCGGTTCCGGCTGGTGGCCAACGAGATCGACCTGGTCGCGCCGCCGCAGCCGCTGCCCGCGCTGCCGGTCGCCCGCGCGGTCTGGCAGCCCCGCCCGAACCTGCGCACCTCGGCCGAGGCCTGGCTCACCGCCGGCGCCCCGCACCACACGGTGCTGTCCACGGCCGTCGGGGTCGAGGAGCTGACGGACCTGTCCGAGATGCTCGGCGTCGAGCTCCTCGTCATCGACGCCGACACCACCCCGCGCCAGTTCGCCAAGGAGATCCGCTGGAACCAGGCGTACTACCGCCTGGCCCAGGGGTTCTGACGTCTTTCCTCCGGCCACCGCTTCCCGGGGCGGTGGCCGCGTCAGGCTGATCCCGTCCGCTCCGGGGCCGCCCGTGCCTCGGGGGCCGGGCGGCCGGGGAGCAGGGGGGCCGCCGCCAGGATCACGACGACCATCGCGAGGGCGAACCAGAAGACGCCGCGCAGCCCGCGTTGCGGATCGCCCGCGGTCTGCACGATGAGCGTGACCACCGCGATGCCCAGCGCCGCGCCGAGCTGGTTCAGCATGTACAGCACGGCGCTGCCCTGCGGGATCAGCGGCGCGGGCAGCAGCCGGTAGAGCGAGCCCATCGTCGGAGCGCCGACGAAGCCCAGCCCGAGCCCCATGGCGCAGCCCGCGAGCACCGGCCACGCCCACCCGGTCTCGGGACCGACCCGGGTGAAGGCCAGCCCGCTGAGCGCCGCCACCGCCGCGCCGCCCAGCGCCAGGCCGCGCGCGCCGAGCCGGTCCGACAGCCGTCCGGCCAGCGGCATCGCCACCGCGGCGCCCGCGCCGACCGGCGCCACCAGCAGCCCGGCGGCCAGCGCGCCCACCCCGTGCACCTGCCGGAAGAACAGCGGCAGCGCGAACAGCGTGGCGAACGTGGCCAGCCCGACCAGCCCCATGACCAACACGGCGGCGCTGAAGGAGCGCCGGGCGAACAGCCGCGGGTCGATCAGCGGCTGTCCACGGCGCGCGTGCAGGCCGTACCCCGCCAGCAGGGCCGTGCCGGCCGCGAGCGGGACGAGCACCTGCCACACCCCGAACGCGGCCTGCTCGGCCGCCTGCGACAGCGCCAGCATGAGCGCCGCGAACCCGGGCGCGAGCAGCACCACGCCGGTCACGTCCAGCCGGGTACGCCGCCCCGCCGGCGGGGCGTCGGCCGGGATCACCCGTAGCGCCAGCAGGTAGGCCACCATCCCGACCGGCACGTTCAGCAGGAACATCCACTGCCAGGAGAACGCCTGCAGCAGCGCGCCGCCGGCCAGCGGCCCGAGCACCGGACCCAGCGACAGCACCACGCCCATCAGCCCCATCACCTGCCCAGCCCGCCGCGGCCCCGCCGCGCGGGCGAGCAGCACGAGCACCAGCGGGTCGAGCACTCCCGCGCCCAGCCCCTGGACCGCACGGAAGGCGATGAGAGCGCCGGTGTCCCAGGCCAGCCCCGCGCCGAGCGACCCGGCGAGGAACACCAGCAGCCCGAACAGCCACAGCCGCCGCGCGCCGAACCGCTCGACGGCCCACGAGGTGACCGGGATGGCGGCGGTCACGGCCAGCAGGAACCCGGTCGACACCCAGCCGACCGCGCTGAGCGACGTGCCGAACGCGGCGGCCAGGGTGTCGATCCCGACGGCGACCATCGTGCTGTTGAGAATGCCGAGCATCCCGCCCAGCAGGACGACCGCGACCAATCGCGACAAATTTGAACTCACTGGTTCAATCTAACAGCCTAGTCAGTAACACTGAACCCATGAGTTCAGTACGCACCTAGAATGACGTCATGCCCACCACCCGTGGCCGCATCGACAAGCGGCAGGCCATCCTCGACGCCGCGATCACCGTCTTCGCCCGTCGCGGCTACGACCAGGCCTGCGTCCAGGAGATCGCCGACGAGGCCGGGGTCGCCAAGCCCACCGTCTACAACCACCTCACCGACAAGGCCACCCTGTTCCGCGAGGCGATGACGGCCGCCGCCGGCACCGCCGTCGCCCGCCACCTGGCCACCCTGGACCGCCTCACCGACCCCGGCGACGACCTCCGCCCGGTCCTCCGGGAAGTGGCGCTCGACCTGCTCCGCTGCCACTGCGACGACCGCTCCCGCGCCGTCCGCCGCCTCCTCCACGCCGAGCTGGCACGCTTCCCCGACCTGCTCTCCCTCGTACGAGGCCCCTCCGGCCACCGCGTCACCGAAGCCCTCGCCGACCGCCTCGCCCGCCTGACCCTCGCGGGCCGCCTGCGCCCGGCCGACCCCTCGACGGCGGCCGAGCAGCTCCTCGCCCTCCTCACCGGCCCCGCCGACCTGCACTGGCCCCTGGAAACCCCCTCGGACGACGACCTCGCCCGCATCGCGGACGCGGCCGTCGACACCTTCCTCCGCGCCTTCGCCCCACAGTGATCAGCCATCCGCGGGCATGAGAAAACCCGGCCCACAAGGAGCCAGGTGGCACACACCCTCAGCCCGCGACGAGCTCGCCTTCTGCCGCCGGGCCGGTGGCGTCCGAGCCGATCAGTTCTCCGTCTTGCCGAGGACGGCCAGGATCTGCCTGAGATGAGACTCCATGCTGTCGAAGCGGGTGTCCATGCGATCGAGGCGGGTGTCTATGCGGTCGAGTCGCTCATCTACTCCGTCCAAACGGGTGTCTATGCGGTCGAGGCGGGCATCGACACTGTCGAGGCGGGTATCCATGCGGTCGAGGCGGGCATCGACGCCGTCGAGGCGGGTATCCATGCGGTCGAGGCGGGTGTCGACGCCGTCGAGGCGGGAATCCAGGTCGGAGAAGCGGTGCTCGAACTTCTCGGTCAGCCGCTGCTCCACCCCCTGCAGATCCTTGCGCGTGGGGAGCGTGGCGTGGCCGGCCATGATCTCGCCGAAGACCGGCTCGGTGTAGTCAAGGATCTCCTTACGGATCGTGCTCGGGAGTTGCTTGACGGCGGTCTTGAGTTCGGCGACGTCGGTCCCGGTGGCGAACACGCGCAATTCCAATCTCTTGACGCGGTCGGCGAGGTGCATACGGTGCCGGGGGGATGACATACGGTAACCATAAGGGTCGGCCACACCGCTGAGCAGCGCAATCACCGTCCACACTCAAAGGGCAAGCCCTCGAACCATAGCCTGCGGGAGATCCGCCTGCGATGCGCCCGTCGCGGGGTCGGTCCAAGGCGCCGGAGAAGCAGGTGTATGTGAGCGCCGGGCACGGGGCGATGCGGCTGTGGGCGTGGGTTGCGAGCGCTAACGTGGGGCCGGTCCTTTGTCATGTCATTGAGTCAGGAGGAGCGCATGTCCCCCCGAACCCTCCAAACGAGAGCCGCCTTAGCTGGTTGTGCCTTGATGTCTCTCACTCTGTCCGCCTGTGGTGCCCCGACCGTTTCGTCTTCTGACATCTGCGGTGAGGCGCGTCCGCTGCTCACGCTGGTGGCCAACAGCGGGCCGCAAGGCTACGCGGCGCGGATGGATGAGTGGCACAAGGTCCTCGACATGGCGAAGAACGCGGAAAACCCAGCGCTTGGCGAGTTCGCGCGGCTCGCCGACGAGCGGTCGCGCAACGACTCGAACTATTACTCGCCCCTGAACCAGATCATGCGCGTCTCCTGCGGGGGTGTGGAGCCCGACATGGACAAGGCCTGACGCTCGCCCGCTGGGCTGCTGCGAGAAGTCAGGACTCGCGGGCAGCCGGGCCGGTCCAGCGGCGGTAGGCGTCCGGGTCGACGTTGCCGCCGCACACGATGGTGACCACGTGCCGGCCGGCGAAGCGGTCACGGTCTTCGAGGATCGCCGCGATGCCGAGCGCGGCCGACGGTTCGACGACGAGGCCGGCATGGTCGAGGAGCAGCCGCATGCCGGCGATGATCGACGTCTCCTGGACGAGGACGGCGTCGTCGGCGACCTGGAGGAGGTCGTCCAGGACGGCCGCGATCGGCAGCCGGCCGGCGACGCCGTCGGCGATGGTGTCGGTCGTCTCGGTGGTGACGACGCGCCGCTGCCGCCAGGAGAGGGTCATCGCCGGCGCGCCCGCGGGCTGGACGCAGATCACCTCGACGCCGGGGGCCAGGTCCTTCACCACGTGGCCCACGCCGGTGGCCAGCGCCCCGCCGCCGAGGGCGATGAGCACGGCGTCGAACGACGGCGCGGCGCCGGCCAGCTCCAGGCCGATGGTCGCCGCGCCCTCGCAGGTCTCGATGTCCAGGCTGTCCTCGACCAGCCGGATCCCCTCGTACCGCGCGATGCCGGCCGCCCGCTCACGAGCCAGGTCGAAGTCACCGTCCACCAGCTCCAGCCTGGCGTCCAGCGCGCGGATCCGATCAAGCTTGGCGGCGGGCGCGAAGCGGGACGCCACGACGGTGACGTCCAACCCCCGGCCGCGACCGGACCAGGCGAGGGCCTGGCCGAGGTTGCCCGCGCTGGCGCACACCACGGCTCGCGAGCCGCCGGCGGCGAGCGCGCTCGTCACGAGTTCGGTGCCGCGGGCCTTGAAGCTCCGGACCGGGTTCGCCGTTTCGAGCTTGACGCTCACCGCGCACCCGAGGCCGGGCTCCAGCGCCTCGCAGCGGTAGAGCGGAGTGTCGAGGAAGATCGGGTCGATCATCTCGCGGGCCGCCCGGATCCGGGCGGTGTCGAGGCGCGTCTCAGGCATGGCACAGCAGCGTAGCGCCGCCGGAGAGGATCACTTCCCGGCGATCCCGGCCTGGATGCCGTCGAGAAGCCAGGTCAGGCCGAGGGCGAAGCCGGTGTCCCAGTCGGCCTCCGCGACGTGCGGCCCGTGGGCGGCGAGGGCGGGGTAGCTCTCCTGATGGGCGCGCAGGTGCTCCTGAGCCGCCTGCCGCGCCTCCTGCCCCGCGCCGGTGGGCCAGGTGGCCTGCATCAGCCCGGAGCCGATGACGTAGTTGGACAGCCCGTACGCGGCGGCCGTGAGGTGGGGTTCGACGGCCCCGGCCCTCAGGAGGGTCGCGTACAGGAACTCGCTGCGGGCCAGCACGTTGGGCCCCAGCATCGGACGGCTCAGCAGCGCCGCCGACCAGGGATGCCGCAGCAGGACCGCGCGCCATCCGTCGATCAGTGCGGTGATGTCGGCGCGCCACCCCCGGCTTTCCGCCGGGATCAGGACCTCGGCGAAGATCATGTCGAGGGCGAGGTCGAGGACGTCGTCCTTGGTCTTCACGTGCCAGTAGAGCGTGGTCGAGCCGGTGCCGAGCCGTTCGGCCAGCCGGCGCATGGTCAGCCGGTCGGCGCCTTCGGCGTCCAGGAGCGTCACGGCCTCCTCGACGATCCGATCCCGGCTGAGCGGCGGGGCGTCGCGTCCCTTCCGCGCGGACGGGCGCAGCCACACGTCCCCCGCGGTCCCTGATCGGCGGGCTCCCGAATCTGCCTTGCTGATGTCCACGTACGTGAGTCTAGTATGGCGATCGGGCACCGGATCATTGATCCAGTGACCGGAACAGTGATCCGGTGAAGGAGGGACCGTGGCAGGACACGTCGAGGTGGACGGGCTGACCTACGTGCTGCCGGACGGGCGGCTGCTCCTGCACGAGGTGTCCTTCCGCGTCGGGGACGGCGTCAAGGCCGCCCTGGTGGGACCGAACGGTGCGGGCAAGACCACCCTGCTGAAGCTGATCGCCGGAGATCTGCGACCGGCCGACGGCCGGGTGGTCTCCTCAGGAGGGCTGGGGGTGATGCGGCAGTTCATCGGCGACATCCGAGACGACCGGAGCGTGCGCGACCTGTTGCTGTCGGTGGCGCCGGAGCGGGTCCGCGACGCCGCCGAGGCCCTGGCGCGGGCGGAGGAGGCGATCGCCGCCCGCGACGACGAGGCGTCGCAGCTGGCCTACGCGCAGGCCGTCGCCGACTACGCCGACGTCGGCGGCTACGACATGGAGGTCGTCTGGGACGTCTGCACCACCGAGGCCATGGGCCTGCCCTGCGACGCGGTCAGGGACCGCCCGGTGACCACCCTGTCGGGAGGCGAGCAGAAACGCCTCGCCCTGGAGGCCCTGCTCCGCGGCCCGGACGAGGTCCTGCTGCTGGACGAGCCGGACAACTATCTGGACGTGCCCGCCAAGCAGTGGCTCGAAGGCCGGTTGCGGGCCACGGACAAGACCGTGTTGCTCGTCTCCCACGACCGCCGGCTCCTGGCCGAGGCGGCCGACCGGATCGTGACCGTGGAGGACCGCGGCGTCTGGGTCCACGGCGGTGGCTTCGCCGCCTACGCCGAAGCGCGTGAGCAGCGCATCAACCGGCTGGAAGAGCGGCGCCGCCGCTGGGACGAGGAGCACGCCAAGCTCAGGCGGATGGTGCACACCCTGCGGCAGACCGCGGCCAACAACGACGCGCTGGCCTCGGCCTACCGCGCCGCGCGCACCCGGCTGAGCCGCTTCGAGGAGTCCGGCCCGCCCCAGCGCCCGCCCAGGGCGCAGAACGTGCGGATCCGCCTGCGCGGCGGCCGCACCGGCAAGCGCGCCGTCATCTGCGAGAACCTGGAGCTCGTCGGCCTGATGCGGCCGTTCGACACCGAGATCTGGTACGGCGAGCGGGTCGGGATCCTCGGCTCCAACGGCTCGGGCAAGTCCACGTTCCTGGAGCTGCTGGAGCAGGCCGCCGACGGCGCGGCGCCCGCGGTGCGGCACAGCGGCTCCGCGCGGCTGGGTGCGCGGGTGGTCCCGGGGCGGTTCGTGCAGACCCACGCCCGGCCGGACCTGCACGGCCGCACCCCGGTCGAGCTGGTCACGACCGGTCACGCGTGCACGCTGAACGAGGCGATGGCCGCTCTGGCCCGCTACGAGCTCGCGCCCGCCGCCGGCCAGCTGTTCGAGACCCTCTCGGGCGGCCAGCAGGCCCGGCTGCAGATCCTGCTGCTGGAGCTGTCCGGCGCCACCCTGCTGTTGCTGGACGAGCCCACCGACAACCTCGACCTGGCCAGCGCGGAAGCCCTGCAGCAGGGTCTGGAATCCTTCTCCGGCACTGTGCTGGCCGTCACCCACGACCGCTGGTTCGCCGCCGATCTCGACCGTTTCCTGATCTTCGGCGCTGACGGGACCGTGCACGAGAGCGCCGAGCCGGTCTGGCACGAGCGGCAGGCCCGAAAATGACTACCTGTGTGAGGTGGAGCTATGGGGATTCGAACCCCAGACCTCTTCCATGCCATGGAAGCGCGCTACCAACTGCGCCATAGCCCCTCGCATCGCTGCGTGCCCCAGTGTATCGGACCCTAAGACCTCTCTCGTACCGCTTTATTCACCGGCCAGGCCGCCGAGGATCACCTCGGCGTGCGTCCACAGCAGCGCCCCGCCCACCCCCGCGACGAGGTGCCGCCGCGCCCCGGGGATGCGCCCGGCCAGCGTCGCCCCCTGGTCGGGCGAGTGCCCGTGGTCCAGCTCGCCGTACCAGAGCTCGGCCGGTACGGTGACGCGCCCGAGGTCGAACGGCCACCGTCCCATGGCCAGCAGCGTGTCGCGGGCGTAGCCGGCGGGCCCCTGCTGGAACGCCTCCGCCATGGCCCTGCGGTAGGCCCGTTCGAAGGCCGGGTCCTCGTACACGGCCCGGTCCTCGGGAGGGCTGCCGGGCACGATCATGTCCCACAGCGCGTCGGGGGTGAACCGGGAGAAGAACTCCTCGGCGGCCACGGGGTCGCCGGTCACCGAGTCGACGAGGCCGCGCAGCTCGGGCGGCAGCCCGTCGCGGAACTCGGGCGCGGCCACCTCGTCGGAGCCGGACACGATCGTGACCCGGGAGGCGACGCCGGCCGCGGCGCAGGCCAGCGCGAACGGCGCGCCCTGGGAGAACCCGACGACCGGGATGCCGTCGAGCCCGGAGGCGCGCACGTCGCGGGGCCAGTCCGCGAGGGTGCGGCCCGGGCTGGGATCGGAGGCGCCGAGCCCGGGACGGTCGAGCGAGACGAGCCGGATGCCGAGCCGGTCGACCGTCCCCGCGCCGAAGCCGAGTGTCCGGCTGGTGCCCGCCCCGGGGCAGAAGAGCACGGGCCGGCCGTCGTGCGGCCCCCACTCGGCCCAGCCGAGCCTGCGGCCGTCGGGGAGGGTCGTCTGCCCGAGCCTGGCGGGCGGTTCGACTTTCACGCTCACCCTCTCAAGATGCCCAGACGGCCACAATCCTCGCAATCGGTTATCGCACCTCGCCCGCCTTGCCGATGAGCCCGGCCAGCTCGGTGACCATCGGGTCCTCGGAGGACCGCGCCAGGCGGGCGGCGTGCTCGCCGAGCGCGGGCAGGTCCATGCCGAACGCCTCGCCGTCGCGCATCTGGAGGGCGAAGGCCGCGGCGACCACGTCCACCTGGAGCCGCAGCGGCGCGCCGGACCACAGCTCGCCGGCGAGGGCGCCCACATCGACGGAGTCGGCGGCCTCGGCGGGCCGGCGGGTGTCGGGGTCCTGCCAGCGCACGGTGGCGGTGGCGAGATGGCCTTCGGCGCCGGGCCTGAGCTTGAGCGCGTACAGGGCGGTGACGGAGTGGCCGGGCCCGACCTCGCCGCCGTCGGCGCTGTCGTCGCGGAACTCCTCCGCCTTCAGCGCCCGGTTCTCGTAGCCGACGAGGTGATGCTCCTCGACCACGTCCGGGTTGAACTCGACCTGGGCCTTGGCGTCGCGGGCGCGCAGTTCGAGGGTGGCGGGCAGCCGGGAGACGAACGCCCTCTCGGCCTCCTCGGGGCTCGACACGTAGATGGCGGCGCCGTCACCGTTGTCGGCCAGCTGCTCCATCAGCTCGTCGCCGTACTCGCGGCCGACGCCGACGGTGAGCAGCGTGATCTCCTCGGCGGCGCTCTCCCCGACCCGGTCGAGGATGCCCTGCCAGGCGGTGCTGCCCTGGTTGGCGAGGCCGTCGGAGAGCAGGATGACCCGGTTCGTGGCGGCGGGCCGGAAGGCGCGCGAGGCTTCCTCGTACCCGAGGACGAGCCCGGACTCGAGATTGGTGCCGCCCTGCACGGTGAGCCGGTCGACGGCGGCGTGCAGGTCGGCCCGGGCGGCGAGCGGCGTCATGGCGGCGAGCAGCTGGGCCGTGTCGCTGAAGGCCACGACGGCGACCTGGTCGCCGGGGGTGAGCTGGTCGAGCAGCGTGCGCAGGGCCTGCTGGACGAGGTCGAGCCGGCCGGGCTCGGCCATGGAGCCGGAGACGTCGATGACGAAGGTGAGGTTGGCCGGCCTGCGGGCCTGGGTGGTGGAGCCGCGCGTCTGCAGGCCGACCCGGAGCACGGCCCGGTCGCGGCCGGGGAGCCGGGCGCCGTCGGTGTGCACGGTGAAGCCGTTGTCGGGCGGTTCGGCGTAGTCCTGGCGGAAGGAGTTGACGAACTCCTCGGGCCGGATCTGGCCGGGTTCCGGCCGGCGCCCCTCCCGCAGGGTGCGGCGCGCGTAGGAGTACGAGGCGGTGTCGACGTCCAGCGCGAACGTGGAGATCCTGGCGCTGGTGGTCTCCGACAGCTCCGGGCGCATGGGCGCCGGGTTCTCCTGGGCGGCGGGCGCGTCCCCGGCCGAGCCGCCGCACGCGGTGAGCGTCAGCAGCGCCGCGAGTCCGATCGCCGCCAGCGAACGTTTCTTCATGTGCGTCACCTCCACGCCCTATGACGGGTCTGGGGAGCGGCCGGCCGGGCCGGTGACGCAAGCGAGCGCAAACCGCGACTCTTACGTGATCGATTGTCACGAAGTAGTCGTTTCCTGTAGGCATGGGTGCCGTGCGTATCTATGTGGGTCTGGCCGCCAAGGGCCGTGAGGTTCCGGCCAGGGTCCTGGAGAAGATCCGTTCCGTCGCCGAGACGGCCTTCCCGGTCCCGCCGGAGGTGATCCGCGGCAGCGAATGGCACGGCCGCGGCGTGTCCCTGTTCGGGTGGACGAACGAGCCGGACGACTCGCGGCGGCCGCCGCTGCTGACGGAGTCGGGCGGGCGGGTGCTCGGGCTGAACGGTCATCTGGCCGACCCGGACGACGCCGGCCGGCTGATCGGCGATCCGCTGGGCGAGGGGATCGGCGGCTGCTTCTCCGCCTGGGTGGCGGGCGACGGCGTGCTGTCCGCGGCGACCGCGATCAACCGGGTCTGCCCGGTGTTCTACGCCGAGACGCCCGAGCTGCACGTCGTCGGCAGCCGGGCCCTGCTCGTGCACCTGGCGGCCCAGCAGGGCGACCGGGTGGAGCACGACGTGCTCGCCCTGCAGACGATGGTCCGCCAGGGGTTCTTCCTGTCGGACGAGACCCCGTACCGGGGGGTGACGGCGCTGCGCCCGAGCACGCGGCTGGACGTGCGGGACGGGCGGCGCGTCATCACCGAGACGCCGCTGCCGGTGGCGGCGCCCGCGCCGACGTCGGAGCGGGGCAAGCGGAAGGCGATCGGCGAGCTGGCCGAGGCGCTGCTGGCCACCGTCGCCCCGCTGCGCGGGCTGGGCGAGCCGGTGAACCTGGCGCTGACCGGCGGGCGCGACACCCGCATTCTCGGGGCGCTGCTGTACGCCGCGAAGGTGCCGTTCCGGGTGACCACGAACGGGCTCGACGCGCACCCGGACGTGATCCTGGCCCGGCAGATCGCCGGCCGGCTCGGCGTCGAGCACACGGTGATCGCGCCGCCGCAGACGGCCGGGCAGGACGCGGTGCTGGTGGAGCACCCGCTGGACCGGGTCTGGGAGACGCTGCGCACCTGCGAGGGCATGACGTCCGCGTACGAGTCGATCGTCGGTTACCTGCCCTACTCCGGCAAGCCGACCATGTCCGGGCAGAGCGGCGAGACGCTCCGGGCGGGCAGCCTGAACCTGCTGCAGAGCGACCTGAGCGACAAGGCGCTGCTGCGCCGCATCACCACCACGTTCGGCAAGGACGACAAGCTGTTCACCGACGAGGCGAACGAGCACGCCCGCGAGCTGGCCCGGCCGTGGCTGGCCAGGAAGGACCGGCTGGAGGCGCTGGACCACATCTACGTCTGGTACAAGGTGGGCCGCTGGCAGGCCAGCGCCCGCGCGGGGTCGCTGCGCCGCGGCGACCCGGTCCGGCCGTTCCTGGACAACCGCGTGGTACGGGCCGCGCTGGGGCTGGATCAGGCCTGGCGGCTGTCCGAAGAGGTGATCTACGCGCTGATCCTGCGGTTCGCGCCCCAGCTGCGTGACGTGCCGATCGAGGGCAAGCCGTGGCGGTTCGCCGCGGCGCTGGAGAGCCGGCCGTCGCACTGGTGGCGGCGGGCGCCGCGGCCCCCGGCGCACATGCCGACGCTCCGCACGGGCGGCGGCTGGAGCTGGCGGACCAGCCCCGGCCCGGTGCTGACGGACGTGCTGCGGCAGCAGGTGCTGGGCAGTCTGGACGCGCTGGCGCCGATCGTGCGGCCGGACGAGGTGCGCGCCCTGTTCGCCGACCCGGTGGTCAAGAAGCCGGCCCTGGCCTGGCACCTGTACACGGTGAGCGCGCTGCTGACCGGCGTCTACCCGGGCAAGCGGCCGGAGGGGCTGGAGCGGATCCCGGTGTCGAAGCCGTCCTGATCACCAGTGCAGCAGGAGCAGTTCGGCGGAGAAGCCCGGCCCGAGCGCCAGCAGCACGGCCGGCTGGTCCTTGCGCCCGCGCGTCTCCTGCAGCACGTGCAGCACCGACACCGACGACAGGTTGCCGTGCTCGCGCAGCGACCGCCAGGTGACCTCCAGCGCCTCCGGTGACAGCTCCAGCGCCCCGGCCAGCCTGTCGATCACCTTGGGGCCGCCGGGGTGGCAGATCCAGGTGCCGACCTGGCCGGGGGTGAGGCCGTTGTCGGCGAGGAAGGCCACGACGTCCCCGGCCAGCACCTGGTCCACGAACTCGGGCAGCCCGGCGTCGAGCACGATGCGGAAGCCGTGCTCGCCGACCTCCCAGCCCATCAGGTGCTCGGTGCCGGGGTACAGCTTGCTCCGGGTGGCCACCACCTCGCGTCCGTCGCCGTGCCCGGCGGCCACGACGGCCGCGGCGCCGTCGCCGAACAGGCCGCTGGCTATCAGGTTCGCGACCGAGGTGTCGTCACGCTGCACGGTGAGCGAGCACAGCTCCACGCAGACGAGCAGCGCCACCTGGTCCGGCCAGCCGCGCAGGTAGTCGTGCAGCCGCGACAGCCCGGCCGCCCCGGCGGCGCAGCCCAGCCCGAACACCGGCACCCGCTTGACGTCCTCGCGCAGCCCCGCGCGCTGGGCCAGCCGGGCGTCGAGCGACGGCGCGGCGAGCCCGGTGGTGGAGCAGAACACCAGGAGGTCGACCTTCCCCGGCGGCAGCCCGGCCTTGTCCAGCGCGCCGGCGATCGCCCGCTCACCCAGGTCGAGCGCGATCTCCACGTAGGCGTCGTTGGCCCGGCCGAACGATTCGAGCTTGGCGTAGTCGTCCAGCGGCAGCGCCAGGTTGCGGCCGGTCACGCCGGTGGCGGTGTGGAAGCGCTTGAGCAGCCCCTCGTCGGCCGCCGTGAGCCGGGCGAACGCCTCGGTGATCTCCTCCTGCTCGTACCGGTGGTCCGGCAGGACGGTCCGTACCCCCCAGATGTACATGCCTGGTTTCTGCCGCTGAGAACCGCTGGCTAACATTTCGCCTGGTCACGGCCTCGTGGTGGCCCGCGGTCCCGGCTCCAGCACCTCGTACGCGTCGCGCGCCCACGCGGTGAGCACGGGACGCGTCTCCGCGGGGTCCACGATGTCCTCCACCAGGAACGCCTCGGCGGTGCGGAACGGCGACCTGACCGCCTCCAGCCGCGCCGCGATCTCCGCCTTCATGGCCTCCGCGTCCGGCCCGGCCTCCGCCAGCAGCCGCTTGAACGCCACCTCCAGCCCGCCCTCGATCGGCAGCGACCCCCAGTCGCCCGACGGCCAGGCGACGCGCAGGCCGTAGCGGTGGTGCGGCCGGTGCGCGGCCCCCGCCACCCCGAACACCCGCCGCACCAGCACCGACGCCCACGGCACCGTCGACTGGTAGACGGCGGCGAGCGCGCGGGCGCCGTGCCTGATGGTCGCGGCCCGCTCGGCGGCGCCCCCGATCACGAACCCCGGCTGGTCGACCAGGTGCACGACCGGCAGGTGGAAGGTCTCGGCGAAGTCCAGGAACCGGGTCGTCTTGTCCGCGCCCTGGGCGGTCATCCCGCCGCCGTAGAAGCGCGGGTCGCTCGCGAGCACCGCCACCGGCCTCCCGGACAGCCGGGCCAGCGCGGTGATCGTGGAGCGCGCGTGGCGGCGGCCGAGCTCCAGCACGCTGCCCTCGTCGAACACGGTGTCCATGATCGCGCGCATGTCGTACGGCTTGCGCCGGTCACGCGGGACGGCGGCGCGCAGCTCGGGCGAGACGCGGCCGGGGTCGTCGGCGCAGCCGGCGACCGGCGGGAGCCGCCAGGCGCTGCGCGGCAGGTAGCCGAGCACCCGCCGGGTCAGCGCGAACGCCTCCTGCTCGGAGCCGGCCACCAGGTCGACGGTGCCGGCGGCGGCCACGGTGCGCCAGCCGCCCAGCTCCTCCTTGCCCAGGCTCTCGCCCATCCCCGCCTCGACCACGGCAGGGCCGGCCACGAACACCTGGGACAGCTCCTTGACCATGATCGAGACGTGGGAGGTGACCAGCCGGGCGGCGCCCAGCCCGGCCACCGGGCCGAGGGCGAGCGCGACCACCGGGATCCGCCCCAGGTTGGCGACCACCTGGTCCCAGCCCGGGTTGTACGGGACGTACGTGCGGCCGTACTCCTCCAGCTGCTTGACGCTGCCGCCGCCGCCCGTGCCGTCGATCAGCCGGACGAGCGGCACCCGCATCTCGCCCGCCATCCGCTCGGCCAGGATCTGCTTCTCGTGGATGGCGGCGTCCGCCGCGCCGCCGCGCACGGTGAAGTCGTCGGCGGACACCACGACGCGGTGACCGTCGATCTCGGCGCGACCGATGATCACGTTCGACGGGGTGAAGCTCTCCAGCCGGCCTTCCGCGTACTCGGCGCGCCCGGCCAGCGCGCCCACCTCCTGCCAGGAGTCGGTGAGCGCGGCCAGCCGCTCCCGGACGGTCAGCCGGCCGGTGGCGTGCTGACGGGCGACGCGCTCCTCGCCGCCCATGCGCGCGGCCAGTTCCTTGCGGTGCTTCAGCTCGGCGAGCTCCGGGTCCCACACGACGCCCTCCATCCGTACCGGCTGGTCGGTAGGTTAGTGGGCGGGACCCTCCAAGGTGTAGTCGAACACGTAGGAGTGCGCGCCGTCCTCGGTGATCTCGATGTCCATCTCGCCGCGCAGGCCGCGCAGCTCGCCGGTGGCGGAGTCGGGCACGACCGAGATCCGCAACGACTGCGTGCCCCTGTCGCTGGCGGCGTTGTGCTGCACGACGAAGCTGCCCGCCCGGCCGTTGAGCGTGCCCTCGATGCGCTCCACGGCCACGTACGCCTTCGACTCCTCCACCGGGGTCGTCACCACCGTCAGGTGGACGGTGCTGGTGGCGGTGAGGCCGCCGTGGAAGGTCTTGGTCATCGTGACGCGGCCGAGTGAGACGTCGTCGTGCTGCTCGAACGGCTGCTCGGCGTGCCAGTCGGAGGTCTCGAAGGGCCCTTTGACAATCATGCTTCCATCGTGCCGCGCTTACCTGCCAGCTTCCGTCAGGTATCCAGCAGTGTCCGGGTGAAAGTGTTGCCGAACGTGCCGTCCGGGTCGTACCGGCGCACCAGCTCACGGAACCGGTCAGGGACCGCCGGGCGGCGGGTGAACAGCTTGCCCCAGTGCGGCCTGGGGTCGAACGGCGCCAGCACGTCCTCCACCAGCTTGATCACCGGCAGCACCGCCTCCGGGTTCTTCACCCAGGTGAAGTGGAACGCCACGCTGTCGCGCCCGCACGAGGGACTCAGCCACAGGTCGTCGGCCGCGACCGTGCGCACCTCCGAGATCTGCAGCACCGGCCGGATCCGGTCGCCGGCCGCGCGCAGCTCGCCCAGCGCGGCGGCGGCGTGCGAGCGCTCCAGCAGCCACTCCGACTGCAGCTCGTCCCCGGCGCTGCTGGGCGGCGCGTCCGCGCGGAAGTGCGGCAGCCGCTCGTGCCACGGGCCCGGCACGCCGAGCTGTACGGTGCAGCTCTCGGCGGGCATGCCGGGCACGGGATGCCGCGGGCCGTCCGCCGGCCGGGTGCCGTGCCAGTCGTCGCCGGGCGGCTCGCCGCGGGTCTTGATCCAGGCCCGCGTGTCGCGGTAGTCGGTGAACAGGCTGACGCTGTAGCCGTCGGCCATGACCTCGTCGAACGGGGCGTCGTCCGGCACGCCCTCGCGCACGTACTGGCGCAGCTCGAACGCCGGCACCAGGTCCAGGGTGAGCGCGGACACCACGCCGAGCGCGCCGAGCGCGACCACCGCGCCGGGGAAGTCGTCGTGGCCGCGTTCGAGGGTGACCACCGAGCCGTCGGCGGTGACCAGCTCCAGGCCGCGGACGGCGGCCGACAGGCTCGGGTTGCCCACCCCGGAGCCGTGGGTGCCGGTCGCGACCGAGCCCGCCACCGAGATGTGCGGCAGCGACGCCAGGTTGGCCAGCGCGAACCCGCGCGCGTGCAGCTCGGGGGCGAGCCGCGCGTACGTGGTGGCCGCGCCGACCCGCACCCGCGCCGCCGCGCCGTCGATCTCGATCAGGGGCGGCATCCGGTCGAGCCGCACCAGCTCACCGGGGGAGTCGGCGACGTCGTTGAAGGAGTGGCCGCTGCCGAGCGCGCGCACCCGCCGGGCGGCGGCGACCAGGCTCCGGAGCTCGTCGAGTGAGGTGGGGTGGTGGATCCGGGATGCCGTGAAGGCGGTGTTTCCCGCCCAGTTGGTCAGCGTCACCGCCCCACTTTGGCACAACCCCTCATGCATCGGACGGCCGTGGGGATGGTGAGGGACATGGAACTGTTTCCCGCGATCCCGCTGGCCGCATGGCAGGACACCAAGGCCACGCTGCACCGCTTCGCCCAGATCGTCGGCAAGATCCGCCTCGCGGCCGGGATCCGGCGCAACCACTGGTGGCACGTGCCGTTCCACCTGACCGGGCGGGGCATCACCACCCGCCCGACGGGACGGGCCGACGGCGGGCCGATCTTCACCATCGACTTCGACTTCGTCGCCCATCAGCTGGTCGTCGCCACGATCGACGGCCGGGCGGTGACGTTCCCCCTCTACGGCCAGTCCGTGGCGTCGTTCTACGACGAGGTCATGCGGGCACTCGGGGACCTGGACGCGCCGGTCGACGTCGACATTCCGCAGCCGTTCGACCTGCCCGACTCCGGCCGGCCGTTCGCCGAGGACACCGAGCACGCGGCCTACGACCCCGTCCACGCGACGCGTTACTGGCAGGTGCTCAGCCAGGTCAACCTGGTGCTGGAGGAGTTCGCCTCCGGTTACTCGGGCAAGATCAGCCCGGTCCACCACTTCTGGCACACCTTCGACATCGCCTCCACGAGGTTCTCCGACCGGGTGATCGACCAGCCTTCCGGCAACGACCCGGTGACCCGCGAGGCGTACTCCCGCGAGGTGATCAGCTCCGGCTTCTGGTTCGGCGACGACACCTTCCCGCAACCGGCCTTCTACTCCTACACCGCGCCGGAGCCCGCCGGGCTGGCCGGCCAACCGCTGCTCCCCGGGACCGCGGAGTGGGTCGAGCAGCGCGGGAGCCACCTGGCCATTCTGCGCTACGACGACGCCAGGGCCGAGCCCTCCCCGCGCGAGGCCGTCCTGGCCTTCTACCAGAGCGCCTACGAGGCCGGGGCGCGGCTCGCGGGCTGGGACGTCGGAGCCGTCGCCTGCCCCGGCGGGGTCACGGACCCGGTCGCCTCGTCCTGACCGCCGCGGGCGCGCTGTCGCGCGGCGGCGGAGGTCAGCTCAGCTGGATCGTGACGGCGCCGCCCAGGAGCAGGGCCAGGCCGAGCAGGCGGGAGGCGTCCATCGGCCGCCTGGGCATGCGGAACAGGCCGTAGTGGTCGATGACGGCGGAGGTCAGCTGCTGGCCGGTGACCGTCAGGGCGATCGTCACCGCCGCGCCGATGGCGGGCAGGAGCAGGAACGTCCCCGTCACGTACGCGGCCGCGCACGCCCCGCCCAGCCACCCCCACCAGGGCATCGCCCGCAGCCCCGCGAGGCGCGGGCGGGGCGTGCGGCGGGTGGCGGTCAGCACCAGCAGGAGAGCCGCGATGGTGAGCGTGGCGACGGTGAAGCTGACGGCGGCGACGGTGAGCGGCTCGTCCAGGCCGGCCCGGAGCCTGGCGTTGACGGCTCCCTGCACGGGGAGCGCCGCGCCGGCGACGAGCCCGAGGGCGAGCCAGCCGGGCCGCGTCCGGGTCCTGCCGGGGACGCCGCCGCCCAGGCCGCGGACGATGACGGTGATGCCCGCCAGCACCGCGAGGGCGCCCGCGACGATCCCGGCGTCCGGTTCCTCACGCGCCAGCCCGAGGAGTCCGAACGAGTCCAGCCCGAGCGAGGCGAACATCTGGCCGGTGACGAACAGGCCGGCGGTCACCAGGGCGCCGAGCCGGGGGAACAGCAGGATGCCGCTGGTGATGTAGAGCGGGCTGGCCAGGCCGCCGAGCAGGTGCCAGACCGGGACGTCGGCCGTCCGGGCGAGCACGCCGAGGGCGCCGGTGGCCAGCGCGAGGACGGCCAGCAGGCCGGTCGCGACGCCCAGTTGCAGGGTCGAGGCGCCGTAGGGCGTGCCCACGGCCCGGTTGAGCTGCAGGTTCGCCGACGCCTGGACGGCGAGGAGGCAACCGGCCAGCAACGCGGCACCCAGAAGAGCGGTCTCCATGAGACTCCTCCACGAGACAGAAGCGGACGACGTGTCCACTTGACTGGCTCATGCAACTGGACGCCCTGTCCGGTTATTCCCTACTGGCGGCGGAACGTGTGCCGGTAGGCCAGGGGCGCCACGCCGACCACCGCGTGCAGGTGCTGGCGCAGCGAGACGGCGGTGCCGAAGCCGGCGCGCCTGGCCACCTCCTCCACGCCGAGGTCGGTGGTCTCCAGCAGGTGACGGGCGTGCTCGACCCGCTGCCTGGAAAGCCAGCGCGCCGGGCTCATGCCGGTCTCCTCGCGGAAGCGCCTGGTGAACGTGCGCACGCTCATGCTGGCGTGCGCCGCCAGGGCCTCCAGGTCGAGCGGCGCGTCCAGGTGGGCCAGCATCCAGGTGCGGGTGGCGGCGGTGCCGTTGCCGGTGGCGGGCGGCAGCGGGCGCTCGATGTACTGGGCCTGGCCGCCTTCCCGCCAGGGGGGCATCACGCAGCGGCGGGCCGCCCTGTTGGCCACCTCGCTCCCGTGGTCGCGCCTGATCACGTGCAGGCAGAGGTCGAGCCCGGCAGCGACGCCGGCCGAGGTGAGCACGTCGCCGTCGTCGATGAACAGCACGTCCGGGTCCAGCTTCACCCGGGGGAACAGCCTGGCGAAGCGGGCCGCGTTGCGCCAGTGGGTGGTGGCCGGGCGGCCGTCGAGCAGCCCGGCGGCGGCCAGCACGAACGCGCCCGTGCAGATCGACATCACCCGGGGCCGCCCCTGGAGCGCCTCGCGCAACTCGCCGGGGATGACGCCCTCCCGCAGGGCGGGCCCGCCGTGCACGCCGGGCACCAGCACCGTGTCGGCGGTGTCGAGCACGTCCAGGTCGTGGTCGGGGTGCACGCTGTAGCCGGCCGAGCAGCGCGCGGGGGCGCGGCCCGGCGAGCAGGTCACCACCTCGTACAGGGGCTCGCCCGACGCCGACTCGGCCGTGCTGAACACCTGTCCTGGCACTCCCAGGTCGAGCGGCGCGAACTGGTCGAGCACGACGACGGCGATCCGGTGCGGCATGGCCGGATTCTTTCACATATTGGCCTTCGGGCCACTCGTGCCCAGAAACCGCGATAAATCAGGATTGGCGGATGACCCTGACCACCCCCGCCAGGCGCGTCCGCGTGCACCGGGCCTGGTTCGTCGCGGCCGTCGCCTTCGTGGCGATCCTGGGCGCCGCCGGCTTCCGCGCCACCCCCGGCGTGCTGATCAACCCGCTCCGGGAGGAGTTCGGCTGGAGCACGGGCACGATCTCCCTGGCCGTCTCCGTCAACCTCGTGCTCTACGGCCTGATGGCGCCGTTCGCCGCCGCGCTCATGGACCGCTTCGGCATGCGCCGGGTGGTCGCCCTCGCCCTGCTGCTCGTCGCCGCCGGCAGCGGGCTCACCGTGTGGATGACCGCGAGCTGGCACCTGTTGCTGCTGTGGGGGGTGTTCGTCGGGCTCGGCACCGGGTCGATGGCCCTGGTGTTCGCGGCCACGCTGACCGACCGGTGGTTCGTGCGGCACCGCGGCCTGGTCACCGGCCTGCTGACGGCCGCCGGGGCGACCGGGCAGCTCGTCTTCCTGCCCGTGCTGGCCCAGCTCGCCCAGGGGCCGGGCTGGAGAGTGGCCTCGCTGACGGTGGCCGGCTCGGCGCTGGCCGTGGTGCCGTTCGTCTGGTGGCTGCTGCGCGACCGCCCGGAGGAGGTCGGCACGACGGCGCTCGGCGCCGACCCGGACGCGCCCCGTACCCCACCGGCCCCGGCCGCGAACGCGGCGGTGCGCGCGCTGACCGTGCTGCGGTCGGCGGCGCGTACCCGTCCCTTCTGGTATCTCGCGGGCGGGTTCGCCATCTGCGGGGCGAGCACGAACGGGCTGGTCGGCACCCACTTCATCCCGGCCGCGCACGACCACGGGATGGCCGAGCCGACCGCCGCCGGACTGCTCGCGGTGATCGGGGTCTTCGACATCGTGGGGACCGTCTTGTCGGGCTGGCTGAGCGACCGGATCGACCCCCGGGTGCTGCTCGGCGTCTACTACGCGCTGCGCGGGCTGTCGCTGATGGTGCTGCCTGCCCTGTTCGCGGCCACCCCCGAGCCCAGCATGCTGGTGTTCATCGTCTTCTACGGGCTCGACTGGGTGGCGACCGTGCCGCCGACGGTGGCGCTGTGCCGCAGCCTGTACGGCGCGGACGGGCCCGTGGTGTTCGGCTGGGTGTTCGCCTCCCACCAGGTCGGGGCCGCCGTGGCCGCCGTCGGCGCCGGGCTCGCCCGCGACCAGCTGGGCCACTACGACGTGGCCTGGTACGCGGCCGGGGCGCTGTGCCTGCTCGCCGCCGGGATGTCGGTGGCGATCCGGCATGCTGGGAAGCGATGAACGACTCAGAAGAGATGGTCCTGCCCCTGGTGGTGCGGATTGAACGTGCCGGCCCGCCCGAGCGCGCCGACGCCCTTGAGGCCGCCGCCATGGCGGTGCTCTCCCTGCTCGACGACCCGGGGGAGTGGGCCGGAGAGCTGCGCGCCTGGCAGGCGGGCCGGATCCGCAAGGTGGTGCGGCGGGCCAGGGGCGCGGAGTGGCGGCGGGCCGTCGCGCTGCCCGGCCGCACGATCGAGCACCGCACCGCCGAGGTGCGCGTGCACCCGCCCGTCCCGCTCGACGCCTGGCCCAGGGACCTGGCGAGGCTGCAGGTGTCGGGCACCGAGCTGTCCGACACCGGCGAGCCGGGCCCGGCCACTCTGCCGGTCCTGTGGGAGAACCCCGCCCTGCGCATGTCCGCGGGCAAGGCCATGGCGCAGGCGGGGCACGCCGCCCAGCTCGCCTGGTGGGCCAGCGACGCCGCCGGACGCGCCGCCTGGCGGGCGCGGGGTCTCACGGTGTCCGTGCGCACCGCCCGGCCCGCCGTCTTCTCGGCGAAGGTGGACGAGGGGCTGCCGGTGGTGCGCGACGCCGGGTTCACCGAGATCGAGCCCGGCTCGTGCACCTTCGTGGCCGACGCGCCCTGGCTCGGCGGAGACCGGATCGGACCCCGAGTCCCACCTGTTACACCAACCTGAGATGACACTTCGGTAGCAATCGCCCGCAGATGGGTCGGTTTTGTCGTACGCTCCGGTTCGTGCTCGATGGGGTTGATGAGACCAGAGGTTCCCGCGTGAGAACCGAAGACCGCCCGGGAATCCCTGCCTCGCCGCCCAGACGCTCCCGCATCGGAGACATCCGGATGGGGGCGATCTACCGGGGACTCGCCGTGGTCGCGGCGGTGGCGGTCGCCGCCGTCGGGGTGGTCCTGGCGCTTCCCTCGCGGCCGGACGAGACCGGCGCCCGGCCGGTCGCCGCGCCATCGGCCGTACCCGTCTCGTCCGGCCCGCCCACCGCCGAACCCTCCGTCGGCGCCACTGTGGGCGCCACCGCCGAAGCCACCGCGGGCGCCACCGTCGAGGCCACCGCGGGGCCGACCGCGGAGGCCACCGTCGAGCCCGCCTCGGGCGTCTCGGGCGACGATCCGGCGCCGCGCCCCACTCCCACCCCCGGCACGTCGCTCGCGCCCGGCTACACCGCGATGGAGGCCCTGTACGCGGACGAGCGCCTGCCCCGCCTGCCCGCCAAGGTCAAGCGGCTGAAGCTGCCCCGCGCCGGCAAGAGCGTCATCAAGGACAAGCGCACCGGCCTCGCCGTGCCCAACCTGCCCAAGCCCTGGAAGTCGTACGGACCCGCCCCGTTCACCAGCCGGCAGGTGCTGCCCAAGCCGAGCAAGGGCCCGCGCGGCATGCTGGTCAGCTGCCCGGTGCCGATCGAGGCGCAGAAGTCCGACCGCGACACCGCCCTGCTGGCCGCCCGGTGGACGCTCAACCACCACCCCGAGGGCTCCAAGATCCGCTGGCTCGGCTCACAGCGGATCAAGGACGGCTGGACGCTGCTCTACCAGGTCACGTACGGCAAGCGCAGCTCCCGCGCGGCCGTGATGGTCGTGGACGGCGGAATGAGCAAGCCGGGACTGGTGTTCATCACAGTGCCGGACACGCAACGCAACAGGTGGCGCGACATTCCTCACGCGATCGCCGGGGTGCGCGTCCTACGCTGAGATCATGAAGGGCGGCGATTTTGGGGAGTGACGACGCCGTGGAACGCTCTGGGGCGCCGCGATCATCGGAGAACGGCAAGACCAAGCGACCGTGGCGGGCCGAAGGGCTCCCCGGCACCCCCGGAGGCCGCCCCAAGATCAACTGGTGGCGGTTCGTGGCCACCCTGCTGGCCGTCTACGCCGTGTTCTTCCTGGTGTCGTCGTTCTTCGACAGCGGCGAGAGGGAGACGATCTCCTACACCCAGTTCACCCAGCAGGTGACCGCCAAGAACGTCAAGGAGATCTACGCCACCGGCCTGTCGGTGGAGGGCCAGCTCAAGTCGGCGGCCAACGACCCCGACAGCGGCAACCAGTCCTACACCGAGTTCCGCACCGAGATCCCCACCTTCGCCGACACCGACCAGCTCTCCCAGCAGCTGCAGACCGCCGCGGTGGAGATCAGGGCCGAGCCGCTCAGCACGGGCCGGGGCTTCTTCCTCAACCTGCTGCTGGCGTTCTTCCCCGTGCTGCTCCTGGCCGGCCTGTGGATCTGGATCATGCGGCGCGGCGCGGGCATGATGGGCGGCGGAGTCGGCGGCCTCGGCAAGTCGAAGGCCGCCAAGCCGGTCGAGGCGGGCAAGGTGCGCGTCACGTTCGACGACGTGGCCGGCATCGACGAGGTGGAGAACGAACTCGTCGAGATCGTCGACTACCTCAAGGACCCGGCCAAGTACCGCAGGCTCGGCGCCAAGCTGCCCAAGGGCGTGCTGCTCGCCGGCCCGCCGGGCACCGGCAAGACGCTGCTGGCCAGGGCCGTGGCCGGTGAGGCGAACGTGCCGTTCTTCTCGGCCAGCGCCTCCGAGTTCATCGAGATGATCGTCGGCGTCGGCGCCTCCCGCGTACGCGACCTGTTCGAGGAGGCGCGCAAGGTCGCGCCGTCGATCGTGTTCATCGACGAGATCGACGCCATCGGGCGCGCCCGCGGCGGCGCGGGCGGCATCGGCGGCCACGACGAGCGCGAGCAGACGCTCAACCAGATCCTCACCGAGATGGACGGCTTCTCCGGCGTCGAGGGCGTCATCGTCATCGGCGCCACCAACCGGCCCGAGGTCCTCGACCAGGCGCTGCTGCGCCCCGGCCGGTTCGACCGTACGGTGCAGGTCGGGCTGCCCGACGCGGCCGGCCGCGCGGCGATACTCGGCGTGCACACCCGGGGCGTGCCGCTGGAGGCGGACGTAAGCGCCGACCGGATCGCCAAGACCACGCCCGGCATGACCGGCGCCGACCTGGCCAACCTCGTCAACGAGGCGGCGCTGCTCGCCGCCAAGCGCGGCAAGGAGAAGGTCGGCACGGCCGACTTCGCCGACGCGCTGGAGAAGCTGCAGCTCGGCGCCGCCCGCAGCATCGTCATGCCGGAGGAGGAGCGGGTCAGGACCGCCTACCACGAGGCCGGTCACGCCCTGCTCGGCATGCTGCTGCCGGGCGCCGACCCGGTCAGGAAGATCTCCATCATCCCGCGCGGCCGGGCGCTCGGCGTCACCCTCTCCACGCCCGAGACCGACCGCTACGCCTACGACGAGCGCTACCTGCGCGGCCGCATCACGGGCGCGCTCGGCGGCATGGCGGCCGAGGACGTGATCTACGGCGTCATCACCACCGGCGCCGAGAGCGACCTCGAACAGGTCACCATGATCGCCCGTGGCATGGTGGGCCGCTGGGGCATGTCGCAGAAGGTCGGCCCGCTCACGATCCTTTCCAACGACGGCCAGCAGCCGCAGGCCTCGCCCGCCACGCTCGCCATCGTGGACGAGGAGGCGCGGCGGATCGTGGACGAGTGCTACGACGACGCCGTCCGCATCCTGCGCGAGAACCGAGCCAAGCTCGAAGGCATCGTGGCCGCCCTCCTGGAGCACGAGACGCTCGACGAGGACAGCGCCTACACCGCCGCCGGGCTGCGGGAGCCCGTCCTCGACGCCGAGCCGGGGGAGTTGGCCAAAAGTTAGGACGCCCCCGGACTTAACCGGGGGCCGGGCGGGGAAGGTCTCCCGGACGAGGATCAGGGGGACTGCCGTGAGACTGACCGACCGGCTGCTCGCCGAACTCGGCGATCCCGGCCTGGAGCAGATCGGCGGGATGCTGGCGACCGACGCCGGCAGGGCCCGCGACGCGATCGCGGCCGCCTCCGGGATGATCGTCGGTGGCATGGCCCGCGACGCCGAGCACCCTGACGGAGCCGAGGCCCTGCGCGCCGCGCTCGACGAGCACACCGACGCCGACCCGTTCAACGGGGACGTCGCCTCCCTGGCCCGTGACGGCCAGAACATCCTCGCGCACGTGCTCGGCGGCCAGGGCACCGAGACCGTCGCGTACGGGCTGGCCCGGCTGTCCGGCCTCGACCCGGGCGCCGTCATGCGGCTGCTGGCGCTGCTCGCGCCCATGGTGATGTCCCTGCTCGCCATCCGGGCGGGGGAGCTCGACATGACCACCGAGGAGATGGCCGCCGAGCTGGCCCGCGAGCGCGCCACCCTGCCCGACGAGCTGGCCGCCCTCCTCGCCGACGCCTTCGGCGACCTGCCCGAGCCGCACACCACCAGGGGCGCGCGGGGCCCCGCCTGGTGACGGGTAAGCTGGTCCGGTGATCGTTCTGGCCTCAGCGTCCGCCGCCCGCCTGGCCCTGCTGCGCAATGCGGGCCTCGACCCCAAAGTGATCGTGAGCGGGGTCGACGAAGACGCGTTCAGCGCTCACACCCCCGCCGCGCTCAGCCTCGTCCTGGCCAAGGCCAAGGCCGAGGCGGTCGCCGCCGGGCTGGGCGACGGCCTGGTCATCGGCTGCGACTCCATCCTGGAGCTCGACGGCCGCCCCTACGGCAAGCCCGCCACCCAGGAGGAGGCGCTCGACCGCTGGCGGATCATGCGCGGCCGCACCGGGCGGCTCGTCACCGGCCACTGCGTGATCGACGTGGCGGCGGGCAGGCAGGTCGCCGAGACCGCGACCACCGTCGTCCACTTCGGCAGCCCCTCCGAGGAGGAGATCGCCGCCTACGTCGGCACCGGCGAGCCGCTCAGTCTCGCCGGCGCGTTCAGCATCGAAGGGCGCGGCGGCTGGTTCGTCGAGGGCATCGAGGGCGACCACGGCACCGTGCTGGGCATCTCGCTGCCGCTGCTGCGCGAGCTTTTCGACGAGCTTGGTTACGCGGTCACCTCGTTCTGGCGCTAGCCTGCCGGACATGCGATCGCTGCGCGACTTCGGCTCCGGTGTCGGCTTTTTCCTGCGAGGCGTGGGCTGGGTGGCGAGGAACGGCCGGTGGTGGCTGTTCGGGCTCATCCCGGCGGTGATCGCGTTCGCCGTCTACGTGGTGGCGCTGATCCTGCTCGGCACCAACGCGCTGAGCCTCGCCGAGTTCATGACCCCGTTCGCCGACTCGTGGTCCTGGGCCCAGGCGTTCCGGGTGACGGTCGCGATCGCGCTGTTCCTCGGCGGGCTGGCGCTGGCGGTGGTGACCTTCGCGGCGATCACCCTCACCATCGGGGAGCCGTTCTACGAGAAGCTCTCCGCCAAGGTCGACGGCGTCGAGGAGGCCGACGGGCAGCCCTGGTGGCGCACCCTGCCGCGGTCCGTCAAGGACAGCCTCGTGACGCTGATGTTCGTGCTGATGTTCACCGTGCCGCTGTTCTTCCTCGGCTTCGTGCCCGTGCTCGGGCAGACCGTGGTGCCGGTGCTCGGGGCGGCCGTCTCGGGCTTCTTCCTGACGGTCGAGCTGAGCACGCTCGGCATGGAGCGGCGCGGGCTGCTCCGCAAGGACCGCTTCCGCCTGCTGCGCGGCAACCTGCCCGTGGCGCTCGGCTTCGGCGTGGCCGTGTTCCTGCTCTTCATGGTGCCGCTGGTGGCGGTCGTGGCGATGCCGGCGGCGGTCGCGGGCGCCGCACTCATGGTACGGGAGCGCCTCGCGCCGTAGTCCACAGGCGGCGCCGCTCGTCCGCAGAACCGGTTGGCGGCGCTTTCCCCGTAGATCCACAGGCGTTCGGTCGCGGTGCTGCTTGTCCACAGAACCTGTTATCGGCGCTTTCCCCGGGCCGGGCGCGCGGCACGCTCTGTGCCCATGACGACCGACATCTCCGCCACCTGCCTCACCCTCACCAGCCCGGCCGACATCCTCGCCGCCGTGCCCTATCTCGTCGGCTTCCACCCGGCCGACAGCCTCATCGTGGTCGGCCTGGCCCAGAGCCGGGCCAAGGTGGCCGCCCGCTGGAACGTCCCCATGCCGCCGGGCACCCTCGCCCCCCTGACCGCGCTGTTCCAACGGGAGGAGGTGTCCCAGGTGGTCGTCGTCGGCTACGGCCCGGGAGAGGCCGTCACCCCGGCCGTCGACGAGGCCACCGCGATCGCCGCCGGGGCGGGCGTCGAGGTGGCGGAAGCGCTACGCGCCCACGACGGCCGCTACTGGTCCTACGTGTGCGACAGCGCCACCTGCTGCCCGCCGGAAGGCACCCCGTACGACCCGCGGAGCAGCCGCGTGGCCGCCGAGGCCACCGTCCGCGGCCTCGTCGCCCTCCCCGACCGCCAGACCCTCCAACGCACCATCGCCCCGGCCACCGGCCCCGTACGTCTCGCGATGCGCCGAGCGACAGCCGACGCGATCCACACCCTGCGCACAGCCCTCACCACGACCTCCGGCGGCGCGGTCTCCGCTGTTCATCCTGTCTCTGATGGCGCGGTCTCCGCTGAGGCTGGCGCTTACGGCGTCGGGGCTGGGGCCGTCTCCGACGTCGCCGACTCGGGGCCGGGCTCCGCTGTGTCCGGCGTATCTGGCGGTGCGGTCTCTGCCGTTCATCCTGTTTCTGGTGGCGCAGTCTCCGCTGAGGCTGGCGCTTACGGCGTCGGGGCTGGGGCCGTCTCCGACGTCGCCGTTCCCGAGTCCGCCTCCGGCGTGCCCCGTGTTTCTGGTGGCGCCGTCTCTGCCTCTGATGAATTCGCCGGGGTGTTCGTGGCCGAAGGGCTCGCACGGGTCCGGGCGGCTCTGGCGCGTGCTGCCGCTGGTGACCGGCTCGATGACGCCGAGGCCGCGAGGCTGGGCCTCGCCCTCGCGGTCATCAGGGTTCGGGACGAAGCCTGGACTCTGATGGACGACTCCCACATCGGCCTGTGGAAGGACCTCACGCGTCGGCTGGAGCCCGCCTTCATTCCTCCGGTGGCGTCCCTTCTGGCCATGGCAGGGTGGCGGGCCGGTGACAGCATTCTGGCCACGATCGCTTTGGAGCGGGCCCTGGCGATCGATCCTCATTACTCGATGGCCAACCTGCTCATGCACGCCCTGCAACACCTGCTGCCGCCGGCGGTCCTCGATGGCCGGATGCCCGCCCCTGACGAACTCGACGCCGCGATGGGGGAACCCAGGGCGTCCTGGCTCCAGCCCCTCCTCGCCCTGATCGAGCACCATCCCGAGCCAGACGCGCTCCACGCGGACGATCTCGGCCCGTCCGCCTTCCCTAGTGACACGTGGCCCAGTACTGGTACTCCGGACCTCGCGGATGAGAAGACCACATGACGGTGCCGCAGGGTTGCGTCCTCGCCGAGTGAAATGACGCAGGGTGGTGCTCTCGCCGGTCGAGGTCATTGGGGGGTGTCTCAGCGAGTCCCGGGTAGTCCGGCGATGTCTACGCGTCGTGCGGGGTGTGCCTGTTCGCGTAGTTCGCGGGATGGTTCATCAGCCTGTCCGCGTGGTTCGGGATGTCTACCCCAGCAGCGTCGTGCGGGTGTGCCTGCCTGAGTGGTTCGCGAGGTGGTGTCTCAGCCTCTCCCAGGTGGTTCGGGCGATGTCTACGCCCTTCAGGATCGTGCCGGGAGATGTCTACACCTGTCAGGATCGTGCCGGGCAATGTATACGCCTGTCAGGATCGTGCCGGGTGATGCCTCAGCCTGTCTGGGTGCCCCGCCGAGTGGGATCAACGATCTCATCGTGCGTGACCTACCTGGGCGAACAGGGCTGTGCGGGTGAAGGATCGCACCGCCCTAGTGGACGCTACCAGCCAGAGTGGGTCTTAAAGGACGGTGGGGGTTGGGTCTTCTAGGACGGTGGGGCGAGTGTTTTCGCTGAGGCGGCCAGGGTGGTGGCTCAGACGGCGGGGTGCCAGTTCGGGTGGGCGACCGAGGTGGGGTGTCTTCGTCCGGCTGGGTGGCGGCGGGCCGGCAGGTCGGGGTGCCATGCTCTCGTCGCGGCGGGCGGCGCTAATGCTGCTCACCCCTTCGCGCGAGCAGAACTGCTCCCCCTTCGTGCGGGTAGTGCTGCTCGCACCCTTCGCGTGGACGGCGCTGGTTGCTCTCTTCGCGCGGACGGCGCTGCTCGCTGCCTTTCGCGTTGGGCGGCGCTAGTGCTGCTCGCTCCCTCCGCGTGGACGGCGCTGGTTGCTCTCTTCGCGCCGGGTGGTGCTGCTTGCTCCCTCAGCGCAGGGTGGCGCTAGAGTTGCTCGCCTCCTTCGCGCTTGCGGCGCTCGTTGTAGCTGCGCATGCGCTGTGGATAGCCGGTCAGCTGCACGTCATACACCGGCAGCGCCAGGTCACGGGCCACCTTGTGGATCACCGCGGGTGATCCGACCCTGCGCCGGGTCCACTCGCCGTCGTCGGCTACTGCGACCGCGGTGGTGTCCGTCGCGAAGGTCTCGGGCTCGACGTAGAACTCGACGCCGCGCCGCGACTTGGCGAAGGCGATGAGCGCTTCGATGTCGGCGTCGGTGGCCTCGCGATCGAACTTCGCGATCTTTTTGCCACGCAGCCGCCGGAGGCCGTAGCGATCTCGCCATCTCATGAGTCCTTTTTATACCGTCAAACGCTTCGGCGCGTCGGGGAAGATCTCGGGGATACATCCGGGATTCTCCCGATGCCCACGACCACCCCCGGTCGAGCAGTATGGGAAGAGACCGTTCGTATCCCGTAGGGAGAGGCATGGCTGTGATGACTGGGGTACCCACACCCTCGAGGCCGGGACAGGTGCCGCAGACTGAGCTGCGCGTCACCGACCAGGATCGGGAGCACGTCGTGGAGCACGTCAAGGCCGCCTACGCCGAAGGCCGCTTCGACAAGATCGAGTTCGACGACCGGCTGGAGCGCGCCATGACGGCGCGTACGCACGGCGACCTCATGCCGATCATGAGGGAGCTCTACGGCCCCAACGGCGTGCCCCGTTTCGCCGCGCCGCAGGCGCCCGCGCCCCGCTTCACGGCCGAGCCCGAGAGCAACGAGCGACTCGGCGCCTCGGCGGCCCACCTGCTGACCCTGGTCGGGTTCCCGATCATCGGGCCGCTCATCCTGATGCTGACGGCCGGCAAGACCTCGCCGTACATCCGGCGTCACGCGGTCGAGGCGCTCAACTTCCAGCTCACGATCACGGGGGCGTCCATCCTGCTCCCTATCACGATCATCGGTCTGGTGCTGGTGCCGGTCATCTGGGTGGTCGGCGTCGTCCTGTCCATCGTGGCGGGCGTCTCGGCCCTGTCGGGCGGCGACTACCGCTACCCGATGACGATCCGCCTGGTGAAGTGACCACCGTCGAAACGCCCGGCGAACGACCACGGACCCGCCTTCACGCGAAGGCGGGTTTTCCCTTTCCCGGCCGAGGCGCGCGGACGCGGTGTCACCGGACACCGACAGGCTGGAGGCCCCGTCCTTCAGGGCGGGGAGGAAAGCCGGAACGGCCGGACACTGCGGTCTCCCGGTTTTGTCGGTGGTGGTCGGTAGTTTGATCGGCGTGTCCCGCTACCGGCTCCAGCCGTCGCCTGCCCAGGAGGCAGGGTTGCTGGAGCACTGCGGGCACGCCCGGTATGTGTGGAATCTCGCAGTTGAGCAGCACATGCTCTGGAAGCCGGGCCGCAGGAGCGCGCCGGGGTTCGCCGAACAGTGCCGCCAGTTGACCGAGGCGCGGGCAGCGTTCGCGTGGTTGCGCACCGGGTCGATCATCATTCAGCAGCAGGCTCTGAAGGACTTCGCGCAAGCCATGGCGCACTACTTCGGCGGAACCCACAGGCGTCCGGCATGGCGCAGGCGCGGGCGGGGTGAGGGGTTCCGGATCGTCGCCGTCAAAGCGGGTGACGTGCGCCGCCTGTCCCGGCACGTGGGCGAGGTGAAGGTCCCGAAGGTGGGCTGGATCCGTTTCCGCTGGTCCCGCGCCGTCCCTGACGGGGTGAAGTCGTACCGCGTCACCCGCGACCGCGCCGGGCGGTGGCATGTGGCGTTCGCCGCCATCCCCGATCCCGTCCCGGCGCCGGGTACGGGCGAGGTCGTCGGCGTGGACCGGGGTGTGGCCGTGTCGGCCGCTTTGTCCACCGGAGAGATGCTGAACGCTCCCGGGCTGCGCGACACGGAGAAGGCGCGACTGCGGCGGCTGCTGCGCAAGCTCGCCAGGGCCACGCGCGGATCGAACCGGCGCGCCAAGGTCAAGGCCGCCATCGCCCGCGTGAAGGCGCGCGAGAGCGACCGGCGCAAGGACTGGGTGGAGAAGG
>NZ_BAABFD010000030.1:0-101046 GCF_039540635.1 Nonomuraea ferruginea | reverse complement strand
GTGTCCGGGGGGTCGGTGTCCGGACGGGTGGCGGTGTCCGGGGGGTCGGTGTCCGGACGGGTGGCGGTGTCCGGGGGGTCGGTGTCCGGACGGGTGGCGGTGTCCGGGGGGTCGGTGTCCGGACGGGTGGCGGTGTCCGGGGGGTCGGTGTCCGGACGGGGGTCAGTGTCCGGGCGGGGGTCAGTGTCCGGGCGGGAGGGGGTGTCCGGCGCGACGCCGATGACCACCGTGTCCGCCGACGGGCTCGCGCCCTTCGGCGGGTCGGCGGCCGGGACGTCGCGCAGCGTCGGCGCGTCCGGGAGGACCCCCGTAGCGCGGACCTCCGGCAGCGTCGGGGCCTCGCCCAACGTGAGCGCCCTGGCGTCCGGGTGCGTCGCCGCCCCGGCGGGCGGCCCGGACCGGGAGAAGCGGGCGCGCAGGCGGCGCGGGAACGGCCCGTCCAGCCGCCGGCCGAGGCGCCGCAGCTCGCCGGGGAGGTGATGGAGGCGGCTCAGCGACTGCGCCGCCCCCGACCGGTAGCAGAGGAACACCAGCGGCAGCGCCGCCGCCAGGAACGTCATCCGGTGCTGCAACGCCTCGACCGGCCAGAACACGACCGCGATCGAGTAGGCCGAGAGCAGCCCGCCGACGACCCACACGCCGAGCCGTAAGGGGCCTGCGAGCTGCCGGGCCGGGCGTTCCTGTTCGCGGGCCTGTACGGGCCCGGCCTGTCGGTCGCTCGACTCGGTCAAAACAACTCCCTCTGACACGGCGTTGGGGGCAATGTACGAGCCCTTTACCGGCTGTGGGAAGAGTCGTGACGTTTATTTGATCTATTGCCCGGGTTGGAAGCGCGGCGCGCACATCGCCGCCAATTCGGCGATCGGCACCACCCCGGCCTGGCTGCCGTCGCGCAGCCGCACCGCCGCCCCGCCGCCGGCGGCCTCGCGCGGTCCCACGACGAGCTGGAAGGGAACCAGCCGGTTGGCCCTGATCCGGGCGCCGAGGGTGCCCCGCCCCGGCTCGACGAGCTCGGCCCGCATCCCCGCCGCCACGCAGCGCCGTACCACGTCGCCCGCGGCGGGCAGCTCGGCGTCGGACAGCGGCAGCACCACCGCCTGCACCGGCGCCATCCAGGCGGGGAACGCGCCGCCGTGCACCTCGATCAGGTGGGCCACCAGCCGCTCCAGCCCGCCCACCACGCTGCGGTGCACCATCACCGGCCGGTCGCCGCCCGCGTACTCCAGGTCGAAGCGCTCCGGCTGGAAGGAGTCGACCTGCACGGTCGACAGGGTCGACTCGCGCCCCGCCGGGTCCGCGATCTGAATGTCGATCTTGGGGCCGTAGAAGGCGCCCTCGCCGCGCTCCTCGTCGAAGGCGCGCCCGCGCCGGTGGAGCACCTCGCGCAGGATCGACTCCGAGCGGTCCCACATCTCCGGGTCGTCGACGAACTTGGCGCCCTCGCCGCGCAGCGACAGCCGGTAGCGGGCGGCCTCGATGCCGAGCTGGGCGTGCGCGGCCTCGATCAGGTCGAGCGCGGCCGACACCTCGCCGGCCGCCTGTTCGGGCCGGCAGAACACGTGCCCGTCATTGAGCTGGATGGCCCGTACCCTGGTCAGCCCGCCGAGCACGCCGGACAGCTCCGAGCGGTACATGCCGCCCAGCTCGGCGATCCGCAGCGGCAGGTCGCGGTGGGTGCGCGGGCGGGAGCGGTAGACGAGCGCGTGGTGCGGGCAGAGGCTGGGCCGCAGCACGAACTCCTCCCCGCCCACCCGCATCGGCGGGAACATGTCCTCGGCGTAGTGCGCCCAGTGCCCGGATCGCTCGTACAGCTCGCGCTTGCCCAGCACGGGCGAGTTGACGTGCTGGTAGCCGTTGCGGCGCTCCAGCTCGTACACGTAGTCCTCGACGGCCTTGCGGACGGCGGCGCCCGCGGGCAGCCAGAAGGGGAGCCCGGAGCCGATCAGCGGGTCGGTGTCGAAGAGGCCGAGCTCGCGCCCGAGTCTGCGGTGGTCGTTCATGATCGTCCTTCGCGTGGAAAGGGCGAACGACCGACTCTCCCGGGCATTCGCCCGGGAGCAGGAATCAGCGCGCCGGGACGGGGTCCGGCGTCGTCGTGACGAGAGCGCGCTGCATGGGTCCGACGATAGCAGCCTGACTCTCGCGTCCGCCCCCGGAAAATTCGGCAGTGGTATAAAGAACCGTGGCCGAGATCACCCTGAACGTCCGCCAGCTGCAGGCGTTCGCCGAGGTCGGCTACCAGGTGGCCGCGGGAGCCGGGGCCCACGGCGCGATGACCGCGCTGCGCGAGGTGGTGCCTGTCGACGCCTACGAGTTCGTCGCCTTCGACCCCGCCACCGGCCGCCACCAGAGCGTCGTGTCCGACGGGCACCGGCGCGTCGACGGCGACGCCGCCGAGGAATACACCGGGCTGGAGGCCTACCGCACGGCGATGGCCACCCGCCGGCCGGTCGTCATGCCGGAGCCGGGCACCGAGCTCTACTTCCGCCGCCATCTGGCGCCCTACGGGTGGCGGGCGGGGCTGACGGCGCCGCTGTTCCTGGCCGAGGGCCGCTACACGGGCCTGCTCCACCTGGCCGCCCGCGACGCGTTCCCCGCGCTGACCGGTCGGCTGGTGACGGCCGTGAGCCCGATGCTGGCGCACGTCACCGACCTCACCCGGTGCGTGATCGACCCGGTGGGGCTGCCGCCGGGGTTCCGCGCGGTCGCCTTCGACCGGGCAGGCATTCTGCGCGAGGTCCCCGGGCGGCCGGTCTCCGAGGCGCTGCGCGACGATCCGGCGATGCCCGCCTACGCGCGCGCGTTCATCGACTCGCGCGAGCTCGGCCGGCACGGCCTCTGGCTCGACCGGAGCGGGCAGTGGCACGAGACCCGGCTGCTGCGCGCCGGCGTCGGCTACCAGGGCTCGCTGCAGGGCGCGGTGGTGGCCGAGCGGCCCTGCTCCCTGCCGTACGACCTGACGGGGCGCGAGGTGGACGTGCTCACCCGGGTCGCGGCCGGCGACTCCAACCCGCAGATCGCCGCCGCGCTCGTGCTCAGCGTCCGCACCGTCACCACCCACCTTGAGCACATCTTCGCCAAGCTGGCCTGCGACAGCCGCACCCGGCTGACCACGAAGGCGCTGGCCGAGGGCCTGTGCCGGCTCGACGTCTAAACCGGCTCGTCTAGACCGGCTCGGCCGCCCAGCCGGCCGGCACCGTCACCAGCAGCAGCTCGAACCAGACCGTCGTCGTCCCGTCGCCCCGGGTGTAGCCCCAGCGGTTGCTGAGCGCCTCCAGCATCGGCAGCCCGCGCCCGCTCGTCGCCCGCGGGTCGGCGCCGCACACGCACGGCGGGCCGTCCGAGCCCGCGTCCTCGACGCACACCAGCACCGTCGCTCCCGTCGCGCGCAGCCGCACCGTGAACGAGCCGCCCCCGCCCGAGCGGGTGTGCAGCACCGCGTTCGTGGCCAGTTCGCTGATCAGCAGCGCGCAGTCGTCGTGCAGCGGGTGGTCGCGGCCGAGGGTGCCGGTGACCAGGCCCCTCGCCCTGGCGACCGCCGCCGGGTCCCCGGGGAAGCGCATCTCGAGGTCGTGCTCGGGCTGATGGACGTCCGGTCGTGTCACGCTGACCCCCCGTTTCGGCGACGTTGTTCGACGCGTGAACCCACCCCCGCGGATTATCGCGAAAAGGTAGGAATCGCCTTTCCGGCGATCGGCTGTCGGGGTGCCGCGCCGGACCTTGTACGCTGCGATCGACGAGTCGACTAGGAGGGGTGCCTGGGTGAGCAGCCTGGAGGCCGTCTGGGTGCAGCGGTACGACCACCCGGGGGCGGCGGTCGTGACCGGAGTTTTCGACATCCTGCACGTTGGCCACGTGCGCTATCTCGGAGAGGTGGCAGCCCGGGGGTTGCCCCTGGTCGTCGGCGTCGAGGACGATCCTCGCGTACGGGCGTGGAAGGGCCCGTCGCGGCCGTTCAACCCGGCGGTGGAGCGGGCCGAGGTGCTCGCCGCGCTGCGCGCGGTGACCGGCGTGTTCATCGTCACCGGGCCGCCGGAGGCGCACGCGCCTGAGCACTACATCGATCTGCTGGCGCCGATGCGGCCGGGCGCGCTCGCCCACACCGCCGGCGACCCGCACGCCGGGGGCCGGCGCGCCGCCGCGGCGCTGCTGGGGGCCGAGTGCTGGGAGATGGAGGCCATCCCCGACCGCTCCACCACCCGCATCGTCAACGCCGCGGGCAAGGGATAGCCCGGCCTCTCCCGTACGACGGCCGGGATGGGAAGACACCTGGCCCGGGGTCACCGGGGTGCGGAGCATGATCGCGTACCCTCCTGACATGATGTCCGATCGGCTCGCGCGCGGGGTCACCGACCTGCTCGCCCCGCAGGTCCTGGTGATCTCCATGCCGCCGGCCATCGGCCTGGTCGCCCAGGGCTGGACGGGGGCCGCGTGGGGGCTGGTGGCGTCGGTGCTGTGCGGGGGAGTGCCCGCTGCGGTGATCGCCGCCGGGGTGCGGTCGGGCCGCCTCGACTCCCACCACATCGTGGATCGGGCGAGCCGCCCGGGGCCGCTGCTGGCCGCCGTCGCGGGCGTGCTGGGCGCGCTGGTGCTGCTGGCCTGGCTGGGCGCGCCGCGGTTGCTGCTGGCCGCCGTGACCGCGATGCTCGCCGCGCTGGCCGTGACGATCCCGGTCACGTTCCGCTGGAAGATCTCCTTCCACGCCGCCGTGTGCGCGGGCACGGTCGTGGTGCTCGCGTACGTGCTGCCCGCCGTGCCGGTCCTGCTGGCCGGGGCGGCGGTGGTGGCTCTGGTCTGCTGGGCCAGGGTCCGGCTGGCGCACCACACCCCCGCCCAGGTGGCCGCGGGCACGGCCGTGGGCGCGCTCGTCACGTGGGCGACGCTGGCGGCGTTCGGGATGGAATAGCCCCGCGGGAGCCGGGGTTTGCGTGGGTATGGATGCCGTGAGCCGTGGCCGGGTCCGCGTCGAGCCCTCGGCCAAGCGTGTCAGGATCTTTCTCGGTGGACGTCCGGTCGCCGACACCACCCGCGCCCTGCTGGTGTGGGAGGTGCCCTACTACCCGGCCTACTACGTCCCGCTGGACGACGTCGAGGCCGAGCTCAAGCCGACGGGAGCGGTCGAGCGCTCGCCGAGCCGGGGCGACGGGGTCGTCCACACGGTGACGGCGGGCGGGAAGGAGGCGGCCGACGCCGCCGTCACGTACCCGGACTCGCCGCTGGAGGCGATCAGGGGTCATGTCCGCTTCACCTGGGACGCCATGGACGCCTGGTTCGAGGAGGACGAACAGGTGTACGTGCACGCCCGCAGCCCCTACACCCGCGTCGACATCCTCCCCAGTTCCCGCCACGTCCGGGTCGAGGTCGGAGGCGTGACGGTGGCCGACTCGCGGCACGCCCGCATCCTGTTCGAGACGGGCCTGCCGCCCCGCTACTACCTGCCGAAGACGGACGTCCGGCTGGACCTCCTGGAACACACCGGCACCGTGACGCACTGCCCCTACAAGGGCACCGCCGAATACTGGTCGGTCAACGGCGAGCAGGACCTGGCGTGGTCGTACCCGACCCCGCTGCCCGAGAGCGAGCGCGTCGCCGGCCTGATCGCCTTCTACGACGAGAAGGTCGACATCTACGTCGACGGCGAGCTTCAGGAACGCCCCAAGACCGTCTTCGGTTGACAGGCCGGGGCCGAGTCCATCACCCTTTCACTACTTCATTAGTGAAAGGGTGTTATGATCGAGTTCCAGCTCGACCGCGGGTCGGGCGTCGCCACGTACCTCCAGCTCGTCCACCAGGTCAAGCACGCGCTGCGGCTCGGCACGCTGCGCCCCGGTGACCAGTTGCCCACCGCGCGGGAGGTCGTCGAGAAGCTGGCGATCAACCCCAACACCGTGCTCAAGGCCTACCGGGAGCTGGAGCGTGAGGGGCTCGTGACGGGCCGGCCGGGGCTCGGCACGTTCGTGGAGCGCGGCTTCGGCGGGGCCGGGCTGGCCGAGCACACGCGGCTGCGGCGGGGGCTGGCCGCGTGGGTGCGTGAGGCCAGGGACGCCGGGCTGGACGAGGAGGACCTGCGGGCGCTGTTCGCCGCCGTCCTCTCCGACGCCTCCCGGGAGGGCGTGGCGTGAGCGCGCCGATCCTGGAGGTGACAGGGCTGGGCGTGCGGCGCCGGCGCGCGTGGGCGCTGCGCGACTGCTCGCTGTCCGTGCCCGCCGGGCGGGTCGCCGCGCTGGTCGGCCCCAACGGGGCCGGGAAGACCACGCTCATGCTCGCCGCCGTCGGCCTGCTCACGCCCGACCGGGGACACATCTCGGTACGGGGGACCGCCGCGTTCGTGGCCCAGGACAAGCCGCTGTACGAGTCGTTCACCGTCGGCGAGCTGCTGGAGTTCGGGCGGCGGACGAACACCCGCTGGGACGGCGAGGGCGCGCGGGCCCGGCTGGACGCGCTGGGCGTCCCCCTCGGCCGCAGGGCGGGCAGGCTGTCCGGCGGGCAGCAGGCGCAGGTCGCGATCACCCTCGCCCTGGCCAGGACGCCCGACCTCCTGGTCTTGGACGAGCCGCTGGCCAACCTCGACCCGCTGGCCCGGCACGACGTGATGCGCACCCTCATGGGCGAGGTGGCCGGGCGCGGCCTCACCGTGCTGCTGTCCTCGCACGTGATCGCCGACCTGGAGGACACCTGCGACTGGCTGGTCGTGCTCAACGGCGGCCGGCTCCAGGTCAGCGGCGACATCGACGACCTGCTCGCCGGCCATCTGCTGCTGTCCGGCCCGGCGGAGGCGGCCGAAGGGCTGGAGGCCGTCTCCGCGACCGGCACCGGCAGGCACGCCACCCTGCTGGTCCGCGGCGACCGCGCGCTCGACCCGCGCTGGAGCACCCGCCGCCCCAACCTGGACGAACTGGTCATGGGCTACCTGCGCAGCCCTCAGGCGGCGGCGCTGCCCGGCCCTGCGGGGGTGGCGCGATGATCTGGGTCACCTGGCGCCAGCACCGGGCGCAGCTCCTGACCACCGCCGGCTTCCTGGTCGTGCTCGGGCTGCTGCTGCTCGGCTCCGCGACCGAGGCCCGGAGCTATGTGTCCGGCTACTTCCCTGACGGCTGCCCCGCCGGTTTCGCCCACTGCGGGTCGGTCGAGGTGGCGGTGGGCCTGGGGGAGCGGTACGACGCCGTCTACACGCTGTTCGGCTGGATGCCGCTGGTGCTGCCCGCGCTGATCGGCGCGTTCTGGGGGGCGCCGCTGCTCGGCAGGGAGTACGAGCGCGGTACCCACCGGCTGGCCTGGACCCAGTCGGTGCCGGTGCGGCGGTGGCTGGCGGTCAAGCTCGGCGTGCTGGGCGGCGCGGTGGTGGCCGGCGGGCTGCTGCTGTCGCTCATGGTCAGCCTGTGGCGTCCGGTGTTCAGGGAGGGGATCGACTCCGGGTTCGGCAACATCGGGGTGTTCAACATGACGGGGGTGGCGCCGGCCGCGTGGTGGCTGTACGCGTTCGCGGCCGGAGTGTTCGCCGGGACGCTGTTCAGGCGCACGCTCCCGGCGATGGCGCTGGTCGTGGCCGGGGTCGCGGCCACCATGTTCACGCTGTTCGCGCTCAGCGACCACTACGCCCCGCCGGACCGGGCCGTGCTGTCGGGCACGGTCGTGCTCGACGACCCCGACGCCCGGCTGGTCGGCGCCACCTGGGTGGACCCGTCGGGGCGGGCGGTGGACGACCCCGCCGCCTGCGAACGGGGCCTCGACACCGGGCGGAGCAGCGCGAAAGCCGAGGCGTGGCAGGACTGCCTGTTCGCCGAGGGCTACGCCTACGCCGTCACCTACCACCCGCCGGAGCGGTTCTGGCGCTTCCAGTGGACGGAGGCGGGCATCCTGGTGGCCGCCTCCGCCCTGCTGTGCGCCCTCACCGCGCGCCGCGTGCTGCGCCGCCGGGGGTGAGACCGTCAGGTGAGCAGTCTGGCCAGCACCCTCGTGCCGAACTCCAGCCCCGCCACCGGCACCCGCTCGTCCTTGCCGTGGAACATGCCGAAGTAGTCGAGATCCGGCCGCAGCATGAGCGGCGCGAACCCGTACCCCTGGATCCCGAGCCCGGCGAACGACTTGGCGTCCGTGCCGCCGCTCATCACGTACGGCACCGGCCTGGCGAGCGGGTCCTCGGCCACCAGCGAGCCGGCCAGCTCGTCGAAGAACGACGACGGGTACGGCGCCGCCGGGGCGTCCTCCAGGTTGACGAACTCGCGGGTGATCTTCGGGCCGAGCAGCTCGTCGAGCGTCTCCAGGAACTCCTCCCGCAGCCCCGGCAGGTAGCGGCCGTCGACGTGCGCCTCGGCCGAGGAGGGCACCACGTTCACCTTGTAGCCGGCGGCCAGCATCGTCGGGTTGGCCGAGTTGCGGATCTGGGCCTTGAACAGCTCGCCCAGCGGGCCGAGCCGGGCCGCCTCGGCGTCCAGCCGGTCCAGGTCCACCGGCTGTCCGGTGATCGCCGACAGCTCGCGGATCAGCGCCGCGACCGGCGGCGTGAGCCGTACCGGCCACTGGTGTGCGGCCAGGCGCGACAGCGCGTGCGCCAGCGTGGCCACCGGGTTGTCGACCGGAGGCTTGGAGCCGTGACCGGCCACGCCGTGCGCGGTCAGCTTCATCCAGGCGGTGCCGCGCTCGCCCACCGCCACCGGGTAGACCCGGTGGCCGCCGGACGTGACGCTGAACCCGCCCGACTCGCTGATCGCCTCCGTCACCCCGTCGAACAGCTCACGGTGCTCGGTCACCGCGTGGCGGGAGCCGTAGTCGCCGGTCGCCTCCTCGTCCGCCAGGAACGCCAGCACCAGGTCGCGCTTCGGCCGTTGCCCGCGCGCCCGCATGCCGAGCACGGTGGACAGGGTCATCGCGCACGAGCCCTTCATGTCGACCGCGCCCCTGCCGTACACGCAGCCGTCGACGATCTCGCCGGAGAACGGGTGCATCCGCCACTCGGCCGGGTCGGCGGGCACCACGTCCAGGTGGCCGTGGATCAGGAGCGCGTCGGAGGAGTCGCCGGCCATCCTGGCCACCACGGTCGTGCGCCGGGGCGCGGACTCGAACACCTCAGGCTCCAGCCCGGCGTCGGCCAGCAGCGTGGCGACGTACTCGGCCGCCGGGCGCTCGCCGGAGCCCGGGTTGGTGGTGTCGAACCTGATCAGGTCCGAGCAGATCTCGGCGACGCTCTTCACTTCCCGCCCTCCAGCTTCAGCGGCGCGACCTCGGGCGTCTCGAACCCGAACAGCTGACCGTAGAAGGCCAGCTCGGCCTCCAGCGCCGCGACGATGGTCTCCTCCCTGCGCCAGCCGTGCTGCTCGCCGGGGAAGGTGAGCAGCGCCCACCGCTTGCCGTGCCGGTCCAGCTCGGCGACGAACCGCTCGGCCTGGCTCACGTCCACGATCGCGTCCTCCAGCCCGTGCAGCATCAGGCACGGGCCGGACGCCCGGTGCGCGTGCAGCAGCGGCGAACGGTCGGTGTAGCGCTGCCGCGTCTCCGGCAGCGGCCCGATCAGCCCGTCCAGATAGCGAGACTCGAAGTCGTGCGTCTCGGCCGCCCAGCTCTCCGGGTCGGTGATCGCGTACTGCGCGACGCCGCCCGCGAACACGTCGCTGTGCACCAGCGCCGCCACCGTCGTCCAGCCGCCGGCGCTGCCGCCCCTGATCGCGATCCTGGCCGCGTCGGCGCGGCCCAGCTCCACCAGCCCGCGCGCCACCTTCGCGCAGTCCTGCACGTCGACCACGCCCCACTGGTGGCGCAGCCGCTCCCGGTAGGCCCGCCCGTATCCGGCGGAGCCGCCGTAGTTGACCTCGGCCACGCCCAGCCCGCGGCTGGTGAAGTAGGCGATCTCCAGGTCGAGCATGACGGGGCTGCTGCCGGTCGGCCCGCCGTGCACGAAGATCACGTACGGGGCCGGGCCCTGGACGCCGAGCGGCGGGTACACGTGCGCGTGCACCCCCTCGATCGTCATCGATTCCGGCTCGGGCAGCAGCGCGCGGTCCGGCAGCGGCCGGGGGGCCGACACGGTCTCCAGCCCGCCGCCGTCGAGGTCGGCCAGCACCACCTCCAGGGGCGAGAACGGGGTCGCGGGCACCGCCGCGGCCTTCCCGCCCGCCGCCGAGACGGTCGAGGCCCAGTGGGTGGCCTCGCCGCCGATCTCCCGCAGCTCGCCGGTGGCCGGGTCGAGCACGCCCAGCCGCCGCCGGTCGGCCGTGCCGTACACCAGCACCAGGCGGTCGCCGGCGAGCGCCAGCCAGGTCATGCCCGGCTTCCACGGCGCGTTGCCGAACTCCAGCTCCATCGGCGTGAGGTTACGGCCGCGGACGCCGTCGCGGCCGATCTCGTGCACGTTCCACCAGCCGGTCGGGTCGGTGACCGCGTACAGCGTGTCGTCGTCGCGCCACTCGGCCTGCACGACCGACTCCTCCCGGCCGCCCGCCACCACCGTGTACGGGCCCGCGACGCCGTCGTCGCCGAGCGGGGCGACGCACAGCTCGGTGCCGTCCCACGGCATGTCCGGGTGGTCCCAGCCGATCCAGGCGACGTGGCCGCCGCCGGGGGAGAGACGCGGGTTCATCAGGAAGTGCTGCGCCTTCGCGACCACCCGCACCTCGCCGCCGGAAAGGAGGCCGGAAAGAGGGATCGCCACCAGGTCGCGCACGTCGTCGGTCTCCCGCACCGCCCACACCTCGGCCCGGCCCGGCGGCAGGTAGAGGTCCCCGTAGCGGGCCGGGCCCTCCGGCGTCAGCGGCACCGGGTCGCCGCCGTCGACGCGGTAGACCCGCTGGTCGGCCCAGTTCGTGAACACCAGGCCGCCGCCGGGCAACGGCCGCCACGAGCGGCCCCCGTACTCGACCAGCCGGTTGCGCGCGTTCCAGCCGCCGGGCAGCGCGTCCGCGCGCCCGCCGCCGGGCAGCCCGCGCACCACGCACCGCCTGCCGCCCTCGTGCGGGCGCGGCTCGTCCCACCACACCTCCACGCCCGCGGGCGTGGCGACGGCCTCGACCCACTGGGGGCCGCCGTCGGTGCGGGCCACATCAATCGCTTCAATACTCATGTCTCACCAATTGCCATCGGACTCGGGCAGGGACATCTCGGGTGGGTGCAGGACGTACGTGATGCCGCCGCTGCCGGAACTCCTGAGCCACACGCGCTCGAACGCCGCCCGCGGATACACCCGCCGCACCCGGCCGTCGGGCACGGCCGGGTCGTTGACCCGCACGTCGCCGCCGGCCGTGAAGCCGGTCACGACCATGAGGTTGCCGCTCGTGGAGTAGCCGGACCCGGGCAGCTCGCGCTCCTTGAAGGACAGCGACACCACCACCGGGATCCCGGCGCGGGCGAACCGCTCCAGCTCGGCCGCCGACCTCAGCCGGGTCACGAACCCGCGCAGGCCGTACGAGCCCGCGTACGCCACGTTGAACGGCCAGTTGCCGGTGCCCAGGTAGCTGCGGTCGTAGGTGCCGCGCGCGGCGTGGTCGACGGCCGGGTGGGGGCAGCCGCCGCCGACCCATCCCAGATCGTCGGGCCCGCGGCCCCAGTAGGCCAGCACCATGGACGTCGCGGCGGGGCCGCACCAGTTGGCGCCGCCGCCGTCGTACTCCGGGTGGTGGCCCGCGTGCGCGTGCTGCCAAAACGCCGGCACGTCAAGCTCCACCGGCTCGCGGCCGGACGGCGGCGAGCCGGACGGGTGCGGCGGCAGCGCCGACGCCATCACCGCGAGCCCGTCGACCCGCGCGCCCGCCCCGCACGCCCGCACCCGGACCCGGTAGGCGGTGACGGGCCGCCGGGCCACGAACGTGTCGACCGCCACGTCGCCGTCGTCGTCGCCCTGGCCGGCCACCGACGTGCGCGGCTCGCCGTGCTCGGACCAGCGGCCCATCACGTACCACTTGGTGCGGCGGCCCTCGGCGGTGACCGCCTGCAGCTCGACCTCGATCCAGGAGCCCGGCGGGGTGCGCGCGGTCCACGACGGCACCAGCTGCGTCGCGGGGAAGCCGATCCGCTGGTCGTCACCGGTCCAGCCGTCCCCGGTGTCCGGGAGCACGGGGGGCACGGCGAAGCGGGTGAGGGCGACGCGGGGCCGGTCGACAGTGAGCACCAGCCCCATTGTGGGGTCGCGCCGCAGGTCACGCATCGGATGTTTTACGTACTGGCCTGATTGTCGGTCGTGATCACTATCGTCCGGCCCATGACTCAAGCAGTGCAGGCGTACTCCTACGCCGGGGCTTCCACGCTCGCCGACGGCAGGCTCGGCCTGTCGACCTCCGGCGGCACGGCGCTGTCCGGGCCCCACACGCACCCGAGGTTCTTCAGCGGCCTGCTCACCCAGGCCGCCCCGGCCGCGGCCGGGCTGCTGGCGGTGGCCGACGTGGCGCTGGCCCGCTACCACCAGCCGCGCCCCGGCTGGACCCGCGACCCGGTGGTGACCTGCGACGGCGACCGGCTCAGGTTCGAGTCGTTCTCCGCCTGCGGCGGCGTCTACGCCCGGCTCGACGTGACCGCCCTCGACGGCGAGGTGCTCGACCGCGGCACCACCAACGTCGACGTCAACGGCCCGCTGCGCGAGTCGCTGCGCCGGGTCGGCGGCCGTGACCCGCTCCACCTGGGCGTTGGCCCCGACGAGCTGACCGTCACCACGCTCGACGGCGCCGTGGTGGAGAAGAAGGTGCCGCTGCCGACCCGGTGGCTGCGCGGTTTCGCCGAGGTGCAGGTGATCGCGGCCGGGTTCGACCTGCGGGCCGAGCTGAACGGGCCGCAGGCGGTGCGCTTCCTGCGCTCGCTGCCGCGCCGCGCGCGCGGCGCCGTCTGGGCCGCGCCCGCCGGACGCGACCTGCGCCTGGCCGCCGGCCCCGGCCGCGGCGCCGTCTGCCTGTCGGGCACCGGGCGGATCGTCACGCTCATGCCGCTGCTCAGGTTCGCTAAGGCGCTGCGCGTGTACGGCCCCGCGGGCGACGCCGAGCACCAGGCGAGCGCGTGGGAGCTGGAGCTGCCCGGGATGCGCTACACGCTGGCGGTCTCACCGCAGCCGTGGCGCGGCTTCTCCGGCGAGGGCCAGGTGCTGGAGGACCTGGCCACCGACGAGGCCGCCGGCGACGCCGACCTGATCGGCATGCTGCTCAACTTCGAGCCCGCCGTGGAGATCGGGCTGCTCGCCGACCGCTCCGGCCTCCCGCCCGCGCGGGTGCGCGCCGCGCTCACCCAGCTCGGCACCGCCGGCCGCGTCGGGTACGACCTGCACGACGCGTCCCACTTCCACCGCGAGCTCCCGTACGACCGCGACCAGGTCGCGGAGCTCAACCCGCGGCTCACCGCGGCCCGCGCCCTGGTGGAGTCGGGCGCGGTGCGGCTGGAGGGCGACCACGCGGAGGTCACCACGCCGGGCGGCGTCCGCCGGGTCGCGGTCGGGCCGGGTTCGTGCACCTGCGAGTGGTGGTTCGACCACCGCGGCTCCCGCGGCCCGTGCAAGCACGTGCTCGCCGCCAGGATCGCCGCCCGCGCCACCGTGGAGGCCCCCGTCTGACACGGGCCCGGGTTCAGGCGTCCGTGTCGCCGTGTCGTAGGGCCGGCCGGGCTACAGGTAGAGGCCGGTGTTGTCGTCGGACGCGGCCGGGGTGAAGGTGCGGCCGGTGCGGAGCGCGTACAGCTCGGCGAGGGTCGCGCCCGACGGGCCGATGCCGTCGGAGGAGCCCAGCCAGGCGACCGCCTCCTCGCGCGACAGCGGGCCGACCTCCAGCTGCGCCAGGCAGCGGCCGGGACGCACGACGGCGGGATGCAGGCGGGTCAGGTCCTCGTTCGTGGTGATCGCCACCAGCACGTCGCGGCCCTGGCCGAGCAGGCCGTCGGTCAGGTTGAGCAGCCGCGACAGGCCCTGGCCCGCCTGCGACTTGGCCGACGCGCTGATCAGCTCGTCACAGTCTTCGAGCACGAGCAGCCGCCAGCGCTGCTTCTCGTCCTCGTCGTTGTCGTAGCCGACGGCCACCTCCATCAGGTAGCCGGGGTCGTCGAACAGCCGCTCGGGGTCGAGCACGCAGTCGACCTGACACCAGTCGTGCCACTGCTTGGCCAGCGTGCGCAGCAGCGTCGTCTTGCCGGTGCCCGGCGGGCCGTGCAGCAGGAGGAGGCGGCCGTTCACGTCGCCGGGGGTGATCGTCATCAGGTCGGCCAGGCCGCCGCGCACCCGCTCGGCGTAGTTGCCGCTGATCTGGTCCCACGGCTGGGCGGTGATCGGCTTCTCCGACCGGTTGCCGCCGTGGGAGCCGCGCCACCAGAAGCCCATCTCCACGTGGTCGGTCTCCGGCGCGGCCTCCTCGGCGCCGGCGACGCTCTCCTTGAGCACGGTGCGGGCCAGGTCCTCGCTGATCGCGCTCACGCTCAGGGTGGCCGAGCGGTTGCGGTGCCTGATCACCCGCAGGGTCCAGCCCTCGCCGCAGATCAGCCGCGACTCCATGCCGTCCTCGACCATGGCGGTGCGCACCACGCGGCCCTCGGCGGGGCGCAGCGGCGCGTCGGCGCGGACCCGCTCCAGGCTGGCGACCCGCGACCACGGCTGCAGGCCCGTCGCGAACGGCGACAGGGCCAGCGCGTCGATCACGTCGACGGCCGAGTCGGAGTCGTCGAGCCAGATGTTCATGGGAAGCTCGGCGTCTTCCGGGCTGGGGAACGGCACCTCCCTGATGACAGACATGGGGTCTATGATCACATCCTCGGGTGTGCGTGTCGAAAACTTTAACCTGCTCGCTTCAGCTCACCGTCACTTTTTCCGCCCATCGGCATGGTCAGCCGGTAATCCGCCTCGTTGTCGTCGGTGCGCTCCAGCGTCACCCGCATGCCGCCGGCGCTGTCGTACACCGCGCACAGACCGCCCAGCCCGCCGAGCCGGAACGACAGCTTCTTCTCCGACACCTCCGTCACCTGGAGTGTGCCGGTCTCGCAGCCCGCGTCCTCGCCGGGGGCGTGCCAGGTGCCGGTGCTCTCACCCTCCTTGAGGGTGATGGCGACGGGTTCGTCCTCGAACTTCCTGTCCAGCATCTCGCTGTCGGCGGTGCCCTCCCACGTGCCGGCGAACGCGGCCGGGATCCGCAGGTCGCCCCGGCCGCTCTGAGCCGGTGAGCGGGTGGGCTCCTGACGCACGGGCTCCTCGGCCTGGGTGGACTCTCCGGCTCGGGTCGGCTCCCCGGCCGGGGTCGGCTCCCCGCTCGGGGACGGCGGGACCGTCGTGGAGACGGTGTTCTGAGTGGGAAGGGCGGCGGAGTCCCTCGCGCCGAAGTACGTCCACAGCAGCGCCGCGCCGCCGGCCGCCAGCGCCACCACCACGGCCAGCGCGCCGACCAGCACCGCCCTGGAGCGCCCGCGCCCCGGCCCGGTGGTGAGAGCGGGGGCCCCCGGCCCTGTCCGATCCACCCTCCGCCCTTCGCCAGCACCCGTCCCGGTGGGGCCGTCGACCGGGCCGGGGGAGCCGGGGTTGACCAGCTGGACCATCAGGGAGGGGGCGGTGGGGCGCAGGGCCGGGTCCTTGGCGAGGGCCGAGGCGATGGGGCCGCGCAGTCGCGGGGGGAGCGGTCGCAGGTCCGGTTCGGTGTGCAGGACGCGGTGGAGCACGGCGGGGACCGTGTCGGCGCCGAACGGGCTCACCCCGGTCGCCGCGAACAGCACCGTCGCCGCCCACGCGAACACGTCCGAGGCCGGGGACGCCGGGGCGCCGCCGATCTGCTCGGGCGACAGGTAGGCGGGGGTGCCGATCAGCCCCGACGTCATGGTCGCCGCCCCCTCGGCCCTGGCGATGCCGAAGTCGACCACCCGCGGCCCGTCCGGCCCCAGCAGCACGTTGGCCGGTTTGAGGTCGCGGTGCACGATGCCGGCCGCGTGGATCGCCGCCAGGGCCGTGGCCGTGCCGATCGCCACCCGCTCCAGGTCTCCGCCCGCCAGCGGCCCCCGGTCGCGCACCCGCTCGAACAGCGAGGGGCCGTCGATGAACTCGCTGATCACGTACGGGCGTGGCCCGTCGGTCGAGGCGGCCAGCACCCGCGCCGTGCAGAACGAGGCGATGCCCTCCAGGGCCGCCAGCTCGCGCGCCAGCCGCGCCCGCGTCTCGCGGTCGCCCGTGCTCAGCAGCTTGATCGCGACCGGCTCGCCGGCCTCGGAATGCGCCAGGTAGACGACGCCCTGCCCGCCCTCGCCGAGCCGCCCGGCCAGCCGGTAGCCGCCGAGCTCGGCCGGATCGCCGGGCGTCAGGGGAGTCGCCATGGTTCGTTACGTTACAGGTCGCCCCGGTTCGCCGGTATGGTGATCGATCTCTCCGGGCGGGGGCGTCGGGGTGATCGCCGGGCGCTGATCCGTACCTGGAAGCTGCGCTAGCGTTCGGCGGGTGAGGACCATCGACTGGGTGGACGGCGCCGTCGAGCTCGTCGACCAGACCCGGCTGCCCGACGAGTGCGTGACCCTGCGCGTCGAGACCGTGGACGAGCTGGTCGGCGCGATCCGCAGGCTCTCCGTGCGGGGCGCGCCCGCGCTCGGCGTGGCGGGGGCGCTCGGCGTGGTGCTGGCCCGCGGCGACCAGGACGCCGTCGCCCGGCTGCGCGCGGCCCGGCCCACCGCCGTCAACCTCGCCTGGGGCGTCGACCGGGCCGCCGCCCGCATCCCGGAGGGGCCCGAGGCGGTGCTGGAGACGGCGCTGCGCATCAGGGACGACGACATCGCGGCCTGCCACGCCATGGGCGAGCGGGGCGCCGAGCTGCTCGAAGGCGACCGGCTGCGCATCATGACCGTGTGCAACACCGGCGGCCTGGCCTGCGTCGAGCGGGGCACTGCGCTCGGCGTCGCGCAGACCCTGCACGAGCGCGGCAGGCTCGCCGAGGTCCTCGCCCTGGAGACCCGCCCCCTGCTGCAGGGCGCCCGGCTCACCGCCTGGGAGCTGGCCAGGATGGGCGCGCCGCACCGCCTCGTCACCGACGGCGCCGGACCGTACCTGCTGGCCAGGGGAGGCGTCGACGCGGTGCTGATCGGCGCCGACCGGATCGCCGCCAACGGCGACACCGCCAACAAGATCGGTTCGTACGCGCTCGCGCTCGGCGCGGAGCGGGCCGGGGTGCCGTTCATCGTCGTCGCCCCCGAGAGCACGATCGACCCGGCCACCCCGTCGGGCGAGCACATCGAGATCGAGGACCGCGGAGCTGACGAGATCGTGGCCTTCCGCGGCACGCGCGTGGCTCCCGAAGGCACGGACGCGCTCAATCCCGCCTTCGATGTGACACCACATGACCTGATCACGGCGATCGTGACGGAAGAGCGGGTCATCCGGCCATAGGTAAAATCAACCGAATATCCTCACCTGAATGAGGGAGGACGTTACGCTGAGTGTTCAAGGTGACGTCTTCCGGGAGTAAGTCATGGCTATTGACTTGATCAGCAGGAAAGCGTGGGGTGCCCGATCGCCGCGCGGGAGCCATACCCGGCTCGACTCGACCAAGGGCGTGAAGGTCCACTACACCGGCGGGCGGGTCGACCCTCGCATCGTCGACGAGCACGACCGTTGCACGGCGCTGGTCCGCTCGATCCAGAACTCGCACATGGACGGCAACGGGTGGATCGACATCGGCTACTCGTTCGTGGCATGTCCGCACAAAAAGGTCTTCGAAGGACGGGGGCTCAACCGGTTGCCCGCCGCCAACGGCTCCGGGCTCAACCGGGGCCACTACGCGGTGCTCGGGTTGGTGGGCAACGCGGGGCTGTTGGAACCGCCTGACGGGATGTTGCACGCGATTCTGGACGCCATTGACCATACCCGGCAGAACGGGCGGGCTGGCGATGAGATCAAGGGGCACCGCGACGGGTACGCCACCGACTGCCCGGGCGGGCCGCTGTACGCGTGGGTCCGCCGGGGCGCGCCCCGGCCCGACGGCGGGGGCAACGGCGCCCCTGAGCCGCCGGGCGTGCCGCCGTTCCCCGGCCGGCTGCTCAAGTACCCGCCGGTGACGCGCGGCGACGACGTGCGCACGTGGCAGGCCAAGATGGCCGAGCGCGAGTGGGAGATCGACGTGGACGGCGCGTACGGGCCCCAGTCGCGCGACGTGTGCCGCCGCTTCCAGCGCCAGCAGAAGATCGACGACGACGGCGTAGTGGGCCCCGTCACATGGCGGCGCACGTGGGAGGCACCTCAGGGGTAGGACTGGGGCCGACCCCCGGTTACCTCGTAAATCAGCCTATGCGTACTATCCGACCATGGATCTGGCTGCGGGGTTTCCTTCCACCTCGCGCGACGACTGGCGGGCGTTGGCCATAGCGGTGCTGCGCAAGTCCGGCGTCGACGCGGAGACGCCCGAAGAGGCGCTGTCCCACTCCACCTATGACGGGCTGGCTGTCGCACCGCTGTACGACGCCGCCGACCTGCCCGCGTCCGCGCCGTTCGAGCGCGGCTCGCGACCTGCCGGCGGCTGGGACGTCAGGCAGCGGCACGCGCTGCCCGACCCCGAGGCGGTGATGGCCGACCTGGAGAACGGGGTGACCTCGCTCTGGCTAGTCGTCGGCGACGGCGCGATCCCGGTGGCCGAGCTGCCCCGGGTGCTGAAGGGCGTCTTCCTCGACCTCGCGCCGGTCGTCCTGGAAGCGGGCGAGCTGACGGCCGAGGCCGCCGAGGCCCTGCTCACCCTGGCCGGTGACACCCCGCTCCAGGGCAACCTGGGCGCCTCGCCGCTGAGCCCTGAGGCCGCGGAGCTGGCGGCCCGGTGCGCCGCCGGGCATCCCGGGCTGCGGGCCGTCACGGTCGACGCCACCCCCTACCACGACGCGGGCGGCGGCGACGCCGAGGAGCTCGGCTGCTCGCTCGCGCTCGCCGTGGCCGGCCTGCGCGCGCTCACCGCCGCCGGGCTCACCGTCCAGCAGGCGTGCGACCAGCTCGAGTTCCGGTACGCCGCCACCGACGACCAGTTCGCCACCATCGCCAAGCTGCGGGCGGCCAGGCGGCTGTGGGACCGGGTCACCGAGGTGACCGGGGCCTCCGGGCCGCAGCGCCAGCACGCGGTGACCAGCTCGGCCATGATGACCGGCCGCGACCCCTGGGTGAACATGCTGCGCGTCACCGTCGCCTGCTTCGCAGCCGGGGTCGGCGGCGCCGACGCGGTGACCGTGCAGCCGTTCGACGCGGTGGTCCGGCCGCCGGACGCGTTCTCCCGCCGGATCGCCCGCAACACGCAGTCGCTGCTGCTGGAGGAGGCCGGCGTCGGGCGCGTGGTCGACCCGTCGGGCGGTTCCTGGTACGTCGAGCGCCGCACCGAGGAGCTCGCCGGGCAGGCCTGGGCCTGGTTCCAGGAGATCGAGGCGGCCGGCGGCATCGAGGCCGCCGCCGAGCTGGTCGCCGGCCGCGTCGCCGCCACCCGGGAGCGCCGCGCCGCCGACCTCGCGCACCGCCGCCTCCCGCTCACCGGCGTGAGCGAGTTCCCCGATCTGGAGGAGAAGCCTCTCAACGGAGCCTCCTCCTCTGGACCGTTCCTGGCGTCCCACTCGCCCGCCGCCCTCGCCGCCGGGCTGCCGAAGATCCGGTACGCGCAGGAGTTCGAGGAGCTGCGTGACCTGGCCGACGCGCAGGCCGAGCGGCCCAAGGTGTTCCTGGCCACGATCGGGCCGGTCGCCGTGCACACGCCGCGGGCCGCGTTCGCCGCCAACCTCTTCCGGGCCGGCGGGCTCGACACCGAGACCGCGGGCCCCGGCGCCGACCCCGAGCAGATCGCCACCGCCTTCGCCGTCAGCGGCGCCACCGTCGCCTGCCTGTGCTCCAGCGACAAGCTCTACGGCCAGCACGCCGAGGCGGTCGCCGCCGCGTTGAGACGGGCCGGCGCGCGCACGGTCTGGCTGGCGGGGAAGGGTGACTATGACGGCGTCGACGGCTACGTCCACGCCGGCTGCGACGCGCTCGGCGTCCTGCGCACGACCTTCCGCGACCTGGAGGTGACCCGATGATCCCCGACTTCTCGACCGTCCCGCTCACGGCCCGCTCGTCCGGGGGCGACGGCCCGGGGCCCGACGCCCCCGCCTGGGAGACGCCGGAAGGGATCGCGGTCAAGCCGCTCTACACCGGCCGCGACCTCGACGGGCTCGACTTCCTGGGCACCTACCCGGGGGCCGCGCCCTACCTGCGCGGGCCGTACCCGACCATGTACGTCAACCAGCCGTGGACCATCCGCCAGTACGCGGGCTTCTCCACCGCCGCCGACTCCAACGCCTTCTACCGCCGCAACCTGGCAGCCGGGCAGAAGGGCCTGTCGGTGGCCTTCGACCTGGCCACCCACCGGGGCTACGACTCCGACCACCCGCGCGTGGCCGGCGACGTCGGCATGGCGGGGGTGGCGATCGACTCGATCTACGACATGCGCCAGCTCTTCGACGGCATCCCGCTGGACCGCATGTCGGTGTCCATGACCATGAACGGGGCCGTGCTGCCCATCCTGGCGCTCTACATCGTGGCGGCCGAGGAGCAGGGGGTGACGCCGGAGCAGCTGGCCGGCACCATCCAGAACGACATCCTCAAGGAGTTCATGGTACGGAACACGTACATCTATCCGCCTGCGCCGTCGATGCGGATAATTTCGGATATTTTCGCGTACACCAGCGAAAAGATGCCGAAATTCAACTCCATCAGCATTTCCGGCTACCACATCCAGGAAGCCGGGGCCACCTGCGACCTGGAGCTCGCCTACACCCTGGCCGACGGGGTCGAGTACCTGCGGGCCGGGATCGCCGCCGGGATGGACGTCGACCGGTTCGCGCCGCGGCTGTCGTTCTTCTGGTGCATCGGCATGAACTTCTTCATGGAGGTCGCCAAGCTGCGGGCCGCCCGGCTGCTCTGGGCCAAGCTGGTCGACGGGTTCGGCGCGAAGAACCCCAAGTCGCTGAGCCTGCGCACGCACTCGCAGACGTCGGGCTGGTCGCTGACCGCGCAGGACGTGTTCAACAACGTCGCGCGCACCTGCGTCGAGGCCATGGCCGCCACCCAGGGCCACACCCAGTCGCTGCACACCAACGCGCTGGACGAGGCGCTCGCGCTGCCCACCGACTTCTCCGCCAGAATCGCCCGCAACACCCAGATCCTGCTCCAGCAGGAGTCGGGCACCACGCAGGTGATCGACCCGTGGGGCGGCTCCTACTACGTCGAGCGGCTCACCCACGACCTGGCCGAGCGCGCCTGGGAGCACATCCAGGAGGTGGAGGCGGCGGGCGGCATGGCCAAGGCCATCGAGGCGGGGCTGCCCAAGCTCCGCATCGAGGAGGCCGCGGCCCGCACCCAGGCCCGCATCGACTCCGGCCGCCAGCCCGTCATCGGCGTCAACAAGTACCGGCCGGACGCCGACGAGCCCATCGAGGTGCTCAAGGTCGACAACAGCGCGGTCCGCGCCCAGCAGCTGGAGAAGCTGCGCGCGCTGCGGGCCGAGCGGGACGAGGCCGCGGTCGGCCGGGCGCTCGACGCGCTCACCCACGCCGCCGCCAACCCCGGCCCCGACGCCAACCTGCTCAAGCTGTCGGTGGACGCCGCCCGAGCGAAGGCCACCGTGGGCGAGATCTCCTCCGCGCTGGAGAAGGTGTTCGGCCGGCACGCCGAGCAGGTCCGTACCATCTCAGGTGTGTACCGCGACGAGGCGGGCCCGGCCGCCGACATCGAGCGCGCCCGCGAGGCGTGCGCCGAGTTCGAGCGCGCCGAGGGCCGCAGGCCGCGCATCCTGGTCGCCAAGATGGGCCAGGACGGCCACGACCGCGGCCAGAAGGTGATCGCCACCGCCTTCGCCGACCTGGGCTTCGACGTCGACGTCGGCCCGCTGTTCCAGACGCCGGAGGAGGTGGCCAGGCAGGCGGTCGAGGCCGACGTGCACGTCGTCGGCGTCTCCACGCTCGCCGCCGGGCACCTCACCCTGGTGCCCGCGCTGAAGAAGGCGCTCGCCGACCTCGGCGCCGAGGACGTCATGATCGTGGCGGGCGGGGTCATCCCGCCGGGAGACTTCGACGAGCTGCGCGCCGCCGGAGCCGCCGCGATCTTCCCACCGGGCACCGTGATCGCCACCGCCGCCCTGGAGCTGCTGGAGGATCTGCGCGGGCGGGCGTAGCGCTCCCGCGTGACACCGCCCCGGCATCCGAGGTGCCGGGGCGGTGTCATTGCGGCGTGGGCGAAGATGTCAGGCTGTAGCCGGATCTGCGAGGAAGGGGCGTGGCGTGCGCTCGCTGGAGGACTACGTTCGGGGCGTCAAGGCGGGGGCGCGGGCCTGGGTCGCCCGTGCCATCACGCTCGTGGAGTCCACCAGGCCCGACCACCGGGCGATGGCCCAGGAGCTGCTGGTCGAGCTGACCCCGCTCACCGGGAAGGCGCGGCGGGTGGGCATCTCGGGAGTGCCCGGGGTGGGCAAGTCGACGTTCATCGACGGGTTCGGCACCATGCTCACCGGGGAGGGCCACCAGGTCGCGGTGCTGGCCGTCGACCCGTCCTCCACCAGGACCGGCGGCAGCATCCTCGGCGACAAGACCCGGATGTCGAGGCTGGCCGTCGACCCGGCCGCGTTCATCAGACCCTCGCCCACGTCAGGCACCCTCGGCGGCGTGGCCAAGGCCACCAGGGAGGCGATCGTCGTGGTGGAGGCGGCCGGGTTCGACGTGGTGCTGGTCGAGACCGTCGGCGTCGGCCAGTCGGAGACCGCGGTCGCGGACATGGTCGACACGTTCCTGCTGCTCACGCTCGCCCGTACCGGAGACCAGCTGCAGGGCATCAAGAAGGGCGTGCTGGAGCTGGCGGACGTGATCGCGGTGAACAAGGCCGACGGCGAGCACGCGCTCGCGGCGCGCAAGGCCGCGCGCGAGCTGGCCGGGGCGCTGCGCATGCTGCGCTCCGACAGCGCGCCGCCGCCCGTGCTCACCTGCAGCGGCCTGACCGGCGACGGGCTGGAGGAGCTGTGGCGCCAGGTCCTGGCCCATCAGGAGGGCCTGGACCTGGCGGACAAGCGCCGCCGCCAGCAGGTGCGGTGGACCTGGACGATGGTGCACGACCGGCTGCTGGCCGAGCTGCGCGACGACCCGCGGGTGTCGGAGATCCGCGACGGGATCGAGCGCGAGGTGCTCGCCGGCACCCTGACCCCGTCGCTCGCCGCCGACCGCCTGCTGGCCGCCTTCAAGCGCTCCTGAGGACCGCCGCCTACGCCTGGCCGTCGTAGAAGGAGTCGAGGGTCTCGCCGTAGCGCTCCTCGACCGCCTTGCGCTTGACCTTCAGGCTGGGCGTCAGCTCGCCGGTCTCGACCGCGAAGTCCTGCGAGAGGATCGAGAACTTCTTGATCGTCGCGTAGCTGGCCTGGTCGGCGTTCACCTGGTCGACCGCCTTCTGGACCTCCTCGCGCATCCGGGGGTGCGCGCGCAGCTCCTCCGGGTCGGTCGGCAGGCCCTGGGCCTCGGCCCACGGCCTGGTCACGTCCATGTCGAGGGTCATCAGCGCGGTGCAGAAGTTGCGGCGGTCGCCGTGCACGAACACGTGCGAAAGGTACGGGCACGCGGCCTTGATGCGGCCTTCCAGGTGGGTCGGCGCGACGTACTTGCCGCCGGAGGTCTTGATCAGCTCCTTCTTGCGGTCGGTGATGGTCAGCCGGCCCTGGTCGTCGAGCTCGCCGATGTCGCCGGTGTGGAGCCAGCCGTCCTCGAGCGCCTCGGCGGTCTCCTCCGGCAGGCCGTGGTAGCCGCGCATGATGCCGCGACCGCCGATGAGGATCTCCCCGTCGTCGGCGATGCGCACCTCCGTGCCGGGCAGGGGCTGGCCCACCGAGCCGAACTTCACGTTCGCCGGGCGGTTGAGGAAGCTGCCCGCCGAGGACTCGGTCAGCCCGTAGCCTTCGAGGATCGTCAGCCCGGCCGCGTCGAAGAACTCGGCGATGTCCTGCGAGAGCGGCGCCGCCCCGGAGATGAAGTAGCGGATCCGGCCGCCGAAGCGGGCGCGCAGCTTGCTGAACACCAGCCGGTCGGCGATCGCGTACTCGATCTTGGTCGTCAGCGGGATCGGGGCGCCGTGCTGGCGGGCCCGGACCACCCGGACGCCGGTCTTGCGCGCCCAGTTGAAGATCTTCAGCTTGGCGCCGCCCTCGCGCTGCTGGGTGGCCGCCACGGTGTTGTGGATCTTCTCGAAGATGCGGGGGGCGGCGGCCATGAACGACGGCTGCAGCGCGCCCAGGTTGTCGGCGATGCGGTCGAGCCGCCCGTCGATCGCGGTCGGCGTGCCGATGTCGATCATCACGACCTCCAGCAGCTTGCCGAACGAGTGGGACAGCGGCAGCCACAGGAAGTGGAGGTCGTCGGAGGTGATCAGGTTGAGCTCGCGGACCGCGCTCGCGGCGTACAGCCAGTTGTCGTGGGTGAGCTCCACGCCCTTGGGGCGGCCCGTGGTGCCGGAGGTGTAGATGAGCGTGGCCAGGTCGGCCTCGCCGATGGCGTCGACCATGGCGTCGTAGTCGGCCTCGGCCGCGGCCTTGCCCGGCACGTCGTCGAGCTTGATCACCCAGCCGTCGTCGCTCGCGGTGCCGTCGATCACGATCACCTGCGTGACGTCCGGCAGCTCCTTCTGCACCGAGCGCAGCTTGGCCACCTGGTCGTCGTTCTCCGCGATGACGATCGAGGTGCCGGAGTCGTTGACGACGAAGGCGCACTCGGCCGCGGTGTTGGACGGGTAGATCGTGGTCGTCGCCGCGCCGGTCGACAGCACCGCCAGGTCGCACAGGATCCACTCCAGGCGGGTGGAGCACAGGATGGAGACCCGGCGGTCGGGGCCCGCGCCGAGGGCGGCCAGGCCGAGCGCCAGCTCCCGGACCCGCTCCCCGGTGGCGCGCCAGGACAGCGACGTCCATCCGTCGCCTGACGGCGTCCGGTACGCCTCGGCTTCGGGGGTGGCCGCGATCCGGTCGCGGAGAAGAGAGGGGATGCTGGACATGCCTGACCTCCTGTGGGGGTGTTGCAGCAGACTCTAGGACGAGTGCGCGCCTCCAGTCGACGGGCTGCGCCCCCGGCCCCCCGAGGTCCTCCCCACGAGGCACGACGTGCGTACCTCCCAGGCGCCGCAGGCGCACCGCAGATACGACACCACGCCGTCGGAGGTGGCGTGGGTGGAGACGAGGGTCAGGGCGAGCGGGTCATGGAGGTGTCTGGAGTCCATGCCCCCAAGGTGATGTAATGGTCTTGTGCATTTCAACACTTACGGCGGCAACGGGGCCGCGCTCTCGGCGGCCCTGGTCAACGCCACCGATTTCCGGCCGGAGCCGCTCGCCGGGCTGCTGACCGAGCACGAGATGCTGCGCACCGCGATGACGCCCGCCCAGGCGGGGGAGATGGAGGCCTGGGCTCTCCGCCTCGACCCGGTCTTCGGCGAGCCCGAGGTCGCCAAGCAGATCACCCTGGTCAACGACCTGCTGGAGATCACCGCGGCCAGGCCGTTCGTGAGCACCCACGACGGACTGACGCCCCACCTGCACTTCTCCTCGACCGAAGGCGACATCGTGGCCAGGGCCAAGGACACCACCGCCGGCGGCCTGGCGATGGCCATCTGCTTCTCCGACGGGCGCAGGCTCGGCCGCTGCGACCGTGAGGGGTGCCGCACCGTGTACGTGGACACCTCGCGCAACGGGCGCAGGCGCTTCTGCTCGCTCGCCTGCGCCAACCGGGTCAACGTGGCGGCGCACCGTACCCGGCAGAAGGGACTCACGGGAACGTGAATTGACGTCGGGGGATGAAGCGGGCGATAGTGTGGCAGGTGACTGCCCCTCGGATCTTCACCTGCACGCTCGCCCTGGCGGCTCTCACAATCGGAGCGTGCAGCGCCGCGCCCACCGTCACCGGTGGTGAGACCAGCGCGAGCGGCGTGGCGGGCGGCGACGGCGCGGCGGTCGCGGGAGACCCGTCGACCTCGTCCGCCCCCGTGCCCACCGCGCTGACCGCCGACGCCTACAAAGGCGAGCTCGACGGCCGGCGCGACGACATGAGCAAGGCCATCAAGTCCCTGGCCGGCGCCCGCTCGCTGAAGTCGCTCGACCAGCGCGTCGTCAAGGCCCAGGAGACCCTCCAGAGCGCCGCCGACGAACTGGCCCGGCTCAGCCCGCCGCCCGAGGTCCAGGCCCAGCACACGGCGTACGTCGAGAGCCTGCGCGAGGTCGCGCTCCAGCTCGGCACGTCGGCGACCAAGGTGGGCAGCAGGGACCTGTGCACCCCGTCCGCCGTCTTCACCGACCTGGACGACCCGCTGACCGCGCTCGGCCGGGCCGGCAAGGCGCTGGAGGACGCCGGCGACTACGAGGCCGACATCGTGTCGGTGAAGGCCGCGGGCAAGAAGAACAGGCGGCTCGGCAACGGCCACTTCCTGCGCAAGGGCGGCTCCGGCGGCCGCAGCTCACTGCAGATCCACAACGGCGGCACCCGCGACGCGGTGATCAGCCTGGTGCGGGGGAAGTCCAAGGTCTACAGCGTGTACGTGCGCAAGAAGGCCAAGTTCAAGATCAACAACGTGGGTGACGGCAACTACCGCATCTACTTCACCCACGGCGTCGACTGGGACGGCAAGAGCCGTTCGTTCACCCGGGAGTGCAGCTTCGAGCGCTTCCAGAAGTCGGTGCGGTTCAAGACCACCTACACCGCCACGCAGATCCGCTGGCACGACTGGCGGATCACGCTGCACGCGATCTCCGGCGGCAACGCCCGCACCGCGAAGGTCGACCCGGACGACTTCCCGGCCTGATCGCACGAACGGGGCCTCGCGGTCGCGCGGCCCCGTTCTGACGGATCAGCTGGAGAAGAGCATGCCCACCCAGCTGCGCTGGCGGTGATGCTTGCTGTGGCCGTAGTGGCCGCCGGGCCGGGGCGCGCCCCAGGCCGGGCCGCCCGGCGCGGGCGGCGGAGGAGCGGCGTGGTAGGCCGCCTCCATCTGCGTCAGCGTCTCGAGCTCGCCGTAGTCCAGGAAGATCCCACGGCAGTTGTCGCACTGCTCGATGTGGATACCGTTGCGCTCATACGTCCGCATGTTGCCGCGGCACTTCGGGCACTGCATCTACACGCACTCCTTGGCCTCGATGTCCTGGGTGAAACCTATCGCGCGCGTCGCCGTCACGCCCTGACGATTCTGCTGCACGATTCGACCAACGAATGCTCGACCTCGTCCAGTTCCCTGCCTTCCCGGTGGGCATGGCAGACGGCCACGGCCGCGAGTTGCGCCGTCACCTGCCTGGCGGGCAGGTCGAGGCGGCGCCACGGGTCGTCGCCGCCCAGCGCCGGGCCGCCCGCCGCCAGGTAGGCGCCCAGGAAACGGTCCCAGACCTCCGGCTCCAGCAGGCCCGCCGCGTACCACGCGGCCGGCCTGGCCAGGTCCCACGCAGGGTCGCCCACCCCGAGGTCGTCGGCGTCGATCAGCAGCCACCGGTCGCGGAACACGAGCTGGCCCAGATGCCAGTCGCCGTGCGCGAGCAACCCCGGCCCCGGCTCAGGCTCGGGCAGCTCCGCGAACGCGCGCCGGATCAGCCGCTCCACCGGACCGTCGCCCTCCATCCGCCGCACCGCCCTGGCCGCCCTGCCAGGGCCGCCGGCCGCGGGCAGCCGCGGCAGCAGCGTGAGAGGCACCGCGTGCAGCCGGGCCAGCAGCCTGGCGCCCTCCTCCCAGGGAGCGTCATCCGCCTCCTCCCGCCTGATCGGGCGGCCCGCCGGCCACACCGTCACGGCCCGCCCCGACACCGTGAGCACGTCGGGCACCAGCGGCGCCAGCATCACCCCGGCCAGCGCGGCGGACGCGCAGGCGCGTAATCGCGCGCGCAGGCCGGGCACGTCCTCCCGGACGGCGTGCGCCTTCACCACCACCTCGCCGCGCCGCACCACCACCGAGTCCGAGCGCGTCTGGTGACGCACCGGATCGCCGCTGCCCCCGTACGTGCCGGCGACCCCGGCCAGCTCCCCCTCAAGACCCACTCGTACAGACTAGGGGCATGAGAATCGGATTCGCCGTGCCCCAGTCAGGGGCGTGGGCCGCGCCGCAGGCCATGCGCACGATCGCCACCCGGGCGGAGCGGCTCGGATACCACGAGCTGTGGACCTTCCAGCGGATGCTCTACCCGGTGGGGCACGAGATGGGGCCCACCTATCGCAGCGTGCACGACCCGCTGATCACGCTGTCCTACCTGGCCGGCGTCACCGAGCGGATCCGGCTCGGGGTGGCGGTGGTGAACGCGTTCGTGCAGCCGGTGCCGCTGGCCAAGCAGCTCGCCACCCTGCAGACCCTCTCGGGCGGCAGGCTGACGGCCGGGCTGGGGCTCGGGTGGGTGGAGGAGGAGTTCGAGGCGGCGGGGGTCGACTTCGCGCGGCGCGGGCGCAGGGGCGAGGAGTTCGTCGAGGTGCTGCGCAAGATGTGGGGCGACGAGGTGGTGGAGCACCGGGGCGAGTTCTACCGGATCTCGCCGTCGTACGCCGACCCGAAGCCGTCCCCGGCGCCGCCGATCCTGCTGGGCGGCACGGCCGAGGTGGCGCTGCGCAGGGCGGGGCGGCTGGCCGACGGGTGGGTGAGCTCCAGCCGCGAGGACCTGTCGGGCATCGCCGGCCGCATCGCCCTGGTGAAGGCGGCGGCCTCGGAGGCGGGGCGGGACGCCGGGTCGCTGCGGTTCGTCTGCCGGGGCGTCACCCGGGTGCGGCCCGAGCCGGGGGAGCGGCGGCGGCTGACGGGCACCGTGGAGGAGATCAGGGGCGATGTCGCCTGGCTGGCGGAGCAGGGCGTGACCGACCTCTTCCACGACCTCAACTTCGACCCGCACGTCGTCACCGCCGACCCTGACGAAGCACTCCGCCACGCCGAGGCCCTCCTGGAGGCCCTCGCCCCGTCCGCCTAGCCGTTCCGGAACATGCCCGGGAGCGCGGACCGGTCCGTCCGCGCTTCCTGGGACGTTCAGCGTGTGGGGTTTGCGGGCGGTGTCCAGTACCGCACATCAGGACCTCGAACGCCTCCTGCCAGCGGGCAGGGTCTACGCTGTGACTCGCGGGCACCGCATGATCTCCAGTCTTCACACACCGATGATCAAAGATGGCTGCGCCCGTCTTCACCGCCCCCGGTCACGACGTGCGAAGACGGGGCCGCATCCCTTCCGTGTCCCGCACGGGGCACGCAGTGTTCGCCCGCCGTCTCGTGCCAGGAGGACACATGCAACGCGGTGAAGTCTGGTGGGTCGACTTCGATGAGCGACGCCCGGTCGTGCTGCTCTCGGACGAGGAGTCATCCGCCTTTCAGGCGATGCAGGTCGTTGCGCCAGCGGGCGTCGACATGAGCGGCCTGGGCGTTGAAGTGGCCGTAGGAGCCCCGGAAGGACTGCCCTTCGAAGGCGTGCTGCGGTTCGCGTTCCCGCGTCCGGGCTTCACTCCGTGCACATGGCTGACCACCGTGGCCCGGGACGACCTGATCGAGCGGGCGGGCTTGTTGTCCTCCGTGAAGCTCAGCGAGGTTGGAGAAGCCCTCCGCGCCGCTGGACAGAGGAGGGAGTGGACCCCGATGACGGCTGCCAGGATCAGCGAGATCAAAGATGCCCGCCGTCTCGAAGGACTCGAGTAGCGGACGCCTGTGCTGCCCAGCTCGATCTCGCCGACGACTGACCGCTGCCCCCTCTTCACCGCACTCCAGCGACAAGATCACGATCTACGGCTGGAGCACTAGGAGGACAGGCGCAGGGCTTCGGTTGCGATCGCGGTGCGTAGGTCGCGGACGCCTGGGCGGCCGCGTAGCGGGTGTACGGCGTTCGTCAGGAGGACGGCCGTCAGACGGCGGGAGGGGGAGACGATCAGGGAGGTGCCGGTGAAGCCGGAGTGGCCGAACGCGTCGTCCAGCGGGCCGACGATGCCCGGGTCGCCGATGCGGACGCCGAGCCCGTGCCGGAACGGCGCGCCCGTCACGCCCTGGTCGCGCAGCATCTCGGCCACGGTGTCCGGGCGCAGCGCCGCCCCGCCGCCCAGCCTGAGCGCCTCGCCGAGCGCCAGCACGTCGTCCGCGGTGCCGAAGACGCCGGCGTGTCCCGCCACCCCGCCGAGCGCGTACGCGGTCTCGTCGTGCACCTCACCCCGCACGCAGCCCGGCCCCGGTCGCTCGGGCTTCCACTCGGTGGCGGCGACCCGTGAAAGGTCAGCGACCCCCTGGGACAGCCCGCCGGTGGGCGCAGGCGGGGTGGGGGAGCCGATCTCGTACGGGGGCCCGCTGTCGGTCGTGGGCTGGGTGGGAGGGCTGGAGACCGGGCGGTAACCCGTGGCCGTCAGGTTCAGGGGGCCGGTCACGCGGGCGCGGACCAGCTGGTCGAGGGGGAAGCCGGAGGCCAGTTCCGCCACCCGGCCCGCCATCACCAGGCCCACGTCCGAGTACAGGTACGGCCCGCCCACCGGAGAGGTCACCGGCGTCGAGACCATGGCCGCCATGCGCGCGGCCGGAGAGGCGTCCGGGAGCTCCAGGTCGATGCGGCGGGTGGGCTGGAACCCCGCCGTGTGCGTCAGCAGGCGGCGCAGGGTGATCCGCGGGTCGCGGCCCGGCAGCCAGGCCGCCACCGGCTCGTCCAGGCCCAGCACGCCCTCTTCGGCCAGCGACAGGACGGCGGCCGTGGTGAACAGCTTGCTGATCGAGGCCAGGTCGAAGACGGCCTCGCGGCTCGCGGGCGGCCTGTACTCGGCGAGCGTGAACGCGGCGTCCCGGTAGCGCACCAGCTCGCCGGCGGCCGAGGCCGCCACGACCGCGCCGTCCACGGCGATCAGCGCGACAGCCGCCGGGCACACCCCCGGCACGGCCTCCGCCAAGATCGCGTCCAGCCGATCGGACATCCTCTAGCCCCCCGTACGTCGAATGAACCCAAACCCAGGACCCCCGAGTCGACAGATCCCCGTCAGCCGCTCAGCGCGTCGCTGAGCCGCTCCCCGTGGGAACGCAGCAGCGCGCGGGCGCCCTCCGCGTCCAGCTTGTGCCTGATCATCAGCACCGCCACCTTGGCCTGCCCGCCCGCCTCGGCCAGCGCCCGGCCGGCCGCCTCGTGGCCCGCCCCGGTGATGTCGCTGACCATGCGCACCGCGCGCGAGGCCAGCTTGCTGTTCATCGCCGACATCTCGATCATCTGGTTGCCGTACGTGCGGCCGAGCCGGACCATCGAGATCGTCGAGATCATGTTGAGCACCAGCTTCTGGGCCGTCCCCGCCTTGAGCCGGGTGGAGCCCGTCACCACCTCGGGGCCCACCACGACCTCGATCGGGTGCTCGGCGGCGGCCGACAGCGGCGCGCCCTCGTTGCACGACAGGCTGACGGTGAGCGCCTCCCGGCGGCCCGCCTCCGCCAGCGCCCCCAGCACGAAAGGGGCGCGCCCGCTGGCCGAGACGCCCACCACCGAGTCGAGGGGGCCCACTTCCAGCTCCGCCAGGGCGGCGGCGCCCGCGTCCGCGTCGTCCTCGGCGCCCTCGACCGAGCGGGTGAGCGCTTCATGACCGCCCGCGATGACGCCCTGGACCAGCTCCGGGTCGGTGCCGAAGGTCGGCGGGCACTCGGACGCGTCCAGCACGGCCAGCCGGCCCGACGTGCCCGCGCCGACGTACAGCAGCCTGCCGCCCTTGCCCATCCGCTCGGCGATCGCGTCGATCGCGTCGGAGATGGCCGGGATGGCGAGGGCCACGGCCGCCGGCACCGCGGCGTCGGCCTCGTTCATCAGTCGGGCGATCTGCAGCGTCGGCAGCCGGTCGATCTGGCTGTAACGGGGATCGCTCTGCTCGGTGGACGGCTCTGGTAGCGGATCAATCATGACGCTAATTTCCACCCTCTACTTCTCTCTTGTAAATATCTTTCAGACAATGGGTTCATGTCATACGTACGCACCGGAGCCGAACGGCTGGCCGCGGATCCGTCGCTGGCCGGCGGGACGCGCCTCGGCCTCATCACCAACCCCACCGGGGTCCTGCCCGATCTGACCCCCACCGCTGACGCGCTGCTGGCGGCCGGAGTGCCGCTGACGGCGCTGTTCGGCCCCGAGCACGGCGTCCGCGGCACCGCGCAGGCCGGCTTCAGCGAGGGCGACGCGGTGGACGCCAGGACCGGGCTGCCGGTCCACGACACGCACAAGACCGAGGGCGAGGCGCTGGACGAGCTGGTGGAGCGCTCCGGCGTGGACACGCTGGTGTTCGACATCGCGGACGTGGGCGCCCGCTTCTACACCTACGTCTGGACGATGTACGACCTGCTCGCCTCGGCCGCCCGGCTGGGCCTGCGGTTCGTCGTGCTGGACCGGCCGAACCCGCTCGGCGGGACCGTCACCGAGGGCCCGCCGCTCGACCCGGCGTTCGCCAGCTTCGTGGGCCGCTTCCCGCTGCCGCTGCGCCACGGCAGGACCGCGGGGGAACTGGCCACGCTGTTCGGCTTCGACGCCGACCTGCGCGTGGTGACCATGGAGGGCTGGCGGCGCGACATGACGTTCGCGGCCACCGGCCTGCCCTGGGTGATGCCGTCGGTCAACATGCCCACCCCCGACACCGCGCTCGTCTACCCGGGGACCGGGCTGTTCGAGGGCACGAACTTCTCCGAGGGCCGCGGCACCACCCGGCCCTTCGAGCTCGTCGGCGCCCCCTTCGCCGACGAGCGGTTCGCCCCCGCGCTGGCCGCGCTCGGCCTGCCCGGCGTACGGTTCAGGGAGACGTGGTTCACGCCCACCTTCCACAAGCACGCCGGCCTCCCGGTACGGGGAGTTCAGCTGCACGTGCACGACCCGGAGGCGTTCCGGCCGGTGCTGACCGGGGTGAGCATGCTGCACGTGGCGCGCACGCTCTACCCGGGGCACCTGGAGTGGCGGGGGCCGGAGCAGTTCATGGACCACCTGTGGGGGTCCGGCAGCCTGACCAGGTGCCTGGACGCCGGGGAGGATCCGCGCGGCCTGTGCGCCGAGCCCGCTCCCCCTGACGGACCTCTCCTCTACGGCTGACTTCACGCCAGTTCGCGCCCGTACAGCCAGAAGACGCGCTCGGCGCGGGCGCCGACGCCGCGCGCGTAGAACCGCAGCGGGCCGACCCAGCCGATCTGGGCGGTCCGCTGCCCGGCCGCGCGCATGTCGGCCAGGCAGAGCCGGAGCAGCACCCGGCCCAGGCCGGTGCCGCGGGCCTCGGGCGCGGTGCCCATCGGCCCGAACCAGGACGGGCGGGTGCCCCAGGCGGCGAAGGCCAGCACGCGGCCGTCGCGCTCGGCGTAGTGCAGGCCGGAGGCGTTGACGGCCTCCCAGGCCCAGGCGTCGTTCCAGTGCTCACGGGCGAACTCCGCCACCCGCTCCCGGTCGCCGCCGGCCGCGCGGACCTCGATGCCGATCTTGGCCAGGCGCTCCACGTCGGCCCGCACGTCCAGGTTTGTGTCCAGGTCCGCGGTCATGTTCCAGGCCGTGCGGTCGAGCTCGTAGCCGAGGCTCTCGGCCAGGCAGGCGGCGGGCGTGTAGCGCACGTCGATGCCGGGCCAGGCGTAGCAGGGCGGGTTCCCGGCCAGGCGGACCCGGCGGGCGCCCTGGCCGCGCAGCCACTCCTCGGCCGCGCGCAGCAGCGCCCGGCCGCCGCCCAGGCCCTGGTGATCGGGGTGTACGGCGAGGAGGTCGACGTGGCCGACGGCCGGATCCGCGGTGGACATCGACGCCATGGCGAGCCCGCCGCCGGTCACCAGCGCGGCCCAGCGGCGGTTGGCCGGCGGCGCGGCCAGCCTCTCCACCAGCGCCCCGGCCTCTTCCGCGTCATGGACGAGCGCCGCCCGCGCCACCTCGGCGGCCCGCGCCAGATCGGCGCCGCGCAGCTTGCGCAGCACCCGGACCTCCCCCGTCTCTCCGGGCGGGGGCGTGGGGACGGTGGGGTGGGAGGTCACCTCACACCTCGCTCATCGGGCGGGCCACGACACTGCGCCGCTCCGGGTAGAAGCAGGCGTGCTCCTGCGGGATGCCCTCCGTCACCTGCAGCAGGGGGCGCTCGTCCGCGCAGCGCTCGCCGCGGAACGGGCAGCGCGGCGCGAACAGGCAGCCCGACTCGTCCTGCCCGGCCTCCATCGACTCCACCGGCGTCACCGGCTGCTCGCCGGGCCGCTCCAGGCCGTGCAGCACCGGGATTGCCGACAGCAGCGACTGCGTGTACGGATGCACCGGGTCGGCGATCACCGTGTCCACCGGCCCCCGCTCCACGACCTGACCCCGGTAGATCACGTACAGCTCGCCGTCGTCGCCGATGTAGCGCGAGGTGGCCACGTCGTGGGTGATGAACAGCACCGCCACCCCGAGCCGCTCGCGCAGGTCCTTCAGCAGCGCCAGGATGCCCAGCCGGAGCGAGACGTCGATCATCGACACGGCCTCGTCGGCGACCAGCATCTCCGGGTCCACGGTCAGCGCCCGCGCGATGACCACGCGCTGCCGCATGCCGCCCGAGAGCTGGTGCGGGTAGCGGGCCAGCACGCTGCCCGGGTCGAGCCCGACCATCGACAGCACCTCGGCGGCCCGCTCCTCGATCCACGCCTTGGACCGCCCGGTCTGCTTGGCGCGCAGGGTCAGCGGGGCGTTCAGCGTCTGGTGGATGGTGCGGGTCGGGTTCAGCGCCGAGTACGGGTCCTGGTGGATCAGCTGGATCTTGCGGAAGTGCGGCTGGCGCTGCTTGGGCTTCAGCGACGACATGGGCACGCCGTCGAGCGTCAGCTCGCCCTCGTCGTAGGTCTCCAGGCCGGCGATGATCCGGCCCAGCGTCGTCTTGCCGCACCCGGACTCGCCGATGAACGAGGCCGCGCCGCCCTTGGGGATGGCGAAGTCCACCCCGCGCAGCGCCCGCACCTCGCGTGCGCCGAGCACGTTGCCGCGCTGCTTGAAGGTCTTGACGATGCCTTCTCCGGTGATCACGCGTGCTCCCTCACCTTCACCGCGTGGCAGGCCACGATCCGGTCCCCGTGCGCGACGGCCGCGGGGTCGTCGGTGTCGCAGACGTCCATCCGCAGCTCGCACCGGTCCCTGAACACGCAGCCCCGCTCGGGCACGGTCGTCAGCGTCGGCGGCCGGCCGGGCAGCGCCCGCGCCTCGGCGATGTCGCCGGTCAGCCTGGGGATGGCCCTGATCAGGCCCTTGGTGTAGGGGTGGCGGGGGTCGCCGAGCACCTGCCTGGTCGGCCCCTGCTCGACCAGCCTGCCGCCGTACATGACCGCGAGCCGGTCGGCGACCTCGGCCACCACCCCGATGTCGTGGGTGATCACCAGCGTGGTGAGGCCGCGCTCGGCGTGCACCTCGCGGACGATCTTCAGGATGTTCGCCTGAGTGATCATGTCGAGCGCGGTGGTCGGCTCGTCCAGCACCACCAGGTGGGCGTTGAGCACCAGCGCCAGCATGATGCCGACCCGCTGGCGCATGCCGCCCGACAGCTCGTGCTGGTGCGAGTCGAGCACCCGCGCCCCGTCCAGGCCCATCCGGCCGAGCAGCTCCCTGGCGTCGCGGACCAGGCCGCGCAGGTCCTCCACGCCGTGCGAGCGGCCCAGGTCGAGCACCTGCTTGCCGACCGTCTTGAGCGGGTTGAGGGAGTTCTGGGCGGCCTGGAAGACGTACCCGACGTGCTTGCCGCGCGCCTTGCGCAGCTCCTCGCCGCGCAGCCCGACCACGTCGCCGAGCCCGTCGATGTCCACGCTGCCCGCCGCGATGCGGCCGGGCGGCTGCACCGCGTTCAGCAGCGACAGCGCCAGCGTCGACTTGCCCGAGCCGGACTCCCCGACGATGCCGGTGATCGTACCGGGCTCCAGCGTCAGCGCCACGTCCCGTACGGCGGGCAGCTCGCCCGCGGGTGTCTTGTAGACGACCGTCAGGCCGTCGATGCGCACTCCCGGCGCTTGTCCTGGCACTCCTACTCCTCACGCAGCCGGGGGTTGAAGATCTCGTCCATGGCGTCGACCACGAGCACGATGCCGAGCGTGAGCAGCAGGATCGCCAGCAGCGGCGCCAGCATGTACGGCAGCGCGGCGGTCGTGGTCAGCGCCCCGCCGCCGAACACGGACAGGTTGAGCATGACGCCCCAGTTGTCCGCCTCGTACGGGAGCACGCCCAGGAAGAACAGGCCCACCTGCGCGTACACGGCGCCGGTGACCGCGATGAGCATGTTCATCGCGATGTACGGGGCCATGCTCGGCAGCAGCTCCTTGCCCACGATGTGGGTGGTGGACAGGCCGAGCCCGCGTGCCGCCTCGATGAAGCCGCGCTCGCGCAGCGACAGCGTCTGCGAGCGCACCGCCCGCGCCACGCCGCCCCAGCCGAGCAGCCCCAGCAGCAGCCCCATCTCCAGCGCGCTGCCGAACGACCACACGGTGGAGAGCACGAGCAGCAGCGGCAGCCCGGGGATGGTCAGCTTCATGTCGGTCAGCCGCATGAGCACGGTGTCCCAGCGGCCCCGCTTGAAGCCGGAGAACAGCCCGATCGCGGTGCCGAGCACGACCGTGATCACCGCGGTGACCAGCGCGCTCAGCAGCACGTACCGGGAGCCGGTGATGACCTGGGCGAGCACGTCGCGGCCCTGCCCGTCGGTGCCGAACCAGTGCTCGGCGCTCATCGGCGCGTACAGCTGGCTCGTGTCGCGCGGCAGCACCTCGGGGTAGAACATCGGCCCGAACACGCCCATGAACGTGAAGCCGAGCACGATGACGGCGCCGACCAGGCGGCTGGGCTTGCGCTTCATCACCCGCCAGACGCCGCGCCAGAAGTTGCGGCGCATGGTCGCCGCCGTGCTGGTGGTCTCCAGGATCGCGCTGCTCACGCCGACGCCTCCTCACCGGAGCGGACCCGCGGGTCGATGACCGTGTAGAACAGGTCGGCCAGGATGTTGGCCACGATGATCGCCGCCGTGATCAGCAGGAACGCGCCGCCCATCAGTGCGTAGTCGCGGTTGACGACGCTGTCGATGAGCAGGAACCCGAGCCCCGGGTAGTTGAAGATCTTCTCGATGAAGATCGCGCCACCGAACAGCAGGCCGAGTGAGAGCGCCAGGATCGTGAACAGCGGCAGGATCGCGTTGCGCGCCACGTACCTGAAGATGATCGACCGCCGCATCCCGCGCAGCTCGGCCGCCAGGATGAAGTCGTCGCCCAGCACGGTGACCACGCTCGACTTCATGGCCAGGATCCAGCCTCCGTAGCTGGCCAGCGCGTACGTCACGACAGGCAGCGTGGCGTGCTCGATCAGCGAGCCGATGTAGCCGGCGTTGAACCCGGGCTCGAACAGGATGTCGGCGGTGCCGCCCTGCGGCAGGATCGGGATCAGCGTCGTGAAGATGGCGCCCATCAGCAGCGCCAGCACGTACTGCGGCACACCGTGCAGCAGCGAGCCGGAGATGGCCAGGAAGTCGCCGAGCTTGCCGGAGCGCTTGATGGCCGCGTACACGCCCATGATCACGCCCACCAGGAAGCTCAGCAGCGTGCCGGCCAGCACCGGTAGAACGGTCCACTTGGCGGCCTCGCCGAGCACCGAGGTCACGGGAGAGCCGGGGTGGGTGACGGACACGCCGAGGTCGAACCTGAACAGGCCCGCCATGTAGTCCGTGTACTGCTGCCACAGCGTGCCCTCGGGCAGGAACCCGTACATCACGGCCGTGGCGCGCTCGGCCGCCTCCGGCGACATGCCCTGCTCCAGCAGCTTCTGGTAGCGCGCCGCAACCGGGTCGCCGGGGATGTTGCGGACGATGAAGAAGCTGATCGTGGCGACGACGAGAATCATGACGATCCCGCGGGCCAGGTGGCCCGCGAGACGTCGTGCGATGACCGTCATGCCTACTGAGTCTTCTTGACCATGCCGAGCTGGATCCAGACTCCGGCGGGCAGGCGGAGCAGGTCGCTCTCCTGCTCGGGGAAGCCGGTGAACCGGCTCGTGTTGGTGAACTGGGTGTTCACGTAGTCCCACAGCTGGATGACCGGCAGGTCCTGGTTGGCGGCCTTGGCCAGCTGGAGCATGATCGGCTTGGCCTCCTCGGCGCTGACCGAGTTCAGCTTGCCGGTGAGCTCACCCGGGTTGATCTCGGTGCCGTCGACCTCGACCTTCTCCGCGCCGCCCATCCAGTTGCCGCTCTTGCCCGGCTCGGCGTGCTTGATCTTGCCGGCCACGTTGGTCCAGCCGTTGGAGGCGCCGTAGAGACGCTGGTAGATGTCGTACGGCGCGGGGCCGAGCGCGATCAGCCAGAAGCCGACGTCGTACTTGCCGGCCGCGATCTCCTCCAGGTACAGCGGGTAGTCGGCGACGGTGACGACCTCGGCGTCCACGCCCGCCTCGACGAGCTGGCCCTTGATGTTCTCCTGCGCGGAGATCCAGTCGGAGAAGCCGGACGGGGCGGTCATGGTGACCTTCCAGGGGCTGCCGTCGGCCAGCGCCCACTTGCCGTCCTTCTTCTGCAGCCCGGCGGCCTTGAACTCCTCCTCGGCCTTGGCCGGGTCGACGTTGTACGGCTCCAGGCTGTTCAGCTCGGCGCCCAGCCACTCCTGGGCCGGCTTCTGGTGGATGCCGGAGGTGGTCACCGCGGCGTTGCCGCCCTCGGGCGAGGCGACCTTGGTGACCTCGGCGCGGTCGATCAGGTAGGCCAGGCCGCGGCGCACGTGCACGTTGTCGTACGGCTTCTTGGTCTGGTTGAACGCCATGCCGACGGCCACCGGCGAGAAGCCCTTGATGATGTTGGTGCCGGGCGCCTGCTTGATCCGGTTCATCACGTCGGCCGGGGCGGCGGTGAAGCCCGCGTGGTCCAGCTTGCCGGAGATCAGGTAGTTCCAGATCTGCTCGTTACCGGTGTAGTTGAGGAACTTCACCTGGTCCGGGGCGACGTTGGCGGCGTTGTAGAACTCCTTGTTCTTCACCAGCAGCGCCTCGCCGGGGTTGACCCGCTCCAGGATGAAGGGGCCGGCGGAGACGTCCTTCTCGGGGGCGAAGGTGATGATCTTCTCGCCCAGGGCGGTGATCTCCTCGCGGGCCTTCTCGGCGTCCGCGCCCTCACCGCGCGAGGCCTTGAGCTTGTCCCAGAAGTCGGCCGGCAGCACGCTGCCCCAGATGTGCGCGGGGGCCACGAAGGTGTCGAGCACGCCGCGGGCGAACTTGCTGCTGGGGTTGGTCATGTCCTGCGTGACCTTGACCGTCTTGTCGTCGACGACCTCGACGTCGGCCGCCGCGCCCGCCGCGCCGGGGGTGATCGCGAAGGCGGTGCTGCCCTGCGTGTAGGCGATGCCGATGGACAGCCTGACGTCCTCGGCGGTCACCGGCTTGCCGTCGGACCACTTGTTGTTCGGCTGCAGCTTGATGGTGATCGCGGAGTTGTCCGGGGCGATCTCCCAGCTCTCGGCGATGCCCGGGTAGAACTGGTTCGGGTCGGTCAGGTGGTTCTTGACCCATGCGAGCTTCATCGCGTTGTACCCGAGGAAGGAGTTGCCCTTCGGGTTGTACGGGTTCGCGGGGCCGCTCGCGTCGATGCCCGGCCTGTTCACGTCGATCGTGGTGAAGAGCCCGCCGCCACCGCCGCCCGAAGAGGACTGATTGGTGGGGGTGCCGCTGCCACTGCACGCTGCTGTGACGGCGGTAAGGCCCAGCAACGCCACTACAGCTGCTAGTCGCTTCATGTACCGCTCCGGGGAAGTTCGGACCTGATGAGGATCTGTGGGATTGACCGGACCCTACGGTCAGGCGGTGAGTGCGTCAATAATCTCCAGTGGTTGTGAGGCTAATGTAACTTTCCTTCATGGGTGCTCGTGACGGCGTTTGTCTCCACAGGCCTCGGGCTCGTCAGCCCACGAGAATGACGGCGGCGCCCTTGACCCGGTCGCGCGCGATGTCCGAGAGCGCCCTGCCGGCCTCTTCGAACGTGTATGCCACGCTACTGACCTGCGGCGGGTGCTCGCGCACGAGCTCCAGGTACGCGCGCCCGTCCGCCCGGGTGTTGGCCGTGACGCTGCGCAGCGTCCGCTCCCGGAAGAGATGGCGGTCGTAGTCAAGCGGCGGGATGTCGCTCAGGTGGATCCCGGCGACGGCGAGCGTGCCGCCCCGGTCCAGCGCCTCCATCGCGGGCGGCACCAGGTCGCCGACCGGCGCGAACAGGATGGCCGAGTCGAGCGGCTCGGGCGGCCGGTCCCCGGCCGAGGCCGCGCCCAGTTCGAGCGCCAGCTCCCGGTGACGGGCGGCGCGGGTGACCACGTGCACGACCGCGCCCATGGCGATGGCCGCCTGCGCGGTCAGATGGGCCGACGCGCCGAACCCGTAGATGCCCAGCCGCCCGCCCTCGGGCAGGTCGCTGCGGAGCAGTGCGCGGTAGCCGATGATGCCCGCGCACAGCAGCGGCGCCAGCCGCTCGGCCGGCACGTCGTCAGGCAGCGGGTAGACGTAGTCGCGCGGCGCCGTCAGGTAGTCGGCGAAGCCGCCGTCGGCGTCCCAGCCCGTGTACGTGGACTCCGGGCACAGGTTCTCCACGCCGCGCCGGCAGTAGCGGCACCTCCCGCAGGTCGAGCGCAGCCAGGCCACCCCGACCCGCTCCCCGTCGCTCCCGTCGGGCCGCACCACCCGCCCGACCACCTGGTGGCCGGGCGTGGTCAGCGGCCGGTGGGGCGGCAGGTCGCCCTCGGCCAGGTGGAGGTCGGTGCGGCAGGCGCCGCACACCTCCACCCGCACCAGCACCTCGCCCGGGCCCGGCTCGGGCATCGGGCGCTCCACCATGACCAGCGGCCGGGACGCGATCGGCCCCGGCCGGTCAACCGCCCAGGCCCGCATCGGCCGCCGCCAGGCGCCTGTGGGCCAGCGAGGCGTACAGGGCCGCCCCGTCGGGCAGCACGGAGTCGTCGAACAGCGCCTTGGGGGAGTGGTTGTAGGGCGCGGTCGCCGGGTCGCGGCCGGGCGGGCAGGCGCCCAGGAACACGAACGTCCCCGGCACCTCCTGCAGCACGTACGAGAAGTCCTCCGACCCCATGGCCGGATTCGGCGCGACGACGTAGCGGCCGGGACCGAACAGCTCGTCCACCGCGGCGCCCGCGAACGCCGCCTCGGCGGCGTCGTTGACCGTCACCGGATAGCCCATGCGGATCGACGCCTCCACCTTCAGGTCGTGCGCCGCCGCGATGGACTCCACCACCTCGACCAGGCGCCGCTTGGCCAGGGCCCGGTTGCCCGCGCTGAACGTCCGGACCGTCGCCTCGAATCTTGCCTCGTCCGGGATGACGTTGTCGGCCGACCCGCCGTGGAAGCTGCCGACGGTCACCACCACCGGGTCGAACGCGTCGAACGTCCGGGTGACCATGGTCTGCATCGCCGTCACCATCTCGCACCCGGCCTGGATCGGGTCACGCGCCAGGTGCGGGGTGGAACCGTGCCCGCCGCGCCCCTTCACCGTGGCCTCGAACACGTCGGCCGCCGACATGATCGGCCCCGGCCGCGAGGCGAACACGCCCGCCGGCAGGATCGAGGAGACGACATGCATCCCGTACGCGGCCACCGGCCGGTCGCCGGCGGCGTCCAGCACCCCCTCCTCGATCATGTGCCTGGCGCCGTGCTGCCCCTCCTCGCCCGGCTGGAACATGAAGATCACATCTCCGGCCAGCTCCTCGCGGCGCGCGCTCAGCAGGTGCGCCGCGCCCGCCAGCATGGTCGTGTGCAGGTCGTGCCCGCACGCGTGCATCCGTCCCTCGACCTGGGAGATGTACGGCAGGTCGTTGCGCTCGGCGACGGGCAGCGCGTCCATGTCGCCGCGCAGCAGCACGGCCGGTCCCGGCCGGCCGCCCCGCAGGACGGCGGTCACCGAGCTGAGCGCCTTGCCCAGGGTGATCTCCAGGGGCAGTCCGTCGAGGGCCGCCAGCACTTTCTCCTGGGTACGGGGCAGCGTCAGGCCGATCTCCGGCGTGGTGTGCAGCGAGTGGCGCAGCCGGACGAGCTCGTCCCGCATGTCCTGTGCGGCTTCGGTGAACGACATGAGTCACATTCTTCATGCACCGGTGGAGAAGTCGATATGCCGCACTCGCTAGGATGATCCGGTGACCGAGCGTAAGCGGATCGACTTCTGGCTGTCCGACATGGACGGGGTCCTGGTGCACGAAGGGCGGCCGGTGCCCGGCGCCGACACCTTCATCAAGCGGCTCAGCGACTCCTCCAAGCGGTTCCGGGTGCTGACCAACAACTCCATCTACACCCGGCGCGACCTGTCGGTGCGGCTGGCCGCGGCCGGGCTCGACGTGCCCGCCGAGTCCATCTACACCTCCGCGCTGGCCACCGCCCAGTTCCTGGACGACCAGCGGCCCGGCGGCTCCGCCTACGTCATCGGCGAGGCCGGGCTGACCACCGCCCTGCACGGAGCCGGTTACGTGCTCACCGACCTCGACCCCGACTACGTCGTGCTGGGCGAGACCCGCACCTACAGCTTCACCCAGATCACCCGCGCGATCAGGCTCATCGAGGGCGGCGCCCGGTTCATCGCCACCAACCCGGACCCGATCGGCCCGTCCACCGAGGGGTCGCTGCCCGCCTGCGGCGCCGTCGCGGCCATGATCACTCGCGCCACCGGGGTGCAGCCGTACTTCGTCGGCAAGCCCAACCCGCGGATGATGCGCAGCGCGCTCAACGAGATCGGCGGCCACAGCGAGACCACCGCGATGATCGGCGACCGGATGGACACCGACATCGTGTGCGGCATGGAGGCCGGGCTGTTCACCATCCTCGTGCTGACCGGCGTCACCCAGCGTCACGAGGTCGACCGCTTCCCCTTCCGTCCGTCGCTCATCGTCGACTCGGTCGCCGACCTCGTCGATCTGGTGGAACCTGCCGGAGACTGACAGGTATGGGTGGCAGGCTTGCCGCCATGACCCGGATCTACCTGGAAGAAGGGCCGAAGAAGGTCTTCGCCTGCTCGTTCGCCTGGCCCGGCTGGTGCCGTGTGGCCAAGGGCGGGGAGGCCGCGATCGACCGGCTGATGGAGTACGCCCCGCGCTACCGCGTGATCGCCGAGCGGGCCGGCCTGGCCTTCGACCCCGGCGAGCCCGAGGTCGTCGCCCGCGTGCGCGGCGGCACGACGACCGACTTCGGCGCTCCCGAGACCGTCCCGGAGCAGGACCTGGAACCGGTCGGCGAGGAGACCGCCCGGCGCGAGGTGGCGCTGCTGCGGGCCGCCTGGGAGCTCTTCGACGAGGTCGCGGGGGAGTCGCCGGAAGAGCTGCGCAAGGGGCCGCGCGGCGGCGGGCGCGACCTGACCAAGATGGTGAACCACCTGCAGGACTCCGAGCGCGCCTACGCCCGGCAGGTCGGGGTGCGCCACAAGCCCTACCGGTCACGCGCCGACGTGGACGCGCTCCGCGCCGAGCTGGCCGAGGTGCTCTCGCGCCCGTGGCGGCCGCCGGTGGAGACCGCCTGGCCGCCCGCCTACGCCCGGCGCCGCCTCGCCTGGCACGTCATCGACCATCTGTGGGAGATCGAGGACCGTCGCTGACGGCCGCGCCGGCGGGGGGACGATCCTCGATGAGCCGGGGCAGCGCCTCGATGTGGCCGGACAGATAGGCGGCCACCGCCTCGGGGACCACGTGGCGGGAGGTGATCTCCTCGCGCTCCAGCGGCAGCCGCTCCACCTCGTAGACGCCCCGGCCCGGGTCGTCGAGCTCGGGCCCGTGGCGCAGCGCGGGGTCCATCGCCACCAGGCGGCACCCGTACACGTGCTGGGTCTTCACCCCGCCCTCCCACGGATAGCTGACCGTGGTCAGCGGCGTCACGGCCGAGACCGTCGCGCCCAGCTCCTCCAGCAGCTCGCGGCGGAGGGTGTGTTCGAGCGTGGCGTCGCCGGGCTCGACGTGACCGCCGGGCACCGACCAGTAGACGGCGCGGCCCGGCACCGTGCGGCGGAAGATCACCAGGTGCTCGTCGTCGTCGAGGAGCAGGCCCCGGACGCTGGGTCGCATGAGGACACCATATTTCACCTGGGCGTCCCTGGGGTACCCTAACCTACGGTGCCGTAACCTTGAGGAGGAGAGGATCCCTTCATGCCGATGACGCAGACGCAACTGCTCCACGAGCTCGAGCCGATCGTGGCAGGTGAGCTCGACCGCCACGAGAAGATGGCCAAGGAGTGGTTCCCCCACGAGTACGTTCCGTGGAGCGAGGGGCGCGACTTCGACGGCCCCTACGGTGGTGAGGCCTGGCAGGAGGGCGACTCCAAGCTGCCCGAGCCGGCCCGCGTGTCGCTCATCGTCAACCTCCTGACCGAGGACAACCTGCCCAGCTACCACCACGAGATCGCCACCACCTTCGGCCGCGACGGCGCCTGGGGCACGTGGGTGCACCGCTGGACGGCCGAGGAGGATCGCCACGGCACCGCGATCCGCGACTACCTGACCGTGACCCGCGCCGTCGACCCGGTCAAGCTGGAGCGCGCCCGCATGGCCCACATGCAGAGCGGCTTCATGACCGACTACGGCACGATGCTGCAGCAGCTCGCCTACGTCTCCTTCCAGGAGCTGGCGACCCGCATCGCGCACCGCAACACCGGCACGGCCTCCGGCGACGAGGGCTGCGAGCGCCTGCTCGCCCGCATCGCCGCCGACGAGAACCTCCACATGCTCTTCTACCGCAACCTGCTCAAGGCGGCCTTCGAGCTCGACCCCGACCAGACCATGCGGGCCGTCACCGACGTGGTGACCACCTTCCAGATGCCCGGCTCCAACATCGCCGGCTTCACCCGCATGGCGATGACCATCGCCCACGAGGGCATCTACGACCTGCGCCTCCACCTCGACGACGTGCTCATGCCGGTGCTGCGGCAGTGGTCCGTGTTCGACAAGACCGGCCTCGGCCCCGAGGGCGAGCGGGCCCGCGAGGAGCTGTCGGAGTTCCTGCAGAGGACCGACGAGACGGCCGCCCGGTTCGTCGCCCGCCGCGAGGAGCGCAGGGCCCGAGCCAGAGGCTGATCCAGCATGGGATGATTCGTCCCCATGGATCTCCCCGTCACGCTCGTCGTCGCGGTCGTCACGATCGTCATGGTGATCGCGCTGGCCGCGGCCGCCCAGCGTCTGCTCGGCGTCCGGTTCGGCGCGGTGCGCACCTTCCTGGCGGCCCTCCTGGCGTTCTCGCTGGCCGGGCCGCTGACCACGCCGATCCTGAGCCCTTTTCCGCAGATGGACGGCACGCGGGACGTGGGCCTCGGCCCGCTGTGGGTGCTGATCCTGGTCGTGATGTGCATCGTGCTCATCCCGATGGTCATCCTGGTCGTCGCCGAGGCGCTGGTGCCCACGGGGTCGATCCCCGGGCCGCTGGAGCTGGTCAGGTCGCTGCGCGGCCGGTTGTCGCGGGCCAGGCGCTACTCCGAGATCACCCGGATCGCCGTCAGACACGGGCTCGGCCCGTACCTGCGCGGGCGCGGCGACCGGCCGGAGGACCACACCGGCGCCGTGCGGCTGGCCCGCTCGCTGCGGCTCGCGCTCGACGACGGCGGCGTCACCTTCGTCAAGCTGGGGCAGGTGCTGTCGACCCGGCGCGACCTGCTGCCGCCCGAGTTCATCGAGGAGCTGGGCCGGCTGCAGGACCAGGTGGCGGCCGAGCCGTGGGAGCTCGTCGAGCCGGTGCTCCGCGCCGAGCTGGGCGGGCCCGTCGAGGAGGTGTTCGCCGCCTTCGACCGCACCCCGCTCGCCGCCGCCTCGATCGCGCAGGCCTACACCGCCCGGCTGCGCACCGGCGAGGACGTCGTGGTCAAGGTGCGGCGGCCGGGCATCGGCCGCACCGTGGCCAGGGATCTCGACATCGTCCGCCGCCTGGCCGTCACCCTGGAGTCACGCACCCGGTGGGGTCGCGGGCTCGGCGTGCGCGACCTGGCCGAGGGGTTCGCGGTGGCGATCAGGGAAGAGCTGGACTTCCGCGTCGAGGCCGCCAACATGGCCGCCGTCGCCGCCTCGGACGGCGGCGGCGTCACCTATCCCACCCCGGTCGGCGCGCTCTGCACCGAGCGGGTCCTGGTCATGCAGCGCCTGGTCGGCAAGCCCGTCACCGCCGCCACCCCTGAGCAGGGCCCCCGCCTGGCCCGCGACCTGCTCGACTGCCTGCTGCGGCAGATCCTCGTCGAGGGCGTCTTCCACGCCGACCCGCATCCGGGCAACCTCATGCTGCTCGACGACGGCACGCTGGGCCTGCTCGACTTCGGCTCCGTGGGCCGCCTCGACGCCTCCGCCCGCGCCGCGCTGCAGCGCTTCCTGCTCGCCATGAACCGGCAGGACCCGCTCGCGGTGACCGACGCCCTGCTGGAGGTGGTGCCCAGGCCGGAGGACATCGACGAGCCGGCGCTGGAGCGGGCGCTCGGCCAGTTCATGGCCAAGCACCTGGGGCCGGGCCTCGACAGCGTGCGGATGTTCACCGACCTGTTCAAGATCGTCTCTTCGTACGGGCTCTCGATCCCGCCCGAGGTGGCCGCGGTCTTCAGGGCGCTGGCGACGCTGGAGGGCACGCTGGTGCGGCTCTCACCCGGCTTCGACCTGATGAGCGAGGCCCGCGCCTTCGCCGGCCGCTACCTGTCCGAGCAGTTCGACGGCGGCAACCTCAAGGAGGCGGCCGCGCAAGAGCTGGCCGCCCTGCTGCCGATGCTGCGCCGCCTGCCGCGGCGCGTGGAGCGCATCGCCAGCGCCGCCGAGCACGGCAGGCTCGGCCTCAACGTCCGGCTGCTGGCCGACGAGCGCGACCGTGGCTTCCTGACCGGGCTGCTGCACCAGGTGCTGCTCACCGTGCTCGGCGCGACCGCCGGGTTGATGGCCGTCATCCTGCTCGGCGTCGACGGCGGGCCGGTGGCCAGCGAGGAGCTCGGCATGACGCTGTTCCAGCTCATCGGCTACAACCTGCTGGTGATCAGCGCCGTGCTCGTGCTGCGCGTGCTGATTCTGATCTTCCGCCGCCCCCGGGACACTCCGGCGAAACGTACATCCTCTTGACTTAGGGATGGTCTTGGACAACCACGGCATCGGGCAGGTTTCTGACCCATCAGCCGTACACAAGACCCCTTGGGGAGCAGTAGGTGAAAATCATCGGGATCGCCGCCAGCCTCCACGCGGGTTCGTACGTCAACCGGCTCCTCGACGCCATCCGCTGCGAACTGCCGCCGGGCGCCGATCTCGAGGCGTGGCCCCGCCTGCGCGAGGTGCCCCCGCACGAGCCGGGACCGGCCCCCTCGGTGGTCCGCGAGCTGCTCGCGCTGGTGGGGGAGTCGGACGCGCTGGTGCTCACCGCGCCCGAGCACAGCCTGCTGCCGGTCGAGCTGGAGTACGCGCTCGGCTGGATGGCGCGGGCCGGCGTGCTGGACGGCAAGCACGTCGCCGTCATGTGCGCCAGCGCCCGCGCGTGCGGCGCCATGTGGGCGCAGGCCGAGCTCTACAAGGAGCTGCTGGGCGCGGGGGCGGTGGCCGTCGGGTCCGAGCTGGTGATCTCGCCCGTGTGCCCGCACTTCGACGACGACGGCCGGCTCTGGGCCCGCGACCTGCGCGCCCAGGTGCGCGAGACGGTCGGGCAGCTGTGCCAGGCGCACCTGCGCGAACCGGTGCTGTCGGTCTGATCAGAGATCGCGGCGCAGCCGCTTCACCTCGGAGCGCTGCTTCTTGCCCGCCAGGCGGCGCTCGACCGAGCCGCGGGTCGGCTTGGTGGGACGCCGGCGCTTGGGCGGCGGCGCGATGGCCTCACGGATCCGCTGGGCCAGCCGCTGCTGCGCGGCCTCCCTGTTGCGGAGCTGGGAACGGTGTTCGGAGGCGGCGATCGTGATCGTCGGCGAGCCGAGCCGCTCCAGGGCGCGGGCCTTCAGCGCGGGCGGCAGCGCCGTGCTGGACGCCACGTCGAAGGTCAGCTCCACCCGGCTGTCGGTGGTGTTGACCCCCTGCCCGCCCGGGCCCGAGGACCGGGAGAAACGCCAGACGAGCTCGGCGTCGGGGATGACGACCGAGTCGTTGACGACCAGCGTGGCGGGCATGACGATCCTTCCTCTGTGCACGGTCAACGTATAGACGGGCGGGAGTGCCGGGCAACGACATTTCCTGTCATACCCCCAACATCCCCGGTATGTGCGTGATTCCGCGGGGTTGACGGCGCCCCGCAAGCGGCGTATGCCACTATCGCGCATCCATCACCTGGGGGAGTCATGACGGCAGGCATCGTCGGCGTGCACGGCATCGGCAAGTACGACTACTACCTCAGGGCGGGCGGGTCCGCCGCCGGGGCGGCCACGGCCATGCGCGAGAAGTGGGACCGCTACCTGCACGCCTCGCTCGGCGGCCCGGCCAGGACGTACTTCAGCGAGGTCGCGTACTTCTCCCACCTGCTCCGCGACCCCGCCACAACGCGCGCGGCCCCGCTGCCGGCCGCCCGCCGCGACGCGGCGGGCTGGGCCGGGAACCTCGGCTTCGGCGAGTACGTCACCGGCACGCTGAGGTCGTTCACCGCCTGGGTGCTGTCCCGGCTGGAGGGCCGGTCGGCCGCGTTCGCCGAGCTGTTCGCCCCCGAGGTCGCCGCGTACCTCACCGACCAGGGCAGGCGTGAGCGGGTCAGGGGGGCGGTCGCCGACACCATCCGCCGCAACCGGCCCAGGGTGGTCATCGCCCACTCTCTCGGCAGCGTCGTCACGTACGAGACCTTCTGGGCGTATCCCGACCTGGAGACGGACCTGCTCATCACGCTGGGCAGTCCGCTCGGCATGCGCGAGGTGATCTTCGAGCGGCTGCTGCCCGCCCCGGTCAACGGCCGCGGCGAGCGGCCCAAGGGCGTGCGGCGCTGGGTGAACATCGCCGACAAGGACGACATCGCGGCCATCCCGCCCGCGCTGGCCGGCTGCTTCACCGGCGTCGACGCCGAGGAGCTGGTCAACCTCGACTGGATTGACTTCCACACCGCCGAGAAGTACCTCGGCTGCCCGGCGCTCGGGCCGCATCTGCGACCATTCCTCGGATGAGATGGATCCTCTTCGACTACGGCAACGTCCTGTCCCTCGCCCAGCCGGTCGCCGAGGCGGAGGCCATGGCCCGTGCCGCCGGCGCCGACCCCGCCGAGTTCCTGCGTGAATACTGGGCGCACCGGCTGGAGTTCGACCGGGGCGCCCTCGGCCCGGCCGAGTACTGGGCGAAGGCCGCGGGCCGGCCCCTGTCCGCGGCCGAGCTCGACCGGCTGATCGCCATGGACGCGGCCAGCTGGTCGCACCCCGACGAGGGCTCCCTGGCGATCCTGCGCGAGCTGCTGGAGCGGGGCCGCGACGTCGCCCTGCTGTCGAACGCGCCCGCCTGCGTCGCCGACGCCCTGGACGAGCTGCCCTGGATCGCCGCCATCCCGCACCGCTTCTACAGCGCCCGGCTCGGCCTGGTCAAACCCGACCGGCGGATCTACGAGCACGTCGCCGCCGAGCTCGCGGCCGACCCCGCCGACGTGCTCTTCGTCGACGACCGCGAGGACAACGTCGAGGGCGCCCGCGCGGCCGGCATGCGGGCGGTCCGCTACACCGGCGCCTCGGCCCTCCGCGCCCACCTGGAGTGAGCCGGGGGCCGGAGGAGGGCGACGGGTGTTGTTCATCCCCCTTTGACGCCGCTTTCACGGCCTGGTCAGCGGGTGCGGACATACCTGGAGCGTGGACCGCAGATCCTTCCTCACCGCGGCCGCCGCGGGCCTCCTCGCCCCGCGGGCCGGCACGTCGCGCAGAACGCTCAGAGCCGACCCGTTCACCCTCGGCGTCGCCTCCGGAGACCCGTCCCCCGGCGGGGTCGTGCTCTGGACCCGCCTGGCCACCGACCCGCTCGGCGGCGCCGGCCTCGGCGGCATGCCCTCCCGCGACGTCGACGTCAGCTGGCAGCTCGCCGCCGACGAGCGCTTCTCCGAGATCGTCACCTCCGGTACGGTCACCGCCCGCGCCCGCGACGCCCACAGCGTGCACGTCGAGGTCGAGGGCCTGGACCCGGGCAGGGAGTACTTCTACCGCTTCCGCGCCGAAGGCCGGCTCTCACCCGAGGGCCGCACCAGGACCACGCCCGCCGCCGGCGTGGAGACGCCGCTGGCCTTCGCCGTCGCCGCCTGCGCCCATTTCGAGCACGGCTTCTACACCGCCTACCGGCGCCTGGCCGAGCAGGAGCCCGACCTGGTGGTGTTCCTCGGCGACTACCTGTACGAGTACGCGCCGAGCGGCTACACCGCGCTGTCCGGGAAGCGGGTCCGCACCCACACCCCCGGCAAGTGCGCCACCCTGGCCGACTACCGGCTGCGGCACGCCCAGTACAAGAGCGACCGCGACCTCCAGGCCGCGCACGCCGCCGCGCCCTGGCTGGTGGCGTTCGACGACCACGAGGTGGAGAACAACTGGGCCGGCCCCGTCTCCAGCACCGGCGCCCCCGCCTTCGCCCGGCGCAGGGCCGCCGCCTTCCGCGCCTACTACGAGAACATGCCGCTGCGCCGCGGCAGCCTGCGCGGCGCCGCCATCCAGGTGAACCGGCGCGTCTCCTGGGGCTCGCTCGCCCGCTTCCACCTGCTCGACACCCGGCAGTTCCGCGACGACCAGGCCTGCGGCGACGGCGTGCGCTCCGGCTGCGACGAGCGCCTGTCCACCGGGCGCACCCTGCTCGGCGACGGCCAGTGGCGCTGGCTGGAGGACGGCCTCCAGGGCTCCGGCACCCGCTGGAACCTGCTCGGCCAGCAGATCATGATGACCCACCGCGACTTCCGCGCCGGCCCGGGACGGGACGTCAACCTCGACTCCTGGGACGGCTACGCCCCCGAGCGCACCCGCGTGCTGAACGCCCTGTCCGGCACCGCCAACCCCGTCGTCCTCACCGGCGACGCCCACATGCACCACCTGGCCGACCTCAAGACCGACTTCGACGACCCGGACGCGCCCGTGGTGGCCCGCGAACTGATCGCCACCTCGATCGCCAGCGACGGCGACGGCTACCGCGACCGCACCTGGATCGCCGAGTCCCTCGCGGAGAACCCGCACATCTCGTACATGGACCAGCGGCGCGGGTACCTCATGGCCCGCCTGACGGGCGACGAGCTGTCGGTCGACTTCCGCACCCTGGACTACGTCTCCCGCCGCGGCGCCCCCGCCCGCACCTCCCACCGCACCACCATCCCGGCCGAGTCGGCCTGAACGCCGCGGCCGCCGGTCAGCGGGTGCCCAGCGCGTATCCGTACAACCCCTCGCCGGAGCCCATCTCGCGCGCCCTGCCGAACCGCGGCGCCGTCCCCTCGCCGCGCCTCCCCGGCAGGGACGTCACGACGCCCCTGCCCGGCGCGGCCACCACCAGCGTGGCGGGCCCCCCGCCCGGCGCGGGCAGCACCGACACCGTGCTGCCCTTCTCCTTGATCCGTACGTCCCCGTACCGGGACAGGCCGCCCCGCGGCGAGCCCGGCATCACCTGCACCGAGTCCTCGCCGGGCACCCCCACCGCCAGCTCGTCGTCCCCGTCGCCGTCGAGGTCGCCCGCCGCCAGCGACGCCCCGAACCGGTCGTAGTAGCGCGGCTCGCCCTTCAGCAGCCGCTGCGTCCACATCTCCGACCGGGCGCCGCGCAGCCCGTTCCGGGTCCCGTACACCACGTGCAGGGCGCCGTCGCCGTAGTCCATCGCCCGCTGCCCGGCGGTGAGCCCCTCGCCGGGGACGCCGATGGCCAGGTCGTCGCGCCCGTCGCCGTCGAAGTCGCCGGTCGCCAGCGCCGCGCCGAACGCGTCCCACTTCTCCGCCGAGCTGGCGACCCCCGGCGAGCTCTGGGTCAGCCGCAGCGCCCGCCGCCGGCGCGGGTCCAGCACGGTGACCGAGCCCTGGCCGTCCTTCGTGACCGTGTCGGCGGGCGCGCCCACCACCAGCTCGTCGCGCCCGTCGCCGTCGAAGTCGCCCGCGGCGAGCGTCTCGCCCCACCCGTCGGTGGCCCGCGCCGCCTGCCGCACCCAGCCGGTGCGCTGGGTGATCGGGTACGGTTCGCGCCCCTTCGTCCAGTACACCGTCACCCCGCCGCCTCGGCCGCGCCCGGGAGCGCCCACGGCCAGCTCGTCCCGGCCGTCGCCGTCGAAGTCGCCGGCGGCCAGCGACGCCCCGAACCGGTCGCTCGACGGTTCGTCCAGCGACAGCTCCTCGCCGGGCCGCAGCCCGCCGGGGGAGCCGTGGTAGAGCTGCACCACCCCGTTCCCGTCGGCGCCGGGCACCCGGTCGCCGAGGAACTCGTCCGGCACCCCCACCGCCAGGTCGGCGCACCGGTCGCCGTCGAAGTGGCCCACGGCCAGCGACGCGCCGAACGCGTCACCCGGCTCGGGCTCGTCCTGGGCCAGCCGCTGTTCGCGTCCCGACCCGTACAGGATGGTCACGGAACCGGCCCGCCGGTCGTCGTACGGGGCGGCCACGGCCAGGTCCGGACGGCCGTCGCCGTCGAAGTCGGAGGGGGCGCCGGAACACGCCGGGAGCGCCGCGCCCGTACCGGTGACGAGGGGAAGAATCAGGCACGCGGAGAGCAGAACATTCACACCTCAAGTCATGTCGCGCCCAGCCGAACCCGGATTGAACGCCCCGGGAACGTGCCAGGATAGGCACGTGGACATCGACCTCGCTGATCTTGACTTCTGGCGCAGGCCGCTCAAGGAGCGGCACGAGGCGTTCGCCCGGCTCCGGCAGCTGGACCATCCGGTGTTCTTCCCGGAGAAGAAGGTGCCGTTCCTGCGCTCGGGCGCCGGCTTCTACGCCCTGGTGCGCCACGCCGACGTGGTCGAGGCCAGCCGCAACGCCAAGGTCTTCTCCAGCGAGCCGGCCGTCACCAACCCCGAGCCGCCCGGCTGGGTCAAGCAGGTGTTCGGCGAGTCGATGGTCAACATGGACGACCCGCGACACGCCCGGCTGCGCCGCATCGTGACCCGCTCGTTCAGCCCCAAGATGCTCGCGGGGCTGCAGTCCGACATCGAGTCGGCCTGCGGGCGCATCGTCGACGACGCCGTCGCGCAGGGGCCGCGCGACTTCGTCCAGCAGGTCGCCGCCCGGCTGCCCATCCACGTCATCTGCGACATGCTCGACATTCCGCAAGAGTGGCGCGAACGGGTCCACAAGCACGTCGACATCTCCACCGCCTACACCGGCATCCGGCCCAGCCTGGCCCGCACCGTCCAGATGGCCGGGCAGAACATGCTGGCCCTGCTCGCCCTCCAGCGCATGGTGATCAAGCTGGGCCACGAACGCGCCGCCGACCCCAAGGGCGACCTGGTCTCCCTCCTGGTCACCGCCAACCCCGACGGCGAGAAGCTCACCTACCGCGAGCTCGGCTCGTTCTTCGCGCTGCTGCTGGTCGCCGGCAACGAGACCGCGCGCAACACCATGGCCCACGGCATCAAGCTGCTCACCGACAACCCGGCGCAGCGCGAGCTGCTCATGAGCGACTTCGACGCGCACATCGGCAACGCCATCGAGGAGATGGTGCGCCACGTCTCGCCGATCATGCAGTTCCGGCGCACGCTCACGCAGGACTACTCGCTGCGCGGGCTGGAGCTGAAGAAGGGCGACAAGGTCGTGCTCTTCTACGGCTCGGCCAACCGCGACGAGTCCGTCTTCCCCGACCCCGACCGGTTCGACATCACCCGCGACACCAAGCCGCACGTCGGCTTCGGCGGCCCCGGCCCCCACTTCTGCCTCGGCGCCAACCTGGCCAGGCAGGAGCTGCGCACCATGTTCAGGACGCTGCTGACGAGGCTGCCCGGCATCCGCACCGTCGGGGAGCCGGAGCTGCTGGAGTCCAACTTCGACAACAGCGTCCGCAGTCAGGCCTTCACCTTCTGAGGGTCGAGCACGTTCTCCCTGACGGCGACGGCCGTCACCAGCGCCGCCACGCCCATCATCACCGCGCTGACCAGCATCGCCCGGCGGAACCCCGCGTCGAACACCGCCGGGTTCCTGAAGGCGTCCCCGACCAGCCCCACCAGGGGCGGCACCGCGGCCACCGCGAGCAGCCCGCCGGTGCGGGCTACCGCGTTGTTGATCCCGCTCGCGGTGCCCGCGTGACGGTCGTCGGCGGTGGCCAGCACGGTCGCGGTCAGCGGCGCGACCGCCGCCGACAGCCCCAGCCCGAACACGGTGACCGCCGGAAGCACGACCAGCGCGTACGACACGTCGGCGCCGATCGTGCTCATGAGCACGAACCCCACGCCAGCCAGCAGGATCCCGCCCGTCATCGGCCAGCGCGGCCCGTGCCGCTTGGCCAGCTCGCCGGCGCGCGGCGACAGCAGCAGCATCAGCGCGGTGACCGGCAGCAGCGCCGACGCCGCCGCCAGCGGCGAGAACCCCGACACCACCTGCAACTGCACGGCCAGCAGGAAGAACACCACGCCCATCGCCCCGTACATGACGAGCGTGACCGCGTTCACCGCCGAGAACACCCGGTCGGCGAACAGGCCGACCGGCACCAGCGCGTCCGGCGACCGGCGCCACTCCAGCACCACGAACGCCGCTCCCAGCAGCACGCCCGCGACCAGCGGCACCGGCGCGTCCAGCTCGATCAGCCCGTACGTGATCCCGGCCAGCGACAGCGCGGCCAGCACCGACCCCAGCACGTCGAAACGGCCCGCCGCCTGCTCGTCCCTGCTCTCCGGCACGTGCCGGGCCGCCACCAGCAGCGCCGGCGCCGCGAGCGGCAGGTTGATCAGGAACGCCCACCGCCAGCCGGCCGTCTGCACCATCGCCCCGCCCAGCAGCGGCCCCACCGCGCTCGCCACCCCGCCCAGCCCCGACCAGACGCCGATCGCCCGCGGCCGGTCCGCCTTGGAGAACGACGCCTGGATGATCGCCAGCGAGCCCGGCGTGAGCAGCGCCCCGCCCACCCCCTGCAGGGCGCGGGCCGCGATGAGGAACTCGATCGTCGGCGCCGCCGCGCACAGCGCCGACGCCAGCGCGAACCAGACCATCCCGATCAGGAACACCCGGCGCCTGCCGAACCGGTCGCCCAGTGAGCCGCCCAGCAGGATCAGACCGGCGAGCGTGAGCGTGTAGGCGTTCACCGTCCACTGCAGGCCCGCCATGCCGGCCCCCAGCTCGGCGCCGAGGAAGGGCAGCGCCACGTTGACCACCGTGCTGTCGAGCATCGCCAGCCCCGACCCCAGCACGGTCGCCGCCAGCACCCACCGGCCACGCGCCGATCGGAGCTCGATGTGCCCGTCGTCCATTGCGAACCTCCCCAGGCAGCAGCACAGCCGGCGGCCTCAGGCATTCCCCGCAGCTCAACGCCGGGCACCAGGATCACGGGCGGCGTCGCTCGCGCATACGGCTCAGACCCGGGCCGCGACCTTCGCGCAGGCGCGGCGGCATGCGGCTCAGAGCTGGGCCGCGACCTTCGCGCAGGCGCGGCGGCATGCGGCTCAGAGCTGGGCCGTCACCTCGCGCAGGGGGGCGAAGGCGGCATGCGGCTCAAAGCCGGGCCGCCGCCTCGCGCAGGCGGTATGCGGCTCAGAGCCGGGCCGCGACCTCGCGCAGGCACGCGGAGGCGTCGCCGGAAATCGGGTCACCGTGCCCGACGCAGACCAGGCCCAGGTCCAGGTCGGCCAGCCGACGGAAGGACGCGGCCGTCCTGGCCCGATCGGCGTTGAACACGCCCAGGATGACCTGCCCGTTCACGTTCGCGACGGTGTCGCCGGCGAACAGCAGCCGGTGCGCCGGCAGGTGCAGCGCGATGCTGCCGTCGGTGTGTCCCGGAATGGGGATCACCTCGGCGCCGCCCCCGAAGTCGATCACCTCGCAGCCCTCCAGCTCCCGGTCCACCCGGGCCGCGGGCACGGGAGGCATCGGAGGCAGGCTGTCGTAGATCTCCCGCTCCCACTCGGGCATGTCCGCCCGCTCCGGCGTCTGCTGCGCGGCCTCTCCCCGCACCACCGGCGCGTCGGCCCGGTGGACCATGACGGTGGCATCGGCCGCGATCTCCGCCAGCGCGCCGTGGTGGTCGTCGTGCCCGTGCGTCACGATCACGTGCCGCAGGTCGGCGAGGGTGAAGCCGAGGAAGTGGATCGCGCCCTCGACGTCCTTGCCCGACCCCGCCACGCCGGTGTCGATCAGGGTCAGCGCGTCGCGCTCGTGCCACAGGTAGGCGTTGCCGACGGGGAAACGGAGGAGACGCAACTGAGGGGTCAGCTCGATCAGTTCCATGCGGGCAACGTACGTCCGCCTCTCCGGTCCCGAGAGCTTCTTCACTAACGGCGATCCATTCCCTATTAATCCTTTGAATAGGGTAGGTTGAGGAAGTATATGGAACGATATACCGTCGAGCAGGTGGCCAACCTGCTCGACCTGCACGTCAAGACCGTCCGCGCGTACGTCCGTGACGGCCGGTTGAAGGCCGTCAAGATCGGCAAGCAGTATCGGATCGCCCGCGAAGACCTTGAGGCGTTCACCGGCCTGCCGATCGCCCCACCCCCTGCCGGTCGGCACGCCGAGGCGTCGGCCATCGTCAACGTCGACGGCATCGACCGTGCCGAGATGGACCGGGTCAGCACCATGCTCCTGGCCTCGCTCGGCGGCCGGCCCACCGGCGTCCGCGCCGAATGCGTGTACGACGAGGAACGCGGCCGGCTGAAAGTCGTCGTCCTGGGCGACCTCGAGGCGACCGCCCAGGTCCTCCGGCTGATCGACGCCCTGGTCAAGCAGTAGCCCCGACCGACCGGCGTCACGACCGGCCCAGCCCACCAGGCGCATCCGCCCAGGTGTTCCGGCTGGTCGACGCCCTTGGTCAAACGGTAGACCGGACCGACCGGCGTCATGACTGGCCGAGCCCGCCAGGCGCATTCGCCCAGGTGCTCCGTCTTGTTCACGCCCTGGTCAAGCGGTAGCCCTCGACCCGTCGGTGCCATGACCGGCCCAGCCCACCAGACGTACTTCTGACCGCCCGCCAGGCCACCGACCCGCCCGTTAGTCGCAATAAAGCCCCGTCCGTTAGCCGCATCACCGACCCGCCCGTTGGGCGCATGACCTGCCCGGCCCGTGACCGGCCGGACCTACTCCTGGAGATCTCGCATGCCTGACCAGCCCGCTCCCGCCACCCTGATGCCCGGTGTCCTGCTGTGCGAGGCGGACGGCCCGCCGGTGCGGACGGAGCGCGACGCCCTCGACCTGATCGGCGACGCGTGGTATCACCGCGCGCACTTCGTGGCCATCCCCGCAGGCAGGCTGCACGAGGATTTCTGGCGTCTCAGCACCCGCGTCGCCGGCGAGATCATCCAGAAGTTCGCCAACTACCGCATCAAGGTCGCCGTCATCGGCGACATCTCCGAATACGTGGCCTCCAGCGGTGCCCTCAGGGACTGGGTACGCGAAGCCAACCGAGGCGACGAGCTCTGGTTCCTCCCCGACTTGGAAGCCCTTCGCGCCCGGCTTCCCGACGAGCCCGCGGCTACGAACCTGTAGGGACGCCCTGGTGCGTACCGGCGGCAGCGGGGCGGCTGCGGACGCCGGGTCTGGCCTTACTGGGCTCACCGGCCTTACTGGGCTCAGCAGGCTCAGCGGGCTCACCGGGCTCGTCAGGCCCACCGCCGACCCTCAGGGGTTCTCCGCAACTGGCCCGGCGAGGACGTCCTGTAGGCGTACTCAACGGCGTTGAACACTACGGCGGGCGGGTCGCTGTGGCGGCGGACAGGGCATAGGTGACGCCGGTCAGCCGTTCGGAGCCGCCAGAGGTGAGCGGCCGTGGCGGTGTCGTGGATGGCGCGCTCGCGAGTACGGGGAGTCGGCTCGCCGCGCAGTTGCAGCGGCCCGTCCGGAACGATGTAGCTGCCGCCGGGCAGATCGGGCACGGTCGCCGCGTACAGGGAGGTCTTCGCGCCCTCCAGAGTGGGCAAGAAGGCGACGCGGACCAGCAGGCGCGTACGAGTCGCATGCAGCCGTTCTCTGCTGCCGTCGGCGCCTCCGGTGAGCACGTTGGTGCGGGTCAGCCCGGGCGCGACGGCCATGCTGCGCAGCTTCAGCCGGGCGGCGTCGGCCCGGCGCTGCAGTTCGACGGCGAAGTAGAGGTTGGCCCGCTTGGACTGCACATAGGCGAACGCCGTGCGGTAGCGGCGTTCGGCGTTGAGGTTCTCCAGGTCGAAGCGGGCGAAGCGTTGCCCCCCACTGCTGACGGTGACCACCCGTGGATCGGGTGCGGCGAGCAGGTGCGGCAGAAGCACGCCGCTCCAGTCGGCCAGCAGGATGTCGACCCCCGATCTCGCCGAGCGAACCGTCATGATGCGGACGTCGAGGACGGCATCGGTCATGGTGTGGGCCGACATACTCCAACTCATCGCCGTGCTCACTCGGATCGAGGCCGCGAGCACAGCAAGCATGGCCGGTCGGAGTAAGGACTGCACCCTCCAGTGGTGGCCTGCCGGGAACGGTGCCGCGTGTGCCGGAGGCAAGCGGTGGCCTGCCGGAACAGCGCCGCATGCAAGCGATGGCCGTCCGGGGGACGGCGCTCCATGTGCCGGAGGCAAGCGATGGTCTGTCGGGGACGGCGCTGCATGTGCCCGGAGGCAAGCGATGGCCTGCCGGAACAGCGCTGCATGTAAGCGGTGGCCGTCCGGGGGACGGTGCCGCATGCGCCCGGAGAGGCGGCGATCGCGCGGTCATGGCCCAGTGGTCGTCTTCCCTGGCGGGGGACGGCCGACCTCCTCAATGTGGCCGAGAGCTATCCGGGTGAGGTTGCGGAGGGACGTGGAGCCGGGGCGGAAGTATTCGCTGTGGCCGGCCTCGCCCGCGTCGAACAGCCGGGCGCCGTAGGCGGGGTCCGTCGGGTCCTGGCCGAAACCCAGGGGGCCCAGCTTGGTCTTCGGGACGAACCTCATCCAGTCGTCCGAGCCCAGGCCGGCCCAGACCCGCGCGGGGCTGAACGTGGCGGCGGGGGACTCCACGCCGGGGCTGGCGACGAGGGCCAGATCCGCGATCGGGAGGCCGGAGGCGGCGGCTTCGGCGCAGACCACCGAGCCGTAGCTGTGGCACAGGAGCGCGATCGGGGCCGCGGTCCGGCGGCGGAGGTCGGTGACCATGCCGCGGAGCGCCTGCGCGCCTTCACCGGCCGATGAGTCGGTCATGACCTTCAGGCTCCAGGTCGGTGGGGAGTCGTATCCCAGCCAGGCGACGACCGCCAGGCGCGTGCCCGGCGACTGGTCGGCCGCCTCGGCCAGGAGGGCGCGGGCCGAGCCGCCCGGCCGGTGGCTGCCGGTGTCGAAGGTCTCCGCCGTGATGTCGGCGCCCGGCACGATGACCGCCACCCGGTCGGCCGTGGCCACATCGCCGTAGACCCGGACCAGCCGTCCGCTGGACTGGGCGGGTGGGGCCAGCAGCGCGCCGAGCGCCAGCATGCCGAGGATCCCGTGCCTGAATCGCATGGCGTCGAAGGTACGGATCCGGACCCGGATTCCGCGTCACCGCACGGGCTGATCTTGCGGGTAGTACCGGAGTCGGATCGCGACGCCGGAAGGATGACCGGCCGACCCCCGCGTCAGGGGTGGGGCCCGCCACCTTCGGGACGCCAGCGGGTGTGGCGGTGCTTGCCTCCGGGGGAGTCAGCGGGTGTGGCGGTGCTTGGCCTCCGGAGGAGTCAGCGGGTGTAGCGGTGCTTGGCCCCCGGGGGGAAGTAGTCAGGGTCGCCGGTCTCCCGCAGCCGGATCACCGGCGTCTGGCGCACCTCCGGCACGTAGTGGGCGAACTCGCTGTTGAGCCGCCGCAGCTGGGACAGGATCGACGCGCCCACGGCCTCGGCCGTGCCGTCCGACGGCTTCTCGCCGGGGGCCAACTCCACCGTCACCGTCAGGTGCCGGTCGCGCCGCTCGTCCTCCGCCACCTCCATCACGAACTTGCCCGTCACCAGCCCGGCCACCTCCGGCTGCTCCAGCCCCACGGAGATGTTCTCGGGGTACACGTTCGCCCCGTAGTACGACACGGTGAAGCGGCTGCGTCCGAAGACGTACGCGAAGGGCCGTTCGGGGCCGGGCGCCGACGGCTCCAGCCCGTGGTCGCGGACGAAGGCCAGCATCCGCTCGTACGGGATCAGGCCGCCGTCGTCGGCGATGTGGTAGCGGATCAGCGGGATGCCGTTGTCGCCGGAGAACAGCAGGGTCCCCTCGTGCTCCTCGAAGAAGCGCGCCCCCGGGTCGTACTGGACCAGCGTGGGCAGCCGCGACTCGCCGAACAGCTCACGCGCGACCGTCGGCCGCTCCGCCAGGAAGCGGCGGATCTCCACCGACAGCGGCGTCTCGTTGCCGAGCACGCCCGCGTCGGCCGTCCCGTACAGGGAGGCGATCCCGCGCACCGGATCGGCGATGCCGGCGCGGGAGGCCACCAGCGTGCGCCACTCCTCGCTGAAGACCTCGCCGGCGGTGACCAGCTTGACCTGCCAGCGGGACCAGGGCAGCCCGGCGTCGATCACGTCCTTGAGGAAGGGCGGGTAGCCGAGCAGCACCACCTGGTCGAAGTGCGGCGCCAGCTCGGGCACCACCCGCAGGATCTCCCGCTTGTCGCCGCCCGGCGCCACCACCGTCACCGGGTAGCCGAGCTCGGCCAGCCGGCGGCAGCAGGCGAGCGTGAACAGCCCGCCCACCCAGGTGCCGAGCGTGAAGCAGACCACCGCCAGCGTGCGCCGCTCGTGGGCGGCGAAGGAGTCGCGGAACACCTCCTCGAAGCGGGCCGCGACGGCCTTCTCGTCGGCGGCGGTGCGCGGCCAGAACGCGGGCTCACCCGTCGACCCGGACGACACCGCGACGATGTCACCGATCACCCCATGACGGCACAGGTCAGGGAGCGGGTGGCGTCGCGTGTACGTGTCCTTGCTTGTCATCGGCAAGCCCACAAAATCCTGAAATGTCCGGATCTGGGCGGGGTCGATGTCGTGCTCCGCCAGGAACGCCCGGTACGCGGGCACCGTCTCCACCACGTCATGGAACAGCTTGACCAGGTCCACCAGCCGACTGTACGACCGGAACCCCGGCCCGTCACTCGCCCGGCCGCACCAGCCCGGTCTCGTAGGCGTACACGATCGCCTGAGCGCGGTCGCGGAGCCCCAGCTTCATCAGCACCCGCCCGACGTGCGTCTTGACCGTCTGCTCGGCCAGCACCAGCTTCCGCGCGATCTCCTGGTTGGACAGCGCCTGCGCGACCAGCGTGAGCACCTCGCTCTCGCGCTCGGTCAGCAGGCTCAGCCGGACGGCCGAGGGCGCGGGCCGCGGCCCCAGCCGGGCGAACTCGTGGATGAGCCGCCTTGTCACGCCCGGTGAGATGAGCGCGTCGCCGGCCGCCACCACCCGGACGGCCTCGGCGAGCTGGGCGGCCGAGGCGTCCTTCAGCAGGAACCCGCTGGCGCCGGCCCGCAGCGCCTCGTAGACGTAGTCGTCGAGGTCGAACGTGGTCAGGATGAGCACCTTGGACCGCGAGCCGGGCGAGCACAGCCGCCGGGTGGCCTCCAGCCCGTCCATCACCGGCATCCGCACGTCCATCAGCACCACGTCGGGCGCCAGCTCGGCGGCCCGCTCGATCGCCTCCCGCCCGTCGCCCGCCTCGCCCACGACCACGATGTCGGGCTGGGAGCTCAGGAACACGGTGAAGCCCGTGCGCACCATGCCCTGGTCGTCGGCGATCAGAACCCGTATCACCCTGAACCCCGTCCGGTCGGCAGCACCGCGGTCACCTGGAAGCCTCCCACCGGGACCGGCCCCGCCTCCAGTGTGCCGCCGAGCAGCGCCGCCCGCTCACGCATGCCGACGAGCCCGTGACCGGCGCCCGGCGAGTGGGCGGGGGAGGAGCCGGGGCCGTTGGTGATGTGCAGGCGCACGCCGTGGTCGTCGCGGCCGATGTCGAGCACGACGGTCGCGCCGGGGGCGTGGCGCATCGCGTTGCTCAGCGACTCCTGCACGATCCGGTAGGCGGACATGCCCACCGCCTGTGGCACCCTCTCCAGCGACTCGGGCCGCCTGACCAGCACGGACAGCCCGGCCGCCCGCGCGTTGGCCACCAGGTCGTCCACCTGCTCCAGGCCGGGCTGCGGGGCGGTGTCGGTGCGGCCCTCCTCGTCGCGCAGCACGCCGAGCACCTGCCGGAGCTGGGCGATCGCCTCCAGCGACAGCGCGCGGATGCCGGCCAGCCCCGCCTCCAGCTGGGCCGGGTCGCCCGCCGCCTTGAGCGGCACCGCCTCGGCCTGGATCGCGATCACCGACATGTGGTGGGCCACCACGTCGTGCAGCTCGCGGGCGATGCGGGCGCGCTCCTCCAGCACGGCCTGCGCGCCCATGGCCTCCTGGCTGCGCCGCTCCTCCAGGGCGAGCCGCTCGGTGGCGCTGCGCCGCACCCGAACGTTGTAGCCGAGGAGCATGACGGCGCCCACGATGACCGACCCGAGCGGCATGCCGTTGGGGAAGGCGATCCACATCACCAGCACGCTGATCACCCAGGCAGCGCCGGTGATCCGCCGATCGCAGCGCACCGCCACCGAGTAGGCCACGAGCAGGTAGGAGAGCACCATCTCCGGGGTGTAGGGGTTGTCCTCGTAGTCGATGCCCAGCTCGAAGGAGACCCAGAGCCCGGCGGGCAGCAGGGCCAGCGAGGCGCGCCAGGCCGCCAGCGGCCTCCGGTCGCGCAGCACGAGCGGCACCGCGACCCCCAGCGCGGCCAGATAGGCGACGGCCAGGCGTTCGTCATGCTGGAGGACCCGGTCGTAGGTGGTCAGGAACAGGATGAGGGCCAGCAGCGCGTCGGCCGTCCGCACCAGGTCGAGCGTGCGGAACGGCAGCAGCCCGAGCCAGCGCGGCACCGGCATGGCCAGCCGGCGGGACCGGGGCGTGGGCGGGTCGGCCTCGCCCTTGTAGAGCACGAGAGGGATGGGGCGCAGCACGGCCGAGAACACGGTTGAAGACTACGAGCCGGGTGCGCGCCGCGCGTCGCACCCAGGTCTGATCCGTTCTCACCCTTAGGTATCACTTACATGATTACGCTCGCTCTGAGCGAACATCGGCAAGCAAGGGAACATTACGAGGCTCCGATGAATTGAGTCGGTATAACTCAACCCTTTGGAGTTCGCATGAGTGAGAGCTTGATCCTGCCGGTTCTGCCGCTGGACGACGCCGTCGTGCTGCCGGGCATGGTGGTTCCCCTGGACCTGTCCGACTCCGAGGTGCGCGCCGCGATCGACGCGGCCCAGGCATCCGATGGCAACAAGCCACAGGTGCTCCTCGTTCCCCGCATCGACGGCCGCTACGGCGCCGTCGGCGTGCGCGCCGTCGTCGAGCAGGTCGGGCGGCTGCCCGGCGGCGAGCCCGCCGCCGTGGTCCGCGGCGTCGACCGGGTGCGCATGGGCGCCGGCACGACCGGCCCCGGCGCGGCGCTGTGGGTGGAGGCCGTGACCGTGGACGCGGTCCCCGCCGGTGAGCGCGCCCACGAGCTGGCCAAGGAGTACAAGGCCCTGGCCACCACCATCCTGCAGAAGCGCGGCGCCTGGCAGGTGGTCGACCAGGTCAACCAGATCGACGACCCCTCGGTGCTGGCCGACAGCTCCGGCTACACCCCGTGGCTGTCCACCGCCCAGAAGGTGGAGCTGCTGGAGGCCGGCGACCCCGCCGACCGGCTGGCCAAGCTGGTCGAATGGTCCCGCGAGCACCTGGCCGAGCTGGACGTGGCCGAGACGATCCGCAAGGACGTCCAGGAGGGCATGGAGAAGCAGCAGCGCGAGTTCCTGCTGCGCCAGCAGCTCGCCGCCATCCGCAAGGAGCTGAAGGAGCTCAACGGCGACTCGGCCGAGACCGAGGAGGAGGACTACCGCGCCCGCGTCGAGGCGGCCGACCTGCCCGGGAAGGTGCGCGAGGCCGCACTCAAGGAGGTCGACAAGCTGGAGCGGACCTCCGAGCAGTCCCCGGAGACCGGCTGGATCCGCACCTGGCTCGACACGGTCCTCGACCTGCCGTGGAACGTGCGTACCGAGGACAACTACGACATCGTCGGCGCCCGCGAGGTGCTGGACGCCGACCACACGGGCCTGTCCGATGTGAAGGACCGCATCATCGAGCACCTGGCCGTGCGCAAGCGCCGCCAGGAGAAGGGGCTCGGCGTGGTGGGCGGCCGGCGCAGCGGCGCCGTGCTCGCCCTGGCCGGCCCTCCCGGCGTCGGCAAGACCTCGCTCGGCGAGTCGGTCGCCCGCGCCATGGGCCGCAAGTTCGTCCGGGTCGCGCTCGGCGGCGTCCGCGACGAGGCGGAGATCCGCGGCCACCGGCGCACCTACGTGGGCGCGCTGCCCGGCCGCATCGTCCGCGCCGTCCGCGAGGCCGGCTCGATGAACCCGGTCGTGCTGCTCGACGAGGTCGACAAGGTCGGCGCCGACTACCGGGGCGACCCGACGGCCGCGCTGCTGGAGGTGCTCGACCCGGCGCAGAACCACACGTTCCGCGACCACTACCTGGAGGTCGAGCTCGACCTGAGCGACGTGCTCTTCCTGGCCACGGCCAACGTCCTGGAGGCGATCCCCGGCCCGCTGCTCGACCGGATGGAGGTCGTCACGCTCGACGGCTACACCGAGGACGAGAAGGTCGCCATCGCCCGCGACCACCTGGTGCCCCGCCAGCTCGGGCTGGCCGGTCTGACGGCCGAGGAGGTCACCGTCGAGGACGAGGCGCTGCGCAGGCTGGCCACCGAGTACACCCGCGAGGCCGGCGTCCGCTCCCTGGAGCGGTCGGTCGCCCGCATCCTGCGCAAGGTCGCGGCCGGCGACGAGCTCCCGGTCACGGTCGGCGCCGACGGCCTGACCGCCTACCTGGGCAGGCCCAGGTTCGTGCCGGAGTCGTCGCTGCCGGAGAACGCCCAGCGCACCTCGGTGCCGGGCGTGGCCACCGGCCTGGCGGTCACCGGCGCCGGCGGCGACGTGCTCTACGTGGAGGCGTCGCTGGCCGACCCGGAGACCGGCGAGACCGGCCTGACCCTGACCGGCCAGCTCGGCGACGTGATGAAGGAGTCGGCCAGGATCGCGATGTCCTACCTGCGCTCCCACGGCGCGGAGCTGGAGCTGCCGGTCACCGCGCTGAAGGACCGCTCGGTGCACGTCCACTTCCCGGCGGGCGCCGTGCCCAAGGACGGCCCGTCGGCGGGCGTGACGCTGACGACCGCGCTGGCCTCGCTGCTGTCGGGCCGGCAGGTCCGCGGGGACGTGGCGATGACCGGCGAGATCTCGCTCACCGGCCGGGTGCTGCCGATCGGCGGCGTCAAGCAGAAGCTGCTGGCGGCGCACCGGGCGGGCATCTCCACGGTGCTCATCCCGGCGCGCAACGAGCCGGACCTGGACGACGTGCCCCAGGAGGTCCGCGACGAGCTGACCATCCACGCGGTCAGCGACGTGCGCGAGGTCCTGGACATCGCGCTCGTCCCGGCTCAGGTGGCCGGCAGCGTCGCCGCCTGATCCCGTACGAGGACGCCCCGCTCAGGCGGGGCGTCTTCCGTATGGGAGGTCTCAAGGCAGGGAGGCGGTGAACTCCAGCACGCTCTCGTTCACCTCGGCCGCGAAGTGGCCGGAGATCGAGTGCGTCGCCTCCGGCCACAGCTCGGCGCGCACGCCGGGGATGAGGTCACGCGCCCGCCGCACCGCCAGGGCCGGGTCGTGGATGACGCTTCGCCCGGCCACCAGCACCAGCGCGGGCACCGTGATCGAGCGCAGCTGCTCGTCGGTGAAGCGCGCGGGAGGCGGGAGCGCGGGCCTGTAGTGCGCCATCGTCGCGGAGATGAGCCGGGCCACGGGGTCGTCCGGCGCGATCTCGCCGCCGGTGCCGTCGATCCACCTGAGAAAGCGCGGCCGCGCCCAGCGCGAGACGAACGGCAGCATGACCGGGATCGTCCGCAGAATCAGCCCGGCCGGTATCGGGGCCAGCGTGCCGGCCGGGTCGATCAGGCTGATCGAGGCCACGAGGCGCGGATCCCGCACGGCCTGATTGCACGCCAGCCAGCCGCCGATGGACATGCCGACCAGGTGGGCGGCGCCGATCCCGAGCCCGTCGAGCGCGGCCGACAGCCAGGCGGCCTGGTCGCCGGCGTCCTTGATCGGCGCGGTCTGCTCGCTGCGGCCGCCCTCGCCGAGCAGGTCGAGCACGTACACGGGGCGGGCCGCGGCCAGCCCGGGGAGGTTCGGCAGCCACATGACGCCGGTCGCCGACTTGCCGTGCAGCAGCACCAGCGGCGTGCCGCCGCCCTCGCCGAACCGGTACGCGCGCACCCGCCCGAACGGCGTCGCCACGTCATGCGTCCCGGCCGGTGACGGCAGCGCGGCCAGCGTCACGTCATAGACCTTCTCGTACGCCGCCCGCGCGGCGGGCGTGGCGAAGCGGCCGATCTTCGGCATCTCACCCTCCTTTGCCATACAATCATATTGCATCCTTTGTCGTACGATCATATGGCGAAAATCGGGAAGGCGGGCGGATGCCGAAGAAGGTCGACCACGAGCAGCGGCGCGAGCAGATCACCGAGGCGCTGTGGGGCATCGCCGCCTCGCGCGGCCTGGAGGCGGTCAGCATGCGCGAGGTGGCCGCGGCGGCGGGCATGTCCATCGGGCTGGTCCAGCACTACTTCGCGAGCAAGGACGAGATGCTCCTGTACGCGACCGCCCGCCTGCGCGATCAGCTGAGAGAACGCCTCGGGCGGAGCCTGGCGGGGATGGAGTCCGCCACGCCCCGCGACCTGGTGCGCGCCCTGCTCCTGGCGATGCTGCCGCTGGACGCCGAGGCCCGGACGGCGACGCTGGTCGGGGTGGCGGTCTTCTTCCGCGCGCTCAACGACGACACCATGGCCGCCCGCTACCGGGAGGGCCGCGCCCTGCTGTCCGCGGCGGTGGCCGAGCGCCTGGAAGGGCTCACCGCCGATCCCGCGACGGCCGCGGACACCCTCCTGGCGCTGACCGACGGGCTGGCCTCTGACCTGCTGCTCGGACACCTCACGGCGGATCGCGCGATACGCATCCTCGATCGGCAGATCTCCCAAATGACCGAATCATCCGCTCATTTGACCGAATGATTCGGTCATGCTTCCATGGTTCCATGCTGTACGGGACGCCCGAGCTGGAGCCGGCCGACAAGGCCGTGCTGGTGGAGATCGAGGACATGCGCCGCGATCTCAAATACCGGCTGGCCGAGACCCACCGCTGGGACGGCCAGTTGCGCCGCCAGCTGCGGGCGCGGGCGATCCAGGGCTCCAACTCGATCGAGGGCTACCACGCCAGCGTCGAGGACATCGAGTCGATCATGTCCGGTGAAGACCCGCTGGAGGCGTCAGGTCAGGTGGCGCGCGAGATCGCGGGCTACCAGCAGGCGCTCACCTATATCCAGCTCCTGTCGAGGGCCCCGGTGTTCCGCTACGACATCGGCCTGCTCAACGCGCTCAATTTCATGATGATCGGCCACCACCGTGACAAGACCCCGGGGGTGGTGCGCCCGGGCGGCATCTACGTCCGCAGTGCCGCGACGGGCGAGGTGGTCTACGAGGGGCCGGACGTCGAGGAGGTGCCCGGCCTGCTCGACGAGCTCGTCGACTGGCTCAACTCCGGAGATCTCGACGCGCCGAGCTATGTCCGGGCTGCCATGTCGCACTTCAACCTGGTGGCGATCCACCCCTGGCGTGATGGGAACGGCAGGATGTCACGGGCCCTGCAAACCCTGGTGCTGGGGCGCGACCAGATTCTCACGCCCGAATTCTCCTCGATCGAGGAATGGCTCGGCACGGGCGAGAACACGACCGACTACTACCGCGCGCTCCGGGAAGTGCAGCACGGGGCGTGGGGGCCGCACGGCGACACCCACTCCTGGGTGCGGTTCTGCCTGCGTGCCCACCACATGCAGGCCCAGCGCGTCCGTCAGCGGCTCACCCAGGCAGGGGAGATCTGGATGCTGCTCGAAGAGCGGGTCGACGCCGACGGGCTCAACACCCGCTCCGTGTCCGCGCTCTACGAGGTGTTCGTCAACCGCAGGCTGCGCAGGAGCCGCTACCAGGCCGACGAAGGGCTCAGCCAGGGTCAGGCCGCCCGCGACCTGCGGGAGCTGGCCGCTAAGGGCTGGCTCCAGCCGTACGGGGAGACCAAGGGACGCTTCTACGAGCCGGGCCCGCGCATGCGCGCGATCAAGGCCGACTTCGCCCGGCGGGCCGAGCCGCTCCGCGACCCCTACCGAGTGAGCGACGTCACCCCGTGAGTCAGGAATAGCCGCGCCGCGGGGCGTCGTTGGCATGAGCATGACCGAGGGACACGCGCATCGCCGATCCGGCCGGTGTCGTCGCCTGCGCATGGGGCGGATGACCGCCCGCCAGGCCCGATAACCGCCCGCCCTCCCTCGAAGGTCTTCCCGTGATCATGCCCTGTTACGTGCTGCGCCGGCTGAGCCATCTGCCGTTCCATCCGGGTTCGCGATAGAGCGACCGGCTCTCGTACGGGATCGTTTCCAGCTCCGCGGCCATGGGCCGCCTTTCAGCCATGGGGAAGTGTCGTGATCGAGGTTTCCGGCCTGCGCAAGGCGTACGGCCGCACCGTCGCGCTGGACGGCGTGGACCTGAGCGTGCGCGAAGGCGAGGTCTACGGCGTGGTGGGGCGCAGCGGCGCCGGCAAGAGCACGCTGCTGCGCTGCGTCAACCTGCTGGAACGGCCCGACTCCGGCACGGTCAGGGTGGCCGGCCAGGAGCTCACCGGGCTCGGCGGCCGTGACCTCAACCGCGCCCGCCGCCGCATCGGCATGATCCACCAGCATTTCGCGCTGCTCTCCTCGCGGACCGTGGCGGGCAACGTGGCCTTCCCGCTGGAGGTCATGGGCGTGCCCAGGGCGGAGCGCCACCGCCGCGTCGCCGAGCTGCTGGAGCTGGTGGGGCTGGACGGGCGCGAGCGCGACCACCCGCACCAGCTCTCCGGCGGGCAGAAGCAGCGCGTCGGCATCGCCAGGGCGCTCGCCGGCAAGCCGGCCGTGCTGCTGTCGGACGAGGCCACCTCCGCGCTCGACCCTGCCACCACCCAGTCGATCCTGGACCTGCTGAAGCGGCTCAACACGGAGCTGGGCCTGACGATCCTGCTCATCACGCACGAGATGGACGTCATCAAGAGCGTCTGCGACTCGGCCGCCATCATGTCCGGCGGGCGCGTCGAGGAGTCGGGCGCCGTCGCCGACCTCATCAGGACCCCCGGCTCGCGCCTCACCCGGGAGATCTTCCCGCTGCCCGGTCCCGCGCCCGCGGGCTCGGTGACGCTCACCTTCACCGGCGACCCGCAGCGGCCGCTGGTGTCGGAGGTGGTGCGCAAGTTCGACGTGGACGTGAGCATCCTGGGCGGCGCGATCGAGGAGATCGCCGGCGGCTCGGCTGGCCGGCTGCGGGTCGCGCTCACCGGTGACGAGGCTCCGGCCGCGCTCGACTATCTCCGCGAGAGCGGGCTGCTGGTGGAGGTGTCATGACCTGGGAAGAGATGGCGCCCCTGCTGGTGGAGGCCACCGTCGAGACCGCGATCATGGTCGGCTGGTCGGCGCTGCTGACCGTGCTGCTCGGGCTGCCGCTGGGCGTGGCGCTGGTGGTGTTCGACCGCGGCGGGCTGCGGCCGCTGCCCGCTCTTAAGTCCGTGCTCGGGATGGTCGTGAACGTGGGCCGGTCGCTGCCGTTCATCGTGCTGATGATCGCCATCATCCCGTTCACCCGGCTGGTCGTCGGCACCACCATCGGGACCGCCGCCGTGGTGGTGCCGCTCACCGTCGGCGCCGTGCCGTTCTTCGCCCGGCTGGTGGAGACCTCGCTGCGCGAGGTGGACCGGGACGTGATCCAGGCCGCGCAGGCGATGGGGGCGGGCCGCGCCACCGTCGTGGCCAAGGTGCTGCTGCCCGAGGCGCTGCCCGGGATCGTCGCCGGGATCACGGTGACGGTGGTCGCGCTCATCGGCTACACGGCCATGGCCGGGACCATCGGCGGAGGCGGGCTGGGCGACCTGGCCATCCGGTACGGCTACCAGCGGTTCGAGACCGGCGTGATGGTGGCGACCGTCGTGCTGCTGGTCGTGATCGTGCAACTCATGCAGAGCCTGGGCGACTACGCCGCCCGGCGTCTATCGCACAAGTAAAGGAAAGATCATGAAATTTGGTCGAATAGTGGGTGCTGCTGCGCTGGCTCTGTCGCTCGCCGCATGCGGTGCGTCGCAGTCCGCGACCAGCGAGCCGGACGGCGCGCTCAAGATCGGCGCCAGCCCGGTGCCGCACGGCGAGATCCTCGCCTACATCGACGAGAACCTCGCCGAGGCCGCCGGCCTGGACCTGGAGATCGTCGAGTTCACCGACTACGTGCAGCCGAACGTCCAGCTCAGCGAGGGCAAGCTGGACGCCAACTTCTTCCAGCACAAGCCGTACCTGGACGACTTCAACGCCTCCAAGGGCACCGACCTGGCCTTCGTCACGCCGGTCCACCTGGAGCCGCTCGGCCTGTACTCCAAGAAGGTGACCGAGCTCGGCGGCCTGGCTGACGGCGCCACCGTGGCCGTGCCGAACGACGCCACCAACCTGGGCCGCGCGCTCAAGCTGCTCGCCGACAACGGCGTGGTGACGCTCAAGGAGGGCGCGGGCACCGCCGCCACCGAGCGCGATGTCACCGGCAACCCGAAGAACCTGAAGTTCGAGCCGCTGGAGGCCGCGCAGCTGCCGCGCTCCCTGGACGACGTGGACGCGGCCGTGATCAACGGCAACTACGCCATGGAGGCCGGACTCAAGCCCGCGTCCGACGCCCTGACCCTGGAGAAGGGCGAGGACAACCCGTACGTGAACGGCCTGGTCGTCGCCGCCGGGCAGGAGCGGGACCCGGACATCGTCACGCTGGGCAAACTGCTCCAGGACCAGAAGGTGAAGGACTTCATCGCGCAGAAGTACGCGGGTTCGGTGACCGCCGCCGGATAAGGCGACGTTAAAGCGGCTTGCAAGCCGGGGGCAATCGGTTCCGCTTATCAATGACCCGACAGCAGAACCGACCTCTTCCCGAGGAGCCCTCAAGTGCGATTCGCAACTCGAATCCTGATCGGCGTCGCGGCCGCCTCCATGGTGGCCGTCGCCGCCCCCGCCGCGGCGAGCGCGACGACGACGACCAGTGCCTCCGCCTCCTACGACAGCTGGGGCCCGTACCACTCCAGTGACCACAACGCCAAGGCCGAGGGTCATGTGAAGGTGGAGAAGAAGACCTACAAGCACTGGTACTGGAAGACCGTCTGGACCCCCAAGAAGGTCTGCAAGTGGCACGACGGGGAAAAGAAGTGCTGGTGGGTGAAGAAGAAGGACAAGAAGCGCGTGTGGGTGTGGAAGCACGTCGACACCTTCGACGTCCACAGCAAGCTCCACAACGACAAGTGGTGGGGCAAGAACAAGTGCGCGTGGGAGACCTTCAAGGTCGTCACCAACGACGGCGACACCTCCTTCGAGCGGTTCAAGAACTGCCACAAGCACCCGAAGCACTTCTCGTTCTCCGGTAAGGACGTCGCTCACATCTACGTGAACGTGAGCCGCGGCGACCACTGGGGCCCGAAGGGCTGGCACTCCGGCTGGCAGGACGTCTACCACGCCGTCTGATCCATGACAGCGAGCCGCGGCCTCGAAGGCGAGGTCGCGGCTTCGCCCTGTGCGGAGGCTGGCTTTTCCCGGCGAGAACAGAATACTGTTCGGTCATGTACCCGGGAGCCATCGCAGCCGTCACCCCCGACAAGCCCGCTGTGATCATGGCGGGCTCCGGTCAGGTCGTCACCTATCGCCAGCTCGACGAGGAGTCGAACCGGCTGGCCCACCTGTTCCGCGCCGCGGGCCTGCGGCCGGGCGACCACATCGCCTTCATGTTGCCCAACCATCCGCTCTTCCTGGCCATCGCCTGGGCCGCGCACCGGTCCGGCCTCTACTACACGGCGATCAGCTCGCGGCTGCAACGCGACGAGCTGGCCTACATCGTCGACAACTGCGGCGCCCGGGTGTTCGTCTCCAGCGCCGCCCTCGCCGAGGTCGCCACCTCCATCACCGCCGACACGCCGGGCGTGGAGCTGCGGCTGATGCTCGACGGCACCGCCGAGGGCTTCCAGTCGTACGAGGAAGCCGTCGCGGCCCATCCGGTCACCCCGATCGACGACGAGGTGCAGGGCACCGACATGCTCTACTCCTCCGGCACCACCGGCAGGCCCAAGGGCGTCAAGCCCGCCCTGGCGCTGGAGCCGCTGACCGAGCCGGGCGCCCTGTTCGGCCTCATCCAGTTCCTGTTCGCGCCGTCGGCCGACAGCGTCTACCTGTCGCCCGCCCCGCTCTACCACGCGGCCCCGCTGCGTTACTGCATGACGTTCCAGCGCATCGGCGCCACCCTCGTGGTCATGGAGCGCTTCGACCCCGAGGAGTACCTGCGGCTGGTCGAGAAGTACCGGGTGACGCACTCGCAGCTGGTGCCGACCATGTTCATCAAGATGCTCAAGCTGCCGGAGGAAACCCGGGCGAGATACGACCTGTCGTCGCTGGAGGCCGCCATCCACGCGGCCGCGCCCTGCCCGATCCCGGTCAAGGAGAAGATGATCGAGTGGTGGGGCCCGATCATCCACGAGTACTACGCGGGCACCGAGGGCAACGGCTTCCTGTACGTCGGATCGAAGGACTGGCTGGAGCACAAGGGCACGGTCGGCCGTTCCCTGCTGGGCCCGGTGCACATCTGCGACGAGGAGGGCGAGGAGCTGCCGCCGGGCGAGCACGGCACGATCTACTTCGAGAGCGCCGCCGCCTTCGAGTACCACGGCGACCCGGACAAGACCCGCTCGGTGCAGGACCCCCGGGGCCGCGGCTGGACCACCCTCGGCGACATCGGCTACCTGGACGAGGAGGGCTTCCTCTATCTCACCGACCGCCGCTCGTACATGATCATCTCCGGCGGGGTGAACATCTACCCGCAGGAGGCCGAGAACGTCCTGTGCGTGCACCCCAAGGTCGCCGACGTGGCCGTGCTGGGCGTCCCGGACGAGGAGATGGGCGAGCAGGTCAAGGCCGTGGTGCAGCCGGTGTCGATGGACGAGGCGGGGCCGGAGCTGGAGAAGGAGCTGATCGAGTACTGCCGTTCGCAGCTGGCTCACTACAAGTGTCCCAAGTCGGTCGACTTCAGGGCGGAGCTGCCCCGGCATCCCACGGGCAAGCTCTACAAGCGGCTGCTCAAGGACGAGTACTGGAAGTGATTTTTCCGCGCCGGGCAACGGGCTTCGAGCAGGGAGGATAAAGTCGTCGTTTACGAGTTCAGCCGCCGTCGATCATCGGCTTAACCAGGACTTACGCCTGCTGCGGCACCCTTGGGTAAGAGGAACTCGAGGGAGATGACGATGAACGCGAACGAGCCTCGCGAGCAGGGCGCCGGCGGCTGGAGCCAGTTCGGCGACACGCCGCCCTCCGCCGGGGGCTTCCCCCGGCGGGACACCATGATCATGGGTCAGCCGGTGCCACCGCCTCCGCCTCCGCCGAAGAAGCCCGGCTTCACGGCCGGGCGGAAGGCGATCGCCGGGCTGGCCCTGGCGGCCGTGGCCGTCGGCGGCGGCGTAGTGGGCGCCACCGTCGCCACCGCGTTCCAGGATCCCGTCGTGACGACCGTCAGCGCCCCGAGCCCCACGTTCAGCCAGGCATCCAACTCGCTCAGCGTGGCGCAGGTCGCGGAGAAGGTGCAGCCCTCGGTCGTGATGATCCAGGGCTCGACGGGCGAGGGCTCCGGAGTGGTCCTCACCGCCGATGGGCTGATCCTCACCAACAACCACGTGGTGGAGGGCGCCGGCCAGGGCGGCGGCCGGATGAGCGTGAAGTTCAGCGACGGCAGGACCGCCGCCGCCACCGTCGTCGGCACCGACCCGGCCACCGACCTGGCCGTGATCAGGGCCGAGGACGTGTCGGGGCTGTCCCCGGCCACCCTCGGCGACAGCGGCAAGCTCAAGGTGGGCGACTCCGTGCTCGCCCTCGGCAGCCCGCTCGGCCTCGACGGGTCGGTCACCCTCGGCATCGTCAGCGCGCTCGACCGCACGCTCACCGTCGGCGGCGAGCAGGAGCAGGCCCCGCCCGGCTGGCCGCAACAGCAGCGCGGAGGCGGCGGCGCGGTCTCCACGATCGGCGGCGCCATCCAGACCGACGCCGCGATCAACCCGGGCAACTCGGGCGGCGCGCTGGTCAACGCCGCGGGGGAGGTCGTGGGCATCAACACGGCGATCGCCACCGCGGGCAGCAACGGCAGCATCGGCCTCGGCTTCGCGATCCCGATCAACACCGCCAAGCACGTGTCCGACCAGCTGATCAGCACCGGCAAGGTGACCCACGCGTTCCTGGGCGTGAGCGTCACCGACGCCACCGGCGACGTGCCCGGCGCGCTGGTCCGGCAGATCACCGCGGGAAGCCCCGCGGAGAAGGCCGGACTGCAGTCGGCCGACCTCATCACCAAGATCGACGGCAAGGCCGTCGACGGCGGAGATGACGTCGTCGGGCAGATCAGAGGTTTCAAACCGGGCCAACAGGTTCAGATCACATATATGAGGGACGGCGCGGAGAAGACCGTCACCGCCACCCTCGCTGAAATGCAATAACAGGACCCCCACACGGACGGGTGTGCCGTCGAGATCGCTGCGGACTCGGCGGCACACCCCCTTCCGTTCACCGGGAAATCCCGGCCGATCAGGTGAACCGGCGGCCCTCGTCACGCCGGTAGGCCCACGCGGCGGCGGCCCCGGCCACCACGGTCCACCCGGCCAGCACCACCAGCGCGAGAGTGTCCGGGGCGGCTCCGGTGCCGGCCCACCAGACCAGCTCGCCGCCGCCCCGGCTCGGCACGTACGGGGAGATCGCGGTCAGGAACTCGGGCATGACCTGCGGCGGCAGCATCAGCCCGCCCACGATCGCGAACGGGAAGAACAGGATCTGCGACACCGCGATCGCCGCCTTCGACGGCAGCACCAGCCCGAGGAACAGCCCGATGAGCATGAACGGCAGCGACCCGGCCAGCGCCGCGCCCACGATCGCGGCCAGCCGCGCCGGGGCGAGGTCGGCCTCGGTGAACAGCCCCGCCACCAGGATGACGGGGAACGTCGAGACCACCATGAGCGCCGTCGTGGTGAGGATCCGCCCGGCGAAGTGCGGGAACGGCCCCGCGGGGAGCGTGCGCAGGTAGGGGTTGAACGGCTGCTCGCGGTCCATCGCCACCGAGATCGACAGCCCCATCAGCGCCGCCGACATGGCGCCCACCAGCATCATCGAGCCCATCGACAGGGTCGAGGCCACCGGGTCGTCGCCGACGAACGGCACCGCGAACGCCAGCATCGCGATGGCCGGGAACAGCCCGCTGGCCAGCAGGCCGATCGGCACCCGGATCTGCTCGATGACCTGATAGCGGGTGTGGGCCAGGACGAGGCTAGGCATGGGCGTGCTCCTTCGCGGCGGTGATGGTCAGGAAGGCCTCCTCCAGGGAGGTGGGCCTGATCTCCAGGCCCGAGAACGGCGTGCCGCTGCGCACCAGCTCGACCACGAGCCGGTCGGGGTCGGGGGTCACCAGGTGGACCCGGCCGCCCTCGCGCTGGACGCCGGCCACGCCGGGCAGCTCCGGCAGCTCGCCCGCGTCGAACGAGACCCGCCGCGCGCCGACCACGTCACGCACGGCCGCCACGGTGTCGTCGGCGAGCACGCGGCCGTGGCCGACGACCACCACCCGCTCCGCCAGCGCCTCGATCTCCTCCAGGTAGTGGCTGGTCAGCAGGATGGTGCCGCCGCCCTCGTGGAAGGCCCTGATGCCGTCCCACAGCGTACGCCTGGCCTCGACGTCCAGCCCGGTGGTCGGCTCGTCCAGGAACACCAGTCTCGGGTCGCCGGCGAACGCCAGCGCCACGGCCAGCCGCCGCTTCTGGCCGCCGGACAGGCCGCCGATCTGCCGCTTGACCAGCTCGCCCAGGCCGAACCTGTCCAGCAGCTCGGCCTTGGCCACCGGCTTCGGGAAGTGGGAGGAGACGAAGTCCACGACCTCGCCCACCCGCAGCACCTCGGGCAGCCCGGTCTCCTGCGGGGTGACGCCGATGCCGCGCCGCACAGCCGGGTCGGACGGCGAGCCGCCGAGCAGCTCGACCGTGCCGGAAGTGGGCCGGCGCAGCCCCACGAACAGGTTCATCAGCGTGGACTTGCCCGCGCCGTTGGGGCCCAGCAGGCCCACCAGCTCGCCGGCCCGGATCTCGACGGAGACCCGGTCGAGCGCGACCACGTCGCCGTAGCGCCGGGTGGCCTCGACCGTTCTGGCGAGGACTGTCATGGATTTCCTCCTGCGGAGTCCAGTAGGGAACGGATGGCCTTGGTGTAGTCCTCGAGCGCGAGCCGCCCCCGCGTGGTCATCGAGACGTAGGTGACGGGGGTGCGGCCCCTGTGGGTCTTGGTGATGCGCACGTAGCCCGCTTCTTCGAGCTTGGTCAGATGGACGGAAAGGTTGCCCGCGGTCATGCCGAGCAGGTCCTTGAGTGAGGGGAAGGCGATCTCGTCGCCCTCGCCGAGGGCACTGAGCGTGACCATCACGCGCAGCCTGGCCTGGGCGTGGATGACCGGGTCGAGCTCGGGCGCGGCGTCGCCGGAGGTCATGCGCGCCGCCGCAGCAGGATCCCGGTGACGATCTGGCCGCCGCCGAGGAGGACCGCGGTGAGCAGCGCGTGCCAGCCCGGCCCCAGGATGACGCCCAGGCCGTTGACGGCGGCGACCCACACCCCCATGAAGAACATCGGCCACTGCGTGTAGAGGGCGCCGCAGGCCATGTAGAGCACGGCCACCACGAGCAGCGACACGCCCGACCACATCAGGCCCCTCTCCTCAGGGGGCAGCATGGAGCTGAACCGGATGTTGATCACGGTCATCAGCACCATGCCGACGAACCAGGCGTAGCCATACATCATGCCCTTGGCCGAGCTCTCACCGCGGATGGCGGAGCTCAACCTGACGAGCCCGGTCGCCATGAACGCGCCCGCCACCAGCTGCGCGGCGAGGAGGATGCCCAGCGCGAGCTGCCAGGTGATGGGCGCGTAGGGCACGCCGTGCAGCCCGTAGTGCAGGAAGAACGCCCCGAAACCGAGCAGCCAGGCGACGCCCCACGGCGTGTAGAGCAGCAGCGGGTCGCCGTTCAGCGCCTTCACTGCGGCGGCGCGCTGCCGCTCGATCAGCCGGAGCGTCTCCTCGGGGGAGGAGGCCCGCTCGCCGTCGTCTGTCATCGCAAACTCCTCGGAACACCAAACTGGTTTGTACTGTAAACCAGTTTGCCATGCCCGTACAACGGGCGGCGGGCCCGCGGAGTTCCCTAACGCCGGGTGAGCACCTCCGACTCCCACAGATCCCGGTAGTAGCCGGGCCGGGAGACCAGGTCGTCGTGGGCGCCGCGCTGGATCACGCGGCCGTCCTCCAGCACCACGATCTCGTCCACCTGCTCCAGCCCCTTGAGGCGGTGGGTGACGAGCAGCGTGGTCCGGTCGTGCGTGACGTCGAGCAGGTCGGCCATCAGCTCGTCGGCCGTCTCCTCGTCCAGCGCCTCGGCCGGCTCGTCCAGCAGCAGCACGGGCGGGTCGTACAGCAGCGCCCTGGCCAGCGCCAGCCGCTGGAGCTGGCCGCCGGACACGGTGCTGCCGTCCTCGCCCAGCTCGGCGTCCCAGCCGGTGCGCTCCACCCAGTGCTCCAGCCGCGCGTCCCGCACGGCCCGCGCGAGCCGCTCGTCGTCGGCCTCCGGGCCCGCCAGGCGCAGGTTGTCGCGGAGCGAGGTACGGAAGAGGTACGGGTCCTGCGTGAGGCCGGTCATCATGGCCCGCACGTCGTCGGAGTCCAGGTCGGCGATGTCCACACCGTTGATCCTGATATTTCCGGACTCGGGCTCGACGAGCCGCATGAGCGCCGCCAGGATCGTGCTCTTCCCCGCGCCGCTCGGCCCCACCAGCGCCACCCGCCTGCCCGGGGCCAGCGTGAGCGACACCCCGTCCACGGCCGGCCTGCCGCCGGGCGCGTGCCGTACCACGAGATCCTCGACCTCGACCGTCAGCGGCGGCGACGGGGGAGCGGCGGGCGTGGCCGGCTCCGTGACGGCCGGGGAGGCGGAGCGGACCTCGCGCAGGCGGCGCAGCGCCGCCGCGATGCCCGCGTACCGCTCGCCGGCGGCGGCCAGCGGCAGCACCGGCTCGAACGCCACCAGCGCCGTCAGCGCGAGCACGGCCGTGCCGACCGTCCCCACGCCGCCCGCCTGCGCGACCAGCACGATCGCGACCACGGTCAGCACCTGCACCAGCGTGCCGCCGGCCAGGGCGGTGGCGTGCACCCGGGCCTGGCGGCGCTCCAGCCGGCCCAGCGCGTCGCCCGCCTCCCCGGCGTCCCGCAACGCCCGGTCCCCGGCCCCGTACGCGGACAGCTCGGCGGCGCCGTGCACCAGGTCGGCGACCCGGCCCGCCATCTCGGCCCGCGCCGGCGCCATCCGCGCCGACCAGCGGCGCGCCGCGGCGGCGGTGGCCGCCGGCAGCAGCGCCCCGGCCAGCAGCAGCCCGGCCAGCAGGACGGACCCGGTGACGGGCAGGATCGTCAGGCCGATCACCACCGCGGTGAGGCCCGCGATGGCGGCCGCCGCGGCGGGCAGCAGGCAGCGCACGAGCAGGTCCTGCACCGCGTCGGTGTCGTCGACCATGCGGCTGAGCAGGTCGGCGCCGCCCACCCGGGGCCGCTGCGGCGGGATCAGCGACTCGTACAGCCGCTCCCGCGTGCCGGCCTGCGCCCGCAGGGCCACGTCGTGGCCGGTCAGCCGCTCGGCGTAGCGGAACACGCCGCGCCCGGTGGCGAACGCCCGGGTGGCCACGATCGCCACGCTGAGCGCGGCCAGCGGCGGCTGCTCCGCCGCCCGCGTGATCAGCCAGGCGGCCGCGGCGATCAGCCCGAGGCCCGCGAGATCGGCCGCGGCCCCGGCCAGCACCGCGTACACCAGCCGGGCCCGCATCTGCCCCTTCATCGCTCCACCCGCCCGCTCGTCGGAATCTCGTCGCCGGTCTTCTCCTGCTGAGGCGAGGCCGCGCCGGGACCCGGGGGAGCGAGGGCGGGTTCCGTGCGGGTGGTGTCCGCGACGACGCGGCCCTCGTGGACGCGGATGACCCGGTCGGCCAGCTCGATCATGGCCGGGCGGTGGGCCACGATGACGGCGGTGCGGTCCTTGCTCAGCTCCGCGGTCGCCGCCACCACGGCGGCCTCACTGCGGCCGTCCAGCCGGGCCGTCGGCTCGTCCAGCAGCAGAACCGAGGTCGACGGGCGGCAGAAGGCGCGGGCCAGGGCGATGCGCTGGCGCTGGCCGGCCGAGAGGTTGGCGCCCCGCTCGCCGACCCGGGTCTCGTAGCCGTCGGGCAGCTCCCCGACGAACTCGTCGGCGTAGGCGGCGCGGGCGGCCCGCCGCACCTCGTCCATGGAGGCGGCGGGCGCGCCGAGCCGGATGTTGTCCGCCACCGAGGTGGTGAACAGGTGCGCGCGCTGCGGCACGAACGCCAGCCGGGCCCGCCACGTCTCCAGGTCCAGCGTCCGCAGGTCGGCCCCGTCGACCAGCACCCGGCCCTCCGACGGCGGCACGAAGCCGAGCAGCAGGTTGAGCAGCGTGCTCTTGCCGCTGCCGCTCTCACCCACCAGCGCCACCCGCTCGCCGGGCTCGATGGTGAGCGTGACACCGTCCAGCGCCGGGTCGGCACGGCCGGGATAGCGCACGGTGACGTTCTCCAGCTCGATCCGCGGCCGCCCGGACACGGCCGCGGTGCGTCCCGGGGCCGGCGCGGCGGGGTCGTCCGAGCGGTCCAGGACGGAGAAGGCGGCGTCGGCGGCGGCCACCCCCTCCATCGAGGCGTGGAAGCGCGTGCCCATCGCGCGCAGCGGCAGATAGGCCTCCGGCGCCAGCAGCAGCACCAGCAGCGCCGTGGACAGGTCCAGCGTGCCGCCGAGCAGCCGCAGCCCGATCGGCACCGCCACCAGCGCCAGCGACAGCGACGCGCACAGCTCCAGCACCAGCGACGACAGGAAGGCGACCCGGAGCGTGCGCATGGTGGCCGAGCGGTGCGCGCCGGCCACCTCCCGGATCACCGTCGCCTGGTAGCGGGCCCGGCCGAAGGCGCGCAGCGTGGGCAGGCCGCGCACCACGTCCAGGAAGTGGCCGCCGAGCCGGGTCAGCGCCCGGTACTGCCGCTCGGTGACGGCTTTGGTGGTCATGCCCACCAGCGCCCCGAAGATCGGGATCAGCGGCAGCGTGACCAGCACGATGACGGCGCTGGCCAGGTCGGCGGCGAACAACCGGACCAGCACCGCCAGCGGCACCACCGCGGCCACCGCGATCGACGGCAGGTAGCCGGTCAGGTAGTCGTCCAGCCCGTCCAGGCCGCGCCCGGTGAGCGTGACCAGCTCCCCGGAGCGGTGACCGGCCAGCCGGACGGGGCCGAGCTCGCGGAACCTGGCCAGCAGGCGGTGCCGCAGCGCCGACTTGACGCCGGTGGCGGTGCGCCCGGCGAAGACGCCCTGCGTCCAGGCCAGCAGCGCCCGCAGCGCCACCACGCCGGCCACGGCCGCCAGCGCGACCGCGGTGAACCTGCCGGACAGCACCCCGGCCAGCAGCTCCGCCTGCACGAGGACGAGCAGCCCGGCCGCCATCGCGGCCGCGAACGTGACGGCCAGATGACGCAGGACCGGCTGCTCTCCCCGGATCAGGCGGAGTAGATCCTTGTGCACGGGCGCCTCAGAAGAAGGATGGGTTCAGGTCGGCGCCCTTGCCGGGACGGAAAGTGCGCCATATCCATACTTGCGCGCCCACCATGATGGGTGCGAACGGCAGGACCATGAGACTGAGCACATTCAGCGTGGCCGCCGGCGCGCTGTGCTCCAGCATGTAGGACATCCCCCCGCCGAGCAGGGCGAGCGCCGGCGTCGCGGCCAGCGCCCCCGACGCCAGCAGGGCCCGGCCGGTACGCGCCGGTCCGGCGAACCCGGGCAGCCGCCAGCCCAGGAACACGCGGCCGTGCCAGGCGAACAGCAGGGTCACCGCCGCGCCGAGCAGCAGCCCCAGCGGGTGCATGAGCGGCCCGTCGAACCCGGTGGCCGCCGCGTAGATCACCAGCCCCCAGCCGAACGACAGCCAGAGCGAGCCCAGCACGATCATCAGGTCCCAGAACGCCCGCCACCGGGCACCGCCGATCCTGCGCCGGAACCACAGCCCGGCGTCCCGCACGATCCACGCCAGCAGCATGGCCACCACCAGCGGGTAGATCGCGGGCAGCAACTCGCCCTCCAGCAGCGGGTAGACGCCGAACAGCGTCCCGGCGACGGCGACCAGCCACACCTCGTTCGCGAGCACGTACGGCCCGATCGCGGCGACCATGCGGTCCCGGTCGTCGCGGTTCCTGCCGAGGACCGGCAGCAGCAGCCCGACCCCGAGGTCGAAGCCTTCCAGCGCGAAGTAGCCGGCCAGCAGCAGGGCGAAGACGGCGAACCAGATCAGCTCCATCGGGGCACTCCTAGTGGCTCAGCGCGGGCGAGCGCTGTTCGGTGGCGGTGGCGCCGAGGGCGAGGTCGCGCGGTCCGCGCCTGACCACCCGGGCGATGAGCACGTAGTCGACGACGGCCAGCAGCCCCAGCACGGCCACGAACCCGGTGAGCGAGGCGGTGACCATGCCGGTCGTGAGCCCCGGCGTCATGGCGTCGGCCACGGTCAGCTTCTCCCAGATCATCCACGGCTGCCGCCCCAGCTCCCTGGCCAGCCAGCCGAGGATGGCCAGCACGAACGGCACCGGCGTCAGCGCCATCAGCAGGGGATGCGCCCACCGCCAGCGCGGCAGCTTCCTGATCAGCGGCAGCATGAAGAGCAGCACCACCATGGACAGCAGGTTGCCGCCCTCCATCATCAGCCCCAGCGGCACCGCGGCGGCCGGGTTGTCGTCGAACTTGCCGTCCTGGATCCCGCCGAACTGGGCGTAGCCGTACGCCACGGTCAGCGTGATGCCGACGGCCGCCGCCACGATCCCCGTCTTCATCGACCTGGTGAAGAACTCCTGCTCGTGAGTACGCCGCCGCAACTGGTAGGCGCTGGCCCCGACGAGCACCATCGCCCCGGTGAACAGCCCGGCGCCCAGCACGTGCGGCAGCGCGAACACCAGCGTCTTGTTGGTGAACAGCGCGCCGGCGTCCACCAGGGCCAGCCGGTCGCCCGCGTCCACCGCGCCGGCCGGGTTCTGCAGGAACGAGTTGGCCACCATGATGAAGAACGCGCTGGCGTACGCGGTCGCGGTGACCGCCCAGATGCAGGCCACGTGCGCCCACTTCGGCAGCCGCCCCCAGCCGAAGATCCACAGCCCCAGGAACGTCGACTCCAGGAAGAACGCCACCAGCGTCTCCATGGCCAGCGGCGCCCCGAACACGTCGCCCGCGTAGTGGGACAGACCGCTCCACGACAGGCCGAACTGGAACTCCATCACCAGGCCGGTGACGATGCCCAGGGCGTAGTTGATGACGTAGATCTGCCCCCAGAAGCGGGTCATCCGCTCGAACAGCGGCCTGCCGGTGCGCGCCCACCGGGTGTTCATGATCGCCACCAGCGGCGCCAGCCCGAGCGTGAGCACGACGAACAGGAAGTGCAGGCTCCCCGTCAGGGCGAACTGTAAGCGGGCCAGATCGAGTGCGTCCATCTCTCCACTCCGTCGTTGTGCCTGTCTACATATAGACAGCCTACATGTAGACTGCCTACATGCGAGACGGTGCTTAGGATCGTTGCCATGAACCCCGACGCGCTGCGCGGCCACATGGACGCTCTGCTGCTCTCCGTGCTGGAGCGGGAGCCGCTGCACGGCTACGCCATCATCGAGGCCCTGCAGGAGCGGAGCGGGGGAGCGCTCAACGTGCCGACCGGCACCGTCTACCCGGCGCTGCGCAGGCTGGAGCGCACCGGCCACCTGGTGAGCGAGTGGGCGACGGTGGGCGGGCGCAGGCGGCGCACCTACCGGCTCACCGACTCCGGCAGGAAGCAGCTGGAGGGGGAGCGGTCGGCCTGGCAGGCGTTCACCAGCGCCATCGGGAGCGTGCTGGGGCCCGGGGAGGTCAGGCCCTCCGGGTCAGCCTGACGCACCGGGTCGCGCAGTAGAGCTGCAGCCCGGCGCAGGCGTAGGTCATCAGGTTGGCGAGGACGACGGGAAGGGAGAGCCCCATGCTCGCCGACACGTACGAGCCCTGCGAGAGCACCAGGCCGAGCAGCGAGGTCAGCGGCAGCATCAGCCAGACCGCCAGGCCGAGCGAGCGCGTCACCAGCCGCGCCTTCGGGATCCAGCGGGCGCCCCGGCCCAGCGCCAGCAGCGCGAGCCCGCCGTACAGGCCGGTGGCGAGCTGGATGACGTCGAGCAGCCGGGAAGCGGGCATGAACCAGCTCGGCCGGCTCTCCCACACGACCGGATCGGCGGGCGCGAAGTTCCAGACCAGGCCCCACGCCAGCACGGTCGCCGGCACGCTGACGAACAGCAACAGCCCCAGCCTGCGCCCCGCCGAAGCGGTCAGCTCCTCCTGGTAGCCCGGCGCCACCTCCTGGACCGGCCCGAACTCCTCGACCGCCCGCCGCTCCGCGTCGGCCCGGCGCAGCCCTTCGGCCTCGTAGGCCTCGGCGCAGTCGACCAGACTGTCGCGCGCCTCGACGACCAGGTCATGTTTCGGCCCGTACGGACCCGACAGGGACCGGCGCAGCTCGGTCACGTAGTCGTCGATGAGCATGGACTCAAGTCTACGAAGCGGCACCCCGGGCCCCCATCGGGGATCTCCCTGATATGCGGTCACGCTAGCCGTGCTGCGCCGGCGCGCGGCGGCGGGAGAACCAGCGCAGCATGGGCAGGCGCATGCTCACCCGCATGCCGCGCGGGGTGAGCGCGAACGTGCACTCCTTCAGCCGCACCCCCGCCGGGTGCGCCAGCCCGGTGAAGAGGCAGGCCGACAGGTCGAGCCCCGTCAAGGCCAGGCTGGCCGCGTCCACCTCGCGCAGCGACGTCAGCGTGGACGTGCCGCCGCCGGTGACCGTCGCGGGGCCGCGCAGGACCGCGCCCTCCAGGTCGGCCTGCGAGTCGGTCAGCCGCACCGTCGTGGCCCCCGCCACCACCAGCCGCCGCAGGTCGACCCCGCACCCGCGGACGGCCAGGTCCAGGGTGCCACCCGCCTGCGCCCGCGTGGCCGAGAACCTGCCGGTGGCCGACAGGTAGGCGTCGGCGGCGAAGCGCACCGAGTCGAACCCGGCGCTGCCGCTCACCTTGCGGAACGAGAGCGTGCGGCCGAACCGGGCGCCGCGGAAGTGCGCCGCCTCGCCCATCCGGGCCCCGTCGAACGTCGCGTACCCCTCGAACCTGGCGGCCTCGCAGGACAGCCCGTGCTCGAACACCGCCTGGCTGAACAGCGCGTCCCTGGTCATCACCGCCCCGTCGAGCGAGGCGTGCCCGCGCACCGTCACCCCGTGGAACGACAGCTCCCTGGCGAACCTGGCGCTCGCCAGCGACACGTTGCCCTCGAAGCGGGCGCCGAAGAACGACGCGAGCCGCTCGAACCGGGCGCCGTCGAGCGACACGTCGCCCGTGAACGTCACCCCCGCCAGCCGCACGTCGCCGGTGAAGCGGGCGCGGTCGAGCCGGGCGCGACCGGGCCGGCCGAGGGTGGCCTCCACGACCCTGCCCAGCAGGTCGCCGCTGAGCGTCGTGCCGCGCAGGTCGAGCAGCCGGCCCGGAGCCATGCCCGCCAGCACGGCGGAGACCTGGTCGGGGGAGAGGTGGGCGAGGCAGAGGCCGTACGGCCGGCGGGCGATCCCTGTGCAGGCCGCCGATTGCGCGCAGGTGACCCAGTCCATGCCCTGCTCATACCCGGTGGGCCGCACTGTCAAGGTTCGGCGATGGAAGCTTGAGGTCACATCTCTGTAGACACCTGTCACGGACCCTGGCTCTAGAGTGCGGCTTATGCATGCTTTACCCCGGGCTTCCTGGGCCGCGATCACCGCGGCCGCACTCACCGCCGGCCTCCTGTCGGCCCCCGCCGCCGCGACGCCCGCCGGCCCCTGCGACACCCCGCCCGACCGGGAGATCGCCGAGGTCCAGGGCAGCGGCGCCGCCACCCCGCTCGCCGGGCAGACCGTCCGCGTCGAGGGCGTGGTCACCGCCGACTTCCAGCGCACCGACCAGCTCAGCGGCTTCTTCCTGCAGGACCCGACGCCGGACGCCGATCCGGCCACCTCCGACGCGCTGTTCGCCTTCGCCCGCGAGTCCTTCAAGGACGTCAAGGTCGGCGACCGCGTGCTCGTCACCGGCCGGGCGATCGAGTTCAACGGCTGGACCGAGCTGTCGCCCGTCACCGCCGTCGACGTGTGCGGCACCGGCTCCATCGCGCCACAGCGCCACCGGCTGCCCAGCGCCGACCTGGAGCCGGTGGAGAACATGCTGCTCACCTTCCCCCAGCGGCTGACCGTCAACGACAACTACAACCTGGGCCGCTTCGGTGAGGTCACGCTGTCCTCCGGCGGCAGGCTCTTCCAGCCGACCGACCGGCCGGGCGTGACCGCCGACGACAACGCCCGCCGCTCCCTGCTCGTCGACGACGGCTCCAACCAGCAGAACCCGGCCACGCTGCCGCCCGTCGTGCGCGCCGGGGACAGCGCCACCGGCATCACCGGCGTGCTCGGCTACGGCTTCGACCGCTACCGGCTGCAACCCACCGAGCCGATCCGCTACCAGAGCACCAACCCGCGCCTGCCCCGGCCGTTCCCGATGATCGGCAACGTCACGGTGGCCTCCTTCAACACGCTCAACTGGTTCACCACGATCGGCTCGCGCGGCGCGAGCACCGCCGAGGAGCAGCAGCGCCAGCTCGCCAAGCTCGTCTCCGCGCTCAAGGGACTCAACGCCGACGCCGTCGGCCTCATGGAGGTCGAGAACAACGGCCAGACCGCCCTGCAGGCCCTGGTCGACGCGGTCAACGCCGAGATGGGCGCGGGTACGTACGCGGCTCTCACCCACCCCTACCCGGGCACCGACGCGATCCAGGTCGGGCTCATCTACAAGCCGGGCAAGCTGACCCCGGTGGGTCAGGCCCGCTCATCAGAGGACCCGGTGTTCAGCCGCCCGCCGCTCGTCCAGAGCTTCCGTCGCAAGCACGGCGGCCAGCCGTTCACGATGGTGGTCAACCACCTCAAGTCCAAGGGCTCCTGCCCTGACAGCGGGCCCGACGCCGACCAGGGCGACGGCCAGGGCTGCTGGAACCCCACCCGGGTGGCGCAGGCACAGGCGCTGCTCGGCCTCATCGAGGACCTGCCGGCCCCGCTGGTGCTCGGCGACCTCAACGCCTACGGCGAGGAGGACCCGATCGAGGCCCTCGAAGCGGGCGGCCTCACCAGCCTCACCAAGCGGTACGTGCCCGCCCCGCTGCGCTACAGCTACCTCTTCGACGGGCTGGCCGGCGAGCTCGACCACATGATGGCGAGCAAGCAGCTGCTCAGGCGCGTCACCAGCGCGGCCATCTGGCACGTCAACGCGGACGAGCCGCGCATCCGCGACTACAACACCGAGTTCAACCCGCCGCACCTCTACCGGCCGGACGCCTACCGGTCCTCCGACCACGACCCCCTGGTCGTCGGCCTCACCCTGCCCGGCCGCTGACCCGCGCCCGTCCCCGTGCCCGTCCCCTGGCCGGGCCGCGTGCGCGCGGCCCGGCCCGGAGCATGGAATGCTGGTGAGGGGTACGTGGTTGTCACGGAGACAATCACCGGAAGCGGACCGACGTCAGAGGAGCCACTTGTGGCGACCATCGAAGTAACCGAGACCAACTTCAACGACATCGCCGACAAGGGGATCGTCCTGCTCGACTTCTGGGCGGAGTGGTGCGGTCCTTGCAAGATGTTCGGCCCGATCTTTGAGAAGGCCTCCGAGAAGCACGAGGACATCACGTTCGGCAAGATCGACACCGACCAGGAGCAGGCGCTCGCGCAGGGCTTCGAGATCAGGTCGATCCCGACCCTGATGGCCATCCGCGACGGCATCGTGGTCTTCGCGCAGCCCGGCGCCATTCCCGCGCCGGCCCTCGACGACCTGATCCGTCAGGTGCGCGCGCTCGACATGGACGAGATCAGGGCGGAGCTCGACAAGGAGCTCAAGAACGCCCAGAAGAACTGACCCACTCCGGCACGGCCCCGCCCTCGGGCGGGGCCGCCGTGCTTTTTAGGCCTTGCGGCCGACGCCCGCGTATCCCGGGCTGCGCCGTCCCGAGGCGGCCAGCTCGTCGTCCGGGCGCCAGTCCTTCGGGTCCACCAGGCCGGGCTCCAGCAGCTCGTAGCCCTCGAAGAAGCGCAGGATCTCCTCGTGCGTGCGCAGGTTGAGCGCCGCCGTGGACTGCTTGTAGACCTCGAGCGCCTGCGGCGTGAGATCGGTGTTGTCGTCGATCGCGTGGCTGATCACCAGGTGGCTGCCGGGCACGCTGACCTCGCGCAGCCGGGCGATGAGCCCGAACGCCTCCTCGTCCGACAGGAAGTGGAGGATCGTCAGCATCATGAACGCGACCGGCCGGTCGAAATCGATCAAGGGCTTGAGCTGCTCCAGCAGCTCATCCGGCTTGCGCGCGTCACCCTGGAGGAAGTCGACGTCGTCGCCGCGCGCCAGCAGCGCCCGGCCGTGCGTGCACACCACCGGGTCGTTGTCGACGTACACCACCCGCGAGCCCACCGCGATCTCGTGCGTGTTGCCCTGGGTCGGCAACCCCGCCCCCAGGTCCACGATCTGGTCGACACCGTTCTCGGTCACCAGGCGTACGGCCCTGCGCAGGAAACCGCGGTTGACCGCGGCCGAGGTCTTGGTGTTGGGGAACAGCTTCAGGATGCGCTCGGCCGCCTCCCGATCCGCCGCGAAGTTGTCCTTGCCGTCGAGGTAGTAGTCGTACATCCTCGCGACGTTGGGCACGTTCGGATCGACGCCATCTGGAGCTCTGTCCACCACATCTCCCAATATTCCCGGCCTTTAGCCGCTGATCATAGAAGATGTTCCGGGCCACCGCTCGGCGATGGCCCGGAAAGGTGAGAGTTACTCAGCCGCGGTACAGCTCGGCCACCCGGAAGGCCAGATCGAGCGACTGGCTCCGGTTGAGCCGCGGGTCGCAGGCCGTCTCGTAGCGGGTCGCCAGGTCGCCCTCGGCGATCTCGTGGCCGCCGCCGACGCACTCGGTCACGTCGTCGCCGGTGAACTCGATGTGGATGCCGCCAGGATGAGTGCCGAGCGCGCGGTGCACCTCGAAGAACCCGGCCACCTCGTCGAGCACGTTGTCGAAGCGCCGGGTCTTGTGGCCGCTCGGGGCCTCGAAGGTGTTGCCGTGCATCGGGTCGCACACCCAGGCCACCTGCGCGCCCGCGGCCGTGACCTCCTTGACCAGCGGCGGCAGATGCTCGCGGATCTTGGACGCGCCCATCCGCGTGACGAACGTGAGCCGCCCCGGCACGTTGTCCGGGTTGAGCTTCTCCACCAGCGCCAGCGCGTCGTCAGGGGAGGTGGACGGGCCCAGCTTGACGCCGATCGGGTTGCGGATCCTGGAGAAGAACTCCACGTGCGCGCCGTCGAGCTGGCGGGTGCGCTCGCCGATCCAGACCATGTGCGCCGACACGTCGTAGGGCAGGCCCGTGCGCGAGTCGATGCGGGTGAGCGCCTGGTCGTAGTCGAGGATCAGCGCCTCGTGGGAGGAGTAGAACTCCACCGACTGGAACTCCTCCGGCTCGGCCCCGCAGGCCCGCATGAAGGCCAGCGCCTGGTCGATCTCGCGGGCCAGCCGCTCGTAGCGCTGACCGGCCGGCGACCCGGCCACGAAGTCCTGGTTCCAGGCGTGCACCTGGCGCAGGTCGGCGTAGCCGCCCTTGGTGAACGCCCGGGCGAGGTTGAGCGTCACCGCCGAGGAGTGGTAGGCCTTGAGCAGCCGCCACGGGTCGGGCCTGCGCGACTCGGGGGTGAAGTCGAACCCGTTGACCATGTCGCCCCGGTAGGCGGGCAGCTCCACGCCGTCGCGCACTTCGGTGCCCTTGGACCGCGGCTTGGCGAACTGGCCGGCGAGCCGGCCGATCTTGACCACCGGCACCTTGCCCGCGTAGGTGAGCACGATCGCCATCTGCAGCAGCGTCTTGAGCTTGTTGCGCACGTTGTCGGCCGTGGCGCCGGCGAACGTCTCGGCGCAGTCGCCGCCCTGCAGGACGAACGCCTCGCCCCGGGTGACGGCCGCCAGCTCCTCCTTGAGCTGGTCACACTCTCCCGCGAAGACCAGCGGGGGCAGGCCGCCGAGCTCGGCGACGACCTTCTCGAGCTCGTCGCGCTCAGGCCAGTCAGGCTGCTGGGCCGCGGACAGGGCTCGCCAGGAATCGAGATTCAGCGAATTGCTCAATGCGCTCACGAGATACGAGGGTATTCCACCGGATCCCTCTGGCCGACCTCCATGTCCACGTTGTGAGAAGGCGGTCAAAGCTTGACGGCATCCATGAGCGCCGAGCGCCCGAATCACCGGGTGTGAGCCGCCTCTCACCACCTCGGGAGTGGACATGGACGACGAACTCCACGCCCTGTCCGGCGCCTACGCCGCGCACGCGTTGCCGCCGGCCGACGTGGCGTCGTTCGAGGAGCACCTGTCGAGCTGCCGCACCTGCCCGTCCGAGGTGAGCCGCCTCCGGGAGACGGCCGCCCGCCTGGCCCTCGCCGTCGCCACCCCGCCGCCCGCCTCCCTGCGCCCCCGCGTCCTGACCGCCGCCCACCGGCGGCACGACACGGTCCGCCCGGCGGCGGACCGGACTCCGCGTGCCGACGTCCTTTCCTCGCGGCGCGGGTGGCGGGCCAAGGCGGTGGCGGGGCTCGCCGCCGTGTCCGCGGCCGCCGCCGTCGCGCTCGGCGTGGTCGCCTTCGACGCCCGCCGCGACCTGGGCGACCTGCGGGCCGGGCACGGCGCGCTGGTCACGGAGGTGGCCGCCGTCCTGGCCGCCCCGGACGCCCGTACGGTACGGCACCGCATCGCCTCGGGCGGCACCGGCGTCGCCGTCGTCTCCCGCGAGCGGGGACGGATACTGTTCACTTCATCGGGAATGCCGGAGTTGCCGCCGTCCAAGGTCTACGCTCTGTGGCTGATGAACCCGGACGGCGTCCGCCCGGCCGGGCTGCTCGACCGGGGGGAGGACGGCCTCACCGCGCCCGTCGTCGCCGACCTCCGCGACGACGTCCGCCTCGGCCTCACCGTCGAGCCCGCGGGCGGCTCCGACCGGCCGACCACCCGCCCCATCCTGTTCGCCGAGCTTCCCGCGGCCTGAGCCGGACCGTCGCCCAGGCCGCGGGGAACCCCAGCCCGAGTTGTGACCATGAAAGGTGAAGACGAGACGCGTTTTCTGGCGGATAGTGCGGTGCATGCGGATCTTAGCGGTGCTGGTGATGATGCTCGCCGCCGCCGTCCTGGGCGTGTCCCCGGCCGGAGGAGTGCTCGCCGACGCGGCGGAGCCGGGCGCGGCGACCGTGGTGCCCGTCCAGGTGACGGGCGCGCCGGAGAAGCGGTTCAACCTGATCGTCATGGGAGACGGCTACACCGGGGCGGAACAGGAGAAGTTCCGCCAGGACGTGGACCGCCACCTCAACGTGATGTGGTCCATCGAGCCGTTCAAGTCCTACCGGAACTACCTGAACGTCTACCGGATCGACATCGTCTCCGGCGAGTCCGGCATCAGCTGCGACCCCGGCCTGTCCTCGCCGCGCAGGACCACCCCGCTCAGCATGGGATTCTGGGGCCGCTGCAACCCCGGCAGCGTCCAGCGCCTCATCACCATGGACAACACCGCCGCCACCCGCTACGCGAACCTGGTCACCGGCACCTCCTCCGCCAACCGCCAGATCCTCGCCCTGGGCAACAGCGGCACGTACGGGGGAGCGGGCGGCGCGTACGCGACCGCCTCCGGCAGCAACGCCATGTCCGCCCTGATCAGCCCGCACGAGCTGGGCCACTCGCTGGGCGGGCTGCAGGACGAGTACGACTACTACCAGCGCGGTGTCCCCGGCGGCCCATACACCGGCCGGGAGCCGGACTCGGCCCATCACACGCTGCTGACCGAGCGGGAGATGCTCGACCGGCGCGCGAAGTGGTGGCGCTGGCTGGGCGAGCCCAGCGAGTCGGGCGGCCCGATCGCCCGCTACGAGGGCGGCCTGTACGCGGGCACCGGCGTGTGGCGGCCCAGCGCCCACTCGATCATGAAGAGCCTCGGCTATTACTTCGACCAGGTCGGCCGCGAGGTCATGACCGAGCGGATCACCGCCAAGACCATGGTCATCCAGGACGCCACGCCCACCGGCGCCCCGGTCGGCGCCGACCGGGTGCTCTGGGCCGAGCCGATGCGCCCCGTCAGCCACGGCCTGGTCACCACCTGGACGGTCGACGGCGAGGAACTGGACGGCGACCGCGACGCCCTCGACCTGCGCACCCTCGGCCTGGCCCCCGGCACGCACACCGTCACCGCCACGGTCACCGACCCGACGGACTTCGTCCGCGACCCCGCCGTCCGCGACTCCATGACGCGCACCCGTACCTGGACCGTGGACACCTCGCTCACCACCCCGCCGGACGGCGTCGAGCCGGGGTTCGTCTCCTCCACCCCGGTGCACCGGCCGGTCGGCAGGGACGAGGTCGTGTACGTGGAGACCACCCACCCGGTCGCGACCGTGCCCGAGGTCACCTGGCGGCTCGACGGCGAGCGCGTCGGCGGCTCCGGCACCGACCTCGACCTGGGCGCGCTCGCCCTGAGCGCCGGCGCCCACGAGCTGACCGCCTCGCTCGGCGGCGACACCCTCACCTGGACGGTCGACGCCACCCCGCCCACCACCGCCTACGAGCTGTCGGAGCCGCTGGCCCGGGCGGGCGACACCTACGTCTACAACGGCCCGTTCACCATGCGGCTCACCGGCGCCGACGACCGCGACGGCCACGTGGTGCCGGAGTCACGGGTGGACGGAGACGGCTGGTTCAACTACTTCGGTTGGCCCACCTCATCCGAGCTGCCGTGGACGTTCAGCGAGGACGGCACCGTCATCGACCACCTCGTCTTCGGCAAGCTGCCGCGCGGCCGGCACACGGTCGAGTACCGCTCGATCGACGCGGCCGGCAACCACGGCGCGCCGGGGGAGTTCACCGTCACCACGATCGCGCCGCCGCCCGCCTGCACCCGCACGATCACCGGCGAGCACCGCGGGCCGCTGGCCGTCACCGGCGGCGTCACCTGCCTGGACGGCGCCCGCGTGACCGGCCCGGTCGTCGTGGGGCGCGGCGCGTCCCTCGTGGTCACCGGCGGGCGCGTCACCGGCACGCTCACCGCGTCGGAGGCCGCCGCCGTGCACCTGCTCGGCGCCCGTCTGGACGGCGCGTTCAGCGCCGACCGCACCGGCTCGCTGCACATCGTCTCCGCCGACGTGCGCGGCGCCGTCCTGCTCACCGGGAACGACGCGCCGGTCCTGTCGGGCAGCACCGTCAGGGGCGCGCTCGCCTGCACCGGCAACACGCCCGCGCCCGCCGACCTGGGCGTGCCCAACGCGCTGCGCGGAGCGGGCGCCGGGCAGTGCCGCGAGCTACGCGACGGTGCCGGGGGCGAGAGGTACGAGGCGGTCCAGCACCTCGGCGAGTGAGGCCGTGGCCTGGTCGCGCACGCGGGCGTACTCGGCCTCCGGATACTGCCGGGGGCCGTTCTCCACCAGCAGGATCAGGTAGAGGTACGCCCGGTACAGGTCGAGCCGTACGCGCGCGGCCGGGGTGAGCTCGAACGGGGTCACCTCACGGTAGCCCGCCACCAGCGGGTCGTCCTCACGCAGCTCGGCGAAGATCGTCGGGGTGATGAACTCGGCCAGCGGGTCGCCCCAGAACGCCCGCTCGTGGTCGATGATCGCCTGGATGCGGGGCGGCCCCGACAGGTCCAGGAACACGTTGCCCGGCCAGATGTCGAAGTGGACCAGGTGGGGCGTGGTCACCTCGTCGAGCGCGGGCGCGGCCGCCGCCAGCAGCGCGCGGATGCGCGGCACCGGCGCGGGCAGCGCCGTCGGGTAGCGGACGGTGTCGCCGAGCAGCGCGTCGACCATGGCGAGGTACGCCTCGCGCCAGGTCGAGCCGGTGATCCCGGCGTGCGGGTAGCCGAACACGGGGCCGGTGACCGCGTTCAGCCGGGCCAGGAGGCGGCCCAGCTCGCGGCGGAGCCTCGCCTCGTCCTCGGGCGTGACCTTCGGAGAGCCCTCGCCCAGGGCGCCGTCGTGCCGTGAGACGTGGTTCCAGGAGACGCCGTCGAGCGCCGCCAGCATGAGGTAGTCGCCGCCCAGCACCGGGTCGTCGAACCCGGCCCGCAGCAGCGCCGCCACCGGCACGCCCGCCGCCGCGGCCAGCTCGCAGGCCGCCGCCTCCGTCCGCAGCAGATCGCGCTCGTAGCTCAGCTGGTCGAGCTCCGGCGGCGGCGACAGCTTGCAGACCACGTCGCGGCCGTCGTCCAGGCGCAGCCGCCACACCGCGTTCGCGAAGCCGTCGGTCAGCTCGGCGTGATCGAGCACGCCCGCGCCGAGCGCCCTGCGGGCCAGCGCGTCGAGCTCCTGCCGCGATAAGCGGCGCTTGGTCCTGCTGTCCACCCGCGCCCTCCTCAGACCGGCTCCCGCCGTACCAAGCCCATCCGCGCTTTTCCGGGCCGCGCCTCAGGCCGACTCGCGCCGCACCAGGTGGGTGTCGAGGATCACGACCGGCTGGCGCAGCTCCTCGCCGTTGATGCGGGCCACCAGCAGCAGCGCCATCTGGCGGCCCATCGCCTCCGTCGGCTGGTGGACGGTCGTCAGCGGCGGGTCGGCGTGCAGGGCGGCCTTCGAGTCGTCGAACCCGATCACCGCCACGTCGCCGGGGATCGCCCGGCCCGCCGCCTTCAGCACCCGGACCGCGCCCAGCGCCATCGGGTCGGAGGCGGCGAACACCGCGTCGAGGTCGGGATGGGCGGCCAGCAGCTCGGCCATCGCCGCCTCCCCGCTCTCCTCGGAGAAGTCGCCGTACGCGACCAGCTCGGGAAAGCCGGAAGGCAGCAGCGCGTCGCGGTAGCCCGCCAGCCGGTCGACGCCCACGCCCATGTCCTGCGAGCCGGCGATGGCGGCGATGCGGGTGCGGCCGAGGCCCAGCAGGTGTTTGACCGCCTGCCGGGCCCCTGCCCTGTTGTCCATGTCGACGTAGCTGTAGGGGGACAGGCCGACGGGGCGGCCGCCCAGCACGGTCGGCACGCCCATCGCCTCCAGCCTGCCCGGCAGCGGGTCGGCGCCGTGCAGTGACAGGAGCAGCACGCCGTCGACGTGCTGCCCCGTCAGGTAGTGCTGCAGCCTGGCGTGCTCCTGGGGGGTGCGCGCCATGGCCAGCAGGAGTTGCAGGCCGGTCTCCGACAGCGCCGAGCCGATGCCCCGGATCGTGCCGGCGAAGTAGGGCTCGTCGAAGAGCCGGCCTTCGGACTCGGAGACGACCAGCGCGACGGTGTCGGTGCGGCGGGTCACCAGGGTGCGGGCCGCCCGGTTGGGGACGTAGCCCAGCTCCTGGATCGCCGCCTGCACCGCGTCGCGCGCTCGCTGGCTCACATTGGGGGAGCCGTTGATGACTCTCGACACCGTGCCTCGGCCGACCCCGGCCCGGGCGGCGACTGCCTCAAGAGTCGGTCGGTTCATGGTTCCTATTCTGCCGGATGATCTCGGCATACCATGTCGCGCTGTCCTTGGGCAGCCGCTCCTGCGTCTCGTAGTCGACCCGGACGATGCCGAAGCGCTTGCCGTAGCCCCAGGCCCACTCGAAGTTGTCCATGAGCGACCAGGCGAAATAGCCCTCCAGCGGCACTCCGGCGTCGATCGCCTCGCGGCAGGCGCCCAGGTGGGCCTCGAAGTAGGCCCGCCGCTCCTCGTCGCGCACCCGGCCGTCGGCCAGGACGTCCTCGAACGCGGCGCCGTTCTCCGAGACGACCAGCGGGATCCGCGGGTAGTCGCGCGCCACCCTGGCGAGCACCTCCACCAGGCCGTCCTCGTCGATCTCCCAGCCCATCGCGGTGACCGGGCGGCCGCCGTTCACGAACGAGACGTGCTCGCTGCCCACCCAGGGCGAGGCCGAGTCGGTCGGCGCCGCCGCCGCCGAGGCCCTGCCGCCCGGCGCCCCGGACACCGTGAACCGGCTGTAGTAGTTGACCAGCAGCACGTCGATCGGCGCGTTGATGGTCTTCAGGTCGCCGTCCTCGATGAAGGCCAGGTCCATCCGCAGGTCGTCGAGGACGTCCTGCGGATAGCGGCCGGTCAGCAGCGCGTCGAGGAAGAACCGGTTCTGCAGCCCGTCGATGCGACGTGCCGCGTCCTGGTCCGCCTCGCTGGCCGTGGCCGGGGTGATCGCGTAAAGGTTCACGCAACCTCCCACCCGGCGCGCGCCCATGGCCTGGACCCCTAGTCCATGGGCGAGGTTCAAGTGGTGCGCGGCCCGGATGGCGTTCTCGGGCTCGCGGCGTCCCGGAGCATGCTCACCCGAGGCGTATCCGAGGAAGGCCGCGCACCACGGCTCATTGACGGTGCTCCACGTGTGCACCCTGTCGTGCAGCGCTTCGTGCACGATCGCCGCGTAGTCGGCGAAGCGCAGCGCCGTGTCCCTGGCCGGCCAGCCGCCTCTGTCCTCCAGGGCCTGCGGCAGGTCCCAGTGGTAGAGCGTCAGCCACGGGTCGATCCCGTGCGACAGCAGCTCGTCGACCAGGCGCTTGTAGAAGTCCAGCCCCTTCTGGTTGACGGCCCCGGATCCGTCCGGCTGCACGCGCGGCCAGGACACCGAGAAGCGGTAGGCGCTCAGACCCAGATCCGCCATGATCCGTACGTCGTCGCGGTAGCGGTTGTAGTGGTCGATGGCGACGTCCGCGTGTTCGCCGCCCACCACCCTGCCCGGCGTCTTGGTGAACGTGTCCCAGATCGACGTGCCGCGGCCGTCCGCCGTCACCGCGCCCTCGATCTGATAGGCCGAGGTTGCCGCGCCCCACGCGAACCCGGTAGGGAATCGCAGCTCGGAGCGGGTCTGTTCCTCCTGAGTCGTCACGCCTTGACCGCACCTTCCATCAGGCCGCCCACGATCTGACGGCCGAACAGTACGAAAACTACGAAGAGAGGGAGTACCGAGGCGGCGGTGCCGGTGAACAGCATCACGTAGTCGGTGCCGTGGGCCTGGTTCAGCGCCGCGATCGAGGTCTGCACCACCGGGTTCTCCGGCAGCAGCACGATGAGCGGCCACATGAACTCGTTCCACGTCTGCATGAACACCAGCAGCGCGAGCACCGCCATGCCCGGCCGGAGCGCGGGCAGGATGACCTTGCGATAGATGCCCAGTGTTGACGCCCCGTCGACCCTGGCCGCCTCGACCAGCTCGTCCGGCACCGCCTGGGAGGCGTACTGGGTCATCATGAACACGCCGAACCCGTTGACCAGGAACGGCAGGATCACCGCCTGGAGCTGGCCGGTCCAGCCGAGCGTCACCATGAGCTCGTACAACGGCACGATGCCCATCTGCTGCAGCGGCACCATCATGGTGACCAGGATCAGCCCGAGCAGGATCTTCGAGCCGCGGAAGCGCAGCTTGGAGAAGGCGAAGCCGGCCAGGGTGGAGATGAACACCACCGACACGGTCACCGTCGTCGCCACGATCGCCGAGTTGATGAGGCCGGTGAGGAAGTAGGCGTCCTCGGTGGCGAGCAGCCGCTCGACGTTTTCGCCCAGATGGCCGCCCGGCAACATCGGCGGCGGGGTGTCGAGCGCGTCGTCGTTGGTCCGCGTCGCCATGATGAACATGTAGTAGACGGGATAGGCCGACAGCAGCAGCGCCAGGGCGAGCACAACCTTAGTGAGAGCCCCCGCGTCCCACAGCCGGTTGACCGGTTGCCTGGTGGTCATCGTGCACCCCCGATGCGGCGCGTGAACCAGTAGTTGATCATGGTGCCGAAGAGGATCAGCACGAACAGCAGCCAGGCGGCGGCCGAGGCGTAGCCGATCTCGAACCCGCCGCGGAAGGCGGCCTCGACGATGAACATCGCCACGGTCTGGTACTGGCCGGTGGTGCCGCCGGTCATCATCTGCTCGCCCTCGAACATCACCGGCTCGGTGAACAGCGTCAGGCCGCCGATGGTGGAGATGAAGACGACGAACACGATGGTCGGCCGCAGCATCGGCAGCGTGATCTGCCAGAACTGCCGGCGCGCCGAGGCGCCGTCGATGGCCGCGGCCTCGTACAGGTCCTTGGGGATCGTCTGCATGGCGGCGAGCAGGATGATCGCGTTGTAGCCGGTCCACCGCCAGTCGACCATGGTGGCGATGGCGATCCAGGCGGACCACTTCTCGTTCTGCCAGGCGATCGGCTCGATGCCGGCGAACCCGAGTATCCAGTTGAACAGGCCGTAGTCACGGCTGTAGAGCTGGCTGAAGACGACCGCCACCGCGACCACCGAGGTGACCATCGGCAGCAGCACGCCCAGGCGCAGCAGCAGCCTGCCGCGCAGGCGCTTGTTCAGCGCGTTGGCCAGCACCAGGGCCATGATGATCTGCGGCACGGTGGCCAGCACGAACATGCCGACCGTGTTGAACACCGCGTTCCAGAACTCCGCGTCGGCGATCAGTTCGGCGTAGTTCGCGAGGCCGGCGAACTCCCGCTTGCCGGCCAGCTCGGCGTCGTGCAGCGACAGCCAGAGGGTGTAGAGAAGAGGGAAGACGCCGAAGACGGCGAACAGCAGGAAGTAGGGCGAGACCAGGAGGTAGGGCATGCCCCTGAGGTCGAAGCGCCCGGCCCGCCTGCTCGGCCTCGCCCGCCTGGGCGACGCGTGCCGGGGCGGCGGCGCGAGTTGGAGAGTCATGGAAGCCTTTCGAGCCAGATCGGGAGTGGCGCCCGCCCGGAGCGGGCGCCACCCGGTCCAGTGGGAGCGTCAGCCCGCTGCCTTGACGCCCGCCTCGACGAACTTCGTCCAGGCCTCGTCGTAACCCACCGCGCCCTGGTCCATGCCCTCCAGCACCTTCTCCACCGAGGTCTTCACCTGGGCGTGCTTCTCACCCAGGAAGACCGGCTGCAGGTCCTTGACCGAGGCCGAGAAGATCTCGCCGGTCGGCACGTCGTTGAAGTACTCGTTCTTGAGGCCCGCGACCTCGGGGTCCTGCTGGGCGGGGATGGAGCTCGGGAAGGCGCCCGCCTCCTTGAAGGCCGCGATGTGGCCGTCCTTGCCCGTCAGGTAGTTGAGCACCTCGGCGGCTTCCTTCGGGTGCTTGGTCTGCTTGGGGACGGCCAGCCACGAGCCGCCCCAGTTGCCCGTGCCGCCCGGCACCGCGGCGACGTCCCAGTTGCCCTTGTTCTCCTCGCCGGCCGCGCCGGAGATCACGCCGAGCATCCACGACGGGCAGCCCATGGTGGCGAAGTCGCCGCCCTTGATGGCCTTGTTCCACGGCGGGGTGAACGCCTGGAGCTTGGCCGTCAGGCCCTGCTGGCTGAACTTCTGCACCCAGTCGAAGGAGGTCTTGACGGCCGGGTTCGTCTCCAGGACGAGGTTGTTCTCCTTGTCGAAGTACGAGATGTTGCCGTTCTTCGGCGCCTCCTGCGACAGGATCACGTTGTAGATGGTGTTCGGGCCGTCCATCCACTTCGCGCCGGTGTCGGCGGCCGAGAACTTCTTGCCGGCCTCGAGGTAGGCGTCCCAGGTCGGCCAGAGCTTGGCGACCTCCTCACGGTCGGTCGGCAGCCCGGCCTTCTCGAACAGGTCCTTGCGGTAGCACATGGTCATGCCGCCGATGTCGGTGCCCAGCGCGAACAGCTTGCCCTCGGCGTTGACGCCCGTCTCCCACTTGGCCGCGGGGAAGTCGGCCTTGCGGTCCTGCAGGCCGTACTCGCCCAGGTCGGTGAAGAACTGCGGGCGGGCGGCCATCAGGCCCATCGCGCCCTCGTCGATGCCGACGATGTCACCGGCGCCGCTGCCGGCCTGCAGGCGCTGGAGCAGCTGCGGCAGATAGACGTCTTCGAACCTGTCGGTCAGGTTCGAGTACTTGACCTGGATGTTCGGGTGCTCGGCGTTCCACTTCTTCACGGCCTCGTCGTAGCCGAAGTTCTCGCCGCCGCCGAAGGTGTGCACGTTGATGGTGACGGGCTCCGCCGGCGTGCTCGCATCGGCTGAGGGGGCCGGAGCCTCACCGCCACCACAGGCGGCGGTCATCGCGGCCAGGGCCGTGACCAGGACTCCGGTTACTGCAAAGCGCTTGTGGTTCGTCATACCGTACCCCTCTTGGGTGTGGATCTTGGGAGGTGCATCGCGACAGTCCCGCGATTGGAGTGTCTTTGGGAGCGCTCCCACAAAGAGTGCCCGTAGCGCGTCCAGGCGTCAACGTCCCGAAACTCAACCGTTACCTCTGGGGTATTTTGTGACCCTAGAAGTAGCCGTACGGGGATATATCGCCCAAAGCGCTACTTGGGAGCGCTCCCATCCCACGGGCACCGTTTCTCCCGCACACCGGCACAAAAGCGCACCAGAACCAGAGGCGTCTCACCGGCAGGCCGCGGCCCGCGCCTCCATGAGAACGCGTTCGCGCTCGTTGCGGGTCAGCGCGGCCGCGCGCTCGAACTCGGCGCGGGCCTCGCCGAGCCGGCCCAGTCTGAACAGCAGGTCGCCGCGTACGCCCGGCAGCAGGTGGTAGTCCCGCATGGCCGGCTCGCCGGCGATCTGGTCGACCAGCTCCAGGCCCACCTCGGGGCCGTACGCCATGGCCAGGGCCACCGCGCGGTTGAGCTCGACCACCGGCGAGCCGGACAGGGCCGCGAGCCGCGCGTACAGGTCGGCGATGCGGACCCAGTCGGTCTCGCCGGGCGTGAACGCGCGGGCGTGGCAGGCCGCGATGGCGGCCTGGAGCGTGTACGGGCCCATGGTGTCTGTCAGTTCCTCGGCCCGCTCCAGCGCGGCCAGGCCGCGGCGGATGAGCAGCCGGTCCCACCGGGCGCGGTTCTGCTCCAGCAGCAGGATCGGCTCGCCGGACGGGCCCAGCCTGGCGGCCGAGCGGGACGCCTGGATCTCCATGAGCGCCACCAGACCGAACACCTCGGGCTCCTTCGGCATCAGCCCGGCCAGCACCCGGCCCAGGCGCAGCGCGTCCTCGCAGAGGCCGGGCCGCATCCAGTCGTCGCCGGCGGTGGCCGAGTAGCCCTCGTTGAAGATCAGGTAGATGACCTCCAGCACGGACGACAGCCGTCCGGCCAGCTCCTCGCCCGCGGGGACCTCGAACGGCACCTTCCGCGTGGCCAGGGTCCGCTTCGCGCGGACGATCCGCTGCGCCACCGTCGGCTCGGGCGTCAGGAACGCGCGCGCGATCTCGTCGGTGGACAGGCCGCCCAGCACCCGCAGCGTCAGCGCCACCCGGGCCTCGGTGGACAGCACCGGATGGCACGCGGTGAACACCAGCCGCAGCAGGTCGTCCTCGATCTCCTCGGGGCCGGGCGGCTCCTGCCCGGGGTCGTCCTCCAGGGCGCGGCCGATCTCGGCGAGCTTGCGCTCGTAGCGTTCCCTGCGGCGGATCAGGTCGACGCCCCGGCGCTTGGCCACGGTCATCAGCCAGGCGCCCGGATTGCGTGGCACGCCCTCGCGGGGCCACTGCTCCAGCGCCGCGACCAGCGCGTCCTGTGCCAGCTCCTCGGCCAGGCCGACGTCGCGCACCAGCCGGGCCAGCCCGGCGATCAGCCGCGCCGCCTCGATCCGCCACACGGCCTCGATGGCCCCATGCGTCTCCGAAGCTGTCACGGGCCCATCGTATGGTCACCCCGTCCGGGACATGCCCGGCACTCACCTCAGCGCGGGAAGCGAGAAACGCTTTCAAGAAGGAGCGGCGTCCCGGGCATGTGCGCCGGGCTCCTGGTTGAAGCGGTGATGGTCGTCCACGGCGGGCGTGCCGCCCTGGTTGAGGGCGGCACGCCCGCCCGGGCGTGGGTGGCGCGTTTCCGGCAGGCGTGCGGGGGGTCGCCCTGGGGCTGCCGTCAGGCGTTCGGGGGGTTGGTCTCCAGGGACTCGCGGAGGGCTTTGTCGCGCTCGGCGGTCTCCGGGGTGA
>NZ_BAABFD010000029.1:0-102901 GCF_039540635.1 Nonomuraea ferruginea | reverse complement strand
CACGAGCAAGATCAAGAGATTACGTGGCCATCGACCAGGATTTCCGATGTCCGTCTACCGGGACCCTTCTGGCCATCTACCTGGAGTCACCTGTCCGCCGACCTGGAGTTTTAGATGGCCGCATACACCTCCCGGGGGACACCTCGGACCCCAGAGAATTCAGAGCTGTTCGAGCCAGTGGGTCAGGAACCGCCGCCGCGGGGGGCGGGGAAGTAGAGGTAGCCGTCCACCCGCGGGCCTGCGACGACGCGATCGCGGCCTGGACGGCACCGTCGCCCGTGCGGCCGCGGCGGACGAACTCCCGGTCGTACTCACGACGAGACGGGGGTTGACGCCGGCACGATCGAGGAGCTTCGCTGCCGGCCGTCGAATCCCGGCGGCACGGTCACCGGGTCGAGGGTCAGGTCGGTCATGCCACCTAGTCGCCGGCCCTGGACGGTGCCGAGTTGTAGAGCAGGTCGCGGTACTCGGGGTGATTGCGCAGCCAACTGAGGATGAAGGGGCAGATCACCAGCGCTTTCAGTCCTCGTTCGCGGATGTCGTCGAGCGCGGCGCGAGCCAGGGCGCCGCCGATTCCTCGACCCTCGAAGGTCGGGTCGACCTCGGTGTGAGCCAGGACGATCATCTCGCTGGTCTCCTGGTAGTCGATGAATCCGGCGACCGTCGTCTCGCCGACGGAGGCTTCGTAGCGCCGCCGGTCCGGATTCCTGGTCACGTTGACGTCGATGGACATTGTTCGTTGAGCCTCCTGTTTCGGTGCTGTGACAGGTCGTCATCTCGGGTCCACCGTGGGTTGCCCGGGGCCAGACGAATCAGATCGGTAGCGCTCCCCGCTCGCCACGTGGAAGGTCGGATTCGCGCAGCCGACGCTACTTCGCGTCAGGGAGAAGTGCCTAACCCGGTCGACCCAACCCGGTGCCTGACCGTGGTCTGCCTGTCTGGTCAGGGAAGCGGCAGTTCTCTGAGCTGCCGGCGGGAGGTGATGTCCAGCTTCCGGAAGATGTCGCGGAGGTGGGCTTCAACCGTGCGTGGGCTGAGGAACAGTTGGCGCAACGACCTCCCGGGAGGTCGCTGCGGTGGCCACCAGCCGTGCGATGTGCGGCTCGTGGGCGGTCAGGGAGTCGGTCGGCTGGGCGGTCCGTCTGCGGGGATGCTCACCGGTGGCGCGCAACTCGCGGGCGGCGCGCTGCCCTCGGGCGGATAGCCGCCTCTGATCATCTGTGCTCCTGACGGTCGGGGGACGCGGAGGACGGCGATCGGGGCGGTGCCGCGCCGGGCGGCAGGAGCCGTGTTCGAAGCTCGGGTTTGAGGATCTTGCCTGAGCCGGTTCTCGGCAGTGTGTCCATGATGTCGAAATAGACGGGGATCTTGTACTTTGCGAGCCGGGAACGGAGGAAGTCCGCCAGCTCTGCCGCGGTGAGGGCGACGCCGTCACGGGGGACGACGAAGGCCCGGCCGACCTCGCCCCATTTCTCGTCGGGCACCCCCACCACGGCGGCCTCCGCCACGGCGGGATGCCCGAAGAGCACACCCTCCACCTCGGCCGGATAGACATTCTCCCCGCCGGAGATGTACATGTCCTTCAGCCGGTCGACGATGTGAAGGTGCCCCTCGTCGTCGAGGGTGGCGATGTCCCCGGAGCGGAACCAGCCTCCTTCGGTCAGCGCGGCGGCGGTCGCCTCCGGGTTCCGCCAGTAGCCGGGGGTGACGTTGGGCCCCTGGATGTGCACTTCGCCCGCCTCGCCGGCCTCGGCCTCACTGCCGTCGGGCCGGACCACGCGTATGTTGGCGAAGAACACCGGCACGCCGGCCGACCCCACCTTGCGCACGCTTTCACCCGCCTCAAGGAAGGTGGCGCCCGGCGAGGTCTCCGTCAGTCCGTAGCCCTGACAGAAGACCAAGCCCCGCTGCTGGTACGTGCGGATCAACGCGACCGGGATCGCCGCTCCCCCTGACATCAGGGTCCGCAGCGAGGACAGGTCGGCGTCGGCCCACCGCGGCGACCGCGCGAGGGCGGCGAACATCGCGGTGACCCCGAACATCCAGGTGACGCGGTGCTTCTCGATGAGGTCGTAGCAGGAGTCCACGTCCCAGAACGGCATGATCAGCGAGGTGCCGCCCTTGAGGAAGGTCGGCAGCAACGTCTGGTTCAGCGCCGCGACGTGGAAGAGCGGCGCACTGATCAGCGTCACCTCGGTGCTCGCCACGTCGACCCCGACCATGATGTTGAAGCAGTTCCACACCAGGTTGGCGTGACTGAGCATCGCCCCCTTGGGACGCCCGGTCGTGCCCGAGGTGTAGAGGATGAGAGCGATGTCGTCGAGCGCGACCGGGGTGTCGATCGGCGTGGCATCGCCTCCCGACAGAAAGGCCTCGTACTCCCGCTCCCCCGGTGCCGGCGACTCCAGCGCCACGGCCGTGCGCAGTCCCGGGAGTCCCGGAAGATCGCGTACGACCGTGGCGCACTCCGGCGCGTAGACGAGGACGGAGGCGCCGGAGTCCTCCACCATGTAGGCGATCTCCGATGCGGTCAGCCGGAAGTTCAGCGGGACGAAGATCCCTCCGAGCAGGTGCGTGGCGAACATGGTCTCGGCGAAGGCGACGTGGTTGGGGCCGAGGTAGGCGACCCGGTCCCCGGTCCGAACCCCGGCGCCGCGCAGACTCGATGCGAGCCTTGTCGTCCGCTCGTGCACCCAGGCGTAGGTGACCGCCCGGCCGTCGAAGACGAAGGCGATGCGGTTCGGGCTCATCCGCGCCCGGCGGGCCGGCCAGCCGCCCAGTCCGGCGTTACGCATCGGCGACTCCTGTCAGGTGGAGGACGGTTCGGCCGGGTCGGTCGCGCGCGCCGCCGGGGCGACGGCGGTCAGGTCGCGGCGGCTGGTCTCGCCCAGGGCCAGGAGGCAGACCACCGTCAGCAGGCAGGAGGCGGCGATGATCACCGAGATCATCATCGTCCCTCCCCCGCCGGTGGACGCGTCGAGCTGGGCGAACAGCAGCGGGGCCAGGCCGGCGCCGAGCCCGGCGAGCTGGTAGCCCATCGAGGCTCCGGTGTAGCGGCTCCTGGTGGCGAAGACCTCGGTGTACAGCGCCGCGAGCGGGCCGTACATCATCGGGTGGATGACCGCCTGGCCCAGCACGAGCGCGACGGTGAGGACGGCGACGCTGCCGGCGTCCACCATCGGGAAGAGGACGAAGCCGAACACGGCCATGAGGAGTGCGCCGGCCAGCACGACCGGACGGCGTCCCACCCTGTCCGACAGCGCCGACCACCCGATGATGCTCAGGACGGCCAGCGCCGAGGAGAGCGTGAGACCGTTCAGCACGTCCGGCCGGGGGAAGCCTGCCCGCACGCCGTAGGCGATGAGATAGGTGGTCAGCGTGCCCTGCGCCACGAAGGCGGACAGACCGACGCCCACACCGAGCAGGAGAGTCCTCGGGTGATGGCGGAGCACGTCCAGCAGCGGCGCTCGGGAGCCATGGTCCGCGGCGGCCTTGAACACCGGGGTCTCCTCGACCCTCAGCCGGACGAACAGGCCGACCGCCAGCAGGACGACGCTGATCAGGAACGGCACCCGCCAGCCCCAGCTGAGGAACTCCTCCTCGCCCAGGACGGCGGCCGTGCCGCCGAGCGCCGCGGTGGACAGCACCATGCCGAAGGGGGCTCCGGCGTTGGTGAAGCTCGCCCACAGTCCGCGACGGCTGGTCGCGTGCTCGGCGGACATCAGCACGGCTCCGCCCCATTCACCGCCGACCGCGACGCCCTGCAGGATCCGGAGTACGACGAGTGCGATGGGCGCGAGGACGCCGATCTGCGCGTAGGTGGGGAGCAGGCCGATGAGGAAGCTGGCGACGCCCATCAGGGTCATGCTCAGCACCAGCATGCGCTTGCGGCCCAGCCGGTCGCCGAAGTGGCCGAAGATCGCTCCGCCGAGCGGCCTGGCCAGGTAGCCCGTGGCGAAGGTGCCGAAGCTGGCGACCGTCGCCGTGAGCGGGTCGAGAGAGGAGAAGAAGACCTTGCTGAAGACCACGGCCGAGGCGGTGGCGTACAGCAGGAAGTCGTAGTACTCGATGACGCTGCCCAGGAAGCTTGAGGCGACCGCGCGTCGGAGTTGGATCCGGTTGGGGGATGTGACTGGCAGGTTCGGCATGACCGAGCTCCTCGTCCGGGAGCGAGCTAAGACTCTCGCTTGCTTGTCCCGGAGGTTAGGCAGATCCATAACGGACGTCAATACTTTGCCCAATATGGGCGGGGGGTGGGGTGCGCCGCGCTCGCCGCGCCGGGCGCGGGCCGTACGTTTCGCCCGGTCAGGCGTAGTGACGGTAGATCACGCGCGCGACGCAGGCGGGCTTGGCGGAGCCGTCGATCTCTACGGTGAAGTCGAGGAGCATCTGGACGCCGTCACCGGGGACGTCGTCCACCGACGCCACGGCGGCGGCGAGGCGGATCTTGGCGCCGACCTTGACGGGACTGGGGAAGCGGGCCTTCTCCAGTCCGTAGTTGACGCTCATCGTCACGCCCCGGATGTCGAGCAACTCGGTGAAAAGCGGGATGACCAGGGACAGGGTCAGATAGCCGTGGGCGATCGGACCGCCGAACGGCCCCTCCTTCGCCCGCTCGGGATCGACGTGGATCCACTGGTGGTCGTCGGTGGCGTCGGCGAAGGTGTTCACCCGTTCCTGGGTGATCTCCAGCCATTCGCTGCGGCCGAGGTCCGCCCCGGCGAGCGCCTTGATCTCGCCGAGTCCGTGCACCGTCGTGGTCATGACCGTGTCGTCCCTTCCTGCGCACCCAGCCCGAGCAGGCGCGCGGCATTGTCCTTGAGGATGCGGGAGCGGACCTCCGGCTTGATCTCGAGCTTGCCGAAGTCGGCGAGCCAGCGGTCCGGGGTGATCACCGGATAGTCGGATCCGAAGAGCACCTTGTCCTTCAGCAGCGTGTTCGCGTACCGGACGAGCTGCGGCGGGAAGTACTTGGGCGACCATCCGGACAGGTCGATGTAGACCTGGGGCTTGTGCGTGGCGACGGCCAGCGCCTCGTCCTGCCAGGGGAACGACGGATGGGCCAGCACGATCTTCAGGTCGGGGAAGTCCACGGCGACGTCGTCCACCAGCATGGGGTTGGAGTACTTCAACCGGATCCCGCCCCCGCCCGGCACGCCCGCGCCGATACCCGTCTGGCCCGTGTGGAACAGGGCGATCGCGCCGGACTCCTGGATCACCTCGTAGAGGGGATAGGCCATGCGGTCGTCGGGCGCGAAGCCCTGGATGCTGGGGTGAAACTTGAAGCCGCGCACGCCGTGCTCCTCGACGAGCCGGCGGGCCTCGCGGACGCCCGCCCGGCCCTTCCACGGATCGACACTGGCGAACGGGATCAGCACGTCGGCATGCTCGGCACAGCTCTCGGCGACCTCCTCGTTCGAGATGCGAGGGTGGCCGGTGGCGTGCTCCGCGTCGACGGTGAACACCACCGCGGCCATCTTGCGCTCTCGGTAGTAGGCGGCCATCTCGGGGATGGTCGGCCTGGGGTGCTCCTTGAAGTACTTCTCCGAGGCGCCGAACAGCTCCGCGCTCAGCGAGACGTGCCCGCCGGCGGAGACCTCGGCGTGCGTGTGCACGTCGATCGCGACCAGTTCGCCGACGTTCATCCGCGGCATCTCAGCTCTCCGCCGTCTTCTGTTCGGGGACCTTGGGCGCGGGCACGCCGTACGTCTCGGGATCGGCGCCGACGCCCGTCCGCCATGAGGCGGCGATCGCGTCGGCCGTCCAGCCACCGTCGGCGTAGGCCACCGCCTTCTCGCCGGGGTGGGACCAGAGCGCCAGCCGGTCGCCGCCGATGCCGATGGCCTGGCCCGTCACCTCCGCGGAGGCGTCGGACGCGAGGAAGACGACGAGCGGGGCGACGTCCCCGACCGTGCCCAGGCCCTCGCCCCTGCGCAGCCATTCCGGGAACGGCCGCCCGGTCCGCTCCGACTCCTCGATGACCGGGGCGAAGGCCGGGATCGTCTTGGTCATCTCCGTCGCCGCGACCGGGACGATCGCGTTCACCGTGATGTTCGCCCTGGCCAGCTCCATCGCCCAGGTCCGGGCCATGGCGACGATGCCCGCCTTGGCGGCGGCGTAGTTGGTCTGGCCGAAGTTCCCGCGCTGACCGGCGGGCGACGAGACGAGGATCAGCCGTCCGCCCGTCCCCTGCTCGCGCATCCGCACCGCCGCCGCCCGGGCGCAGGTGAACGTGCCCCGCAGGTGCACGTCGATCACCGCGTCGAAGTCCTCGTCGGACATCTTCCACAGGACCCGGTCCCGCAGAATGCCCGCGTTCGTGACCATCACGTCCAGCCGGCCGAACTCCTTGACGGCCGTGGCGACCAGCCGCTCGGCGGCCTCGGCGGAGCCGACCGGGGCGACGACGGCCGCGGCCCTGCCCCCCGCCGCGATGATCCCACCGGCGACTCCGGCCGCCGAGTCGCCGTCCAGGTCGTTCACGATGACCGCCGCCCCGGCCGCCGCCAGCGCCTCGGCGTAGGCCCGCCCGAGGCCACGACCCGCGCCCGTGACGACGGCCACCTTGCCCGACAGATCCATGCACCTCACCTTTCGCAGGGAAGCCTGACATCGCCGAATCTATGGCACTTATGTGACTGCCGTCAAAGATTTGCCTGACGTTGAGAACCGTCTACCCTTTGGCTGTGACCTTCGGTGGCGAAGACGACCTGACAGCGCAGTTCCGGCGCCCGCAGTCCCTGATGTTCAGCTTTCTCGGCATCTACGTGCTGGACCGCGGCTTGGCCGTCTACTCCGGCAGCGTCATAGACGTGTTCGCCCGCCTCAACGTCTCCGAGGAGGCCGTACGGTCGACGCTCGCGCGCATGGTCAAGCGCAACCTGCTGATCCGGCACCGACGGGGACGAAAGGTGTATTTCGGGCTCGCCCCGCACGCCGCGGAGGTGCTGAAGGATGGGCGCAGACGGGTGTGGGAGACCGGCGCGGTGAACCGCGACTGGGACGGCACCTGGACGGTCGTCGGGTTCTCGCTGCCGGACAGCCGGCGCAGCACCCGGAACGACCTGCGCTCTCAGCTGATCTGGAACGGCTTCGGCCTGCTGCAGAACGGGCTGTGGATAGCGCCGGGCGAGAAGGACGTCACGGACATCATCGCCTCGCTGGAGCTGGGCGACCACGTCACCGTGCTGACCGCCCGCGCCTTCAAGCCGACCGAGGCCGCCGACCTCGTCAGGAAGGCCTTCGACATCGAGCGGATCGCCGGACGCTACCGGGCGTTTCTCGCCCAGTGGGACGTCCCCCGGCCGCTCCCCGGCGCGCCGGACGACCTCGCCCGCCAGTTGCTGCTGCACACCGACTGGCTGCAACTCGTCCGCCAGGATCCCCACCTGCCGGCCGAGCACCTGCCCTCGGACTGGCCGGCCATCCGGGCCGAGCAGCTCTTCCAGGTGCTCGCGCGGGAGTACGAAAGACGCGCTGCCGAGCAGGCCGCCGCCATCCTGGACGAGCTTCCCGTGTGACGGCAGGCGCCACCGCCGTTGATCATCGTCGTCCGCCGAACTCCCAGTGGTGGACTTCGATGTCGGCATAGCGGTCCGAGGTCAGGACGGTGCGGGCCGTGTCCCGATCCCCCGCCCGGATCAAGGCTGCCGTGCCCAGCCAGGTGGCGCCGTCGTCGGACAGCAGCGACCCGTAGGCGATCAGGTCGTCCTGCCGGTCGGGCGGTGGAAGGAGGTCGGCGGCCTGGCCCGTGCCGAGGCCGAGAACCAGATAGCGGCTGCCGCCTTCGCGGCCACCGGGGAAGTCCCACATGGTGCGACCCAGGACGTTGCGCCAGCGGCGCAACAGCACGTCCCGGTATACGCCGGCCTGGTAGTTGGGCTCGTCGAAGGCGAACGCCCGCGCGGCGGCGGGGTCCGGCAGGTCGACGATGTGCACGCTGCCGGTGGCCGTGTCGCCGTCGAGGGTGGGGCCGCGGGCGATCAGCCGCGCGTCGAAGCGGTCCATGTAGGACCAGTGCTCCTCGGTGAGCTTCTCGCGCAGCGCCGCGGAGCCGGGCCGGTCACGGTGGTAACAGAAGAATTCCATGTCGAGCCTGTCTATCACGGGTTGCGGCAGGACCCGGTGCCGCGCGGACCATCCAGGCCGCCGTGGCCGAGCAGGCCCTGACAGCGCTCGATGGCGGCTTGTGGGCGACGATCGCAACCTGTAGGTTGCCTTTGATGGCAACCTACAGGTTGCGAAAGAGGGTGACATGGGTTCGGACGCGATCGAACGGGTGCTGGTGCTGCGGCACCCCGTCGAGCGGGTGTGGGCCGCGCTGACCACCGCGGAAGGGCTCTCGCGGTGGTTCGGCTCGGTGGCGGAGATAGATCTGCGGCCCGGTGGGCGCGCGTTCTTCCGCTGGGACGACCTCGGCGACGAATCCGTCGCCACCATCGTGGTGGTCGACCCACCACGCCGTTTCGCGTTCAGGTGGGCGATCGAGGGCCTGCCGGAGGACGACGCACCCCGGACGCTTGTGGACTTCACCCTGGAACCGATACCGGACGGCACCCGGCTGCGCCTGGTGGAGAGCGGGTTCGCCCAGGCCGCCGCCGACGTGGCCCGCTCCGCCCACCAGGCCAACAGTCAGGGATGGGACGCCGAGCTCGCCGACCTGGAGACCTACCTCGATGCGGCAGCCTGATCCTGAACGGCAGGCCGTCGCGGTGTTCGCGGCGCTCACCGATCCGACGCGGCGCGCACTGCTGGAGGAGCTCGCCCGCGCTGGGCCCGCCACCGTCACCGACCTGGCACGACGGCTGCCGATCAGCCGCCAGGCGATCGCCAAGCACCTCGGCCAGCTCGCCGAAGCGGGCCTGATCAGCCCAGGAGAACCGGCCGGCCGTCGCCATCCCTACCGGCTGGAATCAGCCCCCATTCGCACGGCGCAGATTTGGCTGGCCATGCTCGCCAACCGGTGGGACGACCGGCTGACCGCGCTGGAGCTCGCACTGGACGCCACCGACACGAAGGAGTCGAGCGACAATGAACAAGCCTGAATTCACCGCCGGCCTGAACATCGCCATGAAGATCCCCAAGGCCCAGTACGAGGCCACCGTGGCCTTCTACCGCGACACCCTGGGCTTCGAGGTCGAAGAGGATGATGTCTCGTACGCTCCGACCGTCTCGAGAACTCATTCGGTACGGTTCGGACCCAATACGCTGTGGCTCGACTGCGTCGACAACTACAGCCGGCCCGACCTGTGGCTGCAGCTGCACACCGATGACCTGGACGCGGCAGCGGCCAGACTGGCCGGCAGTGGCATCCACCCGTGTGACGAGGTCGAGCCCCTGGAGGGCCTCGACTCCAGAACCCACTGGATCAAGAACCCGGCCGGTGTCGTGCACCTGCTCGCGGAGTCCCGCTGATCCCGCGGCCGTACGGTCACCGGACGGCTCGTCGCAGGACGGCCTGGATGTGATCAGGGTCGGCGGGGGCGTTGTCGAGGAGGATCGCGGTGCACAGTCCGTCGGAGGCCGCGACGAGGGCGGCGATCGCCGAAGGGTCGTCGGTCAGAGTGGCGGCGAGCTCGGCGATGTTCTCCCGCCAGCGTCGTGCCACGGGTCGTAGCGCGGGGCGGCGGGCGGCCAGGGTCGCCAGCTCGCGTTCGGCCAAGGCGCGTTCACGTCCGGAACCGCCGGACTCGGCGATGAGGTGGGCCAGGCCGGTGAGCTTGTCGCCGGGGCTGTCGATGATGTCGCGGATGCGGTCGGTGTAGGCGTCGGCGACACTCGTGAGGGCGGCGACGAGCAGGTCGTCGAGGGTCGCGAAGTAGTAGGTGCTCAGGGACGTCGTGGTGCCGGCCTGCTTGGCGACCGTGCGGTGGGTGACGCCTGCCGCGCCGTCGCGCGTGACCACGGCGAGGGTGGCCTCGATGATCTCCGCGCGTCGTCTCTCGCCACGCGCGCGGCGGCCGTCGATGTGCTCGCTGTCGTCGGTGGTGTCGCCCATGCCGCTCCTCGGTCCGACCCAAAAGGATAGTCGGACCATCGTTCAAACGTCGGTGTCGCGGCTCCGCGCCTCCCCGAGTGTGGGCACGTGACGCAGCATCCCGACGCACAGCACCGCGGCAACGGCGATGGCGATCCCCGCGACCAGGGAAGCGACGTTGAGTCCGCTGGTGAAGGCCTGCTGGGCCGCCTCGACGGTCCCGGGCGGAAGACTCTCGCTGATCGCCAGGGTCGCGTTCAGGCTGTCGGTGAGGGCGCCGGAGGTCTCCGACGTCAGATCTCCGGGCACCGTCACCCGAGCGCGGTAGACGGCGGTGGTGAGACTGCCGAGCAGGGCGACGCCGACGGCGATGCCGAGCTCCTGGACCGTCTCGGAGATCGACGCCGCCGACCCGGATCGCGCCGCCGGCACCGCGCCCACCACCATGTCGGTGCCCAGGGCGGCGAGGGCGCCCAGCCCGAGATAGACGAACGTGAAGCCGGCCGCCACAGGGACCTCGTCGTCGAGCCCCGCGCCGGCGAGCAGCGCGTAGCCGGCGAGGGACGCCCCGAGTGCGGCGCCCATGACCGAGCCGGGGCGGAAACGCCGGGCGACCAGAGGAGCACCGATGGCGGCGGCGAACATCGCCAGCGCCGGTGGTCCCATCCAGAGCCCCGCGTCGAAGGGCGTGAGCCCTTGGACGAGCTGGAGGTACTGCGTGACCAGGTACATCGAGCCCCCGACTCCGACCAGGCCGATGAGCAGCACACTCAAGGCCACGGTGAAGGCCCGGTCGCCGAACAGCGACACGTCCAGCAGCGGGTCGGGGAGGCGACGTTGACGGCGTACGAACACGATCCCGGCCAGAACGCCCGCCAGGGCGTAGACGAGGGTCGGGCCGCCGGGGCCGTCGGAGGCGATGCGCTTGACGGCGTAGACGACCGGAAGGATCGCCGCCAGGGACAGACCCACGCTGATCAGGTCCAGCCGGCCGGTGGACGGGGCCGCGTACTCCGGAAGCAGGGCACGTGCCCCGGCCAGGACGGCGAGGGCGATGGGCACCGCCGTCAGGAACGGCGCTCCCCACCAGAAGGAGTCCACCATGGCTCCGCCCACGATCGGCCCGGCGGCCATCCCGAGCGCGAACATCGTGGCCCAGACCCCGATGGCGACCGCGCGCTGACGCGCGTCGGGGAACATGTTCGAGATCAGCGACAGCGTGGAGGGCATGAGCGTCGCCCCGGCCACCCCCAGCAGGGCTCGCGCGAGGATCAACAGCTCGGCCGTGGGGGCGAACGCGGCGAACACCGAGGCCGCCGCGAAGGCGACCATCCCGATCTCCAGCAACCTGCGCCGCCCGATCCGGTCGCCCAGCGTGCCCATGGTCACGAGGAACCCGGCGACGAGGAACCCGTACGCGTCCATGATCCACAGCAGTTGGGCAGCCGACGGGGACAGGTCGGCCGCCATGCTCGGCGCCACCAGGTACAGGACGGTCACGTCCAGTCCCAGCAGCACCGTCGGCATGGCCAGCAGGCCCAGGCCCGCCCACTGGCGCGCCCCCGCCCGCGTGAACTGTTGGCGCGTCATCACGTCCTTTTCGCTCTCATCATGTTTGAACGATAGTACAAATAGTACGATCGTTCAAGGTGATGGGATCGGGCGTGAAGCCGGCCGCGATTCTCGATCGCCGGAGTCAGCGATCGCCGGTGAAGGTGGCGCCGATCTCCGCCATCCGCCCGGCCGCGTAGCCGGGGTCGATCAACGCCTCGGGGGTATGGAGGCCGGGCGGCACGGGGGCGCCGCGCAGGCCGAGCAGTCGCTCGACGCCGAGGGCGACACCGAGCGCCGTCAGCGGGCGCTGCCCCTCCGGGTGGAAGAGGTAGCGGCTCGTCCTGAGTGGCGCGCCCGCGCGGTCCACGCCTTCGAGGTCGATCCTGACCTCCGCGGACGGGGGCCCGCCGCGCCGTCTGCCCGCCGATTCGCCGATCGCGAACGCGAAGCGGACGTTGGGCGCGCCCGTCGCGAGGGCGAGGCTCGGCACGTCGAGGATGGGGACGATCCGGCCGGGCAGCACGGCGCCGTCGACGCCGGTGACCTCCACCTCCGCATCGGGGCCGCCGACCCAGTGGAAGACGCCGTCGCGGCGGACCTGCCCCGCCGAGGTGGCGGCCAGCAGGCGTTCCATGTCCGCCACGGCCGCGGGCCCGCCGCTGTCCTGTTCGTCCAGCACGCCGCCGACCTCGATGGTGTCGAGCCGGTCGAACTCCCCGGCGAGGCCGAGCACCGCGAGGACGACGAGTCCCGCGTACCAGTGGCCGGCCAGCAGGACCGGCGTCGCGCCGGCTCGCAGGCCGGCGGCGACCACCTCGGGTCCGATGTCGACCAGGCCGCTGGAGATGCTGACGTACGGCAGGCCGCGGTCCTGTGCGAAACGCAGTCCGTTCAGGTGGCTGTCCCACACCGTTGCCACGACCGCCGAGTAGCCGTCGGTCCCCTGGAGGCCGAGGTCGCCCCGCCGCAGATCGATGGTCGCGGCTGTCGCGCCGCCGAGTTCGTCGGCGACCCGCCGGGCGCGGCCGAGATCGCGGCCCGCGATCGTCAGCGGCAGCTCCGGGTACCACCGGCGCAGGAGGGTCGCGGTCCCCGCCCCCGCCTGGCCGGATCCGCCCATGATCAGTACGGAGTGCTCCACTACCGACAGCCTCACGCTGGTCAGCCTGGCGGAGGCCGCCGGAGTGAGCAGGCCAGTCGTCTACGACCACTTCGGCACCCGTCCCGGCCTGCTGATCGCGCTCTACCGGCGGCTCGACGAGCGGCACCGGGCCGCCGCGGAGGCGGCCCTGCGTGACGCCCCGGCCGTCCCCCGCGAGATCGCCCGCGTCCTGAGCGCCGCCTACTTCGCCTGCGCCACCGACATGCCGGAGTGGACCGCCATCTCGGCCGCCCTCAAGGGGAACCAGGAGATGGAGGCGATCGAGCGCGAGCTGCTCGACGGCTACACGGACCTGATGGCCCGCGCCCTGCGGCCGTACACCGAGCTCACGCAGGAAGCCCTCCGGCTCCGCTGCGTCGGCGTGCTGGGCGCGGCCGAGGCTATCGCCGCGGAGCTGAACCGGGGGCGTGCCACCGCCGCCGCGGCCATCGCGGCGCTGACGGACCTGACCGTCGACGGCATCGCCGCCGGTTCCCTTGGTGATCAGAATTGAGAACCGGGACGATTAAGAGCCCTTCAGAACGCGATCAAGTGCTGCCCGGCCCGCAGGTCCCCAGTTCGGCTTGCCGCCGGGAAGGCCCCGGTCTCCGTTCTGGCCCATGAGCATCAGGAAGAGGCTCTTCATGGCGGCCAGCCCGCGGGCGCGCCGGATCGTCGCCTCGTCCGCATGCCCGTACGTGTCGAAGAACCGTGCGGCGGTGCCCGTGGGGAGCAGCAACCACGCGGCGGCGAGGTCCCACGCGGGATCGCCGGCGAACAAGGCACCGAAATCGATGACGCCTGAGAGCGTCCCGTCCGTGACGACGACATTCGCGGGATGGAGGTCGCCGTGCACCCACACCGGCGGGCCCTCCCACTCGGGAGCCGCGACGGCGTCGTCCCAGACGGCCCGGACGGCGCGGACATCGCCGACGGCGTCGACGGCCTGCAAGAACTGCTCGAAGCCGCCCGTGCACCCCTTGGGGTGAGCGCCGAGGTCCGAACTGGCCGGGGCCTCGGCGGGCGCCTCCACGTGCAGCGCCCTGAGGAAGCCCGCCAGCGTGTCGGCCGCGTGGGCGCCGCGGCTGATCGAGCCGTGGTCCAGCGGCTCGCCGGGAACCCACGTCATCACGGTCCAGTGCTTGGGGAAGCGCTCGGACGGTTCGCCGGACCGCACCGGGGTCGGCACCGGAAGCGGCAGGCGCGGGGCCAGCACAGGGAGCCACCGCCGCTCCTTGAGCTGGAGCTCCGGGGTGGGGTCCATGCGCTGCATGCGCACGGCCAGCTCGTCCCCGAGGCGCCACATCTGGTTGCCCCAGCCGCCCGCCACCTCGCGGACCGCCAGCCCCGCAAGGTCCGGATGTTGCTCCTGCAGCAGGTCGCGTACCAGGTCTGCGGTGATCTCGATCTCGGTGTCGGTCATGCGAAGTCACGGTAGTGAGGCGTGGGGCGGAGCGGCTCTCCACCCCGGCCTGAAGGCCGGAGCACTGCGGCCGACCCAGGTAGCACACCGGCTAAGCGGACCTTGGCATGTCGAAGGAGAGGGCGCGATACCTTGCCTTCGGTGCCTCGACCGCGTGACCGGAGGAGTCGATGCCGGGATGACGGCAGGGCGACCGGTGCCCACGCAGGACGACGTGCTCGGATACTTCGACACGCTGTCGAACTGGGGACGGTGGGGCGACGACGACGAGCTCGGCACGCTGAACCACATCACCGACGACGTCCGGCTGGCGGCGGCGCGGGCCGTGCGCCACGGCAGGAGCGTGTCGTGCGCATGGGAGGTCGCCGTACCGGAGGACATGGAGCGGTCGACGACGGCGTGCCCGTGCGCCGCGGACATGCCGGGTGCGGAGAACATGCCGGCGCCCGGATTCCGTCATGACCGGCACTGGGGCTTCTCGTCCGAGCGGATCGGCGTCACGTTCCACGGCAACACCCTCACCCACGTCGACTCGCCGTGCCACATCTTCTGGGACGGCGCGATGTACAACGGGCGGTCGCACGCGCTGGTCGACGCCGCGACGGGCTCGGCGTGGGCGGCCGTCACGGCGGCGGCGAACGGGATCGTCACGCGGGGTGTCCTGCTGGACGTCGCGAGCGCGCGGGATGTGCCGTGGCTGGAACCGGGGCAGGGGGTGTTCCCCGACGATCTGGAGGAGGCCGAGTGTCGCCAGGGTGTGCGGGTGCGATCCGGCGATGCGGTGCTCCTGCGGACCGGTTACGGCCGCGTCCGGCACGAGACCGGTGCGGTCAGCGGTTTCTCGCAGGCCGGGTGGCACGCGTCCTGCCTGCCGTGGCTGCACGAACGGGAGGTCGCGCTGATCGGCGCCGACACCCCGCAGGACGTTCTGCCATCGGGTTACGAAGGCGTGCTGATGCCGGTCCACGCCGTGAGCCTCGTCGCGATGGGTCTGTGGATGCTCGACAACTGCGACCTGGAGGCGTGCGCGACGACGGCTGCCGAACTCGGCCAGTGGGACTTCCCCCCTGCCGGGCGGTGGTGTCCCGCACGGCGCCGGAAGAGGATGGTCGGTCATGCGGCGATGTGCTCTGGGCGGACGCCCATGCCGATGAAACGACCCAGGAGGTGGCGCAGCGGCGGCAGCGTACGGAACGCTGTGAAGATCGGGGGCACGTGCCGCGTCGTGTCGTCGCCCAGGTCCTTGGGATAGAGGTCGCGCAGGATGCCGAGCTGGAAGGCCTGGGTGATCCTCGCGGCGCGGTCTCTGCGTGACTGCACCCGGCCCAGGTCGGCGTCTTGTGGTGTGCCGCCTCTGGCGAGAAGCGGGCCCAACAGGTTGGCGGTGGCCACTGCGTCCTGCACGGCCAGGTTGATGCCCACGCCGCCCGCGGGCGACATGGCGTGGGCGGCGTCACCGATGCACAGCAGTCCTGACCGGTGCCAGCGTGGCAGCCGGTCCACCCGGACGCTCAGATGGTGCACCGCCTCCCAGTCGTGGATCTCCTCCACGCGGTCGCGCAGCGCGGGCGCCAGGTGCGCCACCCGGTCCCGGAACGCCGGCAGCCCGGCGGTCTTGAGCTCCTCGAAAGCGGCCGCCGGGATGGTGTAGGCGATCTGCCAGAAGTCCCCGCGGTCGATGGAGATCAGTGCCCCCTTGCCGCCCTGGAAGAAGGGCACCTGGTCCTGCGGGCGGCGGGGCAGGCGGAACCACAGCACGTCCATGGGGGGCGAGGTGCTCACCGGGGCGAGGCCGGCGCGGGCCCGTACGGTGGAGTGGCGGCCGTCGGCGCCGATCACCAGGTCGGCCCGCACCTCCACGGGGCCGTCGGCGGTGTCGGCCAGGACGCCGGTCACCCGTCCCTGATCCGTGAGCAGTTGCGTGACCTGGGCGCGACGCAGGAGGCGGAAGGAGGGGTAGGCCGCGGCCTTGCCGGCCAGGAAGTCCAGCACGTCCCATTGCGGCATGAACGCGATGTAGGGGCAACGCACGTTCAACCGGCTGAAGTCGGCGAAGGTGACGTCCCGGCCGCCCATGTTGACCGTCACCTGCGGCATCTTGGTGTGCGGAAGATCCAGGAACTCTTCGATCCAGCCTAGTTCGGCGATCAGTTGCAGGGTGGAGGGGTGGACGGTGTCGCCGCGGAAGTCGCGCAGGAAGTCCGCGTGTTTCTCCAGCACGATCACCTCCACGCCCTGACGGGCCAGGAGCAGCCCGGCCATCATGCCCGCGGGGCCGCCCCCGACGACACAGCACTGTGCGCGCATCTCATCCTTCTTCCGGAAACAGCAGCCCGACCAGGGCTGCGATGTCAATCGGGGTGCCCAGCCGCCGGTTGACGGCGACAGTAGCGAACAGGGTCCTCGCGGCCGTGACCGTGTCGTGCGGGCGCAGCTCGCCGGCATCGATGCGTTCGAGCAGGAAGCCGCCGATGAGTCGCTGGCCCTCACCCGCCAGGGTCGCCAGCGGCACGCGGGCCTGGGCGGCGCTGAAGAACACGGCCATCAGTTCGGCGTTGTCGGCCAACAGCCGGTCGAACGCCTCCAGCAACTCGGTCAGCACCACGGCAGCCGGCCGGGTGTCGTGGTGCTGTGTCCGTAGCTCCCGCAGGCGGGGAAGGAAGCCCCGCTCCGACAGGAGCGTCTCCACCATCGCCTCCTTGCTTTCGAAGTAGCGATACAGCAGGCCGGGGGTCACCTCGGCGGCCTGAGCCACGTCCTTGACCGTGGCCCCGTCCACGCCCTTGTCGGCGAACACGCGCAAGGCCGCGTCCAGCAGTTGCTCCCGGCGCCATGCCGCCTGCGCACTTCGCGTCCTGGACATACCCACCTCGTTGAGTAAATGTTTATTCAACATAGCACGCACATGGTCCAGGTTGCACGGTGCTGAACGAGGTCACCATCTCGGGCGCGGCCCCCCGCGACTGATCAGCCCGTAAGCGTGGCCAGCAGTCCGCGGGCGGAACGGGCGGCCGCCGCGGCGACCCCGGGGATGCCCGAGGTGATGAACGAACCGCCGCCGGCCAGGTCGCCCACCACGTGCAGGCGCGGATCGGCGGGGACCAGCCCGCCCGACGGGTGCAGCACGGCCAGCCCGTCGGTGAGCAGGGACGTGACCAGCGGCTCGGCGGCGCGGGGCACCGCCTGGGGCGGCGGGTTCACGGCGTTGACGACGACGTCGGCGTTCAGGTCGCCGCCGTCGCCCCGGACCCGGAACCCTCCCTCCGCCGCCTCGATCTTGCGTACGCCTGCCACCATGGTGAGCTGCCCGGCCTCGAACAGCCGCAGCAGCGCGGCGGCGTTCACCGGCACCATGGGCGAAGCCAGACCGGTGGCCAGGCGGTAGTGCCCGCGCAGCCGTTCGCGGTCGGGCTCGGGCAGCAGCCGCCAGGCGTACGGGCCGACGGTGTGGGCGGTCTCCTGCAGCACCCGCCGCCCGATCCGCGGGTCGGCGACGGCGGCCAGTTGCCGCCGCAGCCGCCGTACGGGCTCCTCCGACCCCGCCGCCAGCACCTCGGCCGCGAAATGCGCGAAGTCCTCCCCCGCCGTGCCCAGTTCGGCGCGGAGCAGCCCGGTGAGATCATCCAGGGTGACGCCGCCGTGCTCACGGCACAGCGCCTCCACCCGCTCGACGGTCACGTGCACGGGCCGATGGCCGAGAGGACGTTGCCAGACGTGGGGCAGCATGCCGCTCCGCGACACCAGCGCGATCCGCCCGGCGTGGCCGCGCGCGGTGAGCGACACCACCACGTCCACGGCGCTCAGCCCGCTGCCGATCACCGCGACGTCGGCCTCGGCCGGGACCTGGCCGAGCGTGTACGCCAGCGGATACGGATCGGCCACGAACCCAGCGGCGCCACCCAGGCCGTAGTGGTCCTGCGGCGTCCCCCCGCCCACGCACAACACCACCTGGTCGGCCGGATGCTCGTGCCCGTCCTCGGTGCGCACCCTCAGCCCGGCGCCGCCACCGGAGCGGGCCGCCGCGACGACCCGGGCGGCGGCGACGCGCGTCCGCCACCCTCGCCCGCGCAGCGCGGCCAGAGCGGCCTCGGCGGTGTCGGCCAGGTACGAGCCGTAGAGCGCGCGCGGCACCAGCGGCTGTCCCAGCAGCTCGTCCAGGTGGGTGGCGGCTCGCTCCGGCCCCAGCCAGGAGGCGTAGTGCCCGGCGTCCAGATAGCGGATCGACATGATGACGGGCGGGACGTTGACCAGGACACTGTCGAGATCAGGCCCGTACGGGCGTCCCCGCCACAGGTGCGGGGACGGCTCGAACACCGTGACCTCCCCCGCCGCCGATCCGGCCTCACCCACGGCCAGCGCGTCCACCAGGCCGACCGCGGCGGCGCCGCCTCCGATGATCGCGATACGCACAACGTTCTCCCTTGTTAGCCCGAAAGGTCCCTCCGAGGCTTGTACGGGCCGTGACCGCGCTCCATTACCCGCTTGCGGGGGATCGGCGAGGAATGACCCCCTCAAATGAGGGGTTGGCGGAGGCAGGGAGAACAGACAGGCTGACCCTCGTCCGGCCCCCGCCCGCAGCCCTTGAAGGAAGCTCGATGACGCATGCGCCCCGCCACGCCGAGATCCTGTCGGCCGCCGAGCGGGCTCCCGACGCGCGCGAGCTCTTCAGGCGCGCCTCGGCCAGGCTGCGGCGCCACCTGCCGTTCGACGCCGCGGTGTGGACGGCCACCGATCCGGAAACGGGCCTGGTCACCGCGCCCATGGTGGTGGAGAACCTCGGCACCGGCGAAGGATGCGCCGCCTACTGGCAGAGCGAGCTCCTGGAGGAGAACGTCCTGCCGTTCCGTGACCTCGCCCGCGCGGCCGTCCCCGTGGCCGGTCTGCGCGCGGCCACCGGCGACCTGCCCGCGCGCAGCGCCCGCTTCCGCCGCCTGCTCGGCGACCAGGGCGTGGACGACGAGTTGCGGGCCGTGCTGAGGATCGGCGACCGGCCGTGGGGCGTGGTCAGCCTGTTCCGCATGCGGGGAGGCCCGGCGTTCGGCGCGCGCGAGATCGCGTTGCTGGCCGACCTGTCCGGACCGCTCGCCGACCGGCTGCGCAGGTTCGCCCATCCGTCCGGCCCGGACGGCGACCCCGGCGCCCGCGCACCCGGCCTGCTGCTGTTCGACGAGCACGGCGAGGTCACGTCGATCAACGAGGAGGCGCGGCGCTATCTCGCGCTGATGCCGGACGGGCCGTCCATGCCCACGGCGCTCGGGCTGAGGCTGCCCATCTGGCTGATCGGCACGACTCTGCAGGCGCGGGCCATAGCCCAGGGCCACGATCGGGGCAACGCCAGGATTCGCATCCGGACTCTCGACAGGCAGTGGCTGACCTGCCGCGCCTCATGCCTGAGCGGTCCCGGCGGACGGCCGGGTCCTACGGCGCTCGTGATCGAGCCCGCGTCCCCCGGCGACCTGGCGGTCATCGTCGCCCAGGCGTACGGGCTGACGCCCCGGGAGTTCGAGGTCGCCCAGTTCGTGGCACGGGGGCTGTCCACCGCCGAGATCGCCACGGCCCTGTTCATCTCTCCCCACACCGTTCGCGGTCACCTCAAGGCTGTCTTCGGCAAGGCGGGGATCTCCAGCCGCGGTGAGCTCGTCGCGCACCTGTTCGCCGGACCCTACCGGCCGTAGGCGCCACCATCAGTGGCCGGTCGTGCACCCTGCCCGGGTTCGCACGCCGCGGCGTCGCCGCCACGGACGGACTCACCTCAAGACGATCCGTCGCGCCCTGGCGAGGTTGGCGATCAGTTCGGCACGGGTCTGATGCTCGTGCGCGACCCACGCGGGTTGACCGGGACCGCTGCGCCACGACTCGCTGAGCGGGCTGTTGTCCACGGTGTCGAACCCGAACTGGTCGTACAGTCGCGTCACGAGTTCCACGGCTTCGGGAAAGTCGCTCGAGGCCGACAGCGCCAGACGGCCAGGAGTGCCCGCCGCCGTGCCCGCGGTGGTGATGCGGGGGGCCTGGATGTGGGTGAAGGCCTTGACGACCTTGGATCGCGGAAGGTGCTCCTGGCGCAGCTCGTGAACGGTCTTCTCACCCGAGTCGACGACCGGGATATGGCCGTCGCGCCAGACCATGTAATTGTTCGTGTCGAGCACGATCTTGCCTGCCAGTTCCTCCTCGGGCATGTCGTTGACCACCTTGAGAGGGACCGCCACGACCGCGAAGTCACCGGCGGCGGCGCCGGCGGCGGTCGCGGCACGCGCCGACGGGCCGAGTTCGTCGACGAGGTCCCGCAAGGTCTCGGGTCCTCGTGAGTTGGCGATGACGACGTCGTAGCCGTTCGCGATCGCCGCACGCGCGATCTGGCTGCCGACCTCGCCCGCGCCGATGATGCCGATTACTGTCATGGTCTTTGACCTCAACCTCTGGTGAGACTGTCGGGGGTTTCGCACTCAGATCTGGTTCAGGCCGCCGTCGACGTACAGGCTCGAACCGGTGATGAAGCTGCTCTGCCCGGAGGCGAGGAAGGCCACGGCGGCGGCGATCTCCTCCGGGCGCCCGAGCCGGCCCAGCGGCACGTGCGCTGCCAGTTGCCGCCTGAAGCCGGCGGCCTGCTCATGGTCGGGAGCGAGCCCTGACAGACCGGGGGTGTCGGTCGGGCCGGGCGTGATGGTGTTGACCCGGATGCCGCGTCCCTTGAGTTCGTTGGCCCAGGTCCGCGCGAACGATCGGGTGGCGGCCTTGGTCGCCGCGTACACGCCGAACGCCCCATCGCCGGCGTCCGCGTTGGTGGAGCCGTTCAGGATCACCGAGGCGCCGTCGTTGAGCAGGGGCAGCGCCTTCTGCACGGTGAACAGCGTGCCCCGGACGTTGATGCCGAAGAGGGTGTCGAAGTGCTCCTCGGAGATCTGCTCAAGCGGCACGAACTCGGCGACGGAGGCGTTCGCGAACAGTACGTCCAGGCCCTGTCCCCTGCTGCGGATCGTCTCGTAGAGCCTGTCCAGGTCGGCCAGGTTCGAGATGTCGCCGATCACCGCGGTGGCCGCTGAACCGATCGTTCCGACGGCCGCGTCGAGTTCGGTCCTGCGCCGGCCGGTGATGAACACGTGCGCGCCCTCGGCCGCCAGTCGTACGGCACTGGCCAGGCCGATTCCGGTGCTGCCGCCGGTGACGAGAGCGGTCTTGCCTTCGAGTAGCCCCATGGGGACAACCTCCTCAGATTTCTGTATCGATCGATACGGAACTCGTACGGTAGCACTTCTGTATCGATCGATGCGAAAGAGGTAGGCTGCGGGCGTGCGGACCAAACAGAGCGGCCCCATCGGCCGGCCGCGAGGATTCGACCCCGACGAAGCTCTCGAGCGCGCCATGCTGGTCTTCTGGGAGCACGGCTACGAGGGGGCCAGCCTGGCCAGCCTGACCGATGCGATGGGCATCTCCACCACCAGCATGTACGCGGCGTTCGGCAACAAGGAGGAGCTGTTCCGCAAGGCCCTGGAGCGCTACACCGAAGGCCCGAGCGCATACCTGGCCCGGGCCCTGGAGGAGCCAACCGCCCTCGGCGTCGCCACCGCGATCCTGGCCGGCACCGTACGGACCACCACCCGCCCGGCCCACCCCCACGGGTGCCTGGGCGTCCAGGGCGCCCTGGCCGCCAGCGACTCCGGGCGTGGCGTCCGCGACCTTCTCGCCGCCTGGCGCAACGACGGCTGCTCCCGCGTACGAGAGCGATTCCAGCGAGCCGTCGACGACGGCGACCTGCCTCCGGACGCCGACCCGGGGCTACTGGCCCGCTACGTCACCACCTTGGCCTTCGGCATCACGGTGCAGGCCGCGAGCGGCGTCGGCCGCGACGAACTCCAGGAGATGGCCGACGCCGCCCTGCGCAACTGGCCGCTCCCCTGAGAACCGCGCTCATCCCTCGTCCACACGGCGCTGGGGCTTCCGTCCCCTTCGCACCTCGTCGATTCTTCGGAACTCGTCGAAGAGACCCGCCGCGGGCATCCGCGCGGACGGCCGGCCTGATCACCTGGTCGTCCGCGCCCCACGGCCGCGGGGTTGCCGAGGGGACCGCGGCGGCCGGGTCGCGCCTGAGCAAGGCACGGATCTGGTGATCCGCGCCCGCCCGCTGCCGGCGGGGCCGAAGCAGGTCAGACGCCGAACGCCGCCGGGTAGCGGATGACGCCGCTGGGGACCGGTCGTTCAGGGTCGAGTGCGAGCGCCATCATGTACTTGTCCTCGACGTCGAAGGGCGGGCGGATGCCGTACCCGGAGGCCGGGGTGAAGCCGAAGCGCGGGTAGTACTCGGCGTGGCCGAGCACGACCACCAGGTTCTCGCCCTGCTCGCGGGCGGCTCGCAGGGCGGCGCGGATCGCGGCGGAACCGGCGCCCCGCCGCTGGTGTCCGGGCTTGACGGCGCACGGGCCCAGGGCGAGTGCGGGTGAGTCGCCGACGTGACAGCGGGTGAGCAGCGCGTATCCGATGAGCTCGCCGCCGGCGGCCTCGGTCAGCCAGGACAGGCCGGGCAGCCACGCCTGCGCGTCGGCCCGCAGCGCCTCGACGAGGTCGGCCTCGTGCGGAGTGAGGAAGGCGGCAAGGTTGACGTCGCGGATGGCGGCGACGTCGCCGGCGCTCTCGGGACGGGTGGTCCAGGAAGGGGTCATGGTCGGGTGCGTCTCCTCGTCCTTCGCGGGCCGGTGAACCATCCTGCCGGAAGCCGAGGGACGACGGCCTCGAAGAGCGTTCATGAGCGCCCCGGCGATCGGCCGCCGCCCGCGTTGCGAGGGTCAGGAGTAGAGAGGCTGCGAGAGGGAGGATCCCTGCTGCTGAAGGTATTCGCGCATGGTCGTGCTCAGGCGCCGGCCCCGTTGCTCCAGCTCTGAGGCGGGCACGACGACGCTGGAAAGGCTCACGGCGTAGTAGTCGCCGTTGAACGCGAATGCCGTGCCGGTGCACACGTAGCCGGGTTGCCACTCCTCCTGCTCGATGCTGAAGCCGCGCTCCGCGCACCGGGCGATGTCGGCGGCGAGCCATTCCATGTCGATGATGGTGTCGCGGGTGAACCGGGCGAGGGGCGGCTTGACCCCGGCCTCGGCGAGACGGTCGGGCCAGAACAGGGACAGGACCGCCTTGCCCATCCCGCTGCAGTGGAGAGGCATCCGGGTGCCCAGCAGCGAATAGCGGACGAATCCGTCGGGCGAGTCGATTTTGTCGATGACCGTGATCATCCCGTCCCGGAGCAGCCCGATGTGCGCGGTCACCCTGAACTCCTCGGTGAGGCCGCGCACCAGTGGACGGATGAGGGACACGATGTCGATCCGCCCGAGCGCCAGAGTGCCGAGTTCGGCGAGCCGGAGGCCGAGGAGATAGTGCTTGCCGTCAGCGGAGCGCCGGACGAATCCGTTGCGCTCCATCACCCTCATCGTCCGCAGGCAGGTCGTCGTATTGATGTCACACTTGTCGCACACCTCCGTCAGAGTCGCCTGCTCGACCGTCGCGAGGTATCCCAGGATTTCGAGGGCCCGTTCCAAGCTGCGTAGCTCGTATGCCATGTGCTCAGCCCCTTATCCACCGGTTGCGGCATCGACGATTATGTCAAAGTTGACCTCAGAGCCGCTGTAATCCTGGACCAGACGACCCGCGCGCAGGACCACGACCCGGTCCGCGATCTCGCAGGCCAGCCGCAGCTCCTGCTCCACGAGCAGGACCGTCGTCTCGGCGGCGGCCGACATCCGCGCGATGGTGGCGTAGAGCTGGGCCACGATCGACGGCGCGAGGCCCAGCGACGGTTCGTCGATCACCAGCAGCCGCACGGGGCGGAGCATGGTGCGGCCCAGCGCCACCATCTGCTGCTCGCCGCCCGACAGGTTGGTGACCGGCTGGTTCCGTCGCTCGGCCAGGACCGGGAACGCGTCGAAGACCTCGTCGAGCCGGCGCAGCGCCGCGGAGTCGACGCCGAGGGTGAGGTTGTCGAGCACGCTCAGACCGGTGATCAGACCACGTCCTTCGTGCACGACGGCGATCCCCCCGTCGCGCACCCGCCGGTGGCAGGGCAGCACGTCGATGCGCCGGCCCTCCCAGCGGATCTCGCCGCGGGACTTCACCAGGCCCAGCACCGAACGCAGCAGCGTCGTCTTGCCGGCGCCGTTGGTGCCCGCGATCGCGAGCTTCTGGCCCGCCGGAACGGTGAGGTCGATGTCGAACAGGACCTGTGTGGAGCCGTACCAGGCCCCCACCGATTGAAGATCAAGCATCGTTACGTCCGAAGTAGGCGCGGAGAACGGCAGGGTCGGCGAGGACCTCGGCCGGCGTGCCGCGGGCGAGGACCTCACCGTTGCTGAGGACGACGGACTCGCCGCACGCCCTCCTGACCAGGTCAACGTCGTGCTCGACGAGCATGACGGTGGCTCCGGTGGTGCGTTGCGCCTGTTTGATCGCGTCGAGCAGCAACCGGCGGCTGGTGACGTCCAGCCCGGCCGCGGGCTCGTCGAGCAGGAGCAGGTCGGGCTCGGCGGCGAACGCGCGGCCGACGTCGACCAGCCGCCGCACCCCGAAGGGCAGGTCCTGGACGTCCCGGTGCAGCAGATCGGACAGCCCGAGGACCGCCGCCACCTGCTCGGCCGCCGCCAGGTCGCGACGTGCCTGGCGGCGGCCGGTGCGGCTGCCGCCGATCTGGCGCAGCAGCCCGACGGTGCGGAAGCGCTCCCGGCCGAGCAGCAGGTTGTCGAGCACGGTCAGGTCTTCGAGCAGGCGCACCTGCTGGAAGCTGCGCAGGATGCCCGCCCGTACCCGGGCCACGGTTCCCATGCCGGTCAGCTCCTTGCCGCGGAAGCGCACCGAGCCGTGCTGGGGTGTGATCACCGCGGAGATGACGTTCATGATCGTCGTCTTGCCGGCTCCGTTGGGCCCGATCAGGCCGAACAGCGAGCCTTCGGGCACGTCGAACGACACGCCGCCCAGGGCCCGAACGCCGTTCACCGTGACTCGCACGTCACGTACTTCCAGCACGGCCGGGGGCGGGCCGGCCTGGTCGGTGGCCATCACGACGAGCTCCGTTCAGCGACCGGGGTGAGGGGAGGTGGAGGTGCGGCGCCGCGGCGTCCCATCCGGTCGCGGATCCCGTCCAGCACGCTGGCGATGCCGCCGGGGAGCACGACCAGCAGCAGCATCAGCACCGCCCCGTTGACGATCGGGTAGGCGTTGGGCATGCCCAGGCGGGCGAACAGCTCGGGCATGAGCACGACGTACGCGGCTCCCAGCCACGCGCCGTGCGCCCGGCCCGTGCCGCCCAGGATGAGCGCGACGAGCAGATTGAGTGAGGAGAACACCGTGAAGCCGGCGGGCGTGACGCTCCCGGCCACGTGCGCGAGCACCACGCCGGCGAGCCCGCCCAGCATCCCGCTGAGCATGAAGGCGATCAGCTTGGTGCGGACGGTCGACACACCGGCCGACTCCGCGAGCAGGTTGGAGTTCTTCACCGCCGCCATCGCGCGGCCGATGGGGTTGCGCTGCAGGCGGATCACGAGCCAGGTCGCCAGCAGCGCGATCACGGCCGCGAGCCCGTAGCCGACCAGCGGGTCGGCGGTGGTGATCGCCCCGAACCCGCCGGGGTTCACCAGGAGCCCCTGGGTCCCGCCGGTGACCGAGGCGAAGGTGGTCAGGCCCCACTGGAAGAGCTCGACGAACGCGAAGGTCAGGATCGCCAGGCGCAGCCCGGACACGCGCAACGCCGGGAGCCCCACCAGGATGGCGGCGAAGCCGGCGATCACCGCGGCGGCGATCAGTTCGACGCCGATCGACACCGAGGTCGTGCGCGACATCCAGGCCGCGGTGTACGCGCCGATGCCGATGAAGACCGCCTGGGCGACCGACAGCACGCCCGCGCGCCCGAACACGATGTCCAATCCGATGATCGCGGTCACGTAGACCAGGATCATCGTCGCCTGGTACAGGCTGAAGGAGTCGAGCAGCAGCGGGAGCGCCGCCAGCAGCGCGAGCAGGAGGACCGGGCGCAGCGCGCGGACGGGTGATCGTCGGTCAGGCACGGGCTTCCCGCCCTTCGGAGAGGTAGCTCCGCGGCGCGAAGGCGAGCACCACGATGATCAGCGTGAACACGGCGGGGGTCACGGCCTGCGCCCCGAGCAGATAGACGACGAACGCCTCGTAGACGCCGAGCCCGAAGGCGAACGCCAGCGGGAGACCGAACCGGTTGAGCCCGCCGAGAATCCCCGCGATGAACGCCTTCATCGCGAAGGGCGTCATGTAGTACGCGTCGACGCTGGTCCGGCTGGCGACCAGGATGCCCGCGACCGAGGCGAGGATCGCGGCGAGCGCCCAGGTGGCCACCCGCACGCGGGCGGACGGGATGCCCAGCGACTCCGCCACGGCCCGGTTCTCGGCGACGGCGTTCAGCATCGCGCCGACCCGGGTGCGCCGGCGCACGAGCGACAGGCCCAGCACCGACAGCAGGGCCACGACGATCGTCACCAGGTCGCTCAGGTTCAGGGCGAGCCCGCCGAGGTCGAAGACCGTCCGGCTGCCGAGGGTGAGGTAGGACTGGGTCCGTCCGCCGAGCACGTTCTCGGCGATGGCCGTGGCCAGCAGGAGCAGGCCGAGCGTCGCCACCAGGTCGGAGCCGACCTGCCGGTCCGACGCCCGCTGCAGGACGAGCGCGTCGAACAGGACGGCGACGACCACCGCCGTGAGGACCGCCAGCACGATGGCGACCAGGGGGTTCACGCCCAGCTGCTGGTAGAGGTACCAGCTGAAGAAGGCCGCGATCATGCCGAACTGGCCGTGCCCGAAGTTGACGGCCTTGCTGACCTGGTAGATCAGCAGGATGCCGGCGAGGAGGAGTGCGTAGACCCCTCCGGTGGCGGCCCCGCCGATCAGCAACGACAGTTCGGACATCAGCGGCCGACCGTCCGGGAAGCCGGCCTGACCGGGCGGACCGCCCGGTCAGGCCGATCGGTGACGCGCATGTCAGCGCCCGATCGCCGTGAACGGCTGCTCGGTCACCGTGCCGTTGTCCTTGATCGCCTCGATCCCGGCGGCGCGGACGCCCTGCCGTTCCTGGGGACCGAAGGTGATCGCCGGGATGACGCCGGTCTCGAAGTCCTTCATCTTCTGCAGCGACGCCTCGAAGCACGACCGGGTGAGGGCCTCGGCCTGCTTCAGGGCCTCGGTCGTCACCAGCGCCTGGACGTACCCGACCGTGTTCCAGCTGGTCGGCGCCTTGCCGCCGTGGGCGGATGTCCAGTCGGTGACGAACTGCTTCACCTTCGGGTCGTCGGACTTCTCCAGGTTCGCCAGCTTGCTGGGGGCCAGGAGTCCCTGAGCGACCGGCCCGAACGCCTCGATCCATCCGGTGTCGAGCATGTCAGACTGCGCGCCGATGCCGGGCTTGTAGCCGATCTTCTGCATGGCCGTGATCGCGTTGCCGACGTCGGGCGGGGTCGCGAGGAACAGGACGTATTCGGCGCCGGCCTGCTTGAGCTGCTCGGCGATCGGACGGTAGTCGGTGGTGTTCGGCTCGCTGCGCACCACCGTCTTGAACTCGATCCCCTCGGCGTCGAGCACCTTCTTGGCGCCCGCCAGGGCGTCGTCACCGACGTCGCCGTTCATCGCCATGATCGAGAAGCTCTTCACCTTCCGTTCGCCGACCAGGAACCGGGTCAGCGCCTCGAACTCGTCGGAGAAGTTCGTCCAGAGCATGTAGACGTACGGGTTCTGCATGGTGCCGATCTGGTTGGACGGCGCGTACGGCGCGACGGCGGGGATCTTCGCCTGGTTGATGTAGGGCAGCCCGCCGACGAAGTTCTGGGTCCCGACGCCGCCGGAGATGGCGAACACCTTCTCCTGGTCGACCAGCCGCCGCACGTTCTGCAGGGCCACGTTGGGCTGGTACTGGTCGTCCAGGACGGTCAGCTTGATCTTGCGGCCCTGGATCCCGCCGTCAGCGTTGATCTTGTCGAAGTACCACTGCTGGCCCTCCAGCGCCGGCTTGGCGGCGGAGGCGCTCGGCCCGCTCAGGCCGGAGGTGATCCCGAGGTTGATCTCGGATTCGGTCACCCCTGGGCTCTTCTCACTGGTGTCGCAGGTGCTCGGCGCCGCGCTGGCGGCCTCACCGCCCGCGCTCTCACGCTCCACGCCGCAGCCGGTCACCATCAGCAACAGCGACGTCGCGGTGACCGTCAACCCGGTCAGGCGTCGGTCTCGTCGGGGCACGATTCCTCCTCGAATCTGGTTGTACTCGGCCGGGTTGGCGTGGCCTGCGGCCTCCGAAACGGCCGTCACAGGGTGATCTCGCTCCCGTGGACGGGTGCGGGCTGGGGGAGCCATCCGAAACGCCGCTCGTAGGTCTCGGCGATCGCGATCAGCCGGTGGTCGCTGAAGTGCGGGCCTACCAGCATCACGCCGACGGGCAGTCCGTCGGCCTCGGCCGCGGGAATGGACAACGCCGGATGGCCGGTGGCGTTGTGCAGCGGGGTGTTGTCCAGCATCGTCCAGCCGCGCAACGCCTTGGCGAAGTCGTCGGCGCCGGGATCGACGCGATGCGCGTAGTGGCTCGCCGTCGGCATGGCGAGCACGTCGACCTGGGCCAGGGCGTGGTCGTAGGCGGTCCGCAGAGCGGGGATGCTGCTCTGCGCGGTCGCGTAGATCGCCCCGAAGTAGCGATCGCGCAGATACTCGCCTATCGCCGCGACGGCTTTGAAGGATCCGGGCATCTCGTCGCCGTAGGCCGCCACGCCCTTGCCGAACGCCTCGCGCTGCTCGGGCGCGTAGCGGCCGGAGAAGTGGTATCCCTCCCCGTTGCCGTAGACGGTGGCCGCGACGCCTTCCAGCAGGGCGGCGAACATGATCGACCCGGCCACCTCGTGCTCGGGAACGGAGATCTCGATGAGTTCGGCCCCGAGTTCGGCGAACCGTTCCCACACCTGCTCCATCGCCGCGAGGGTCTCGGCCCTGCCCTCGTGACCGTCGTCGGGAAACCGCGTCCCCTCTGTCAGGATGCCGATCCGCAGGCCGCGAAGGTCGTCGCCGGCCGTCCTGACCGCTTCGGCGAACGGCAGCTCCGGGACCGGTCCGGCCTGCCGGGGGTCGGACGGGTGCGCGCCCGACACGGCGGCCATGGCGATCGCCATGTCGGACGCCGTCCGGGTGAGCGGGCCGACGTGGTCGAACGTACGGTCCAGCGAGGCGAGCCCGGTGTAGGGGACCAGCGAGAAGGTCGGCTTGAGACCGAGCACGCCGCACCAGGACGCCGGCAGCCGGATCGATCCGCCCTGGTCGGTGCCGAACGCGATGTCGACGTGCGGGTGGAAGAGCACCGAGGCCGAGCCGCCCGAGGATCCCGAGGCCGTCCGGCCCAGGTCGAAGGGGTTGCGGATCGGGCCGAAGGAGCTGGTCTCGCCGCCGCCGGAGAACGCCAGCGCCTCCAGGTTGGTCATCGCCACGATGCGTCCGCCGGAACGCAGCACGCGCTCGGTGAGCACGGCGTCCGACTGGGGCGTGCTGTTCTGCATCACGCGTGAGCCCACCGTCATGGGCACTCCCGCGACGGCGATGAGGTCCTTGAGCGCGATGCGCTTCCCGGCGAGCAGGTCGCTGGTGCGCTCGGCCTCGTCCGCGCGGACGTCGACCCAGCGCAGCACCGCGTTGCAGGGGTCTTCCCCCGGTAGAGGAGGGCGGCCGGTGTTCCTCGGTCCGGCGACCACGCTGGGCGGCGGCACCAGGGGGCCGACCAGTTGCTGGAACCGTTCCACGCGCGAGAGGACGTCGCGGGCCAGTGCGTGGAACCCGTCCAGTTCTTCCTCGCCCACGGTGAAACCGACACGTTCGGCATACCGGTTGATCTCTTCGCGCCGAATGTCTCGAATCATCGCCTCGGCCTTCACATTGTGAAACTCGCATTCGATTGATGGCATTGAAGAGGCGCCGGTCTCCCACTGTCAAGAGGAAGACCGGGAAAACCTTTCCTTGCAGGTCCCGACGCTGACCTGCGAAGTCGGCGGTCAAGAAGACCACGTTCGGGCATCGGGCGATTGCTGTCGGCTACACCCTTGACGTGCTCTGAGCCGGTCCCTCATTCTTTACTCACTCATTTTGAATCGACATTTCACATAGCGAAAGTAGGGCGAGATGAGCGTCGATACCCCGGCCGACGAAGGGGGCCGGCCGAGCAGCGGCAGCCTTGAGGGGTTGCGGGTCGTGGAGGTCGCCACGATGCTGGCGGCGCCGTTCTCCGGGATGCTGCTCGCCGATCACGGCGCCGACGTGGTGAAGGTGGAGATGCCGGAGGTCGGCGACGGCATCCGGCAGTGGGGGCACAGGAAGGGCGACGTCGCCCTCTACTGGAAGGTCCTGGCGCGGAACAAGCGCACGGTTACCCTCGACCTGCACGAAGAAGCCGGCCGTGAGCGGCTCAGGCACCTCCTCGCCGACGCCGACGTCCTCATCGAGAACTTCAGGCCGGGCACGCTGGAGCGCTGGGGCCTGTCGCCCGACGGACTGCGGGCCGCCAACGAACGACTGGTGGTGCTGCGGGTCTCAGGATGGGGCCAGGACGGGCCGTACGCCGACCGTCCCGGGTTCGGCACCCTCGTCGAGGCGTTCAGCGGATTCGCCCACATCAACGGCTGGCCGGACCGGCCCCCCACCCTGCCGCCGTTCGGCCTCGCCGACTCCATGGCCGGCATGATCGGCGCGTTCGGCATCCTGTGCGCCCTGCGGGAACGGGACCGGAGCGGCCGCGGGCAGGTGATCGATCTCGCCCTCTACGAGCCCATGCTCGCCGCCCTCGGCTCACTGGTCATCGACTACGACCAGCAGGGCATCGTCCAGGACCGGATGGGCAACCGCACGCCCTTCAGCGCCCCGCGCAACGCCTACCAGGGCAAGGACGGCGGCTGGTTCGCGATCTCGGCGAGCAACCAGAACACCGCCACCCGGCTGCTCACCACCATCGGCCGCCCCGAACTGCTCGACGATCCCCGCTTCGCCACCAACACCGTACGGACGGCGCACCAGGACGAACTCGACCAGGTGATCTCGGCGTGGGCCGCGCTCCGTACCCGCGACGAGGCCATCGCGGACCTCAACGCGGGCGGGGTGCCGGTCGCGCCGGTGAACTCGGTCGCGGACATCGTCGGCAACGAGCACGTCGTGGCGCGGGGATCGCTGATCCGGGTCTCCGACGACGAACTCGGCGAGGCACTGGTGCAGGCGCCCGTGCCCCGGCTGAGCGACACGCCCGGCCAGGTACGGTTCCTCGGCCGCCCACTGGGCTCCGACGACGACCAGTGGACCGGCGGCCTGTGGAGATGACACGCCGGATCTTCGTCACCCGCCCCCTCCCCGACCACCTCGCCGACTCTCTGCGCGCCCGGGGCGTGACCGTGGAGACCTACGACGGGGAACTGCCCGTGCCCCGGACGGACCTGGTACGAGCGGTCCGCACCTCCGACGCGGTGATCGTCACGATCTCCGAGCGGGTCGACGCCGACCTCATCGCCCAGGCGCCGGCGGACGGGCCGCTGCGCGTGCTCGGCACCATCTCGACCGGCACCGACCACATCGACCTCGGCGCCGCGTCCCGCCAGGGCCTGCAGGTACGGCGTGTGCCCCCGGCGATCACCGCGGTCGCCACCGCGGAGCTCACCCTGGCCCTGACGCTGGTCACCGCCCGCCGGTTGATCGAGGCGTGGCACGACCTGCGCGCCGGGTCCTGGAACTCGTGGATGCCCTACCAGTGGACGGGCGGTCTGCTCGCCGGCCGGTCGCTCGGCGTCCTCGGACTGGGCGCCATCGGCGGGCTGGTCGCCGGCTACGGCCATGCCCTCGGCATGCGGGTCAGGTTCACCGCCCGCTCCCCGCGCGAGGATCTCCCGCCCTGGCTGGAGCAGGTCCCCCTCGACACGTTGCTCGCCACGTCCGACGTGCTGAGCGTGCACGTTCCGCTGACGGACGAGACGGCCGGCCTCGTCGGCAAGCGTGAGCTCGGCCTGATGCCGCGGGGCGCGCTGCTGATCAACACCTCGCGTGGCGGTGTCGTCGACGAGGACGCGCTCCTCGCCGCCCTCGACGGCGGGCGGCTGGCCGGGGCGGGCCTGGACGTCTTCGGACGCGAACCCGTGGACCCGCGGCATCCGCTGGTACGGCACCCCCGGGTCGTCGCCCTCCCGCACGTCGGCAGCGCGACGACCTCGACGCGCGACGACATGATGCGCAGCGCCGTCGAAAGCGGCCTGCGTGTGCTCGACGGGCTCTCGCCGGCGGACGAGACAGTGCCGCCAGGCTTCGATCGAACGGTGGACAGGAGGCCCGCCAAGTGACGAACAGCACCGATCCCACGACCGAGCACGAGATCGTCGTAGCCGCGGACATCGGCGGCACGTTCACCGACATCGTCGCGGTCCGCGGGGAGCGCATGCTCGTCGGCAAGTTCCCCACCGACTACGACGATCTCAGCAGGCCGGTCCGCGACGGCGTGGACCTGGCCCGCCGCTCACTCGGCGGCCCGGACGCCAGGGTCGGCACGGTCATCCACGCGACCACGGTGGCCACCAACGCGGTGCTCGAACGCCGCGGCGCCAAGGTCGGCATGCTGATCACGAAGGGCTTCGCCGATCTGCTCCAGATCGGCAGGCTCCGGCGCGCGGACCCCTACACCCTCGACCATCGCAAGCCGGCGCTGCTGGTGGACGTCGATCTCGTCGCCGAGATCGACGAGCGGATCGACGCGGCGGGCAAGGTGGTGACACCGCTGGACGAGGCGCAGGTGGAGGAGGCGGCCCGCCGCATGGCGGACGCCGGGGCCGAGGCGGTGGTGGTCGGCTTCCTGCACTCCTATCTCGATCCCGCCCACGAGCGCCGCGCCGCCGCGGCCGTCGCCAGGATCGCCCCCGGCCTTCCGGTGGTGACCTCGGCGGAGATCATCCCCGAGGCCCGCGAGTACGAGCGGATCAGCACGGCGGTGATCGCCGCCTACCTCGGGCCGGTGGTGCGGCACTACCTGCGCCGGCTGGCGGACCGCCTGCGCGACGAACCTCCCGTCGACCAGTTGTGGGTCATGAAGTCCAGCGGCGGGCTGGCCACCGCCGACCACGCCATCACCCACCCGGAGGAACTGGTGGAGTCCGGTCCCGCGGCCGGAGTCATCGCCGCGGCGTGGGCGGCGCGCCGCGCCGGCGTGCGGACCGCCGTCGGGTTCGACATGGGCGGAACGACGACGAAGGCCGCCCTGATCATGGACGGCACCCCCCGGATCAACCATGACTACGAGATCGGCGGGGCGGCGCACTCGGGCGACTTCCTGCGCAAGGGCACCGGGCATCCGCTGCGCTCCCCGGTCATCGACCTCGCCGAGATCGGGACCGGCGGCGGCAGCATCGCGTGGCTCGACGCGACCGGCGCCCTGCGGGTCGGGCCGCGCAGCGCGTCGTCCACACCGGGACCCGCCTGCTACGGACGCGGCGGCGACCTGCCCACCGTCACCGACGCCGACCTCGTGCTCGGCTACCTCGACTCGGCCCCTGCCGAGGAGGCTGGCGGTCTCGGCGTGCTCCGGCGTGACCTCGCGGAGGCGGCGCTGAGCACGCTCGTCACCGCCGGCGCCGCCCGATCGGTGGTCCACGCCGCCTCCGGCGTGTTCGAGCTGGCGGTCGCGCAGATGGCCGGGGCCGTCCGGCTCGTCTCGCTCGCCAAGGGGGTCGATCCGCGCGAGCTGACCCTGATCCCCAGCGGCGGTGCGGGCCCGGTGCACGCGTGGGCGATCGCCCGCGAGCTGGGGACGAGCACGCTGCTGTTCCCCGCCTTCCCCGGGGTCGCGTCGGCTCTCGGGCTGCTCCAGTCGGAGGTACGCGTCGACCTGGCCGTCGGGGTCCGCGCGCGGCCGGCGGACGAGGCGGACCGCGACCTGCTCGCGGCCCACCTGGCCCGCCTGACGTCCGAGGCGGCTGGACAGGCGCGCGAACAGGCGCCGGGCCGTGAGCTGAGCTCGCTCACGGCGCAGCTCGACATGCGCTACGCCGGGCAGACCTACACGATCCCCGTCGACCTCGACGGCACCGTGCTGCCGGCCACCGACGACCTTCTCGCGCGCTTCGGCGCCGCCCACCGGGCCGCCTACCACCACGAGACCCCGTCGCGGGAAGTCGAGGTCACGACCGTCCGCGTCACCGCCACCGCGCCGTCGGGCACCGTCGAGACCACCCCGCGGTGGGCGGCCGTGCCGGCCGCGGCGGAACGTACGGTGATCTTCGACGGAGTGGCCCACCGCGTGCCCGTGGTCCAGCGCGCCGACGTCGACGCGGCCGGACTGACGGGTCCGGCGCTCGTGATCCAGGTGGACACCACCATCGTCGTCTCGCCGGGGGCACGCGTCCGGGCCGTCGGCGACGGTTCGCTGCTGGAGATGAGGCTGCCGTCCGCCGACGGCCCGGACAAGGAGGAGACCAGATGACCGGCTCGGCGAAGTCCGCCGTCACCCTTCAGGTTTTCGGCAACGCGCTGCACGGCCTGGCCAACGAGCTCCAGGTGTCCATGATCAGGGCCGCCTACTCCCCCATCATCAAGGAGATGTTCGACTGCTCGGCCGGGCTGATCTCCCCCGACGGCGAATACCTCGCCCTCGCCGACGGGATCCCGCTGCAGCTCGGAGTGCTGTCGACCGTGGCCCGCGAGCTGGCGCCCTTCGCCGGCGACCTCGGGCCCGGCGACGTCCTCGTCACCAACGACCCGGCCACCGGCTCGCCCCATCTCAACGACTACCTCACCGTGGCCCCCGTCCTCGTGGACGGATACCTGGCCGGCTACGTCTCCACCCTCATGCACCACGCCGACGTCGGCGGCAAGACGCCGGGCAGCATGCCCGCCGACGCGACCGAGATGTTCGCCGAGGGCATGCGCTGTCCTCCCGTACGACTCGTACGGGCGGGCCAGGTCAACGAGGAGCTCATGAGCGTCCTGCTGGCCAACAGCCGGCTCCCCGGCAGCATGCGCGGCGACCTCGACGCGCAGATCGCGGGCACCCTCGTCGGCGTCGAGCGGATGACCCAGCTGGTCCGCCGCTACGGCACCGCAGTCTTCGACCGGCTGCGGCGGGAGTATCTGGACTACTCCGAGGCCCTGGTGCGCGCCGAGCTGAAGGAGTTCCGCCCCGGGACCTACGCCGCCGCGCGCACCCTTGAGCTGCACCACGACCCGGGCAGCGCACCCGAGCTCGTACGCGTGCACGCCGAGGTCGACGTCGCCGGCGACGGCACACTCGCGATCGACCTGTCCGGCTCCGACCCGCAGATCGCCCTGCCGTTCAACGTCGTGCTGTCCAACAGCCGATCGGCCGCGCTGGTCGCCCTGCGCTGCTTCCTGTCCGACGAGCTGCCCATGAACGCCGGGATAGAGCGGTGCGTGCGCGTCACCTGCCTGCCGGGACGGGTCACCAACCCCGAACTGCCGGCGCCGGTCGGCGCGCGCGCGGCCCTCGCCGCCCTGGTGAACGAGGCCATGCTCGACGCGATGGGGCAGGCCCACAGCAGCATCCGGGCGGCCGGCAGCAGCGGCGGCACGACGATGCCGTACGTGTGGGCCCATGCGAACGGCATCCTCATCGACAACTCGACGACCGGCGGGATGGGCGCGACCTCCCGGCGGGATGGCGCGAGCGTGGTGGACAACTGTGTGACCAACGCGATGAGCTACCCCAACGAGGTGCTCGAACAGGACCACCCCGTCCTGATCGAGGAAGTCCGCCTGCGCCGCGGTTCCGGTGGCGCGGGCCACCACGACGGCGGCGACGGGCTCGTCCGCCGGGTGCAGTTCCTCGCCGACGGCGTGCTGTCACTGCGGGGCTACCGCACGCTCAGCGGTCCGCCCGGCGCCGACGGCGGCGCCGACGGGACGGTCTCCCGATGGACCCTCATCCGGGACGGCCACGAACGGCCGCTCGCCCCCCAGCAGACCGGGATCACGACCCTGCCCGGCGACGTGCTGCTGATCGAGACGCCCGGCGGCGGAGGCTTCGGCCCGGCGGAGAGGACCTCCGATGGAGCCTGACCGCGATCGGCTGTGCCGGGCGCAGTCGCTGCTCTTCGTGCCCGGGGACCGTCCGGACCGGTTCGGCAAGGCCCTGGCCGCCGGAGCCGACGCCGTCATCGTCGATCTCGAGGACGCGGTGCGGCCCGCCGACCGCCCGCGGGCCCGAGGCCACCTCGCCGACCTGCTCCAACGGCCCCACGCCGCGCCGGTCCCCGTCCTGGTCCGGGTGAACGATGTCCGCACCGGCGAGCTGGCCGCCGACCTCGAGAGCGTCGTCCGCGCCGGGCTCGGCGGCCTCGTCGTGCCCAAGCTCGACCCCGAATCGGCGGCGGACACCGACCGGCTGATCAGCGAGGCCGAGCAGGCCCGAGGTCTGGCACCGGGCTCGATCCCGGTGCTCGGCATCGTCGAGACGGCGGCGGGACTGCTGCGGCTCGCCACCCTGCCGCGGCTGCCCGCGCGGGTCGTGCGGCTCGCTTTCGGGGCAGGCGACTTCTCCGCCGACACCGGCGCTGCCTGGCTCCCCGGCTCCCCGTCGCTGCTCGCGGCGAAGTCGATGATCGTGTGGATCTCCACGGCGCTGGGCCTCGCCCCGCCCGTCGACACCGCGTTCCCCTGGGTGAGCGACCTCGACGGGCTGCGTACCGAGTCCGACCAGGCCGCGGCCGTCGGCTACCTCGGGAAGTTCTGCATCCACCCGGCGCAGATCGAGACCGTGCACGCCGCGTTGCGGCCGTCGGACGACCAGGTGCGGCGGGCCGAGGCGGTCGTCGAGGCGCTGTCCGCCTCCGGCGCGGCCGGGGCGCAGCTGCTGGACGGTCAGCTCATCGACGAAGCCGTGGTGAAGTGGGCACGACGTGTGCTTGCGATCGACGGCCGGCCGCCCCACGCTTGACAGAGATCACCACTACCCCCGGCCCCGTCGGGCCACAGGAGAGAACCGTGTCGGCCATTCCCGAATACAGCGCCTCGTCCATGGATGAGGACCCGGCCCCGGACGAAGTGCTCCTCGACCAGGTCGCGCAGAAGGTGCTCTGGCTCGCCACCTCCATGGTGCACCACGCGAACCGGGTCAGGGCGAACCCGAGCGGCATCAAGGTCGGCGGCCACCAGGCGTCGTCGGCGTCCATGGTGAGCCTGATGACCGCCCTGTGGTTCGACGGGCTCACGGCGGAGGACCGGGTCTCGGTGAAACCCCATGCGTCACCCGTCCTGCACGCGATCAACTACCTGCTGGGACGCCTGGACATCAGCTACCTGACCCGTCTGCGCGAGTACGGCGGGCTCCAGCCGTACCCGTCCCGCACCAAGGACCCGGACCACCCTGACTACTCCACCGGCAGCGTCGGCATCGGCGCCACCGCACCCGTCTGGGGCGCGATCGCCAGGCGCTACCTCGCGGCCCGCCTCGGCACCGAGGCCGGTGGCCGCCAGATCTCGCTGCTCGGCGACGCCGAGCTGGACGAGGGCGCGATCTGGGAATGTGTGGCCGACCCCATGGTCTCTCACCTGGGAGAGGTCCTCTGGGTCGTGGACCTCAACCGCCAGTCGCTCGACCGGGTCGTGCCGGACATCGCCATCGGACGGTGGTCCGGCATGTTCGCCGCCGCCGGCTGGGACGTCGTCGAGGTGAAGTACGGCCGTCAGCTGCACCGCATGTTCACCCGGGCCGGCGGACAGGCCCTGCGCCGTCGCATCGACGAGATGAGCAACGAGGAGTACCAGTGGCTCCTGCGCACGCCGGCCCCGGACCTGCGCGAACGGCTCGTCGGCGGCGGCCCCGACGCCCGCGCGCTGCGCCGGGTGCTGCGCGACAGCGATGACGCCGAGCTCGCGGCGCTGATCCGCGACCTCGGCGGGCACGACATGGTGGAGCTGTCGCGGGCCTTCGCCACGGCGGATCCCTCCCGCCCCACGGTCGTGTTCGCGTACACGATCAAGGGCTGGAACCTGCCGATCGAGGGCCACCCGGGCAACCACTCGGCGCTGCTGTCCGACGCCCAGTACCGGCAGCTCGCCGAGCGGGTCGGCGCCGATCCGCAGGATCCGTGGCGCCCCTTCGAGGCGGGCTCCGCCGCCGAGCGGCTCTGCGCCCAGGTCGCCGACCGCCTGCGGCGCGGAGAGTCCCCTCTCAACGAGCCGCCCGCGGTGCCCACCGAGCTCGGCCGGCGCTATCGAGGACGTCAGTCGACGCAGGCGACGCTGGGACGCGTCCTCGGCGACCTCGCGCGGGACGCGCCGGACGTCGCGGCGCGGGTGGTGACCGTCTCCCCCGACGTCGCGAGCTCCACCAACGCCGGCGGCTGGATCAACCGCGTCGGCGTGTGGTCGCCCCGCGAACGCCACGACTGGTTCGCGGAGGACGGCGACCGCCTCATCCGGTGGCGTGAGTCGCCGCGGAGCCAGCACATCGAGCTGGGCATCGCCGAGGTCAACCTGATGGGCCTGCTCGGCGAACTCGGCGCGACCTGGCTGACCGTGGGCGAGCCGCTCCTCCCGATCGGCACGATCTACGACCCGTTCGTGGGGCGGGCGCTGGAGCCGTGGTCGTTCGGCACGTACGCCGGCGGGCGGTCCATCCTGGTCGGCACCCCGTCGGGGGTCACGCTCGCCGCGGAGGGCGGCGCGCACCAGAGTGTCGTCACCCCCACGGTCGGCCTGCAGCAGCCCGGTGTCACCACCTACGAACCGGCCTTCGCCGTGGAGGCCGAGTGGTGCCTGCTGCACGCGCTGTCCCGGCTCGGCCGGGCCGACGGCGAGTCGGCCTACCTGCGCCTCACCACGCGGCCGATCGACCAGGAACTGGCCGCCGTGCCTGACGACGCCTTCGGCCGGGAGCGGCGACGGCGTGCCGTGCTGAACGGCGGATACCGCCTGCGGGCCATGCCCGGGGTCCCCGACGTCACCCTCGCCGCCGCCGGCGCTCTGGTGCCGGAGGCGATCGAGGCGGCCGAGCGGCTGGAGGAGGCCGGCGTCGCCTGCGACGTGGTCGTCATCACCTCATACGACCTGTTGTGGCGGGCCATGACAGCGGGACCGTCCGGCGACGGGACGTGGATCCTGGAGGAGATCTTCCCGGCCGCCCGCCGCTCGCCGTTGGTGACCGTGCTGGACGGACACCCGCACACCCTCGCCTTTCTCGGCGCGTTCACCGGGAGCCCGGTGTCCTGCCTGGGTGTGTCGAGCTTCGGACAGGGCGGCTCACTGGAGGACGTCTACCGCAGCCACCGGATCGACGCGCCGTCCATCGAGGAGGCCGCGCTGGGACTGCTCCGCCGCACCTCCTGAGGGACGGCCGGCTCGTCCGGGCCTGGTCGGGCACGGTGTCAGAGGCTGCCGAGGAATTCCAGGAGGAGGCGGTTGACGTCGTCGGGGCGTTCCTGCTGGATCCAGTGACCGCAGTCCAGAAGGTGGCTGCCGGTCAGGCCGGGGAGGGTGTGGGGGTAGGCGTCGACGGCGTCGGACAGCCACATGGTGGAGGCGTCGCGCCTGCCGCCGATGAACAGGGACGGCTGCTTGATCGGGGCCCCGGCGTAGGGGGCCAGGTCTTCCCAGTCGCGGTCCATGTTGCGGTAGCGGTTGAGCGCTCCGGTCAGGCCGGTCCGCTCGAACTCCGCGGCGTAGAAGCCGAGCTCCTCCTCCGTCAGCCAGGACGGCAGTGCCCCGGCGGGGAACCGCTCGCGCAGGGTGCCGCCGTCGCGGGTGACGAAGTGCGGGTCGGGTCCGGCCATGGTGTCGCCGGACAGAGCGCGGTAGAACCCGGCGAGCCAGCCGCGCACGTCGGGCTCGATCTCGGACTCGGCCCGTCCGGGCTCCTGGAAGTAGGACACGTAGAACTCCTCCTCTCCGCCCATCTGCGCGAACATCTCGCTCGGCCGGGGTCCGCCCGGCGGCGTGTAGGGCACGCTCAAGATGCCGACCGCGCGGAACACCTCGGGCGCGACCAGCGCGGACTGCGCGGCGATCGTCGCCCCCCAGTCGTGGCCGACGATCGCCGCCGAGGTCTCGCCGAGCGCCCGCACGACCGCGACGTTGTCCTGGACCAGGTCGAGCATCCGGTAGGCGGCCGGGTCCCGCGGCTTGGACGAGCGGCCATATCCCCGCACGTCAAGCGCGACGGCCCGGTAGCCCGCCTGTGCCAGGACGGGCATCTGCCGCCGCCACGAATACCAGGACTCGGGGAACCCGTGCACCAGCAGCACCAGCGGCCCGCTGCCCTGCTCCACCGTGTGGATGCGTACCGCGCCCGCTTCCAGGATCCTGTGCTGGACCGTCATCGCGCCCTCCCCCGACCTGCGACCTCGTGATCGCGTCGACCATAGGTCGGCGGCTTCCGGCGGGCCAAGATTCGTTGCCGTGTCGGCAACTCGCCGACGCCGAGACGATCACCTCGCTCGCCGGGGCCTCTTCGTCGGCCGGCTCAGCAGCAGGTCCGCCAGCTTCGACCGGCCGTACGCACCGGCCGGGTCATAACCGCGCCGCCAGTTCAGGCCGTCGAAGTCGATCGTGCCGCGGGCGGCCATGCCGCTGCTCATGATCACCACACGCGCGGCGGGCGCCTGCAGCGGCAGCGGCAGCAGCCGCACGGTCAGCGCGAACGGGCCGAGGAAGTTGCTGCCCAGCTGCAGCTCGAACCCGTTCGACGGTCTCGTGCCGCACCGGCGGGAACATCACCCCGGCGTTGTTGAGCAGCATGTCGAGCGGCCGCCCGCCGGCGATGAGTGCGTCGGCGAACTCCTGGACCGAGGTCAGGTCGGCCAGGTCGATCCGTCGTACCTCCATCTGCGCCGCCGGATGGGCCCTGAGGATCTCCGCCCGCGCCTGCTCGCCCTTGGCGACGGTGCGCACCGCCAGGATCACCCGTGCGCCGGAGGCGGCGAGCTTGGTCGCGGCAGCCTGGCCGGTGCCGCTGTTCACGCCGGTCACCACGGCGAGCTTGCCGCTCTGGTCGGGTACTTGGTACATGACGGATCTCCCTAAAAACTGCTGGTCTGCAACCTCTCCAACCTTAAAAGACCGATGGGCTCTTAATAAGAGACCGACGGTATGTATCATGGGAACGTGAACTTCAAGCGCGCCCGCACCGAGGAGCAGCGGACCGAACGACGACGCCAGATCTTGCGGACCGCGGCCGCGATGCTCACCGAGATGCCGGTCGCCAAGCTCAGCCTCAACGAGCTGAGTCGCCGCATCGGCCTGGCCAAGTCCAACGTGCTGCGCTACTTCGACTCCCGCGAGGCCGTCCTGCTCGACCTGCTGGACACCGAGATCCAGGACTGGCTCGCCGGCCTGGAACACTCCCACCGGCCCGGTGAGGGCACACCCCGGCAGCGCGGCGACCGGCTGGCCGAGATCCTGGCCACCTCACTGACGCGGCGGCCGGTACTGTGCGACCTGGTCAGCGCCCAGACCGCCGTGCTGGAGCACAACATCTCCACCGAGGTCGCCGTCCGGCACAAGCACGCCGCCAAGCACTCCATGCAGACCCTGGTCCGGCTGGTGCTGCGGCATGTGCCCGAACTCGGCGATCAGGGCGCGTCCCGGGTGGTGGAGCTCACCCTGCTGATGGCCGCCGCGGCCTGGCCCTGCGACCGGCCCTCGGAGGCCATGCTGGCCGCCTACGCCTCCGACCCGGAGCTGGCCGCCATGCGCCTCGACTTCACCGACGTGATACGCCGGACGGTGAAGGTGACCATCTCCGGGGTGCTGGCCCGCCAAGAAGAAGCGGCAAAGGCGAGCGCGGCCCCCTGAACCAGGAACGCGCCCGCCATGGCCCCCGACCCTGGCGGCCTGGGCGTGGGCCGATCAACCAGATCGCTTGTCGGGCGCCTCAGCACTGCAGCCTGCCGTACACGCCGACTGGTGTGCCGCACCTCGAGTGATGCAGCGACAAGTGAGAGGGAAGTGCCATGGAACTGGATTACGTCCTTGCCGGCTATCGGGTGGCTACACGCACTGATCGGCAAGATTGGCAGGAGGCCGGCCTGCCTGGCCCTAGTCTGCTGTCGCTGAGCGACTGCGTGGTGGACTTGGTGCCGGTGGATCCCAGTGGTTGGGATCACTGGTTCGCCAGTCCCCAGGAGGCTGAGATCGCCCGAAATCAGGCCGGAAACTCGGGGTTGCACGTGCTCGGAGTCGGATTCGCTGCCGCCGATGTTCGGGGGCTGCAGGCCGATATGGCCGACGATGGCTGCGACGGCAGCCTCCAGGAGCGACTGATCCGGCATGAGCAGTTCCCCGGCCCCGGCGAGCGGCGGCTGGGTTTCGAACTGGTCGGCTTCGACATCGGAAACTGGCATACCTGGACCTGCATGGGGGACCTCGTCACCGACGTTCACCAAGCCACCGGCATCCAGCCGGACCTCAATGGGCTGATCCAGGACGAGCAAGACGCGCGTCGGGCCGCTCAATGGCTCACCGACTCAGGCCTCGGCGATCCCAAGGTATTTCTCTGGGCGGCCGCGCTGCTCACGGAGCCACCGCGAGCGACCCTCCGAACCGAGGAATAGCGCACGATCGGAACAGCACCCCTCCACCAGTGATCGGGCGCTTCGAGAAGCTTGCCCGCCAAGCGGTCTGGGCGGCCTCGGGGCTGTACAGCTCGATCGCGCCGATGTTCTTCATCCGGGGCAGCTATGAGGGCTCGGCCGTCGGCTGGCCGGGTGCTCCCGGATGCCGCCCTGGCGGCATACCGGGCATGCCGGGCGCTTCCGGGAAGCAGGGCGTGCCCTGCTGTCCGAACCACTGGACCAGGTATCGCCGCATCAGGCGCACCTCGGCCCACTGGTCGTCGCGTACCGTTCGGGCGAAGCCGGCTACCTCGGCATGCTCCGCCTCACCGTGCATGAGCACCTGCTGCGACATCATGATCGCCATCATGTGGTGCGGGATCATGTACTGCAGGAACGTCCTGTCGAGCTGATCTCCCGAAAGCCCCGACAGGTCGGGCATCGTGGTCACGCTGGGGCTCGGCGCCGGACTCCGCGGGTACCACTGCTCCAGCCACCCTCTCATCCTGCCGATCTCGGCAGTCTGCGTCGTGACGATCGACTGCCCGAGCCGCCGCATGTCGGGCCGCTCGGACCGCTGCAGTTGCCGCGCAGCGGTGACGGCCTCCTCGTGGTGGGGCACCATCTGCGCCAGGTAGTCGTATTCGCTGGTGATGGGGTACATCGGCCCCAGCCCCGGGCACGTCGGCCGCGGATCCGCAGGAGAAGGACTCGGGGACGCTGCCGGTGCGGCCGCAGCGGCGGTCCCGAAACCCGTGGTGACGGCGGCCAGGAGTGCCCCGGCGGCGGCAGCGGTCCTCACAGAGCGTCGCTTCATGCGTCCCCCAACGCCGATTCGACACCTCCACCCACTGTAACGTCACCGCCCTGACCATGGCGCTCCGCCGGTGTTCAGGGCCTGGGCCAGGCCGGCGTCTCCCGGAAGCGGAAGCGCACGATGCGGGTGGACCGTTTCATGCCCGGCACCAGGTTCATCACGCGGTACAGACAGCGGATGCGCGCGGGGGCCTTGGCCCTGAGGATCGGCGCGTCGTACATCGGCGCCTCGTCGACGTACTCCAGCCGTGGGTGCCACGCGGCCAGCGCGGCGGGGACGTCGAAGCCGCAGTGGAACCGAGCGTCGTACTTGCGCAGCGTCGGGTCCCACTTCGAGGTGCGCCAGGCCCAGACCGGCACCGTGTCGATCTGGATCTGCCCTGTGGGGAAGGCGTCGACGACGCCCGTCAGCAGCCGGTGGACGTCCTTCTCGGTCAGGTACGGCACCAGCCCTTCGGCGATCATCAGCGCCGGCCTGCCGTGAGGGACGCGGTCCAGCCAGGTCAGGTCGGTGACGTCGGCGCCGACGAGCGTGCAGTGGTCGCGCGGCGGCAGGAATCGCCGCCGCAGCTCGATGACGGCGGGGTAGTCCACGTCGTACCAGTCGACGGTGGCGGGCGGGTCGATCCGGTGGACCCGGGCGTCGAGGCCGCAGCCCAGGTGCAGGACCACCGTGTCGGGATGATCGGAGAGGAAGCTCCGGGCCCAGTCGTCGTGGGCGAGGGAGCGGACCACGGCGGCCAGGCCCATCTGGCTCCTGCCGAATCCGCGCCGGTCGTAGCCGGGGTCGAGGCGGCGCATCACCCGCTCGGCGTAGGCGTCGCCGAGGATCGGGGCCGGCAGCAGGTTGTCCAGTGCCTTGGCCTTGAGAACAGGAGTGAGGGTCTTCTGCACTCCGAGGAGTCCGGTGTCCGTCACGACGACCACGCTACTCTTGTTCCACAAAATTCGTGAAGTTTCTGAAATATACTAAAATATGACGACACGACGACGGTAACGTCACGACGGAGGAAGGAGCTGCCGCGGTGACGCGAGCAGGCGAGGGCGCCATCGCGGACTTCCGGGAACGGTTCGCGCAGATCCTGGTCGAGTCCGGCATGCCGCGGATGGCCGCACGCGTGTACGCCGCGCTGCTGGTCACCGACTCCGGCAAGCTGTCGGCGGCCGAGCTGGCCGGGGAGCTGGGCGTCGGCGCCTCGGCGATCTCCGGGGCGGTCAAGTACCTGGTGCGGGTGCGGCTGGTCGAGCGTGGGCGCGAGCCCGGCAGCCGGCACGACTTCTGCCGCGTCCACGAGCACACCTGGAGCCACTTCATCAGCCAGTCCGTCCCGATGCTGGTCCAGGTGCAGACCGGCGCCGAGCAGGGCGCCACGCTCCTGGGCCTCGACTCCACGGCCGGGCAGCGGCTGGACGAGACCCGCCGGTTCTTCGCGTTCATGCGCGAGGAGATCGAGCGGTCGATGGCCAAGTGGCGGCGGCAGACGGGCGAGCCCGAGGACGGCTGAACGGCCCCGGCGTCAGGTCTCCATCAGGGCCGCGGCCTCCTCGTCCGACAGCGCGTCGATCTCGGCCGCCAGCCGCTCCTCCACCGCCGCCGCCAGCCCGCGGACGGTACGGGTCAGGAAGAGGATGTTGAGCGGCAGCTCGATCTCCACCTCCGAGCAGATCCTGGCGACGACCCGGGTGCCGAGCATGGAGTGCCCGCCCAGGTCGAAGAAGTCCTCCTCCACGCCGAACCCGTCCCGGTGCAGCACCTCGCTCCAGATCTCGTACACCAGCTCCTCCGCGGCCGTCCGCGGTGGGAGGGCTTCGGCGGCGGCCGCGGGGACGGGGGCGGGCAGGGCGGAGCGGTCGAGCTTGCCGTTGGGCAGCCTGGGGAAGGAGCCGACGGCCAGGTAGAGGCTGGGGACCATGGTGGAGGGCAGCCGGTCCTGGAGGTAGGCCCGCAGCTCGGCCACGGGCGCGTGCTCGTCCACGTACGCCACCAGGGCGCGGCCGCCCGGCGCGTCGTCGCGGACGGCGGCGACGGCGCGGGTGACCCCCGGATGCGCGGTCAGGGCGGCCTCGACCTCGCCCAGCTCCAGGCGCACGCCGCGCACCTTCACCTGGTCGTCCACCCGGCCGACGAACTCCACAGCGCCGTCGGCCAGGCGCCGCACCAGGTCGCCGGTCCGGTAGAGGCGGGCGCCGGGCGGGCCGAAGGGGTCGGGGACGAACCGCTCGGCGGTCAGGGACGGCCGCCGGTGGTAGCCGCGGGCCAGCCCGTCGCCGCCGAGCCAGAGCTCTCCCACCACGCCGGGCGGCACCGGCTCCAGGACCTCGCTCAACACGTGGGCGGTGGTGTTGGCGACCGGGCGGCCGATGGGGACGGTCTGCTCCCCCGGCCGCGTCAGGTGGGTGAGCGACCAGATGGTGGTCTCCGTCGGGCCGTACATGTTGTGCACCTCGCCGGCCACCTCACGCAGCCGCCGGGCGAACGCGGGGCCGAGCGGTTCGCCGCCGCTCAGCACCCGGGGCAGGCCGACCGGCAGCTCCTCGGCGAGCTCCTCCAGCACGGACGGGGGCGCCTGCACGGTGCGCACGTCCGCCTCGGCCAGGACCGCGCCCAGCTTGCTGTCGGGCGGCGCCACGACCACGGTGCCGCCCGACAGCAGAGGTCCGAAGAGTTCGAGCGCGGCGATGTCGAAGGACATCGGGGTGAGCAGGAGCATGCGTTCGGCCGCGGTGAAGGCCAGGCTCGTGACCAGGTTGACCACGCCCCGATGCGGCACCATGACGCCCTTGGGCACCCCGGTGGAGCCGGAGGTGTAGATGACGTACGCCAGATGGCCGGGCGAGACCCGGGGCAGCGGCCGGTCGTCCGGCGGGCGCTGCGCCAGGTCGGTGAGCGCGGGCACGCCGGGCAGCCGTCCGGCCAGCTCCGGCGTGGTCAGTACGAGCGCGGCCCCCGAGTCCGCCAGCATGAAGCGCAGCCGTTCGGCGGGGTAGCGCGGGTCGAGCGGCACGTAGCAGGCGCCCGCCTTGAGCACCGCGAGCAGCGCGACCACCAGGTCACCGCCGGGCGGAAGGCAGACCGCCACCGGCGACTCCACCCGGACGCCGCGCGAGACGAGCACCCGGGCCAGCGCCGCGGCCCGCTCGTCGAGCTCGCCGTAGGTGAGCGTGCGGCCCTCGTGCGGGACGACGACGGCGGGCGCGCCCGGCGTGGCGGCCGCGTGCCCGGCCACGAGCTCGTGCAACGGCATGGAGGGGTACGGCAGCCGCGGCCCGTGCCAGGAGGTCACCGTCTCCTCCCGCCTCCCGGCGGGCATCAGCGGCAGCCGCGACAGCGGGAGGGCGGGGTCGCCGGTCGCGGCGTCGAGCAGGGCGAGGAACCCCTCGGCCAGCCGCGCGATCGTGGCGGGGTCGTACAGGTCGGTGGCGTACTCCAGCCAGCCGCTCAGATCGCCCTCGGCGTTCTGGATCTCCAAGGTCAGGTCGGTCTTGGTGGTGCCGGTGCCGATCTGGCCGCGCACGTCGTACGGCAGCTGGTTGAAGGCGACCTGGTAGAGCGGGGTGCGGGAAGGGTCGCGGGGTGGGTTCAGTTCGCTGACGATGCGGGCGAAGGGGACGTCCTGGTGGTCGAGGGCGTCCACGACGGTGGTCCGCACCCGTTCCAGCGCCTCGGCGAAGGACGGGGCGCCGCTCAGGTCGGTGCGGAGCGGGAGGGTGTTGACGAACATGCCGATGAGCGGGCCGAGCTCGGGCTGGTCACGTCCGGCGGCGGGCGAGCCGATCACCACGTCGGTCTGCCCGCTCCAGCGGGCGAGCAGGGCGGCGAACGCGGTGAGCAGCACCATGAAGGAGGTGCTGCCGGTGCTTCTGGCCAGCGCGGTCACCCGCTCGGTCAGCGCGGCGGGGACGGTGAAGGGGTGGTTGGCGCCCGCGTAGCCGAGCTCGGCCGGCCGCGGCCGGTCGGTGGGCAGTTCCAGCGGCACCGATCCGGCCAGGCGCTCGCGCCAGTAGGCCAGGGACGCCTCGAAGCCCTGCTCGCGCTGCCAGACGGCGTAGTCGGCGTACTGCACGGCCAGTTCGGCGTACCGGGGCGCCCGGTTATCGCGCAGCGCGTGGTACGCCTCGGCGAGGTCCTCGGTGAAGATCCGCATCGACCAGGCGTCGAAGACGGCGTGGTGGGCGACGAGCACGAGCCGCCACTGCCCGCCGCCGAGCCGCACCAGGCGGGCCCGCCACAGGGGCGCGTCGTCGAGGGCGAACAGCTCGGCGGCGTCGGCCGCCGCCAGGGCGGCGAGGTCGCCGGGACGGTCCCGCTCGGGGCGGCCGGACAGGTCGGTGTGGGCGAGCCGCACCGTCGCCTCGGGGGCGATCAGCTGCACGACCTCCTCGCCGCGCGGCTCCAGGCGGGTCCGCAGCGGCTCGTGCCGTTCGGCCAGCATCCGCAGCGCCCGCTCGACCAGGCCGGGCTCGACCTCGCCGAGCCGTTCCAGCCGGGAGACGCCGGCGATGTTGTAGAGCGGCACGTCAGGCAGCAGGCTGGTGAGGAACCAGACGCGTTCCTGCGCGTACGAGGCGGCGAAGGCGTCTTCGGTCACAGGCATGCGCGTATCTCCCGGGTGATCGGCTCCAGCGCGCTGACCTCGCCGATCGTGGCCAGCCAGTGCCACTGGTCGAGGGCGTGGTAGAGCCGGTAGAACGCCAGCCGCTCGGCCCAGTCGGCGGGCAGGTCGCCGTACCCCTCGTAGAGGGCGCGGCGGCGGAGCGGGTCGTCGCGGACGGCGAAGTAGTCGGTGCGGGCCAGGTCCATCAGCGGGTCGCCGCCGAGCGCGTTCTCGACGTCGATGAGACCGGTCAGCTCCCACCGGCCGGCGCGTTCTGCGACCATGACGTTGCGTTCGTGGAAGTCGTGGTGCAGCAGCACCGGCGTGGTGCGGCGGGCCAGCAGGTGGCGGTCGGCGCGCAGGCGGGCGAGCAGCGCCGCGTGCAGGCCGGGGTCGCCGCCGAACTCGGCGAAGTGGGCGGCCTTGAGCTCGAACTGGCCGCCTACGTAGGCGTCGTTGGTGGGTTCCTGTACGCCGTCGAGCGGGCCGAAGGCGGGCACCGTGACGCCGTGCACGGTGCGCAGCAGGCGGCCCATGTCGCGGTAGAGCCGCTCGACGGTCGTCCGGTCCATTCCGGCGGAGACCTGGGAGAGCGGCCGGCCCGCCACCTTGGTCATGACCAGGTACGCCTGGGGCAGGTCGCGCCTGGAGTCGTCGGCCCGGACCACGGTGGGCGCGGCCGCGCCGGTTCGGCTGAGCAGTTCGTAGACGTGCAGCTCCTTGCGCATGCGTTCGGTGAACAACCCCGGGTACAGCTTGAAGATCAGCTCGCGGTCGCGGGTCCTGACCTCGTAGACGGCGCTGATCTCGCCGCCGGTGCGCAGCAGCACCTTCTCGACCGGCTCCCCGAGCAGCTCAGCCGCCTTGGCCGCGCTGAGCGGCATGGTGAGCGCCTTGGCGAAGGCGGGAGCACTCCAGGCGAGGCTGACGACGTTGCCCGCCCGGTCCCGCAGCGCCCGCGCGCCGACCAGGTCGTCCGGGTCCGCCTCCGGCACCGCCTCGTCGAACCCGGCCAGCACCGGGATCCGCATGGCCACCAGCGCCAGGACGGCGATGCCCAGGCCCAGCAGGACGTACATGAACGCGATGCCGCGCCCCTGGCCCACGCCGATCACCACGCCGACGGTGTCGGCCAGCGCGCCGCCGGGCAGGAGCAGCGGCTCCAGCAGGCGTTCCCCGAGCGGGGCGACCACGGCCATGCCGACCGGCAGCGTCGACCAGGAGATCATCTGGTTGAACGCCATCACCCGGCCGTGGAACCGCTGCGGCACCTTCACGTGGATGATCGTCATGAAGACGCCGTTGACCACGGACAGGCTGCACCACAGCCCGAACGCGCCCAGGCCCACGGTCAGCGGCGAGGCGTACACCCCGGTGACGACGGCGAACAGGCTGAGCAGCAGGGTGCCGAGCAGCACGGCGCGCATCCGGCGGCGGCGCGGCCCGCCCCACAGCGCGACGATCACGCCGCCGAACGTGGCGCCCAGGCCCCCGACGAACGAGATGCGGCCGGCGGTGTCCAGGTCGGCGAACGACAGCACCAGCGGCGAGATCGACATCAGCACCGCGGCCAGCATGACGTTCAGCACCGCGAAGTAGAGCAGCGCGGCCCGCAGGTGGCGGTTGCCCAGCGACATGCGGAACCCGCCGGCCAGCTCGGCGGCCAGCGTCTCGCGCCGCTCCAGCGCCATCGTGGCGGGGAAGCGGATGAGCGCCAGCGCGGCCAGCACCACGGCGAAGCTGATCACGTCGATCACCAGGATGCCGCCGAGGCCGATCCCGGCCAGCAGCGCGACGGCCAGCAGCGGGGCGACGAACTGGGAGGTGCCCGCGAGCAGTTGCACCACGCCGGCGGCGTGCCCCAGATACCGCTTCGGCACCAGTTGCGGCAGCGCCGCGGTGTAGGCGAGCCGCTGGAAGACCAGCGTGATCGAGAGCAGGGTGACCAGCGGATAGATGTGCCAGGTGGCCAGGTCGCCGGTCCACAGCAGCACGCCGAAGACCAGCTGCACGCCGCCTGCCAGGCAGTTGCCCAGCGCCATCATGGCTCGCTTGCCGTGCCGGTCGACGAGCGCGCCGATCAGCGGGGCGGCCAGCACGCCCGGCATGATCGCGAGCGCGACCAGCAGGGCGAAGTTCAGCAGGGAGCCGGTGGTGGTGTAGACCCAGATCGGGATGGCGAAGTCGGTCACCGCGGTGCCGACCATGGACAGGAGCTGGAACGCCGAGACGGCGAGGAACCGGCGCATGCCGGGCTCGGGCGCCCGCTTCCTGGCCGGCGGAGCCTCCTGACCGTCCGGGGCCGACGTCTCCTCGACCCACCATCCGGCGGCCGGGCCGCGGGCCTGGCGGCTCAGCTCGGCGGCCGAGCCGTACTCCATGGCGATGTGCGTGTTGGTGAGGACCTGGGCCAGGTCGTCGGCGCGGTACTTCAGGTAGTAGTGGCCGGCCTCGTCGAGGACGACCAGCGCCGTGGTCTCGGACAGGAAGTGCCACTCCCGGTAGCGCTCGCGGTAGTAGTCGGTGGCCGGATCCTGCTCCCCCACGACCGCGATGACGGGGGCGCGCAAGGGCTCGGCCCGCTCCGCCAGCATGCGGGTGAAGGCCTCCTCCGCGATCAGCGTGTCCCGCCGCTGGTTGCGGACCATGAACTTGACCTGCTCCTCGTCCAGGCCGGAGATGTCGTTGCCCATGGCCTTCATGCGGTTCTCGTACGAGCGGTCGCCTCGCAGGCGGTCGGTGCGCAGCAGCCTGCCCAGCGGCCCCGCGATCCGCCCTTCCGGACGGGCGAACGGGAAGATCGCGCCGATGTAGACCGCGGCCGGTTCGCGCCCCCGGGCCTCCAGCCGACGGGCGACCTCTGCGGTGACGGCGCCGCCGATGCCGCAGTGACCGTACAGGGCGATGGGGCCGTCGATGCCGTCGAGGATCTCGCGTACGGCCTGCTCGATGACCTCCTCCAGCGGCATCACCGGCTCGTCGGGGCGGCCGGGGTCGTGGCCGGGGAAGGCCATCGAGTACAGCGCGCACTCCTCGGGCAGGGCGTCGGCGAGCGGCTGGTAGACCAGGGCGTTGCCGCCGCCGTACGGGAAGCAGACGAGGGTGAGCGCGGGGGTGACGCGCGAGCGGGTGAGGCGGTGCAGCAGCGCGCGCGGCCTGTCCTCGGCCGGGGCCGGCCCCTCGATGAGCTGGGCCAGGCCGCGCACCGTGGGGTGCTGGAACAGGTCCATGACGCCCACCGAGCGGCCTTCTGCCGGGGCCAGCAGCTTGCGGATCCGGGCCACCACCTGGATGGCGACCAGCGAGTGCCCGCCGAGGTCGAAGAAGTCGTCGTCGGCCCGGATGCCGGGCACGCCCAGCAGCTCGCTCCAGATCCCGGCGACGGCGATCTCGGCGGGGGTGGCCGGCAAGGCCCCGTCGCCGCTCGACCGGGTGGGGGCGGGCAGCGCGGACCGGTCCACCTTGCCGTTGGGGCTGAGGGGCATGGCGTCCAGCCGCACGTAGGCGGTGGGCACCATGTGGTCGGGCAGCAGCTCCTTGAGCCGGGCACGCAACCCGGCCGCCTCGGCATCGGTGACGACGTAGGCCACCAGGCCGTCCGCGTCCGCCACGACCAGCGCGTCACGCACGCCCGGTTGCTCGCGGAGCACGGCCTCGACCTCGCCCGGCTCGACCCGCTGGCCGCGGATCTTGATCTGGTCGTCGGCCCGGCCGAGGAACTCCACGGCGCCGTCGCGGTGCGTCCGGGCCAGGTCGCCGGTGCGGTAAAGACGTGACCCCGCGGGCCCGTACGGGTCGGCCAGGAAGCGTTCGGCGGTCAGGCCGGGCCGGTCGTGATAGCCCAGGGCGACCTGGACGCCGCCGATGTACAGCTCGCCGGTCACGCCGGGCGGCACCGGCCGCAGCCGCGCGTCGAGGACGTGGACGCGGGTGTTCTGCACCGGATGGCCGATCGGGATCCGGCTCTCGCCCGGCACGCAGCGCCAGGCCGTCACGTCGACGGCGGCCTCGGTCGGCCCGTAGAGGTTGTGCAGCTCCACCTCCGGCAGCCGTTCGAAGAACCGGGCGGCGACGGCGACCGGCAGCTCCTCCCCGCTGCAGACCACCCTCTTCAGCGACACGCAGCGCTCGACGTCCTCCTCCTCCAGGAAGGCGGCGAGCATCGACGGCACGAAGTGCATGGTCGTCACGCCGGAGGAGACGATCAGGTCGCGCAGGTAGGCGGTGTCGCGGTGGCCGCCGGGCGCGGCGACGACCAGGCGGGCGCCGGTGATGATCGGCCAGAAGAACTCCCAGACCGACACGTCGAACCCGGCGGGCGTCTTCTGCATCACCGCGTCGGCGCCGGTCAGGCCGAAGCGGCGCTGCATCCAGTCCAGGCGGTTGACGATGGCGGCATGGGAGTTCGGCACACCCTTCGGGCGTCCGGTCGAGCCGGAGGTGTAGATCATGTACGCGGGACAGGCGGGGGTCAGCGGCGTGTCCGGCACGTCCTCGCGCTGGAGTACGGTCTCCTCGGGCAGCAGGATCGCGGCTCGCGCGTCCCGCAGCATGAAGTCCAGGCGTTCGCGCGGATAGTCGGGGTCGAGCGGCACGTACGCGGCGCCGGACCGGACCACCGCCAGCAGGCTCACGACCAGGTCGAGGGAGCGCTCCATGGCGACCGCGACCCTGACGCCCGGCCGCGCGCCCAGGTCGCGTAATCGCCGGGCCAGCTCGCCGGAGCGCCGCTCCAGCTCGGCGTAGGTGAGCCGCCGCCCGCCGAACTCCAGGGCGACGGCGCCGGGCGTGCGGGCGGCCTGCTCCTCGAACAGCTCTCCCAGCGTCCGGTCCGCCGGGTACGGCACGCTCGGCCCGGCCGAGAGGGCCAGCACGCGCTCGCGCTCCGGCCCGGTCAGCAGTTCCAGGTCCGACACCCGCCGGTCCGGCCCGGCGAGCGCGGCGCGCAGGAGCGTCCCGAACCGGGCGCCGAGTTCCTCGACCGTGGTTTTGGCCAGCAGGTTCCGGTTGTAGACGAACAGCCCGTCGAGCCCGCCGCCGCGTTCGGTCAGGAACAGCTCCAGCTCGAAGGGGGCGGCCCCGGCCGTCAGCGGGTACGGCTCCGCCGTGAGGCCCGGCCAGGCGGCGGTGTCCTCCTCATAGCTGCGCAGCGCCAGCGCGACCTGGAACACCGCGGTACGCGAGACGTCCCGGGCCAGGCCGAGTTCGCCGACGAGCTGCTCGAAGGGCAGCCGCTGGTGCGCGAAGGCGTCCAGCGTGCTCCGCCTGACCCGGGCGAGCAGCTCGGCGAAGGTGGGGTCGCCCTCCAGGTCGGCGCGCATGGCCAGCATGTTGACGAACATGCCGATGAGCGGTTCGAGCTCGCTGCGCGGGCGCCCGCCCACGGGCGTGCCGATCGCGAAGTCGGACCGGCCGCTGTGCCGGGCGAGCAGCACCTGGTAGACGGCGAGGACGACCATGAAGAGCGTCGCGTCGTGCTCGCGGGCCAGCCTGGTGGCCGCGGCCAGCACGTCGGGGCCGAGCCTGAAGGTGTGGGAGTCGCCCTCGAAGGTGGCCACCGCGCCGCGCCTGCCGTCCAGGGGCAGCTCGATGGGCGGCACTCCGGCCAGCCGCTCGCGCCAGTAGTCCAGATCCGCCTCGTCCGCCGGTCGGCCGCGCTGCCACACGGCGAAGTCGCCGTACTGCAGGGCGAGCGCGGGCGGCTCCTCCCCCGTGTACAGGGCGCGCAGCTCCCCCGCCAGGATCTCCAGCGACCAGCCGTCACCGGCGATGTGGTGCAGGGCCACCAGCAGGACGTGGTCGTCGCCGGCCAGCCGCACGAGCAGGGCGCGCACGGGCGGTTCTGCGGCGAGGTCGAAGGGCCTGGCCAGCTCGGCGCTCAGGAGCTCACGGGCCGCCGCCTCGTCCGGGGCGCTCACGCGGCGCAGCTCCACCTGCCCGGTGCCGGCCACCTCGACGCGAGGGCGGCCGTCGGGGTCGGCGCAGAATCGGGTACGCAGGATCTCGTGCCGGTCCACGACCGCTTCGAGTGCTCGGCGCAGCCGTGCGGCGTCGAGGTCCCCGCGCAGGCGCACCACGAGGGGGATGGTGTAGGCGGCCGTGCCGGGGGCGAACTGCTCCATGAACCACAGGCCCTCCTGGGCGTGGGTCAGGGGGATGTCCGCGCCGGCGGGGCGGCGTGGGATCGTGGTCGGCTTGCCGTTCGACCTGCGGCGCAGGCGTTGCTCCAGCAAAGCTCGTTTGGTGTCTGAGAGGTGGGCTCCGCCTGAGGCCGGCTCCGTCGAGGTCGCCAACGACCGCCTCACTTTCAGTGGTGAACGTCACATTAACGGGATTTGCTCACACCGCGCCGGTGAGGTCAAGCGGGTGACCGCCATGAGCTGTACGACGCCAGAAAGGTCGCCGCCGCGTCGTCCGGTTGGCAGAATCCCGGCCATGGGTGCTGCCGGGAGCCGCATGGCCGTGCGAGCCTTTCTCCGAGACGTCGATGAGGCCGTGTCCGATCCGCCCCGCCCAGGGCCATGCGGGGAGCGGTTGCTCGCGGCGGCTCAGCGTCAGCTGAAGGCTCTCGGCACGTCGAGGTGGGCGCCTGTCGGCTCGGCCAGTTGCGCGACCAGCGTCGCGGGCTTCAGCGACGTCGACATGCTCGCCGTCTTCGGTGATCCGATCCGTCACGGCGCGGCCGACACGGTCCTGCCGTACTCGATCGAACAGCTCCTGGAGGCCATGGCGGCGGACCGGCCGCCGCCGGGGCCCATCAGGCCGCGGAAAGCCTACGACCTGTTCGCCGACCGCCTGGAGGCCATGGGCCCGATGTCCGGCTTCGGCCCGCTGAGACGCGCCTTCCCCGCGGTCCACTTCCCTTCGCTCACCGCTGAGCCGTCCATGGAACTGGTCCCTGGTTGCGAGGCCGACTTCCTGTGGGACTCTCCGGTGACCGCGCCCAGCTCCGGCCTGGCCGAGGTGGCGTTCCCGGCCACGGAGGAACGCTGGCTGGGCACCTCACCGGCACTGCACGAGCGCACACTCGACGCCAGTCCCGGCGGCGTCGACTACACCTGCAGGGAGGCCATCCGCATCATCAAGCTGATCAAGTACCGGCGGTCGATCCCCGTCCTGTCCTACTTCCTTGAGCTGTTCGCGCTGAGGTGGCTGGAAGGATCGCACGCGTTCGACGCCGAGAGCATCAGCCAGATCGTCGAGCAGGCCGACCTCGGCTGGCACACCAGACTTCCGGTGGGCCACCTGATCGACGACATCCCGGCGCTGCTGTCCGCGCTCGCCGGCCAGTTGGGCCGTGCGGCCGCGCAGGGTCGTCAGCTGCGGATGATCGACCTGACCACCCCGGAGCGGGAAGGGACCGTCGAAGCCTGCGACGCGACCCACGCGGTGGGCGCGGCGGAATCGTTCGAGGCCGCCGCCACGCTGGCGCACCGGGCGCGTGCCGCGGCAGACCGTGGCGACCAGTCGGCCGCGCTGTCCGCATGGAGAGAACTGCTCCGGCAGGGTGGCGTCTCCGCTTCCGGGGACGAGCCCGGTCGTTCCGGGTGAGCGTCACGCCGATGATCCCCCGCTAAGGGCTCGCCGGTTCGGCCAGGCGGCGCCGATGTCCTTCGGCCGTATCCGCGAAGTCCCGTTCGTCGTTGCCGCGGTAGTGCCGGTAGAACCACTCGGGGACGCGGCTGATGTCCTGCCGGGTGCGCAGGATCCCGTCCTGGATGTCGCGGGCCAGTTCACGCAGCCTCCGCCATTCGGCCTCGTCGATCTTCCCGGGACGTGCTTTCCGCAGCTCCGCGGTGACGAGCTTGAGCAGCCGCTCGCGCTCGGTGGCCAGGCGTTCCTGGCTGTACCAGGTTTCCAGGGCCAGTTGGTAAGCGGCCAGGGAGGGGACGAAATAGCTGACGACCACGCCCGTCATCGTGACCCCGGCGACGATCCCGGCCAGGACGCCGATGACGCACCACACGATCGCCGCCGCGAGCACGAGGCGGCCGTAGCGGCGGCGCAGCCGCGCGTCCCAGGCGAGGTTCTGCTCCTGGGCGATCAACACGTCATACGGATGGTGCACGCGATCCGTGGGGTCGTACCAGCCATCGGTGACCCGCCGATCCTTCGTGCTGCCCGGTTTGAGCTTGCGGGCCAGGCGCGAGACGTCGGGATCCGCGATCGGCTCGCCGGCGACCGCGCCGCGCCAGGGCAGGTGGAACAGGGCGGTGTCGAACATCTCCTGCAGCAACGCCCCCTGGTTGGCAAGCGAGGCCACCACCAGCCGCAGCGGGATGACGGAAATGAGAAACCACAGGAATCCGACGATCGCCACAGGGGTACGGCCGATCCCCGTCAGCGTGGTGACCACCCCTCCGGCCGCCATGGCGGCCGCCATCACCGCGCGCAGCGCCTCAGCCAACTGCCCGCGCTGGTGGCTGGCCGCGGCCGCGCGCTGTAGGCGCACCATGTCCTGGTCGAGCTGGCGCTGGTCGATCGCCCGCGCAGGCACTCCCCGCGGCGGGTTCTGGGGGCTGGCGGAAGAGCGCGTCATTCGACCGTCCGATCGCCGGATCCGCCGCGGTGTGGAGCAGGCATGCGCCCATTGTCGGCAACCGGCGAGACGCTTCCAAGTGACGAGGGCATGGCCGCTCTCACCGGTGCGCAGCCGCTCCGGCCGCCCGTGGCGTCGCCCCGTCCATCGCTCAGGGAGGCGATCCGGTGAAGTGCGGCAGGACCAGCTCGGTCAGTGTGGTGACGTCGTCGTCGGCCATCGGCTCGCCGGTCATGCCCATCCTGTGGAGCAGGGTTCCGACGACGACGTCGATGAAGAACAGGACCCGGTTCTCCGGCTCGCCGAGCGCCTCTTGGAGGGCGATCCGGTAGGGGTCCTGCAGTCGTGTGGACAGGATTGCGCGCAGGGCCGGATCGCTGACGGCGTCGCTGAACACGCCGGCGAACGCGTCGCCCACCCCGGGTTCGGCGATCTTCGCCGCGATCCAGCGGATGGCCGAGGACATGAGCTCGGCGCGACCGGCGCCTTCGAGCGGAATCGGGCCGAACGCGTCAAGGAGGCAGTCCACGATCAGCGCGCCCTTGGTCGGCCAGCGACGGTAGATGGTCGTCTTGGCGATTCCGGCCGCGGCGGCGATGCGGTCGACGGTGGCCCGCGCGTAGCCGAGTTCGTGGACGGTGCTCAGCGTGGCGGCGAAGACCACGGCGTGGACGCCGGAGCGTGGGCGACCGGGCGGTCTGGCGGTCATGGCTCCCAGGATAGCCATTTGCGCTACCATTAGTATCGATACTTCAGGTAGCGAAACACCAAGGAGCTGACATTGAGCGAGATCACCGATACGGAGCGGCCGCCGCTGGGCATCCGGTTGCTGCGTGCGCTGGGGAGGGAGCCGGACTGGCCGGCCATCACGGACGAGGAACTGGTCGCCTACCGCGAGGCGGAGAACCGCAAGCGGGCATCCCGCCTGGCACGGGTGATCACCGGCTTTCCCGACCGTGGTGCCGGCATCCGGTGGCAGGAGGTGGCGCTGCCCGGCCGTGACGTCCCGGTCCGGATCTACCGGCCGGTGGGCGCCGACCGGGCCGACCTGCCCCTGGTGCTCCACGTGCACGGAGGCGGGTTCGTGGGCACGGCGGCGCAGTGCGACTGGGTGAACAGTCACCTTGCCGCGCGCCTGCCCGCGATCGTCGTCTCGGTCGAGCATCGCCTCCTCGACCCGCGGACACCGCTGGCGGCAGCCGTCGACGACGGCTGGGACGTGCTCCGGCACGTGGTGGAGCACGCCGCCCGATGGGGGGTCGACCCGGCGCGGACCGTCGTCTTCGGGGAGAGCACCGGCGCGATGGTCGCCGCCCTGGCCGCGATCCGGGCCCGGGAGTCCGGGCTGGTCCTGAGGGCGCAAGTGCTGGTCAACCCCGCTGTCGACCTGACCTCGACCATGTTCGACCACGCCTCGATCACCCGGCATGCCCACAGCCCGACCCTCAGCCTGCCGCAACTGCGGTTGCTCCACCGGTTCGCCGTTCCGCCGGGAACCGATCCTCGTGCGCTGTCGCCGCTGTACGCCGATGATCTGGGCGGACTGGCCCCAGCGCTCGTGGTGGTGCCGACCCTTGACCCACTGGCCGATCACGGCCGCGCTTACGCCGAAAGACTGCGAGCCGCTGGGACACCCGTGCGGCTCACCGAACATCCCGGGGCGACACACGCGTTCCTCAGCATGCCGGGCGTGGTGCCGCAGGCCAAGGCCGCACGGGCGGAGATCGCCGGGTTCCTCCGGGACTCCCTCGTCCGATGACCGGCACTTGGCAGAGGACGGCCACGCTGGAGCCGGGCCGGCTGGCCTTCACCGGCGACGTCGGAACCACCGAACCGCACGCGCACGCCGCCCTCCAACTCGCCCTCAACGAGGGCCACCGCTTCCACCACCTCAAAGAGGCCGGTGTCGGCGACGTCAACTTGGGGCTGTTCACCCTGGTCTGGGAGCACCTGCTCGGCACCTTCTCCTACGACCCCGCCCGCCGTTTCACCTCCGGCGCGTGCCACACCGAACCGTCACCGCCGGAGCCCGTCGACCAGGAGCGGACGGCGACGTAGGACGGGGGTCCCGGCATCAACCGATCGGTTGATGCCGGAATCCACCATCTCGCTTCCCGCCCGGACGATCCGTCGCCCCGGCCGCCGCGCGATTCTCAATGCATGCCAACACACCAGGAGCCCGCACTCCGCACCGCCGGACTCCGCAAAGTCTTCGGCGACCACGTGGCGGTCGACGACATCGACCTCACCGTCCCGGCCGGCTCCTTCTACGGCCTGGTCGGCCCCAACGGCGCGGGCAAGACCACCACCCTGGCCATGGCCGTCGGCCTGCTCCGTCCCGACGCCGGCAGCGCCGAGATCTTCGGCGTGGACGTCTGGCGTGACACCGTCCAGGCCAAGGCGCTGATCGGCGTGCTGCCCGACGGGAACGCCATGCCGGAACGGCTCACCGGCCGCGAAGCCCTCACCTACCTCGGCCTGCTGCGCGGCCTGCCCCCCGCCGTGGTCGCCGAGCGCACCGACGAACTCCTCCAGGTCCTCGAACTGGACTCCGCCGAGCGGACGCTGATCATCGAGTACTCGACCGGCATGCGCAAGAAGATCGGCCTGGCCGTGGCCCTCCTGCACGCCCCCCGCCTGCTCGTCCTGGACGAGCCCTTCGAGGCCGTCGACCCCATCTCCGCGGCCACGATCAGGACCATTCTGCGCAGGTTCGCGGGCAACGGCGGCTCAGTGATCATCTCCAGCCACGTGATGGCTCTCGTCGAGCAGATCTGCGACCACGTGGGCGTCATCTCCGACGGCCGGGTCGTCGCCGCCGGGCCGCTGGCCGACGTGCGCGGCGCCGCGACCCTGGAAGACGCCTTCGTCGGCCTCGTCGGCGCCCGCACCGGAGGAACGGAGGGGCTGGCATGGCTCACCTCCTGACCCCCGGCCCGGCCGCCATGGCGCAGCACATGATCCGCATGCGGCTGGCACTCATGCGCAACTCCCTGCGCGGCGACGACGCCACCAACCTGTACGCCGGCGTCTCGTTCGGGCTGCTCCTGGCCCTCGGCACGATCGCCGTCGCCGTGCTGTGGCCCGCCTACCTGCCCCTCACCCTGGCCGTGTGGTTCTCCGGCTGGATCTTCGGCCCCATTCTCATCGGGGGCGGCAACGAGGCGCTGCGCCCCGAGTATTTCTCCATGCTCCCGGCCAGGCCGGGCCGGATCGCCGCCGCCCTGCTCGCCGGCGCTTTCGCGGGCCCCGTGCCCGCGGTCAATCTCATCGCCCTGCTGTCGCTGCCCGTGTACGGGTGGCGCTTCGGCCCGGCCGGAGTGCTCGTCGGCCTGGTGGCGGCGGTCACCACGCTCGTCACGATGGTGATGATCTCCCGCGTCGTCGTGGCGCTCATCGGCCTGTTCGTCAGATCCCGTGCCACCGCGGCCGCCGTCGGCATCGTGACCGGCACCGCCATCGCCCTGTGCAGCAACGGCTGGGCACCCGTCGTAGCCATGGGTGTCACCGACACCGACGCCTGGTCCGAGGTGTTCGTCCGCGTCCTGCCCTCCGGATGGGGCGTGGCCGCCATCGAGGCCTCCTGGCCCCTCGCCATCGCCATCCTGGTCGCCAACGCGGGCGTGATCGCCCTCCTCCTGGCCGCCTGGGCGGTCCTGCTGTCGCGGCGCGTCGTCTCGGCCGCACGCGGCGGTGTGCCGCCCCGCCGCGGCACGCCCCGCCCCTTCCCGGCCACCAGCGGCGCCCGCGCCGTCGCCGCCAAGGAGCTGCGCGCCTGGTGGCGCGACCTCGTCCGTATCCAGCTCCTCGCCACCGCCTTCTCCTACGCCATCGTCACCCCTCTCCTGCTCATCACCATCGACGTCTGGGTCATGGTCCCCTTCGCGGGGCTCATCGCGATCGTGATGGCGGCCGCGTCCTCGGCCAACCTCTACGGCGCCGACGGGACGGCCCTGTGGCTCACCCTCATGACCCCCGGCGCGGAACGCGCTGACGTACGCGGCCGCCAGCTGGCCTGGCTGCTCATCGTCGGCCCGGCCGCCGTCGCCCTCTCCCTGGCCGGAACCCTCGTCAGCGGCGAGACGTGGGCGTGGCCGTGGGTGCTGGGCCTGCTTCCCGCCCTCCTCGGCGGCGGCGCCGGGATCATCGTCCTGCTCGCCGTCACCTCGCTCGTCCCCGGCACCGACCCGCACAAGCGCGGCGGCAACCCGCTCAGCACCGGCGCCGACGAGACCGCCGAGACCAGCCTGGCCTGGCTCGTGCTCTGCGCGGTCCCCGCGACCGCCCTTCCCGCGGTCGGCGCCATCCTCCTCAACCCCTGGGCCGGCGTCGCCACCGGTGTGCTGACCGGAGCACTCGGCGCCTGGGGACTCGGCAGGATCGCCTACCGCAGACTAGAGAACCACGGGATCGACCTGCTCAACCTCATGAAGCACGGCCCGGCGCCCCAGGCCGACAAACCCACCACCGCGGACCTCCCCATCCAGCACCGCATCGGTGTCATGATCTGCTACACCTTCGGCTGGCTCCCCCTGTTCCCCCAGGGACTCGTGCCCATGGTCATGAAGATCTTCGGCATCGACAACCCCGTATGGTTCCTGGCCCTGCACCTCCCGCCGATCTGGCAATGGCCCGTGATCATCTTCATGATCGCCCTGGGGCTGCTCATGTACGGCTACGCCATCCTCATCCCCATGCGCCTAAGCTCGTCCTCGTCGGTCACCAGCAGCTGAGCCGCACCCGTGCCCGAGAGGAGGGCATCGCCCCGGATGAACGACCCCTTCCCGCCCTCCACCTGGGAGCGGCGCTTCGAGCGCGCCGTCGAGGTCATCCCCTACGTCACCCTCGCCGTCTCCCTCGTCATCAGCCTGGCCTCACCCGACCAGCCCGAAGGCGGGATCCCCCGCACCTTCGCGCTCACCGCCCTGGCCCTCGCCTGGATTCTCGGCGTCCGCACCCTCCTTCCCGCCGCCGTGCGCGGACGGAGGGTGGCCGTCACCGTTCACTTCGCCGGCGTCCTGTCCACGGCCGCGCTGCTGGCCTTCCACGACCCCATCTTCGTCATCTACTGCATCTCCGGCTTCTTCCTGGCGGCCAACTTCGCCCCCTCCAAGTGGACCTTCGCCGCCGTCGCCGCCACCTCCGTCGTCCTGTACGGTTCGACGCTCGACTGGACCCAGGCCACCGTCCAGCTCATCGCCTTCCACGTGGCGATCATCGCCGTGCAGACCGTCGCCATCGGCGGCGGCCACATCCTCGGCATCAGGATCGAGGACCGGCAGCGCAAATACCGCAAAGCAGTCAGCGACCTTCAGACCGCCCTGGAGGAGAACGCCGACCTGCACGCCCAGCTCCTCACCCAGGCCCACCAGGCCGGCATCCTCGACGAACGCCAGCGCATGGCACGCGAGATCCACGACACCCTCGCCCAAGGACTGACCGGCATCATCACCCAGCTGCGCGCCGCCCAGCGCGTCAAGGACTCCGGCACCCACCTCGAACTCGCGCTCGACCTCGCCCAGGACAGCCTCACCGAGGCCCGCCGCTCCGTCGCCGCCCTCCAGCCCCGCCAGCTCGAGGAAGCCCACCTCCCCGAGGCCATGACGACCCTGGCCCGCAACTGGACCCAGACCACCGGCGTCGACCTGCACGTCGAGGTGACCGGCGACCGCGTCCCCCTCAGCCCCGCCATCGAGGTCACCCTCTTCCGCGTCGCCCAGGAAGCCCTCGCCAACGTGGCCAAACACGCGGGCGCCACCCGCGCCGGCCTCACCCTCTCCTACACCGGCCCGGTCGTCCTGCTCGACATCCGCGATGACGGCACCGGCATCCACGACCCCGGCAGCAGAGGATTCGGTCTCAGCAGCATGCGTCAGCGCCTGCGCGGCGTCGGCGGCTCCCTCGAGATCGAGAGCACGCCCGGCGAGGGCACCGCCGTCAGCGCCACCGTCCCCGCGCTCCAAGGAAACGTGCTGTGATCCGCCTCCTGATCGTCGACGACCACCCCATCGTCCGCGACGGCCTGCGCGCCGCCTTCGAAGCCGAGCCCGACATCGAGGTCGCCGGCGAGGCCGCCAACGGCCGCGAAGGCATCGACCGCGCCGCCGCACTCGGGGTCGACATCGTCCTCATGGACCTGCGCATGCCCGAGATGGACGGCGTCACCGCCATCACCGCCCTGCGCCGTTCCCACCCGCACATCAAGACCCTGGTCCTGACGACCTTCGACGGCGACTCCGACGTCCTGCCCGCCATCGAAGCCGGCGCCACCGGCTATCTCCTCAAGGACGCCCCCACCGACGAGCTTCTGCGCGCGGTCCGCGCCACGGCCGCCGGCGAGCCGGTCCTGTCGCCCTCCGTCGCAGGCCGTCTGATGGGCCAGGTGCGCAGACCGGTCAAGGCCGCCCTCTCCGACCGCGAACTTCAGGTCCTCGCCCTCGTCGCCGACGGCGCCTCCAATCGCCAGGCGGCCGCCAAGCTCTTCATCAGCGAGGCGAGCATCAAGACCCACCTGCTGCACATCTACGACAAACTCGGCGTCCGCGACCGCGCCGCCGCCGTCGGCGAGGGTTACCGGCGAGGTCTGCTCAGTTAGCGGCGGGCTCAGTCGTCGGTGAAGACGGGAAGCACGGGCGGGGCGTAGCGGGCGCCGGCCTCCGGGTCGCCGGTCGACTGGGTCAGCAGCAGCCGCGTCGTCCCCAGGAGGTGATCACGCATGGCCTGGGCCGCCCCCTGCTCGTCCCGGGCCTGGATGGCCTCGAGAATGCGCTCGTGAACCCGCCAGATGTCCCACAGGGTCCGCGTCTTGGTCGTGGACAGGCCGCGCGCGGCCATCTGCGCCCGCATCGTCGCGACGGACTGGGTCACCCGCGTGTTGCCCGCGGCCTCCAGGATCATCTCGTGGAAGGCCACGTCCTCTTCCTGGAAGAGCCGCTCGTCCCCGCTCTCGCAGGCCTGCCGCATCCGCTCGAGCGCCTTGGAGAAGGACGCCATCTGGTCGTCGGTCATCATGGTCGCGGCGCGGTAGGCCGAGGGGACTTCGAGCAGGTAGCGCAGCGTGTAGATCTCTTCGATGTCGCGCGTGTCTATCTGGAGGATCCGCACCCCCCGGCTCCGCTCGAACCGGACCACGCCGTGCGTGGCGAGCTGCAGCAGGGCCTCACGGACGGGCGTCCGCGAGACCCCCAGCTGGGCGGCGATCTCCACGACGGAGTGCAGCGTGCCAGGTGCCAGCTCACCCGTGACGATGGCCCGGCGGACCGCTTCGAAGGTCTGGGCCGCCAGCGACGTCTGGTCCGTCGAGATCTGCTCCATATGGACATGGCTCCCGGTCAGTCGGTCCGCGCAGCGCCAGAACGCCGTGGTCGGCCGAGACGATATCACTCAGGACGAAGATGTGGCATGCGGCATGCAACGCCGCCGGTCAGAGGAACGACAGGTCCGCTCCCTCGCTGGCCGGCAGGACCGTCTGCGCGTACAGCCTGCGCCACCCCCGTGCGGGCAGCTCGGGCGGGACGAAGTCCGCGCGCCGGCGCTCCAGCTCGTCCTCGTCCACGAGGAGGTCGAGCCGCCGCGCCGCGACGTCCAGCCTGATGAGGTCGCCGTCGCGGACGAGCGCGATCGGTCCTCCGGCGGCGCTCTCCGGGTCGCAGTGCAGCACCACGGTGCCGTAGGAGGTGCCGCTCATCCGCGCGTCGGAGACCCGCACCATGTCCCTGATCCCGGCCTGGGCCAGCTTGGCGGGGATGGGCAGGGCGCCCGCCTCGGGCATGCCCGCCGCGATCGGCCCCGCGTTGCGCAGCACCAGGACGTGGTCCGGGGTGACGTCCAGGTCCGGGTCGTCCAGGATCCGCTGGGCGTCCTGCGCCGAGTCGATGACCAGGGCCGGCCCGGTGTGGTTCATCAGGTGCGGGCTCGCGGCCGCCGACTTGATGACCGCTCCCCTCGGCGCGAGCGTGCCCTGGAGCACCGCCAGGCTGCCCGCCGCGCCGAGCGGGTCCTCCAGCGGGCGGATCGTCGTCTGCCAGTCCTCGCGCGCCGGGCTCTCGTCGATCAGCGAGCCGAGCGGCTTGCCGGAGACGCCGACGGTCTCCCGTTCGAGCAGCGGTTCGAGGACCTTGAGCAGGGCCGGCAGGCCGCCCGACCGGTGGAAGTCCTCCAGGTATCCCGATCCGGCGGGCTTGCAGTCGACCAGGAACGGCACGTCGGCGCCGATCACGTCGAAGTCCTTGAGCGTGAGGTCCACTCCGGCCCGCCGCGCGACGGCGATCAGGTGGACCAGCGCGTTCGTCGATCCGCTCATCGCCGAGAGCACCCGGACGGCGTTGCGGAAGGCGGCCGGGGTGAGGATCTCGCGCGGGACGGGGCCTCCCGACCGGGCCAGTTCGACGGCCCGGCGGCCGGTCTCGGCGCCGTGCCGCAGGCGGGCGCCGGTGGCGGCCGGAGGGGTGGCGCCGCCGGGCAGCATCATGCCGAGGGTCTCGGTGAGGCAGGCCATGGTGGACGCGGTGCCCATGACCGCGCACGTGCCCGCGGTCGACACGAGTTCGTTGCGGACGCCGGTGATCTCGGACTCGTCGAGCTCGCCGCCCCGGTGCCTGCCCCAGAAGCGGCGGCAGTCGGTGCAGGCTCCGAGCCGCTCGCCCTGCCAGCTGCCGGTCATCATCGGCCCGACCACTTCGAGCAGGACCGGCTTGTCGGAGGAGGCGGCGGCCATGAGCTGGGCCGGCACCGTCTTGTCGCACCCGCCGAGGAGGACCGCGGCGTCCATCGGCAGGGCGCGGATCATCTCCTCGGTGTCCATCGCGAGCAGGTTGCGGAACAGCATCGTCGTCGGGGAGGTGAGGATCTCCCCGAGAGAGATGGTCGGGAAGTCCATGGGCAGGCCGCCGGCCTCCAGGACGCCGCGTCTGACGGCCTCCAGCAGGGCCGGCATGTCGCGATGGCAGGTGTTGTAGTCGGACTTGGTCACCGCGATGCCGATGATCGGCCGGTCGAGCGCCTCGTCGTCGTACCCGCTGGAGGCCAGGAAAGCACGCCGTAGGTAGGTGCTGAAACCGTCGTCGCCGTAGGACGTACGGCTCCGGTCGATGGCCGACTCAGTCGGTCGGGCGGGCATGGGGACCTCCGGGGGTCTGGCTGGTTCGGGAGAAGGGGGCCGGCAGGGTCACGGGCGCAGCGGCATCGCGAGCGGGCGCATCGGGGCGCCGGTCGCGCCGCGCAGCTTCATGGCGGCGGCGACGAAGGCGAACTCGTAGAGCCGTTCGGCCGAGATCTGCTCGCAGTCGACGACCTCCATGATGGGGACGCCCGCCTCCCCCAGGAGATAGGTGTGGACGACCTGCCAGTTCTCCTCGTCCGCGCCGGGCATCTGCTCCAGGGCGAGGGTGTCGCCGCCGATGACGGAGGCGCCCATCCGGGCGAGGAACTCGGCCCCTTCCAGGTTCAGCCCTGGGCTGTTGTCGATGTAGGCGTCGATCGCGGGCCAGGCGCGCATCCGGCCGGTGCGGATCAGCGCCACGTCGCCCGGCCGGAACTCGACGTTCTGCCGGCGCATGGCCTCGCGCAGGTCGTCCGCGCCGATCCCGTGGTTGTCGGGCAGGATGTCGGTGTCGTACAGGGCGGCGATGTCGAACAGCACCCCGCGGGCGATGATCGGGGGGATCTTCTCCGCGCCGCACTTGGTCCAGTGCCGGGAGCTGATGTGCTCCTCGGCGGAGAACCCGTTCCAGATCCTGCCGTTGTAGCCGAAGTGGTTCAGGGTGTCGATGTGCGTCCCGCAGTGGGTGTACATCGAGATGGCGTCGCCCGAGTAGGAGACCAGCTCGTTCTGCTCGCGGCCCACTCCGGTGATGTCGTCGAGGACCGTGCCGGCGGGGGTGTGCGTCATCCACTGCTGGAAGTTCGGGTCGCCGGCCTTCGTCCACGAGGGCATGCCGACGAAGTAGTCCACCGACAGGTCGATGACGCTGCCGCCGTCCGCCCGGCTCAGCACCTCACGCGACGCCTCGGGGGTGATCAGGTTGAGCATGCCGATCTCGTCGTCGGGACCGAAGGGGCTGCGGGTGACCTCGCGGAACTCCGCACAGTAAGCCGCGATCTTGTTCCTGGTCGCTTCGCTGATGAGCGCTGGTCCACACATGGTGATGTCGGCCTTCCTGTTCGATCCGGTTACTGGCCCGAGGCCATCGGGCGGGTGAGCTCGCCGTACATCTCGGGGCGGCGCCCGGCGAACACCGGCAGCTCGAACTCGCCCGGCTTCTTGATCAGCCGTTTCGTACGGGCGGCCCGGACGTCGATCGACGCCCCGAACAGCCCTTCGTCCTGGCCCGCGTCGGCCAGCACCTCTCCGGAGGGGGCGATGATCTGGCTTCTGCCCATGAAGCGGGTGCCGGCCTCGGCGTCGGCGCGGTCGGCGACCGCGAGATAGACGAGGTTCTCCAGCGCGCGCACCCGCGTCATGTGGTCGGCGAGCATGTCCGACCCCATGGGCCAGTTGGTGGGCATCGCGATGAGGTCGGCGCCCTGGAGCGCGAGCTCGCGGGCCGATTCGGGGAAGCGCAGGTCGAAGCAGATCATCACGCCGACCCGGCCGAAGGGGGTGTCGGCCACCCGGGGCGCGGCGTCGGCGCCCGGGTCGACGAACCGGTCCGCGCCGAGGTAGGGCAGGTGCTGCTTGCGGTAGCGGCCGATGATCCCGGAGGGTCCGAGCACCAGGGCCGAGTTGTAGACCCGCCCGTCCGCCTCCTCCAGCAGGCCCACCACCGCGTGCACGGAGGTCTCCGCGCAGGCGCGCACGATGCGGCCGATCCTGGGGTCGGCGGCGCCGATCGCGGCGGCGCGCGTCTCGGCGCGGGAGTCGAACAGGTAGCCGGTCAGCACGCACTCGGGGAAGACCACGAGCTGGTGCCCGCCCGCCGCGCCGGCCCGCAGGGTCTCGATGACCCGCTCGACGTTGGCGGCCACGTCTGTCCGGTCGACGCTGATCTGAGCGACCCCGACCTGGACGCCGCTTGCGGTAGGTGAGCCGGTCAACGTGCCATCCCTCGGGTCCGGTGGTGAGTGAATACCCGGCAGAGTGGCATGCAGCATGCAGCACGTCAAGTCGTTGACATGCTGCACGCTGCATGCAATGGTGACCCGACGAATCGGACATTCCGTGGGAGAGGGGCTGAGTTGTGCCAGAAGTAGTGATCGTCAGCGGTGCCGGAGGCGGCATCGGCGCCGCCACAGCGCGCGAGTGCGCGGCGGCCGGCGCGTCCGTTCTCCTGACGGATCAACGCGTCGAACCCGTGGAACGGCTCGCCGCCGAACTCCGTTCCAGCGGACACGACGCCCTGGCACACGGGCTGGACGTCACCGACGAGGACGCGGTCGCCGAAGCCTTCAAGATCGCCACCGACCGGTGGGGACGCCTCGACGGCCTGGTCAACTGCGCCGCCACGATCGTGGCCAAACCCCTGGTCGAGACCACCCTCGACGAGTGGAACCGGGTCATGACGGTCAACGCGACCGGCACCTTCCTGCTGTCCAAGCACGCGGTGGCCGCGATGCTCGCCCAGGGGACCCCCGGGTCGATCGTCAACCTCTCCTCGATCTCCGGCACGGTCGGCCTGCCCGGCCAGGCCGCCTACTGCGCCTCCAAGGGAGCGGTGCTGCAGCTGTCGCGCCAGATCGCCGTCGACTACGCCGCCGCCGGGATCCGCTGCAACGTCGTCAGCCCCGGATCGGTCGCCACCGAGCAGCTGGCCACCTACCTCGGCTCCCAGCCCGATCCCGACTCCGCCCGGCAGCGGCTCATCGCCGGCCACCCGATCGCCCGCCTGGCGGACCCCCACGAGGTGGCCAAGGTGGTCACCTTCCTGCTGAGCTCCGCCGCCAGCTTCGTGACCGGCGCGGACGTGGCCGTAGACGGCGGCTACACCGCCATCTGAGCACGGACCCGCGGTCCCTGCAGATTTCCAGAGAGGTACTCGTAAATGTCTCGGCGTACGACCTCGCCGCCGGCCAAGCGCGCCGGACCTGGTGGACTGATCGATCTGCGTCGCCTCAGGGCCGGTCGCTTCTCCTCCATCTGGCTGATCACGCTGCTGCTCTTCGCCGCCAGCCCGCTCATCTCGCCCGGCAGCCTGTCCGGATCCGCGGTGCTGTCCATGCTGCCGTTCGCGGCGGTGATGGCGATCGCCGCGCTCGGTCAGACCCTCGTCGTCGCCCACGGCGGCATCGACCTGTCGGTGCCCGGCGGGATGGCGCTGGCCGCGGTGCTCGCCACCAAACTCCCCGCCGCGTCCGGAGTCCCCGTCTGGGCGGCCGTCGGGCTCGCCCTGGTCGCGGGCGCGCTGGGCGGGCTGATCATCGGTTTCGCCGTGGTCCGGCTGTCCATCGCGGCGTTCGTGGCGTCCCTGGCGGTCAACTCCATCCTCATCGGCGTGGTCCTGCAGGTCTCCAGCGGCTTCCCCGCCTCCGCCAGCGCCGCCCTCAGCGCGTTCGCCGTCGGATCGGTCGCCGGCATCCCGAACCTGCTGCTGGTCGCGGTCGTCGTGGTCGGGCTCGCGCACTGGATCATCCGCCACACGGTGCTCGGCCGGCGCTTCATCGCCGTCGGCGCCGGACGGCCCGCGGCCCGGCTGCTCGGCCTGCCCACCGGCTCCTACGAGATGGGCGCGTACGTGGCGGCGGGCATCTGCTACTCGCTGGCCGGAGTCCTGCTCGCCGGCTACCTGCGCACGCCGGACATCCTGCTCGGCAACACCTACCTGCTCCCCACCATCGCGGCCGTCGTCCTCGGCGGAAGCCTGCTGTCCGGCGGCATCACCAACCTGGCCGCCACCGCCGTCGCCGCGCTCTTCCTCACCCAGCTGGACCAGGTGGTGCTCGCCGCCGGCGCCTCCACCGCCACCCAGCTCCTCGTCCAGGCCGCCGTACTCGCGCTGAGCGTGGTGGCCCGCGGCGTGCCGTGGAGCGCCGTCCGCGCGCGGCTGACCACCCGCGCCCCCGACCCCGCCTCCACGCTGCCATCGCGCTAGCCGACCAGGCACCCCTCACCAGTGTCCCCCAGACAGGAGAACCCCATGACCTCCACCAGAGCCCGCTTCCGGGCCCGCGGCTCGGCCGCCGTCCTGGCCCTCGCCCTCGGCGTGTCGGCCTGCGCCGGCGGGCCGGGCGCCGCGGACAACGCCACCGAGGGCGGCGTCGAGGCCGTCTACGACAACGCGGCCAAGATCGGCGACGTCTCCCAGCTCCGCCCCATGTCCGACTTCTGCGGCACCAAGCCGGTCAAGGTCGCGCTCGCGGACGGCACCGGCGACAACGCCTTCCGCAAGACGGCCCGCGCCGAGTTCGAGGACGAGGCCGCCAAGTGCCCCAACATCACCGTTCTGCCCTACGCCGACGGCCAGAACAACCCGCAGAAGGCGATCAGCGACATCAAGGCCCTGGTCGCCCAGGGCGTCGAAGCCCTCGTGGTCTTCCCCGACGCCGGCGAGGCGCTGCTGCCGACCCTGCGTGAGGCGTACAAGGCCGGCGTGCAAGTGGTGCCCTGGACGGCGAACCCCGGCGGCAAGCCGGGCGTGGACTACACCACGTTCGTCGGCCACAACACGGTCAACGACGGCGTCACCTGGACCCGCTGGATGTGCGACGCCCTCGGCGAGAAGGGCGGCAACGTCGTCTTCCTCGGCGGCACCCCGGGCAACACGCAGAGCATCACCGAGATGATCGGCATCGAGAAGGAGCTCAAGGAGAACTCCGCCTGCGGGAACGTCAAGCTGCTGAACGAGCCGGGCAAGCCGGTCGACACCAACTGGAACCCCGCCCAGATGCAGAAGGTCGTCGCCGGGCTGCTCACCAAGTACCCGACCATCGACGGCGTGATCACCGACTCGGGCGACGCCTCCCTGGGCGGCATCCGCGCCTTCCTCCAGGCCGGCCGGCCGCTGCCGAAGTGGACCGCCAACGACAACAACGGCTTCGCCTGCGCCTGGGAGGAGAACGCCGACAAGCACCCGACCTTCCAGACCGTGACCGTGTCGGCGCGTACCTGGATCATCCGTCTCGCGCTGCGCAAGGCCGTCGCCGCGCACCAGGGGATCGAGAACGACGAGCCGGAGATCATCAACATCCCGATCTTCGAGGACACGCTCGACGAGACGAAGCCCCCGAAGTGTGACCCCGACCTTCCCGCCAGCGCTGTCCTGTCCTCCGAGCTCACGCCGGAGCAGCTCAAGCAGGCCTACAGCTGATCACTTGTCGCCTTCCGCCGGGCACCCGCCCGGCGGAAGCGATGAGCCGAGTGAGGAGTGATCCTTCACATGGTCGATTCGACAGCCGGACTGGTCCTCCGCGGGGTGACCAAACGCTTCCCCGGCGTCGTCGCGCTCGACGCGGTCGACTTCGAGGTGCGCCCCGGCGAGATACACGCCCTGGTGGGAGGTAACGGCGCCGGGAAGTCCACCCTCATGGCGGTGGCGTCCGGAGCGCTGGCACCCGACGCGGGCACCATCGAGATCGCGGGCGAGCCGATGCGGCACCTGTCCCCGATCGCCGCCCGGGAGCAGGGCCTGGCCATCGCCTTCCAGCACCCGGCGCTTCTCCCCGACCTCACCGTCACCGAGAACCTCCTGCTGAGCGTGCCCAAGCGGCTGCGGCCGTCGTTCGGCGACGCTCAGGACTGGGCCAGGGAACGGCTGCTCCCCATGGGCATGGACATCGACCCGGCCGCCGTGGCCGGCCGGTTGACCCTGGCCGAGAAGCAGGCGCTGGAGATCTGCGGGGCCCTGGCCTGCGAGCCCAGCGTCCTGATCCTCGACGAGCCCACCGAGCCGTTCATGGTGGCCGAGATCGACAGGCTGTTCGAGCAGGTACGCAAGGCCGCCGCCGGCGGCATGGCCGTCGTCTACATCAGCCACCGGCTGCCCGACGTGATGGCCCTGTCCGACCGTCTCACCGTGCTGCGCGACGGCCAGATCCGCGGCACCTTCCTCGCCTCGGAGGTGACCGAGGAGGAGATCATCACCCGCATCGCGGGCCGGGAGATCGACGCGCTGTTCCCGCCGCGGCCCTCCTCCGTCGGCGACGTCGTCATGGAAGTACGCGATCTGCGCTCGGACCGGCTCCGCGGGATCACCACCACCCTCGCCCGCAACGAGGTCCTCGGCCTGGCCGGCGTGGAAGGCAACGGCCAGCGCGAGTTCATCCGCGCGCTCGGCGGAGCCGACCCCGTCACCGGCGGCCGCGTCACCGTCGCCGGCCGGCCCGTGGAACTCGGCAGCCCCCGCCGCGCCCGCCGGGCCGGCGTGGTCCTCATGCCCCAGGAACGGCACGTCGAAGGCGTCGCGACCGTCCTGTCGGTCAAGGAGAACCTCGGCGTCGCCGCCACGAACCAGACCGCCTCAGCCGGGGTCGTCAAGGGATCGGCCGAGAACGCCCTGGTGGCCGAGGAGATCCGCCAGCTCGGCATCAAGGTGGCCTCGCCCGACTCCGCCGTGGAGCACCTGTCGGGCGGGAACCAGCAGAAGGTGGTGCTCGGCCGCTCCCTGCTGTCGGACCCCAAAGTGCTGCTGTGCGACGAACCCACCCAGGGGATCGACGTCGGCGTACGGTCCGACATCTACCACCGGCTCCGGTCCACCGCCGAGTCGGGGACACCGGTGGTCGTGCTCAGCTCCGACAACGTCGAACTCGCCGGGCTGTGCGACCGCGTGCTCGTGTTCTCCCGAGGGCGGGTCGTCCGCGAACTGACCGGCGACGAGATCTCCGAGCACGCCATCACCGAGGCGTCCCTCACGGCGGCGACCTCGGCCCAGAGCGAGGAGGCCGCCGGACCGGCCCGGCGCAAGGGCCCGCTCGACAGGTTCCGCCGCCTGCTCTCCAGCGAGCAGGCGCCCAGCCTGTTCCTGGCGGCCGCGATCGTCCTGCTGGCCCTGGTGAGCGCCACCAGGAGCGAGCGCTTCCTGTCCGAGTTCAACATCGCCAGCATGCTCGGCCTGGCGGCGCCCGTGCTCTTCCTCGCCGCCGGACAGCTCATCGTCATGCTCACCGGAGGAATCGACCTGTCGGTCGGCCCCCTGAGCGGGACCCTCGTGGTCATCGCCTCGTTCTACGTCCTCGACGGGTACGGAGCCGGGTGGTGGATCCTCGGATTCGTGCTGATGTTCCTCGCGGCGGCCGCCGTGGGACTGGGCAACGGGATGATGGTCAGATACGCGAGGGTGACACCGGTGGTCGCCACCTTGGTCACCTACACCGCGCTCCAGGGATTCTCCCTGGTCATGCGCGACTCGCCCGGCGGATCGATCTCCAGCACCGTCACCGAGGCGCTCGGGGCGCGCATCGGCCCGATCCCCTACGCGGTCATCGTCGGCGCGGCCGTCCTCATCGCGCTGGAAGTGATGTCCCGGCGTTCGATGATGGGCCTGCGCCTGCGGGGCGCCGGCTCGTCGGAGCACGCCGCGCGCAACCGGGGAATCCCGGTGACCCGCGTCCACCTCGTCGTCTACGTCGCCAGCGCGCTGCTCACCATGCTCGGCGCCCTGCTGCTGATGGCGCAGATCGGCGTGGGCGACCCCACCGCCGGCGTCAGCTACACGATGGCCAGCATCACCGCCGTCGTCCTCGGCGGAGCCTCCATCTTCGGCGGCCGGGGCAGCTTCATCGGCGTCCTGTTCGGCGTCGTACTCCTGCAGGTCATCCAGAACACCACCGTGTTCCTCGGCCTGTCGCAGGCATGGCAGTACTGGATGCTCGGCCTCATGGCGCTGGCCGCCACGGCCATCTACTCCCAGGTCCGAGCCGCCCGAGCGTAAGGAGGATCGTCCCGTTCTCCCCCTTCAGGGGGCTTGCTGACCTGCTTCTCGTGTGACCTCTGAAAGGACGAGTGTGATCATGGCTGGGACTTCGGACGCCGCGCTCCGCGAACGGGCGCGCCGGGTCATTCCAGGCGGGATGTACGGACATCAGCGGGCGGGCCTGTTCCCGGAGAACTTCCCGCAGTACCTCTCCCACGGCGAAGGGGCCCTGATCCGCGACGTCGACGGCCGTGAGTTCGTCGACCTGCTCTGCGGATACGGGCCCATCGTCCTGGGCTACCAGCACGCCGGGGTCGAAGCCGCCGCCGCGGCCCAGCGGCGGCGGGCCGACTGCCAGAACGCCCCCTCGGCCAGAATGGTGGAACTGGCCGAACTGCTGGTGGACGTCGTCGACCACGCCGACTGGGCCTACCTGGCCAAGAACGGCACCGACGCGACGACCACCTGCCTGACCATCGCCCGGGCCGCCACCGGCAGATCCGTCATCCTGGTCGCCCGGGGCAGCTACCACGGAGCCGCCCCCTGGTGCACCCCCGGACTGGCCGGGGTGCTCCCGTCGGACCGCGCCGCCCTGCGGTACTTCGAGTACAACGACCACGCGAGCCTGCGGGCCGCCGTGGACGAGGCGGGCGACGACCTGGCCGGCATCATCGTCACCCCCTTCAAGCACAACGACGGCGAAGACCAGGAACTGGCCGACCCGGCGTTCGCCCGCGAACTCCGCCAGGTGTGCGACTCCAGGAACGCGGTGCTCATCCTGGACGACGTCCGCTGCGGATTCCGGCTGAACTTCGGCGGCAGCTGGGAGTCCCTGGGGATCCAGCCTGACCTCAGCGCCTGGGGAAAGGCGGTCAGCAACGGCTACACCGTCTCGGCGGTCCTCGGCGTCGAAACCCTCCGGGACGCCGCCACCAGCATCTTCAGCACGGGCACCTACTGGTTCGCGGCGGTGCCCATGGCCGCCGCCATCGCCACGATCAACGCCATCCGCGACGAGGACGGCATCGCCAGGATGGAACGCGCGGGCGAACTGCTCAGAAGCGGCATCGTGGAGCAGGCCAAGGCCCACGACCTCGCCATCTCCTACACCGGGCCCGCGCAGATGCCCTACTTCCGGTTCCTGGCCGATCAGGACTTCGAACGGATGATGCACTTCTCCCGCGTCGCCCTCGACAACGGCGTCTACATCCACCCGAGGCACAACTGGTTCGTCAGCGTGTCGCACACCGACGAGATGGTGGCCCGGGCGCTCTCCGGCACCGAGGCCGCCTTCCGCGCGGTCCGCGACCGGTTCGGCGACGGGTGAGCCCTCCGGGGCTCGCGGGCGTCAGGCGGGCCGGCCCGCCTTGCCCGTCTCGCGGAGCATCAGCAGGCCGGTGACGGCCACCAGCGCCGAGGTCAGGCCGTGGATGCCGAACGCGGCGGCCACCGAGCCGTGGTGGGCCAGCACGTTGGCCATGTCGCCGAACGGGATGACGGCCATCGTCAGCAGGACCCAGCCCAGGGCCCGGCGCTGGCCCGTCACCAGCAGGACGCCCAGGACCAGGCCCGACCCGATGTCGCGGATGCCCTTCAGGATCAGGAAGCCGCCGCCGTCGCCCGAAGGCCAGTCCGGCAGGCCGAAGGTCGGGGCGGACGTCTCGGGGGTCAGGACGTAGGACACCCCGATGTAGAGGATGAACAGGGCACCGGCGGCGGCCAGGACGGTGTTGACGTTCTTCAGCGACATGGTTCTTCTCCTTTGACGTGCCGACGCGTCCAGGCTGCTCCCGGGTGTTTGGAGGGTGCTTGGAGCCGGTTTGGAAGCCTCCTCGTACGATGTACGGATCATGGTGTTCATTCGGGTGCTGGGCGAGTTCGCCGCCGAGGTGAACGGTGAGCCCGTCCACCCCGGCGGGCCGCGGCAGCGGGGCGTGCTGGCGCTGCTGGTGGCGGCGCGCGGGCAGGTCGTGCCGGTCGACCGGATGATCGAGGACCTGTGGCGCGGGGAGCCGCCCGCGCGGGCGCTGATGTCCTTGCAGGCGTACGTGTCCAACCTGCGCCGGCTGCTGGAGCCGGGGCGCCCGCCGCGCGCGCCGGCCCGGCTGCTGGTGAGCGCGCCGCCCGGCTACGCGCTGCGGCTGCCGCCGGACTCGGTGGACGCGTGGCGGTTCGAGGACCTGCTCGACCAGGCCCGTACGGTCACCGACCCGCGCGCCGCCCGGGCACGGCTCGCCGAGGCGCTGGAGCTGTGGCGGGGACCGGCGTTCGCCGAGGTCGCCGACGAGCCGTGGGCCGCCGCCGAGACGGCCAGGCTGGACGAGCTGCGCCTGGTCGCCGCCGAACTGCACGTCGCGGCGGGCCTGCGGACCGGCGACCCCGCGACGGTGGTGCCCGAGGCCGAGCGGCTCACCCGCGGCGAGCCCCTGCGCGAGGAGGGCTGGCGGCTGCACGCCCTGGCGCTGTGGAGCAGCGGCCGCCAGGCCGACGCCCTGGCCACCCTCCGCCGCGCCCGCCGCCTGTTCGCCGAGGAGCTCGGACTCGACCCCGGCCCGGACCTGACGGCACTGGAGGAGGCCATCCTCACCGGACGCACCGACGTCCTCCGCGCGACCGTACCCCTGCCACCGCAGTCGCCATCGCCACCGGAGATGTCTTCGTCACCGCAGATGCTTCCGCCACCCCAGTCGCCTTCGTCGCCGCCTATGCTTCCGCCACTGTTGACTGCCCGGCCACTGTTGACCGCCCCGCTTCCGCCGACGGTTACCCTCCCCGGGACGGTCCCGGTCGCCGAGGCGTCGTTCGTCGGGCGTGAGGCGGAGCTGTCAGCGCTGGTCACGGCCGCCGAACAGGCCGCCGCCGACGGAGCCCGCGTCGCCCTTGTCACCGGCGAGGCCGGGCTCGGCAAGTCGACGCTCCTGGAACACCTCGGCAGGCGGCTGGAACGTACCGGATGGCTGGTCGCCGCCGGTCACTGCCCCGAGGCCGCCGGCGCGCCGCCCGCGTGGGCGTGGACCGAGGCGCTGGGAGCCGTCGCCGCGGCCACGTCACCGGGCGAGCACGCGGACGACCTCGCGCCGCTGCTCACCGACACCGTGCCGGTGGACGCCGACGCCACCGCCGGCCGGTTCCGCCTGCGCCGGGCCGTGTGGCGATGGCTCGCGGCGGTCGCCGCGAAGCGCCCGGTCGCCGTCGTGCTGGACGACCTGCACTGGGCGGACGCCGCCACGCTGGAGCTGCTCGGCGGCGGCCTCGGCACGCGGGCCCCCATCCTGGTCGTCGCGGCCTACCGGGCGGAGGAGAGCGGCCATCTCACCGACACGCTGGCCGCCCTCGCCCGCGCCGCACCCCTGCGGCTCGACCTGCCCGGCCTGGACGACGTGGCCGTGGCCCAGCTCGTACGGAACGAGTGCGAGGCCGACGACGAGACCGTCGCCGGCATCGCCGAGCGCACCGGTGGCAACCCGTTCTACGTGCGCGAGAGCGCGCGGCTGCTGAACGGAGAAGGCGCGCTGGTCGCCCTCTCGGAGGTCCCGCAAGGCGTACGGGACGTGCTGCGGCGCCGCCTGGCACGGCTGCCCGGGCAAGGCGTGGCCGTGCTGCGGCTGGCCGCGGTCGCGGGCCGGGAAAGCTCGGTGGACATGCTGGTCGACGCCGCCGACAGCGACGCCGACAGCGTGCTGGACGCGCTGGACGCGGGCGTGATCGCCGGACTGCTGAGCGAGCCCGCGCCCGGACGGGTCCGGTTCGTCCACGCCCTCGTCCGCGACACCCTCCTGGCCGACGTCAGCCGCCTGCGGGCGGCCCGCATGCACGCCCGCGTCGCCGCCGCCCTGGAACCCACCGGCGACATCACGGCGCTCGCGCACCACTACGCCCGTGCCGGATCCCCCAAGGCCGTCGGCTACTGCGTCCGGGCCGCCGAGCTGGCCGAGGCCCGCTACGCCCACGACGTCGCGGCCGATCTCCTCGCCGACGCCGTCGCCAACTCGACCAGTCCGGAGGAACGCGTGGCCCTGCACGGCAGGCTGCTCCGCGCGCAGATCCGGGCCGGCGCCGTGGCCGCCGCCCGGACGACCCGCCGGCAGGCCGTCGAGTACGCGGAGTCCCTGGGACGCGACGACCTGATGATCGCCGCCTTCACCGCCTGGACCGAGCCGACGCCCTGGCAGTCCCGCCCGTACGGCACGGTGGACCGGCCCGTCGTGGACCGGCTGAGCCGCCTGCTCGAACGCACCGACCTCACTGCGGAGGTACGCGGCCGCCTCCTCGTCTCCTACGCCGAGGAACTGGCCGGCGAGGACGACCCCACCGTCACGGCGGCGGCCCGCGAGGCGCTCGGCCTGGCCACCGGGCCCCGCCTGCGGGCGGCGGCGCTCCGGATCCTGACCCGCGGCCACACCGGATCGGCCGGCAGCGACGAGCTCTGCCGCGAGCTGGTCGCGCTCGGCACCGAGCACGACCTGCCCGTCTACCGCGTCACCGGGCTGCTCAACCACGCCGCCGTCGCCGCCGGGGCCGGCGACCCGGCCACCATGCGCCGGGTGACCGCCGAGGCCCTCGACCTCGCGCGTACCTACCGGATGCCCGAGGCGATCGGCGTCGCCGAGGTGACGCTGGCGACCCTGGCCCTCATCGAGGGCCGGTTCGCCGACGCGGAACGGCTCTACACCGAGGCCGCCGGCGGCATGCGGCGCGCCGGATCGCTGCACGCCCCCGGCTTCCTCGGCCTCGCGCTGGCCGCGACCTGGGTGAACGACGGCACCCTCGGCGAGCACCTGGACGAGGCGCGCGCCCTCCACGAGGCGACCGGCCCGATCGCCGCCGACCTGCTGGCCCTCGCCCTGCACGCCAACGGCCTGACCGCCGAGGCCCGCCGGGTGCGCGCATCGGACCCGATCCGGCCCGACTACTTCTTCACCTTCCTCACCACCGCCCGCGCGATGGCCGTCATCGCCCTGGACGACCGCGCCGCCGCAGAGGAGATCTACGCGGCGCTGCTCCCTCACCGCGACGGCCCCCCGGCGGGCGTCACGAGCCTGGCGGCGGCGCTGCGCCCGGTCGCCCACACCCTCGGCGAGCTGGCCGTCTTCCTCGGCCGCGATCAGGAGGCCGCCGACCACTTCGCCCGGGCCGCCGTCATCGCCGACCGGTGGAACGCGCCCCACTGGGCCGCCGAGGCCCGGTCACGCCGGGACATGGCCGCCACGAAAGCGAACCCGCGGGTGTCCTACGCACCTTGAAGTGCCTGCTTCCCCATGGGGAGTTACCTGACCAGACTGGAGCAAGTTTCCGAGAGACTCTTGCTCACCCTTGAAAGGCAGAGGCATGACGACGTTCCCCGCTTCGCTTCCCGGCGGCACCTGGGCCCTGGGTGACCTGACCGTCACCCGGTTCGGCTACGGTGCCATGCAGCTCGCCGGTCCCGGGGTGATGGGTCCGCCGGCCGACCGCGACAGCGCACTCGCCGTCCTCCGCGAGGTCGCCGACCTCGGGATCACCCATATCGACACCAGCGACGCCTACGGGCCGCGCGTCACCAACCAGCTGATCCGCGAGGCGCTGCACCCGTACCCCGAAGCGCTGCACATCGTGACCAAGGTCGGCGCGACCCGCGACGAGCAGGGCGGCTGGCCCCCGGCGCGGCGGCCGGAAGACGTGCGCCGCGCCGTCCACGACAACCTCGAAGCCCTCGGTCTCGAGGTGCTCGACCTGGTCAACCTCCGGCTCGGCGACGCCAGCGGACCTCGGCCCGGCTCACTCGCCGAACCGTACGAGGCTCTCGCCGGACTCCAGCGGCAGGGGCTGATCCGGCACCTCGGCGTGAGCAACGCGACGCCGGAACAGGTCGCCGAGGCGCGGACCATCGCGCCGATCGTGTGCGTGCAGAACATGTACAACCTCGCCCACCGGCACGACGACGAACTGATCGACGAGCTCGCCCGGGAGGGCATCGCCTACGTGCCCTTCTTCCCGCTCGGCGGCTTCAGCCCCTTGCAATCCTCGGCGCTCTCGGCGGTGGCCGCCCGGCTGGAGGCGACGCCGATGTCCGTCGCCCTGGCCTGGTTGCTGCGCCGGTCGCCGAACATCCTGCTCATTCCCGGCACCTCGTCGGTGGCGCACCTGCGCGAGAACGCCGCCGGCGCCGGCCTGCCGCTCTCCGGCGAGGACCTCGCCGAGCTGGACAAGATCGGCCGCTAGGCAGGCCCGCGATCGGTATGGATCAAGGGCTCGGCGGTCCTCCAGACCGTCGACCACGCCCTGCGTTTCCCGCCGGGAGGAGACCTCGCCCACCTGCTCCCGAGGGAGTTCGCGGACATGGCGTGGATGTCCGGGCTGATCGCCGGGACGGGCCTGACCGTGTGGCGCTACGCCGGCCTGCACGCCCTGCGAAGGACCCGTCCGTGACCCACCCCACCGGACGCCTGAGCGACGTCGTCCACCAGCGCCACCGCCTCGGCATCCTCGCCATCGCCGACGAGGCGGCCAAGGTGGAGTTCACCTACCTCCACCAGGTGCTCGAACTGACCCGGGGAAACCTCAACCGGCACCTCGCCGTCCTGGAAGAAGCCGGCCTGATCGTACTGGAGAAGGGGTACGACGGGCGGCGCCCGAAGACCCGGGTCGTCATCACCGGCGAAGGCCGGGCCGCCCTGTCGGCCGAACTCGCCGCATTCGAGGAGCTCGTCCGCCGCCACGGCGACCGTACGCACCGGTGACGGACCGGCTCAGCTGGTGGCCCCCCAAGTCAGAGAGAGGCCGGTGGCGGCGCGTTCGGTGCGGATCTCCATCATGCTGCCGAGGATCGTGGCATGGTCGGACACCACCGGCGTGGCGTCGAGCGCGTAGGTGATCCGGGAGCTGACGAGCACCGGGCTGCCCTGCGGCTCGTGCAGGTGACGGGCCGCGGCGGCGTCGAGCAGACCCGGCCGGACCACCTCCGCCGCCCGGGAGACCGTCACCCCCGCGTCGGCCAGAGCCGTGTAGAGGGAGACGGCGGTGAAGTCGCGGTCGCGGATCCGGTCGGCCACCGGCCGCCGGACCCAGGACACCTGATGCACGGCGGGACGCCCGGCGAACTCACGGACCCGCTCCAGCCGCAGGGCGGTGTCGCCGGGACGCAGCCGCAGCTCCGCGGCGATCCGGGCCGGGGCCCGGCGCACCGCCTGCCCGGCCACCGCGGTCCGCACGTCGTGGCCCTGTTCACGCAGGTCGTCGACCAGGCTGCGGAGCGAGTCGAGCTGGTACGCCAGGTGCGGCGGGGCGACGAACGTGCCCCTGCCGGGCCGCTGCACGATCAGCCTCTCGTCGCTCAGCTCCCGCAACGCCTGGCGCAACGTCATGAGCGTCACCCCGTAGGAGGCGCTCAGCTCACGCTGCGGCGGCAGCGCCTCACCCGGGGCGTAGCGCCCCGACCGGATCTTCGCGGCGAGGTCGGCGGCGATGGCGCGGTATCTCGCCTCGTGCCCGGCGTCGGAGGTCATCGTGGTCGGTCACACTCCTGGTCGAGGGCCAGGCGCAGGGTCGCCAGGAAGGCCCGCAGGTCGTCCGGCCCGGCCCCGTCGAGCACCCGCCGCATGACCGCGGCGCCGACCACCACGCCGTCGGCGTGCCGGCGGGCTTCGCGTGCCTGGTCCGGGGTGGAAATGCCAAATCCTAGCAAGACCGGCCGGTCGGTGACGCGCCTGATCCTCCCGGCGAGTTCCGCCGCCGAAGCGGCGAGGGCGGTCCGCTCGCCGGTGGTGCCCATCAGCGACACCGCGTACACGAATCCGCGGCTGCGGCCCGCGATCTCCGCCAGCCGCGGCTGCGGCGTCGCCGGCGAGGCCAGCAGGGCCGGCTCGATCCCGGCGGCTTCGGCCGCGTCCGTCAGTTCGTCCGCCTCGTGCACCGGCAGGTCGGGCACGATCAGGCCGCCGGCGCCGGCCCGGCGCAGCGCGGCGCAGAACGCCTCCGGGCCGTCGTTCAGCACCAGGTTGTAGTAGGTGCTGACGACCAGCGGCACGCCCAGGTCACCGACCTCGGCCAGGTCGGCGAGGATCCGGCGGGTGCTCGCCCCCCTGGCCAGCGCCGTGTCACTGGCCTGCTGGATGGTGACGCCGTCCAGCGTGGGATCGGAGAAGGGCAGGCCGACCTCGATCGCGTCCGCCCCGGCGGCGGCGAACGCCCGCAGATAGTCCGTCCAGCCGGGCGTGATCCCCCCGGTGACGTACGGCATGAGCAGGCCGCGGCCGGCGTCCCGGCGGGCACGCAGGTGGCGTTCGACCGCGCCGGCGGTCAGGGCGTTCGTCACAGCAGCTCCTTCAGGGTCGAGACGTCCTTGTCGCCCCGGCCGGACAACGTCATCAGCACCGTCGACCCCGCGGGCAGGTCGCCGTCGCCCGCCGCGCGGATCACCCAGGCCAGGGCGTGCGCCGACTCGAGCGCCGGGACGATCCCCTCGGTACGCGCCAGCCTCAGCGCCGCGCCGACCGCCTCGCCGTCGGTCACCGTGACGTACCGGGCCCGGCCCAGGTCACGCAGATGGGCGTGCTCCGGGCCGACGCCCGGGTAGTCGAGCCCGGCCGCGATGGAGTGCGCCTGGATGATCTGCCCGTCGTCGTCCTGCAGGAACAGCGAACGGCAGCCGTGCAGCACACCCAGCCGGCCGCGGGCCGCCCCCGCGCCGCCGTCCGCCTCCACACCGACCAGACGCGCCGGGGTGTCGGCGAACCCGGCGAACGTGCCGGCCGCGTTCGAGCCGCCGCCGACACACGCCACCACATGGTCCGGGACGCCCGTCCGCAGCTCGGCGGCGCACTGCCCGCGCGCCTCGTCGCCGATCACCCGCTGGAACTCCCTGACCATCCACGGGTACGGATCCGGCCCGACGACCGAGCCGACGCAGTAGTGGGAGTCGCCGGTCGCGCCCACCCAGTGCCGCATGGCCTCGCTGGTCGCGTCCTTGAGCGTACGGCTGCCCGTGGTCACCGGGACCACCTCGGCGCCCAGCATGCGCATCCGGAAGACGTTCAGCGCCTGCCGCTCGATGTCGCGCTCGCCCATGAACACCGTGGCCTCCAGCCCGAGCAGCGCGGCGGCGGTCGCGGTGGCCACCCCGTGCTGGCCCGCCCCCGTCTCGGCGATCAGCCTGCGCCGCCCCATCCGGATGGCCAGCAGAGCCTGGCCAAGCACATTGTTGATCTTGTGGGATCCGGTGTGGGTGAGATCCTCCCGCTTGAGATACAGCTCCACACCCAGCGCCTCCGACAGCCGGCGGGCCGGCGTGAGCGGCGTCGGCCGCCCGGCGTGCACGGCCAGCAGCCGCGCCAGCGCGCCGCGGAACCCCGGATCCGCCCACGCCTCCCGGAACGCCTCCTCCACCTCGCGGCACGCCTCCACCAGCGACTCCGGCGCGTACCGCCCGCCATACCCGCCGAACCGGCCCCGCGCCCGGGGCTCGCCCATCGTCCCGTCCGGCGCGACCGCCTCACGCCACGGCAGCACGTCTCGCATGCCACCCTCCCATCGTTCTATAACTCTTCTGAGAGTTCTATAACAGTGAGTGTGGCACAGGCGGCACGCACACGCCACCACCCCCGGGCACAGCCGACCGCATCAGTCGAGTGACAGCCCCGCGACCGGAGCCACCCGGGCGGCCCTACGCGCCGGGACGACAGCGGCCACGAGCCCGGCCAGAACCGCGACCCATGACGACCACGGGACCCGCAGGGCGGCGTCACCGAGAGCCCGCTCCACGAACGTCTCGTAACCCCACCCAGGTGAACCCGACACCGATCACCGTGCCGAGGACAGCCGCCACCACCGAGTCGCCGGCGTCTCCGGCGTGACCACCCCCACCGGGCTCGTACCAACAGCGACCCGCAACCGGGCCCACCGATCACCGGCACGCACCGTGACCCAGTCACCGGCCCGCACTCCGAAAGCCCCCGTATCAGTCCTTATCCGCCCCTCTAGCCCGGGAGCCCCTTCCCGTGCGATCAAGCGAGCGACCGACCGAAGTACCCGCCGGCCGCCACTGCCAGGAGGAGGAAGGCCACCGGGAAGCCGAGGGTGTGAAACACGCGCGCACGGACATGGGCGAGGACGGCTCCGACGAAGAACAGCACGAGCCCCAAGGCAGCGGCCAGCCCGAAGAGAGGCCGGCCGAGCAGCCCGAGCACGAGCCCTACCACCCCGGAGCCCTCAACGACCGCGAGGTAGGGGATCCACCGCGGATCGAGGCCGACCTCGGCAGAGTTACGCACCACGAACCGAGCCGAGACCGCCTTCGCGACCACCTCGAAGGCGTTGGCCAGGATGCAGGCGAGAGTCGCGATGAACAGCCCGACGTCGAGTGCCGCGGTCAACGGGCATACCGCCCCAGCAGCGTCACTGGTCGCGGAGGTACCGGCGCGTCGGCCCACTCCGCGACCGCTTCCGGAGCCTGTTCGGATGTGGTGTTGAATCGGACAATCTGTACGCTCATGTGTGTCTCCTCAAGGAGGTGCGCTCGTCAGGTAGCTGGTCTCACCCCTCCTGACGTTGAGCACACTCGAAAGGTGACCTCACCCATGAAACTCGTCGAACACTTCGAGGCGTCCCGTCCCCGGCTGATGTCGCTGGCCCACCGGATCGTGGGCTCGTATCACGACGCGGAGGACGCGGTCCAGACCGCCTGGACGCGGGTCCAGACGGCCGGGGCGGCCGACATCGCCAACCTGGACGGCTGGTTCACCACGGTGACCGCGCGTCTGTGCCTGGACCTGCTACGGGCACGTGAGCGACGTGGCGAACTCCCCTTGCGCTCCGACGACATCGCCGGCGCAAGGATCAGCGCCGACGAGACGTTCCTTCGCCGTGAAGAAGTGTCCAGAGCCCTGCTGGTGCTCCTCGACGAACTCTCGCCCAGGCAGCGGGTGGCGTACGTGATGCACGACCTCTTCGCCATCCCGTTCGATCAGATCGCCGCGACGCTCGGCACGAACGCGGTCTCGGCGAAGAAGCTGGCCAGCCGTGCGCGCGCACGGCTGCGCGACGTGCGACCTGTCATACGTCGCCACGACGCGGAAGAAAACGAGATCATCGAGGCGTTCCTGGCAGCCGCACGCGGCGGCGACATCGCACGACTCGTCACCCTGATGGCTCCCGACGTTGTCCGTACCGCTGACCCTTCCCTGCTCCCGGCAGGCTCCGCAACGGAAGTCCGTGGGGCAGCGGCGGTCGCGGAAGAGACGAGGATCTTCGCCGACCGCATCGCCGTCGCGGCTCCGGTCCTCATCGCAGGGCGGCCCGGCGCGGTCATCGCACCCGGCGGCCACGCGTACGCGCTCATCCGCTTCCGCATCGACGCCGGTCTCATCACGAAGATCGAGATCACTCCGTACGCGACCGGCACGATGTCGCTGCGCGACCAGCGACGAGATCCCGCCCTCATCCGCCGGACCAGTAGGTGATCAAGGGGCCGTCCCCCAGGCGTGCTGCTGCCGCGCCAGGGCGGCGTACGCAGCAGGAGCAGGAACACCGCGATGTAGCAGCAAGCGGTGGTATAGCGCCTTGAACAAGCAAGGGCCGGGCTCATCACCGGGCGGTGGAGTCCACGGGCATGCGCAGTGTCGCCGCTGTCGCGAGCAGCAGCGCCAGGAGCAGGACGATCGCCATGAAGATCTGCCCGTGCAGGCCGAGGACGAAGACAGTCCGATCGGCGAACTCCGGGTCGTAGGTGGCAGTGCCGGGGAACAGGAGCGCACCGATCATGCCGAGCCACGGGGTGGCCAGGATGGCGGCGGCGTGCAGCAGCGTGTTCCGCCCTGACCGTAGCGCGAGGGCCAGGCCGGTGAGGCCGAGGAGCACGGTCATCACCATGTACTGGGCGTCGTGGAACTTGGCGTGGGGTGGCCAGGCCGGGTTGTAGGCGTGCTGTGCCGCCAGGTCGGGGATGACGAGGTCGGCGAGCACGGCGCCGACCGTTGTGATCGCTGCGACGGCGATGATCAGGATTCGTGGGAGGGACATCAGATCGTCCAGGTATAGGCGGGGGTGAGTGAGCGGTCGAAGAGCACGTTCGGGAGGAGAGGAAGAACCGCGTCTCGCAGAGTGGTCATCGGCGTGGAGGTCCAGTGCGCGGCGGCTCCGGCCTGGCGGGAACGGCGGACGATCAGTTGGGTGCGCGGCCTGCGGGCGCGGTCATAGGCTTCCAGGCCCGCGCGCACGCCGAGGGTGTCCACCGCGTGCGCGAGCGTGACCGCGTCCTCGAGCGCCTGGCAGGCGCCCTGCCCCAGGTTGGGGGTCATGGCGTGGGCCGCGTCACCGAGGACGGCGACGTTTCCGGAAACGTACGTGGGCAGCCTCGGCAGTTCGTACGTGTCGTGTTGCAGCACCGCCTCCTCTTGCGCGGAGTCGAGCAGCGCGGGGATGGGCCGGTGCCAGCGTGCGAAGCGTTCGCGCAGCTCATCCAGGCCGACATGGGAGCCCGCCGGGGCGTTGGCCATGACGTAGCAGTAGATGCGGCCGTCGGGCATCGGCACGTGCCCGAACCGTTCGCCCCTGCCCCACGTTTCCGCGCTCCCCTCGACGGGCTGAGGGGGGACGATGAGGCGCCAGGTGGTATAGCCGACGTAGCGCGGCCCAGGGAGGCCAGGCCAGAGGGAGCGCCGGGTCACGCTGTGCACGCCGTCGGCGCCCACCACGAGATCCGCGGTGGAGGTGCCGCCGCCATGGCGGACCGTGCCGTCGGGCTGCACGTGCTGTACGTCGATGCCGGGCCGCAGAGCCTCGGGCGGCACGGCTGCCCTCAGCAGGTCGACCAGTGCGGCCCGGTGCACGGTCACCCACGGGCCGAAACGACGCTTGAGGCTGTCGACGTCGTTGCGGACCAGCCAGTCCCCCCGGCTGCCGCGGATGCCTGCGAGCGGGTCGGCCAGCCCGCCGACGCGCAGACGCTCGCCCAGGCCGAGGGCGTCCAGCGCGCGCAGACCGTTGGGCTGGACGGTCAGCCCGGCGCCCACCTCGGTGAACTCAGCAGCGCGTTCAAGGACCTCCACCTGCAGGCCACGCTGGTGGAAGGCGACGGCCGCGGCGAGTCCGCCGATGCCGCCTCCCACGATGATCACTTTCATGTCCGGATCTCCTTGACGGTCAGTGCAGGCCACGCTTGCCCGGGGCCCAGAACGGCTTGGTCTTGATCGAGGCCCGTGCCCAGTTGCGCTCACGCACCAGGAAGTCGCGCACCATCTGGCAGGTTCTGGCCTCGCCGGCCACATAAGCGGCTCCCGCGTTGCCCGGCAGATCGAGTTCGGCCACGGCCCCGAGCAGCACCCGGGAGGCGACGGCGGAGGTGCCGTGCCGGTGGACACGGCGCAGCGGCGGCGTCCCGGGCAGGGGCAGGTCGTGCTCGGGGGTCTCGCTCTCCAGGACACCGAACACCTCGGCCGAGGCTCCCAACGCTCTGATCATCGGGCCGAACGCGGCGCTGGCGGTCTCCTCCCCGATGAACACGTGATAGGCCGCCTCGCGGGTGAAGAAGTCGCCCTGCGGCCACCAGAAGGTCACCCGTTCTCCGGGCCGGGCCGCCCGCGCCCACCTCAGGCCGATGCCGTCGCCCGCATACAGGTGGACGCGCAGTTCGATCGCCGTCCTGCCGGCGTCGAGGCCCCAGATCGTGTACGTGCGCAGCGTCTCGGACGGACGCAGGATGCCCGACACCGACAGCGGATCCTTCAACTCGATCCTGATGTGCTGGCCGGGGGTGTACGGGAAGGCGACGGGCTGGTCGGTCTCCAGCCGGATCCGGCGCATGGCCGGGTTGACCTGGTCGGCGACGGTGATGGTCGCCTCCATGGCGTACTTGCCGAACAAGCGGTCGCGCAGCGTCCGGGCCATGTCAGGACTCCTCGCGCCGCCGGACGTGGGCGGATCTGGACATCCGCCACCACACGGCCGCCACGAACACCAGCGCCGCGAGAAGGATCCACAGAAGCTCCACAGCTACTCCTTAGTGCTTCTAGATTTCTTAGAGGCACTAAGGAAACATACTTGCCCTAAGATGTCAACGCCGACCGAGGAAACGACGCGAGAGGTGACGATGTCCGCACACACCAGCAGACGGCAGAGGTTGCGCCAGGCCACCCTGGAGGAGATCCACACGGCCGCGCGCAAGCTGCTGGTCGAGCAGGGATCGGCCGCGGTCACCATCAACGCGGTCGCCCGGCAGGTCGGCATGAGCGGCCCAGCCCTCTACCACTACTACGCCAGCCACGACGAACTGGTCGGCGCAGTGACCGCCGACTTCTTCCGCGAACTGGCCGCCGCGATGGAACAGGCCCGCGACGGCCACGCCGACGCGTCGCTCGGCGAGCGGATACTGGCCGTCTGCCGCGCCATGCGCGCCTGGAGCACCGCCCACCCGGCCGAGTTCGGCTGGATATTCGCGAGCCCGATCACCCCGCAGAACCGGCGGCCGGACTCGGTGCGCCACCAGGCCGCCCTGCGGTTCGAGCAGGTCCTGCTCGACCTGATGGTCGAGCTGTGGCGGACACGACCGTTCCCGGTGCCCGACCTGGCCGACCTGCCCGCATCCCTGCGCGAGCAACTGACCGCCTACTCCGCCACCCTCGAAGGACGGCTCCCGCCCGAGGCCGCCCACGTCTTCCTGTCGTGCTGGACCAGGCTGTACGGGCTGCTGTGCATGGAAGTCCTGCACCAACTGGACTTCGCCTACACCGACATGGAGCCCGTCTACGAACAGTGCCTGCGCGACCTGGCCGCCACCCTCGGCCTCGACAGCCACGCGCCGGCATGACGCCCGACACCGGCCGCATGATCTTGACGCAGGCCCCCTGAGCCCTTCCCAGCAGTGGGGTCAGGAAGCCAACGCCTTTACAATGTAGATTACTAGTTCGGTCGAGAGCAGAGCTGGGACCAGGGATGACAGGCGGACCTCACCCAGTCCGGCCTCTCGGTTGCGCGGACCACGATCGGTCCTCCCCTCTCCCGGATGCCGAGCCGCCCGAGTACGGGCCACTCCCCCACTTCAGGTCCGCACGCACGCCCGCAGGCCGCCGTCACCGGCTGCCGGACAGCTCCCCCGACAAGGTGGCGTGCATGCGGGCGCTGGGCTGGTTCAGCCCGATGATCCGTACGGTCTTGCCGCGGGCGGCGTACTTGGCCTCGACAGCGTCCAGAGCGGCGACGGATGAGGCGTCCCAGATGTGGGCGTCGGTCAGGTCGATGACCACGTCGTCAGGGTCGCCGGCATAGTCGAACCGGGAGACCAGGTCGTTGCTGGAGGCGAAGAACAGCTCGCCGGTCACGGCGTAGACCACCTGCCCGCCGTCGGGATCGACGACGGCGGAGACCTCGGCCAGGTGCGCCACCCGGCGCGCGAAGATGACCAGCCCGGTCAGCGAACCGACGACGACGCCGATGGCCAGGTTGTGCGTGACGACCACGACCGCGACCGTGATGACCATGACGCCGATCTCACCGGCGGGCATGCGCCTGAGGGTGGCCGGGGCGATGGAGTGCCAGTCGAAGGTGCCGACCGAAACCAGGATCATCACGGCGACCAGCGCGGCCATCGGAATCTGGGAGACCAGCGGGCCGAAGACGATGCACAGGACCATGAGCAGGACACCGGCGGTGAAGGTGGACAGCCGGGTGCGGGCGCCGTTCCTGACGTTGATCATGGTCTGGCCGATCATGGCGCAGCCGCCCATGCCGCCGAAGAAGCCGGTGACGATGTTGGCGACGCCCTGGCCGATGGACTCGCGCGTCTTGGAGGAGCGGGTGTCGGTGAGGTCGTCGACCAGCTTGGCGGTCATCAGCGACTCCATCAGCCCAACGAGGGCGAAGCCGACCGCGTACGGCGCGATGAGGGTGAGGGTGTCCAGCGTGAAAGCCACGTCGGGCAGACCGGGCACGGGCAGCGAGGACGGCAGCGTGCCACGATCGCCGACCGTGGGCACGGCCAGACCGGCGCCGATCGTGAGGGCGGTGAGCGCGGCGATGGAGATCAGCGGAGCCGGGACCACCTTGGTCAGGCGGGGCAGGAACACCATCAGCGCCAGCGCGCTGCCGACCAGCGGATAGACGACCCAGGGCACGTCCACGAGCTCGGGCACCTGCGCCATGAAGATCAAGATGGCCAGGGCGTTGACGAAGCCCACCATGACACTGCGAGGCACGAAGCGCATCAGCTTCGCCACGCCGAGCGCGCCGAGCGCGACCTGGATGAGCCCGCCGAGAATGACGGTCGCGACCAGGTAGCCGAGGCCGTGCTCGCGGGCCAGCGGGGCGACGACCAGAGCGATGGCTCCGGTCGCGGCGGAGATCATGGCGGGGCGGCCGCCGGCGATGGCGATGACCACGGCCATGGTGAAGGAGGCGAACAAACCGACGCTGGGATCGACCCCGGCGATGATGGAGAACGAGATCGCCTCAGGGATCAGGGCGAGCGCGACGACCAAGCCGGACAGGATCTCGGTACGGGCCACCGAGGGCTTCAGCCATTCGGGGCGGCCGGGCCGCATGCGAGCAGGCAGGGTCAGAGACGGGCGGGCAGGCACGGATGAGCTAGGCAACAGGAGTCCTTAAGGATGGAACAGCCCCGGAGGGCAGCGTCGCACCGGCCGGAGGCAGGGGCACGCTCGCGGGCGCGGAAAGGCGGCAGGCCGGACGGCGCTACCGCGGGCAGGTCACGGCGGGCAGCAGGCGGCGGTGATCAAAGGCATGCGCGCGTCGCTGTTCCTTACCTCGGGTGAGGGCGGCGCTCGGCGGCCCGGTGCGTGGGTGGCGGGATGTCCGGTCGGTACGGCGACGCCCCGACGCGGTCTGGCCAGCGGCAACTCTACCTTAACGTTAGGGTAGAGATCCGGCAGGGCTCGATGCGGCCGCCCTACCGGCTGACCAGTGAGGTTCTACAGATGCACATCGGGCAGGTGGCCGCGCGCACGGAGCTGTCACTGCGGACCATCCGGCACTACGACGAGGTCGGCCTGGTCCGGCCCTCGGCGCGCAGCCAGGGCGGCTTCCGCCTCTATACCGAGGCCGACGTGGCCCGTCTGATGGTGATCCGCAGGATGAAGCCGCTCGGCTTCACCCTGGCGGAGATGGGCGAACTGCTGGCCATCACCGACCGGCTCGACGACCCCGGTGCGGCGGCGGAGCTGGAGACGGCCGAGCGTGAGCAGTTCCTGGCCAAACTGAGCTGGTTCGAGCAGGCCACCCGCGAACGCTGCGAGGCGCTCCGCACCCAGCTGAGCCGAGCCGAGGAGTTCGCCACCGACCTGCGGCGGCACGCCGACCGACTGACCGCCGGCCCCACCTGACCAGTGGCACCGCCCCGATGCATCAGGCCCGTGGCGTGCGCGGGTGAAGGCGACGTCGAAGGAGCATCATGACGACCCCTCCCATGCCGCGCTCTTCGACAGAGATCCGCGCCTACCTCAAAGACCGGCTCAACCAGGCGCTTCGCCGGCCCGGCATGTTCGGCGGCGAGACGGCCCTGCGCCTCCTGTTCGACCATCTGGTCTACGCGGAACACCAGGAGCAGGAGTGGGCGCAAGCGATGCGGACCCTGGAATCGCGGGGCGCCTTCAACTCGCTCGGCGTGACGGGAGCGTTCAGAACCATCCTGCCTGCTGCCGGCGAGGACGGCGTCGCCTCGGTCTATGCCGAACTGGCCCACGACCGCGGATGGCTACAGGCCGACAGAACCCTGACCGCCGGAGAATACGGCTCCCTGCGCCGGGAGCTCATCGCTTGGACCGCTCACGACCGAACACTCACCGAAGTGCAGGAAGCGCTCGGCCCGCCTTCCGTTCTTCTCGGCGGCACCAACCCCTTCTACGGCAAGACCCTCGCCTACATGACCGCACAGGCGACGGAACCGATCATCTTCCTACACCTCTGGAACGGGACCTCCGGGTCGAGGGAAACGACCTGGCATCCCATCTACGACGAACCCGTTCTCTTGGCCATCCGATTCGGGAAGGGAGCGTTCGCGGACACCTTCACGTTCACACCGGAAGGAAGCAGACGCCGCCCAGGGGGAACAGCCGCATGAGGTCACGTCCACCTCAACCGATCGGCCAGCAGGGCCTGCTGGGCCGGGTTGGCGGTCAGCTCCAGCGCCCGCTCGTCGGCCCGCCGCGCCTGCCCACGGCGGTCCAGGTCACGCAGCAGCTCAGCCCGGGTGGCGTGGAAGAGCGGGTAACGCTCCAGCACCCGGCCGAGTGGCTCCAGCTCGGCCAGCGCCGCCTCGGGGCCTTTGACGTGGCGCAGGGCGACGGCCCGGTGCAGCCGGGTGACGGGCGAGGGCGCCAGGTGCAGCAACATGTCGTACAAGACCAGGATCTGCGCCCAGTCCGTGTCGGCGAAGGTCTCGGCCTCCGCGTGACAGGCCACGATCGCCGCCTGGACCTGGTACGGCCCCGGCCGGCGGTGGGCGTGAGCGGTCCGCGTCAGCAGCGCCGTGGCCCGCTCGATGGCCTGCCGGTCCCAGAGGCCGCGGTCCTGGTCGGCGAGCAGCACCAGCCGCCCGGCCGGGTCGAAGCGGGCCGCGCCCCGGGCCCGGTGCAGCCGGATCAGCGCCAGCAGCCCGGCCGCCTCCGGCTCCTTCGGCATCAGGTTCACCAGCAGCGCGGCCAGCCACTCGGCCTCCTCCACCAGGTCACGCGCCTGCGCCCGCTCGGCCGTGCTCGACAGGTAGCCCTCGTTGAACAGCAGATAGACGACCGCCAGCACCTCGCCTACGCGCCGCGGCAGCTCCTCCTCGGCGGGGATGCGGTACGGGATGCCGGCCTCGCCGATCTTCCGTTTGGCGCGGGTGATCCGCTGCGCCACAGTGGCCTCCGGCACGACGAACGCCGCGGCGATCTGCGCCACCGACAGCCCGCACACCGCCCGCAACGTGAGCGCGATCTGCGCGGCGCGTGACAGCGCCGGATGGCAGCAGGTGAACACCAGCCGCAGCCGGTCGTCGCGCGGGGCGGGGTCCGGCCTGGTGAGCCCGGCGAGCTTGGCCCGGTAGTTCGACTCCCGGCGCAGCACGTCCAGGCCGCGCCGCCGGGCCACGGTGAACAACCACGCGTCGGGCCGCTCCGGCACCCCCTCGACCGGCCAGCGCCGCAGCGCGGTCTCGACCGCGTCCTGCACCAGGTCCTCGGCGGCGGAGAAGTCGCCCAGCAACGACACCAGGGACGCGGCCAGCCGGCCCGCGTGCTCGCGCACCACCCCGGCCAGCACCTCCTCGTGCACCGGCCCGCTCATGAAAGGGGGCGGATCTCCACGATCGGGCAGGCCGGCCACGAGCGGGCGACCTTCAACGCCTCGTCCAGGTCGGCCACCTCGAGCTCGGCGAACCCGCTGACCACCTCCTTGCCCTCCACGAACGGCCCGTCGGTGACGACCGGCTCGCCCTGGTCCAGGCGCACCGTGGTGGCGGTGTGCACCGGCGCCAGATGCGCATGGTGAGTGATCTTGTCAGCGTGGTCGGCGAACCACTGCCCCACCGCCGCGTAGGCGGCTTCGCGCTCTAGCTCCCCCATCGCCTCCAGCTGGTGGGCGAACTCCTCGGTCTCGATGAACATCAGCACGTACTTCATGACGACTCCCCTTCAGCTCGCCGGGAGGGCGGCGTACAGGTCGACACCGTTCCCGTCCGGGTCGGCCACCGTGGCGTAGCGCATCCCCCAGATCGCGTCGAACGGCTCGGCGATCCCCCGGTGGCCCGCCTCGACGAGCTCGGCGTACCTGGCGTCCACCCCGGCCGGGGTCTCGAACTCGAAACACAGCAGAGTACGCGGCCCGCCGGTCGGCGCGCTCCAGCCGGGCAGGAACGGCGTGCGGAAACCCTCGGTGTCCAGCATCACATGCAGCCCGTTCGGCAGGTCGCAGCCGGCGTGTCCGGGCGAGTGCTCGTCCACCTTGAACTCCAGCCCGAGCCGGGCATAGAAGGCGATCGAGGCGTCCAGGTCGGACACCACGATGTCGATCGTGTTCAGCGTGGGATTCATGATGCGCTCCTTCGAGCTCGTTCGGCGAGGTTCCCCGGCTGTCCGCGCGATGCCCCACGCTCGCGTCACGTGTCCGCGAGCCGACATCCCCGCTGACAGCCTGGCTCTTATCTCACAGACGATCGGCTGAAACCCCGATACGACAGATGCTGCTGATTACTTCACTGATCGGACGCCTTTACACTGTAGATTTTTGACCGAGGCACCGAGCCGCGAGGATCTGTTCCCGGAGGATGTCGGCATGGCCGAGGTGCTGGGCGAGTTCGCGCAGCATGTGCAGGTGGATCTGCCACAGGAAGCGCTCGCCGCGTCCCGTGACGACGGCGTCGAGGTCCAGGGAGGCCGTGTTCCTGCGGGACGTCTCGCAGATGTCCCGGTAGGCGGCCCGGACGGACGCGATCGTGTCGTCCCGCTCCAGGACGAAGGAGCGATCGGGCGTGGAGGCGATCCCGATCTCCTCGTACGAACGGCCGGTGATCGCCTGGTCGAACCAGACGCCTTCGACGTAGGTGACATGCTTGACGAGCCCCAGCGGGGTCGTCCTCGACGGTACGAGACGCCTTCGAGCCTCGTCCTCGGTGAGCCCTTCGAGGCTGTCGTGCAACCGGGAGCGGTACTCGTCCAGGAAGGCGTCCAGTTGGGCGCGCAGGGCGCTGGCGGACATCATCTGTTCTCCTCAGTCTGGAAAGGTCCAGGAGCAAGCAAGGATCCGCGCGGCCATGCGGGATTTGCAAAGGACGTTGCGGATCCGCAAAATCGGGGCATGGCCGAACCTCGGAGCGACGTGCCGGCCGGTGTCGGGCCGCGGCTGAAGGCGCTGCGCCGGGCGCGCGGGGCGACCCTGGCCGAGCTCGCGGAGCTGACCGGCCTGACGCCGAGCACGCTCTCGCGCCTGGAGAACGGGCGGCTCCGCCCGACCCTGGAGCAGTTGCTCCCGCTGGCCCGGACGCACGGCGTGACCCTCGACGAACTGGTCGACGCGCCGCCCACCGGCGACCCGCGCGTCCACATGCCGCCCGTCCACCGGTACGGGCTGACGTTCATACCGCTGACCCGGCGCGCCGGCGGCATCCAGGCGTTCAAGGTGATCCATCCACCCGCCGTCGCCGACCTCACGCCGAGCCCGCGCGGGCACGAAGGCTACGAGTGGTTCTACGTCATGTCCGGGCACGTCCGGCTCGTCGTCGGCGACCGCGACCTGCGGCTCGGCCCCGGCGAGGCGGCCGAGTTCGACACCAGGCTGCCGCACTGGATCGGCAACACCGCCGACAAGCCCGCGGAGCTGCTCATGCTCTTCGGCGCCCAGGGAGAACGCGCCCACCTCTCGGTCTCCACGCCATGACCCCGATGAGTTTCCGCGCCGCCGGCGGTCATCACCGTCATGACGACCTTCGCGCTCATCCACGGCGGCGGCGGGAGCGCCTTCGACTGGCACCTGCTCGAAGCCGAGCTGCGCGGCCGCGGGCATGACACGGTCGCGATGGACCTGCCCATGTCCGATCCGCGGGCGGGGCTGTGGGACTACGCCGATGCCGTCGTCCGGGCGATCGGCGAGCGCCGCGACCTGGTCGTGGTCGCGCATTCGTGGGGCGGCTTCGTCGGCCCGCTCGTTTGCGCGCGGGTGGAGGCCGCCGCGCTCGTGCTGGTCACCGCCATGATCCCGAGCCCCGGCGAGACGCCGGACGACTGGTGGGAACGGAGCGGCCGGCCCCCGTCCGGCATCGACGACGAGTACGAGCTCTACCTGCAGGACGTGCCCCGTGAGCTGGCCGAGCGGGTGCTGGCCCACGACGCCGCGCTCGCCGGGGACGTGAGCATGGACCGGGCGGGTCGTGAGCCCTGGCCGCTGGCCGCCTGGCCGGACGTGCCCACGAGATACCTGCTCTGCCGCGACGACCGCTGCTTCACGCCCGGATTCGTGCGCCGCCACGTGAAGGAGCGGCTCGGCATCGTCCCCGACGAGATGCCCGGCGGCCACATGGTGATGCTGTCGCGGCCGGGCGAGCTGGCCGGCTACCTGGTGGGGCTCCTGCCGTGACGGCCCCGGGCCGGGTCAGGCGCGCAGCTTCGCGTTGAGCCGTGCGGCCTGCCGCGTGAGGTGGTCGCGTTCGGGGAGGCTGGACGCCGACCGGGCGGCCTCGGCGTAGAGCCGCGCCGCGGTGACCAGGTCACCGTCACGCTCGCGCAGGTACGCCGCGACGGCGGTGTGGCGGGGCAGGCCGGGGTCGAGCTCCGCCAGGGCGGCCAGGCCGGCCCGCGGGCCGTCGGCCTCGCCGACGGCGACCGCCCGGTTGAGCCGGGCCACCGGGCTGCCGGTGAGGCGCACCAGCTCGTCGTACCACTCGACGATCTGCACCCAGTCGGTCTCCTCGGCCGTCCGCGCGTCGGCGTGGAGCGCGGCGACGGCGGCCTGGGCCTGGAACTCGCCCAGGCGGTCGCGGGCGAGTGCCGCCTGCAGCACGTCGACGCCCTCGGCGATCAGGCGGGTGTCCCACAGGCCGCGGTCCTGCTCGGCGAGCGGCACGAGCCTGCCGTCCGAGCCGGTCCGCGCCGGGCGCCGGGCGTGGTGCAGCAGCATGAGCGCGAGCAGGCCCGCGACCTCCTCGTGGTCGACCCTGGCCGCCAGCTGGCGGGTGAGCCTGATCGCCTCGGCGGCGAGGTCGACGTCACCGGAGTAGCCCTCGTTGAAGACCAGGTAGAGCACGCGCAGCACGGTGGCGACGTCACCGGGCTGGTTGAACCGGACCCCCGCGACGGTCCGCTTGGCCCTGCTGATCCGCTGCGCCATGGTCGCCTCCGGCACGAGGTACGCCTGCGCGATCTGACGCGTGGTCAGTCCGCCGACCGCGCGCAGCGTGAGCGCTACGGCCGACGCCGGTGTCAGGGACGGGTGCGCGCACAGGAAGTACAGCTGGAGCGTGTCGTCCACCTCCTCCCCCGCCCCAGGCACGGGCTCACCCTCGGCGCGCTCCTCGCGGTGCCGCCGGGAGGCGTCGGCGCGGGCGGCGTCGAGGAACTTGCGCCACGCCACGGTGACCAGCCAGCCCTTCGGGTCCCGTGGCGGGTCGTCCGGCCACACGCGTACGGCCTCGACCAAGGCGTCCTGCACGGCGTCCTCTGCCGCCGCGAAGTCCGCTCCGCGGCGGACGAGAACGCCGATCACGGTGGGGGTGAGGGTCCGCAGGAGGGACTCTTCCACCGTTCGTCACTCCGTGATGGTCGGGTGCGCGGTCAGGAACGGGCGCAGTTCGAGCCACTCGTGGATCGGCTCCCCGCCCGCGCCCGGAGCCGCGGACAGCTCGGCGGCCAGTTCGAGCGCCCGCTCGTAGCTGTCGACGTCGATCACCATCCAGCCGGCGATCAGGTCCTTCGTCTCCGCGAACGGGCCGTCGGTGACCGGCGGCCGCCCTTCGCCGTCGTAGCGGACGAACGTGCCCTCCGGGGAGAGCGCCTGACCGTCGACGAACTCGCCGGTGTCTTCGAGCCGGGCGGCGAAGTCGTCCATGTACTTCACGTGGGCCGTGACCTCCTCCGGCGTCCACTTGTCCATCGGCACGTCGTTGACCGCTGCCGGGGCGCCCCGGTAGTGCTTGAGCAGCAGGTACTTGGCCATGATGTCCTCCTTGGTGCGGTACGGCCATGGTGGCCGTGCTCGACTCTGGGACGGAGCCGCGCACGCGTTCTCGACATCCCACCGCGACATTTTTCCTGAAGCCTCCGCCGTGCGTGAGGCAGAGGTAGACCCAGCACTACCGTGCCCGCGCACCCGGATCGGTTAGCGTCGTGGAGTGCTCGCCCCCACCGCCCTGGCCGCCGTGACCCGCCGGCCGTCGGCGTTCCTCCGCTCCTCGTGGCCCTGGCGGTCGCTGGCCTACCTGCTGGGCAGCGCGATCCACGCGGTGGCGGCGTGCGTGGCGATCTACGCGGCCTACGCGTACGGCGTCGGGGTCGCGGCGGGGGGCGTGCTGCTCGCGCTGGCCGTGCTCTCCCTGCCGGCGGCGGCGTTCGAGCGGTGGCGGCTCCGGCTGGTGGACCGCGCGCCCGTCGACGACCCGCACGTCAGGCCGCCGCGGCCCGGTCCGCGCGCCTGGCTCGCCACCCGCTTGCGCGAGCAGGCGACCTGGCGGGAGCTGGGGTTCACCGTCATCGCGGTGTCCGTGATGTGGTGGATGGACCTGGGATTCGTCTCGTCGGCGATCTGGCTGCCGCTGATGCTGCTGTCGGCGCCGTTCCAGCCGAGCCTGCACCTGGTGGAGAGCCTGCCGCTGATCGCCGCCGGGCTGCTGCTGTCGCCGCTCTTCGCGTACATGATGACCGCGTGGGCCGGCACCCGCGCGTTGCTCGTGCGGGCCGTCCTCGCGCCGCGCGACGCGGAGATCATCCGTTCCCGCGCCCGGCTGGTCGACGCGTTCGAGGTCGAACGCCGCCGGATCGAGCGTGACCTGCACGACGGCGCCCAGCAGCGGCTGGTGGCCCTCAGCATGAAGCTCGGGCTGGCCCGGCTCGACCTGCCTCCGGGTTCGCCCGCCGAGGCGCAGCTCGCCGAGGCGCACGAGGAGGCCGGGCGCGCCCTGGCCGAGCTGCGCGAGCTGATCAGGGGCGTCCATCCCCAGGTGCTCACCGACCGGGGGCTCGGCGCGGCCGTGCGCGACGTGGCGGGCCGCTCCCCCGTTCCCGTCGACGTCGACGTCTCGCTGCCCGGCCGGTTGCCGCCGTCGATCGAGGTGACCGCCTACTACGTCGTGTCGGAGGCGATGGCCAACCTCGCCAAGCACAGCGGGGCACGGCGCGGTTTCGTGCGCGCCCGGCTCCACGACGGCGCGCTGGTGCTGGAGGTGGGCGACGACGGGGTGGGGGGCGCCGACCCGGCGGCCGGGTCCGGGCTGGCCGGGCTCGCGGACCGCGTGGCCGTCACCGACGGCCTGATGACCCTGTCCAGCCCGCCGGGCGGGCCGACGTCGCTGCGTGTGGAGATCCCATGCCCCGTCTCCGGGTAGCCCTCGCCGAGGACGGTGTGCTGCTCCGTGAGGGGCTCGCCGGGCTCCTCGACCGGTTCGGCCACGAGGTCGTCGCCTCGGTCGGCGACGGCGCGGCGCTGATCGCCGCCGTGGCCGAGCACGAACCCGACATCGTCGTCGCCGACGTCCGCATGCCGCCCGGCTTCACCGACGAGGGGCTCCGCGCCGCGCTCACGCTGCGCGCCTCCCACCCGGGGCTCGCCGTGCTGGTGCTCAGCCAGTACGTCGAGCAGACGTACGCGGCCGAACTCCTCGACTCGGACGGCGGCTCCGGCATCGGCTACCTGCTGAAGGACCGGATCGGCGACGTGCGGGAGTTCGTGGACGTGGTGGAGCGGGTCGCCGCGGGGCGCACGGTCGTGGACCCGGAGGTGGTGCGGCAGTTGCTGAGCCGCCGCCGCGCGCCGCTGTCCCGGCTGACCCCGCGGGAGCGTGAGGTGCTCGGACTGGTCGCGGAGGGCCGCTCCAACGCCGCCGTCGCCCGCGCGCTGGTGGTCTCCGAGGCGGCGGTATCCAAGCACATCGCCGGCATCCTGGCCAAGCTCGACCTGCCCCCGGCGGGGGACGACCACCGCCGCGTCCTCGCCGTCCTCGCCTACCTCCGGGGCCGGCCGGGCGGGCCGGAGGAGCGGCGCTGATCCGGCCGTGCCTCAGCCGTCGAGCTTGCGGGCGATGGTCTCCAGGGCGGAGAGGTCCGCGGGTGAGAGCCGGTCGATGACGTGGCGGCGGACCGACTCCAGGTGGGCGGGGGCGGCGTCCTCCAGCGTCTCCAGGCCGCGTTCGGTGAGGACGAGATAGCAGCCCCGGCCGTCGGCCGGATCGGGCTCGCGCCGCAGGAGTCCCCGGGCCTCCATGCGGGTGGCGTGCCGGGACAGGCGGCTGCGTGACCAGCCCATCTTGGCCGCCTGCTCGTGCAGCGTGCTGGTGCGGCCCGGACGCTCGGAGAGCGTGCTCAGCACTTCGTAGTCGGGATCGGACAGGCCGATCGCGGCCAGGTCGTGCGCGGTGCGCGACTGGACGGCGATCATCATGCGGCGCAGGGCGCGCCAGGCCCGTTCCTCGTCCGGGTCGAGCCAGCGGACCGTCCCCGGCGGTTTCTTTGACATGTAAACAAGTTACCAGCTACGTTCGTTTCCATGTCAACGAAAACTGTGCGGGTCCTCGTCCTGATGTGCAGCTCCCGTCCCGGCGCCCGGGGCCCGGCGGTGGCGGAGTGGCTGGCCGAGACGGTCGCGCCCCGCGCCGCGGAGCTCGGCGTGGAGCTCGTGCCGGTGGCCCTGCGCGACCTCGGCCTGCCGTTCCTGGACGAGGAGGACGAGCCCGCGTCCGGCGTCTACCGGCGCGAGCACACCAAGCGGTGGAGCGCGACGGTGGACGCGGCCGACGGCTTCATCGCGGTAACCCCCGAGTACAACTACGGCATGCCCGCCATCCTCAAGAACGCCCTCGACTACCTCGGCCGCGAGTGGGCGTGGAAGCCCATGGGGTTCGTCAGCTACGGCAACACCTCGGCCGGCACCCGGTCGGTCCAGCACGCCAAGCAGGTGGTGACCACGCTGCGGCTGGTGCCCCTGGGCGCCACGCTCGCCCTGCGCATCGGCGACACCATGGAGAACGGGCGGGTCCGCCCCGACGCCGGCCGCGCCGCGATCGCCGTGGGGGTCCTGGACGAGCTGGTCCGGGTCGCCCACGCCCTCCGGCCGCTGCGCGAGCAGGCCCGGTCGCAGCCGGGGCCGCTGCCGGGCTCGTACGTGAGAGAGCTGACCCCCGGCGACGCCGGGGAGGTCCTGGTGCTGCAGCGCTGCTGCTGGATGGAGGAGGCGCTGGCCAACGACACGCTGGCCGTCCCCGCCCTCGGCGAGTCGCTGGAGCGGGTGGGCGCATGGCTGGCCACCTGGCACACCACGGGCCTGTGGCAGGACGGCCGGCTCCTGGGCATGGTACGGGCGCGCCGCGTGGACGACGACTGGCACGTGGGCCGGCTCGGCGTCGTCCCCGACCTGCGCGGCCGGGGCGTGGGGCGCTGGCTGCTGGGCCGGGCCGAAGCTGCGGCCGAGGCCGGCTGCCGCCGCTTCGTGCTGCGCACCGGCGCCGAGAGCCGACGCAACCTCGCCCTCTACCACGCCCAGGGCTACCGGACGGAGTCGTCCGACGGCGCGACGGCCTTCCTCACCAAGCGGGTGCCCGCGCACGAGCCCGTCCCGGCGGCCGGATGAGGACACCGGCGGCGGGTCAGCCGCCCGTGGTGGCATAGGTCGCGATGATCGCGCCCGTGCTGGTCACCTGGCTGTCCGCCAGCCGCAGCGACCGGAGCGCGCCGTCGTCACGGAAGAGACGCTTGCCGCCGCCCACCACCAGCGGGTCGATCATGAGCCGGAGCTCGTCCAGCAGGCCCAGGGCCAGCAGGGTCTGGACGAGACCCGGGCTGCCGATCACATGCAGGTCGCCGCCTTCCTCCTTCTTCAGCGCTCGTACGGCCGCGCCGGCATCACCCCCCAGCAGCCTCGCGTTCCGCCAGCCGAGCGGCTCTGCGAGGGTGGTCGAGGCGACGTACTTCGGCAACGCGTTCAAGGGCTCGGCGAGCACCTGCTGGTCCTGCGGCGCGTCCGGCCAGTGGGCGGCGAAGATCTCGTACGTGCCGCGCCCCAGCAGGTAGCCGCCCGCGCCGCGGACGTTGTCGATCACCCACGTCATCGACAGGTCGTCGAAGTAGCGGGCGTGCCAGCCGCCGTGCGTGAAGCCGCCGGCCGCGTCCTCGTCGGCGTAGCTGGGTGACTGCACCACCCCGTCCAGCGTCATCCACTCGTTCGCGATCACTTTCCGCATTCCGGCCTCCTGGCAGTCGTGGAGCCTGTCACCCGCGAGGACGGAGCCGGGCGCCCGTTCTCGACATGGCGGGCTTAACCGGCATGTCACAGGCGGGAGCCGCTGTCTCGTCTACGGGGTAGAGGCAATCTTCGATTGAGGGATGGACGATGAATCTCGCGCTGTGGATCGCTGCCGGACTGCTGGCCGCGGTTGCCCTGCTCGGCGGCATCACCAAGACTTTCGTGCCGAGGGAGAAACTGGCCGCGGCCCACGGCGGAGGATGGACCGGTGACGTCAGCGCGGGCTTCGTCAAGACCCTGGGCGTTCTCGAACTCCTGGCCGCGCTGGGCCTGATCCTGCCCGCCGTGCTCGGCATCGCGCCGGTTCTGGTGCCGGTGACCGCCGTGTGCTGGGTCCTGCTGATGATCGGGGCGATGATCACGCACGGCCGCCGCGGCGAGTACTCTCTCTCGGCGCTGAACCTGGTATATCTCGCCATCGCCGCGTTCATCGCGTGGGGCCGCTTCGGCCCCGAGTCCTTCGTCGGCTGACCGGCGGGGAGGAGCCGTCATGAGCAGGACCGAGGAGTTCGAGGAGCTGCGGCCGCTGCTGTTCTCGATCGCGTACCGGATCCTGGGCAGCGTGAGCGAGGCCGAGGACGCGGTCCAGGAGACCTGGCTGCGCTTCCAGGCCTCCCCCGCCCGGCCCAGGTCGGTCAGGGCTTTCCTGTCGGCCACGGTCACCAGGATCGCGATCGACGTGCTGCGCTCTGCCCGCGTCCGGCGGGAGGAGTACGTCGGGCCGTGGCTTCCGGAGCCCCTGCTCGCCGACCCCTACGAGGATCCGGAGCGGTCGGCGGAGCTGGCCGACTCGGTGTCGACGGCGGCCCTGCTGCTGCTGGAGCGGCTCAGCCCCCTGGAGCGGGCGGTCTTCGTGCTGCGGGAGGTGTTCGGCTTCGGCTTCCCCGAGGTAGCGGCGGCCGTCGGCCGCTCGGAGGCGGCGTGCCGCCAGCTCGCCGTGCGGGCGCGGCGCCACATGACCGAGGGACGGCCCCGCTTCGAGGCCGATCGCAGGGAGCGGGAGGAACTGGCGTCGCGGTTCTTCGACGCCCTGCGCGAAGGCGACGTCGCCGGCCTCCAGGAGTTGCTCGCGGCCGACGTGTCGATGGTCGGCGACGGCGGCGGCAAGGCCCCGCAACTGGCCAGGGCCGTCGCCGGCGCCGGGAACGTGGCCAGGCTGCTCGCCTCCGTCTTCCCCCGGATGGCCCTGATCGACGTGGCGTTCGAGCCGCACGACGTCAACGGCGAGCCGGGCGCGATCTTCCGCGACCGGGACGGCAAGGTGCTCCACACCCTGGCGCTGGACGTCCTCGACGGGCGGATCCAGACGATCCGCGCGGTGATCAACCCCGACAAGCTCGGGCACGTGGGCCCGGTGGCGGACGCCTGGGCGATCGACCGCGAGGCACGGCGGGCACGCTGACAACCCGGGTTGGTTCCCGGGGGTGAGGGGCGGTCCGGCGAGGACGAGTGCCTGATGGCGCTCGTCCTCGCCCGAGACGTGCCGTCCGGCTCCGAGCCCGGGTCAGACCTCTTCCACGCTGCTCGGCTCACGCCGGGACAGGTCGATGCCGAGCTCCTCCGCGGCGCGGAAGACGTCCTCGTCGGTGTCGCGCATCTCGATGGACATGCCGTCGCTGGAGAGCACCTCGACGTTGA
>NZ_BAABFD010000028.1:0-116682 GCF_039540635.1 Nonomuraea ferruginea | reverse complement strand
GCCTCGAGCAGATCCAGCACCTTGCGCCGGAACTCCGGCGGATAGCCCCGTCGTCCCATGCCACTTTCCTCTCATCAAGTGGCACAAGAATCCAGTAACCCAACTCCACTCAAACCGGGACACACCAGAGTCTCCACGAAACCCGGCGCGGTTCAGGCTGGCTCACCGCCCTGCTGGGATGCGTCCACTACGACCTAGGGGAGAGGGAAGAGGCCGAAACCGCCCGGCGTACCGCCTTCGAAATGGGCCGCCAAGTAGGGCACGGGGAACTCATGGGATGGGCACACGAGATGTCAGCGTGGTTCGCCCTCGTCGAAGGCCGCTACGAAGACGTCGTGACGGCCGCCCGCATGGGCCAGTCCGTAGCCGGCACAAGCAGTGCTATGGTCCAACTCAACCTGCAAGAGGCGCGCGGCCTGGCCCGTATCGGCGACCGCCGTGAGGCCGACCGTGCCCTAACCCGCGGAGCCGACGTGCTCGGCAGCCTTCCAATGCCAGAACACCCAGACCACCACTTCGTGTTTGACCACTCCAAGTGGGTGTTCTATGCCGCCACCTGCTACACCTGGCTCGCCGACGACGACCGCGCCGAAGAACACGCCCGCGAAACTATCCAGATGCACACCCGCCCGGACGGTACGTCCAACGCGCCCATGCGAGTAGCCGACGCACACATAGATCTCGGCATCGTTCACGCCCGGCGCGGCGACCTCGACGCAGCCGTAGACCACGGTATGGCCGCTTTCGACATCGACCGTAGATCCCTCACCGATTTGGTCAACCGCGCTGGCGACCTCGACCGTGTACTTCGGCAGCGCTACCGTCGAGAAGCGCTCGCCGTAGAATTCCACGAGCGGTTTGTAGCTGCGCGGAGTGCTCTAGCGAACCGTCGACCAGACCTGCTCGATTAGGTACGAGATATCGAAGACTGCACCACCTGTGCTCGCCGCGCGATCTTACAGTCATCTCAGTAAACCGTATAGATTCTGCAGCAGTTTACATGTGACACGTGCTTCCGGTGGTTCGTTGGCCATTTAAGATGAGCCAATAGTAAAGAAAGCAGTAACGTGTCATACACCAACGCCAGACAGCTGGGACCAGATTGCCTTGCAGTCAGCGCCGGTTACCACACTATCTGACCCTAGAGCGGCATCCCAATCGCTCGCTTCACGCTGTGATACCCAACTACGCAATTGCTCGAAGGTTCCAGATGCCGGAATATCGCGCAGCTCCTCAGTCAATCCCTGTGCAGCAGCTCGAGGAACTCCCACCATACGAAGAGTAGCCGCCTCCCGAGTGGGCACACCGTAGAAGATCAAGGAAGGAATGTGGGCGACATCTCCAACATCACTCGCGCCGCCGAGGGACAACTTTTGCAGCGCGCCCAAGCCCCATGGAATTTGGCTAATCAAACGCGAATATAGATAATGTCCGGCTTCCCTGCGTCGCTTCGTAGCATCCGAGACGTGCGTAAACCATTTATCTGCTATATCGACTACAGTTGCGCCGGAAACCCAATCGCGCACAATACCCGCTACTCTGCGAGGATCAAAGACGCCACTGTCTCCCTCTCCCAGAGAAAGCTCCGGAACATCTCCCAACACTGATATCACGGAGGTGAGCGACGATGGATCCGATGCGAATAGGTTGCGAGTAGTCCAAAATTCTGCGTCTCGGAACTCGGGATGTTCGTTTTGCTGTTTGGCATAAAGGTAGTCAACCGAGTAAAGGCTGAATCCGGTACCGTCGGCAAGGGATAGATAACCAGGTTGGCGGCCCTGCAATTGCTCGACGAATCGACGCGTAAGTCGCACTAGGCGTTCGGCGGCAGTGCTATTCGCTTCGCGAGCTTGATGATAAACAAGACTGGAGCGCAACATATCCTCAAGCTCGGCCGCAGAGGAATCAATGCCTGCCACTCTTATCGCATGAGTGAGATACTGAAGAAAAACGGCGAGCTCGCGATTGTTCCGGACGAAGCCCATATTGAGCTCGGAAGCTACTGACGACATATCGCCGAGGGCTGAAAGGAGAACGCTCGCTAGCTCTGCCGCTTCCCCGCGCAGAAACTTTCGAGCATCATCGATCCCCTTATTATCGGCGGCAGGAAATAGAACGAGGCCTAGCCGATCCCTCAGAGCGCGTCCAGCGCGGCCTGCAATGTTCCAAAACTCCGAGTAAGACATCGGCGTCCAGCCGGCAGGTCTGCCCTGGTATTTCGAAATTGTTTCTACGATTACACTTCCGATTGGGAAATTAACGCCCTGTGCAAGTGTGCTGGTCCCGCACACTACACGGACATCTTCTCTGTCGATAAGAAGTTCAATGAGGTACCGGAGATCGTGTGATAGACCGGCATGGTGATATGCCACGCCTTTCTGAATCAGCCGTGCTAGTTCATGTTGTGATCCCAACTCACTCTGCACATAGCGAACAACAGATTCGGCGAACTCCGAAAGTGGGCGCTCGGGCATGTAGTCGGCAATCTCAGCAGCACGTGTTTCTGATGTGCTTCGGCCGCGGGCGAGAACCAGAACACCGCCGCGACGAGCAAGCCGCAACGCCGTAGAAACAGTAATCGCTGCCTTCGACTTGCTTTGATGAACTCCAGCAGGTCCCAAATCCAATTCGATCTCTTCGGTAAGATCTACATTTCCTGCGCTCGGAAGTGTTTGTAGTACTAGCCGGCTAGGTTTGCCTCTGGGCTTCTTCCAGATACTTGCTGCGGCTATCCGCTCACTTGGGCGCCACGCAACCCGGATTGTTCCATCGGCATCGTCACCTAGCCATGATGCCAGCATGGCTCCATTTGGTACGAAGGGGGTCAGAAGAAGGAATCTCGCGTCAGCACGCTCCCTCTTTAGAGTACTAAGCAACAATTCGAGGCGTGCACCACGTGGACCATCGGCAATATTGTGCGCCTCATCTACAACTACAAGAGCCAGGCCCCTCGCTACGGGATGATCGGATCTGATCAGTAGATCGAGCTTTTCTGGGGTTACCACAAGTACGTCTATATCGCGTCGTAGCAACCTATCCTCGGTAGGATCAAGCTCAAAAACGGGAACTGCTGCTTCAACGGAATACCCGAGCGCCGATATGTCAGAACGCAGCCGAATTACTATCTGATTGATTAGAGCTCGAGTTGGGACAACGTACGCGACTCGGCTGCCTGGGTTTAGTGCAAGGGCTTGAACGATCGAAAACTCTGCGATAAGGGTCTTGCCGGCTGACGTAGGCATCTCGACGACAATTGCTCGCTTTGCCGGATCTAGCAGGCTCGATCCAAGAGCAGTTCGTTGGCTCGGCCACAACTCCAATAGAGGAGCGTTTCGCGCCGTATCTGTTAGCGCATTTACGAAGTCTCGAATTCGCGCACCGAGCCTTCGTGTATTGAACCAGACACTACTTCGAACGAGTTGGCGCGCTCCAGCGGTGAGTAGATCCGCGAAGTGCGAAACCTCTGGCTCCGGTTGAAGATCCAGAATCTCAGTGATATTAGAGATATGGCGATCAATCTGCAGGAGGGCGTCAGCTGGTTCGCCATTGATGGTGTATCTTGCGGAAAGATCGACAATCTTCGCAAGGTTGAATCGTGTAATCAAAAGACCAGATACACTCTGGTCATTTCTAGCTCTCTGCAGCATCGCATCGCGCTTCTCTCGCTGGAGATGACGCAATGCCTCGATTTCGCTGACGGCAGCTTGCACATCCGCCCAGCCACCATCTTTTCTGCACAACAAAATAAAGCTATGTGCCACCCTCAATAGGAGCTCATCCAGCCAGTCTGACGAGAGTCTTGTAAAGTCCAGATCGTAGAGCTGTTGATCATCTTGGAGCAGCATTCTTAGCTCTGCTCTACGGCCGGCAAGAAGAGCGTCGACTGAGAGGTAGAAATAGTGAAGAACTCGCTTCCGTTCGTCTATTTGCGACAAATCGTCGAGTCTCCGGCACAGGAAAGCGCCGTCGAAAAGACTCGCACGGGCCTCTTCGCTGTCGTCCACCTCTAGAGCTAGACGCTCAATTGCCGCAGCCAACGAAGATAAATCGGCTTCTTGCGAATCGAGCATCTGTGGCTGGTCTAGCAATTCTTGGAGGGCATCCTGAAAGTACTTTGTTCTGGAAGACTCGATGACTGCGTCGAGCTGCAATTCTGCAAGCATCTCGCGAATCTGCGCGACATTCATCCCGCCTCCCTAGCTCTAGTGTATACCAGGTTGGCAAATTCCTCAATAGGAATGGAAATCTTTGCAATGCAGAACTTTATGGCAGCTGGTGCTAGTTCCCGCGGATTGGTCCTAAAAGTGCCGAAATCGGTTTCTTTCCCGGTTTCTTTAGTTCGCATCAAAACCGGCAGGACAATTAGGGGAAGTTTGTGGCAGCCCCATAGCAGTATCGCTTTTGCGACCATAGGCTTGTCTTGGTCGTCCGCATGCTTGATTGCCCAATTAAGTTCTTGCAAGATACGAGTGTGGTCGCTGATGATTTTTTTCAGCTGATTCTTGAGGCAGTCGTCCCCTTGCTCTACCACTGCTGGCGGCGAAGAAGCAGCATTGGAGGCTTTCACCTCACTACAGACAAGGCTGAGTTCCTGCTTGTCTGATCTGGCAAGTGCCAAAAGGTCCATCCCACGTGTGGGCTGTCCTGGGATCTCCTTGTTGCGTATCCGGCTTGCCACGACTGAACTCCCGTGGATCCGCTCGACGACTAGATGGGCCAGCACTTCGGCTGTCTCGTTGCGAGCCATGTCGAGATGTGGCCTAGTCGGATTCTGCCTAGCCCGTGGGATGGATGCCTCTGCTACCTCGTTCACGAGAGCCTCAATGTCTCGTAGATCGACTATGTCGTCGAGGCCGACCATCGCGCCGGTGAGAGTGTCGCGGAGCTTGTCTGGTTCGACATAGAACTGACGGACCGTCTCCGCGAAGAGGTCCAGGGCCACATCGGCGTCGACGTCAAATATGGAGTAGTGGTGGTTTCCCTCCCATACCTCATAGGCAAGGGAAAATCCGGGTAGGGCCACCGCGCCTCCACGCAAACAAGCAAGGGGTCGCGGTGATCGTACAGTTCTTGATTCATAGAAGTAAATGCGTTAGTTCCGGCATGTAGATGTATAACCTATTATGGAATGCCTAAAAAGGCGAATAAGGGACAGCTTGGCCCCTGTGGAGCAGCGTCAACATCACCTCGCATGTTCGAATCTGGCATTGGAATTGCGGGGAGAATATGTGAAGGTACTCTAGTAGTAGAACGTATGTTTCTATCGATTGCCGGTCTATAGGGCATGGGTCAACGTGCCCGATTCGTTATGATCAAGGTCTCTCGTCGGGATCGGATAGCGATCCCTCGTGTGTTGCGCGGCGCTTCTGATCAGCGGCGGGACTGGCTGAGCCCCTGTGCAGTCCCGAGGGATAGTTGAGCCCCTGCCTGGTCCCCGGTCTGCCGAATTGTTCTCATGGGTATCAAGGCGGCGGCGCGGCGCGCCGCCGCGCCCCGGCCCTGCGCCCGCCCGCCGTCCGGGCGTGCGGCCTGGGGGCCGGTCCCGGCCGGCGCGGGACTCCGGGCCGCCCGCCGCACACCTGCCGCGCCGCACGGACCGAACCGTCAGCGCGGGGTTGCCGCGCCGCCGCACAGGTACATCCCTGACGATCGCCACAGCGTGGCTGGCCATGGCGCGTGGCTGGGGGCGATCGACGATCCAGGGTTCGTTCCTCACCCTGGCTCACCGAGGAGCGTGGCGGATCGCCGCGTGTGGTGCGGGAGCGGCATCCCGCTTGTGGCCTCCAACGCCGCACCCGTCGAGGAGCCGGCTGAGCCGTACGGTTGCCTGTCTGTCATGTCCCACTATCGAGCAGATCGTTCCCCGCTCGTGAGGGCGCGCTCTATTGGTCGGTGGTGGGCTCTACGCTCAACACTCGTGAGCCCCAATGTGGAGACCGTCCGGCTGGAAGTAGACGTCGAGGATTGCAGCGCTGTCTTACTGATGGACTGGGACGGAGACGACGCGGGCGATGTTGTGTGGTCTGTCGCGCTCGTCACGGTGTGGAAGGCCATGGCTGAGCTGTCGATCGTGTATCAGCACGGCGACGGCATTCCCTTCACGGTGACCATTGCCGATCAGGATCCGGGCGCTGATCTCGACGGGTACGAGGAGATCGTGGAGATCGACTTCATGTCGGCGACCGGCGAAGTCTCCCTGGTCGGATGGTGCATGGATTGGGACGATACGGCGATGCGCCGCCTTCCCCTGCTGCCAGCTGGTCCGGGCATCTACCGGCTGCGCTACCACGTACGCAGCACGCTCGGGGAGCGGCCGGATTTCGATGACAACCAGCACTACCTGCAGATGTGGCCCGCACAGCCGTCCCCGCCGGTCGTCGTCAAGCAGGGGGAGTGGATCGCTCATTTGAACGATGCCGCCACCTGAGGCTCGTGGCCGGGCGCCTGTGCAATATACGTGTAATGATCAAGAGCATGAGGGTGTACCTCGGAGGCTCCGCCGCAGGTAGAAGGACGTGCATGATTCGCAACGGTCACGAGCTGTAAAACCGTCGGCTCAGTCCACGCAAGTTCGAACCTTGCACCTGCCACAGCGGGAAAAGGCCCCTGACCAGGATGTACGCCGGGTCGGGGGCCTCTCTCATGCCTGCCCGCATCTCTCTGCGATTCCCCGTGATTCACTGTGGTTCGGGGCACGGGTAGGGCACGTGATCAAGATGCCCGGCAGGTTCGACGGCGGACGGGATGATCAGTCGGGCGAGATGCGCGCGTCGTGCGAAAACGCCAGGTGCCGGCTGGCCACCGAGTCGTCACGTACGACGTTCTGGATCGGATTGGGAATCACGGGTATTCGACAGGCATCCGCCCAGCTCAGCGTTTCCCCTGCTCAGGCGCCGTGATCGTGTAAGAGTTCCCAAGCTGATAGCGCGAGTTCGATTCCCGTCACCCGCTCGGGGAGCCCTGCTCGTTGACCTCCGGTCAACTTCACAGGCCTTTGTGCTGGTCGGGAGTACGACCCCCGAGCCCCTCGCGTGCTCCATCCGGTTGGATCGAGCGATCGTGTGCACGACGAGGTGTTCGACATCGCGGTTCGCTCACCCGGCGATTCGTTTCTGCCGTGCCGCGGCCTCAGGCGGGCGAATAGGTGAGACAGTCCGCGGTGTTCTCCACATAGCCGACCGTGATGTTGGGAGCCTGGCACTCGAACTGGACGTTGTGCCGGCAGTCGGACATCTTGCATGCGCCGACGTGGCCCACGGTGGTGGGATCGCCGCCCTTGGCGGAAGTGCGGAAGAAGGTGTCGCAATGGGCATGGCGGATATCACCTACGGTGATGGCCAGTGCATGACACCTGCGGTCGGTGTTGTAGGCGCACGCATCCACATCGCATTCGTTCACTACAGGCATCTTCATCGGGATCCTCCGGGACGTTAAAGTGGCGCCGGTGAGCGGCTTGTCGAAACCGCTCACAGATGCTGCCCCAGCTCCGGTGAGCCCACTCTGAGTCGTCATGAAGCAGGGTGAAGTTTTGCCGTTTGCGATGGCTTCGCGGCCTTTTCTAGCGTTTCTGGGGTACGCAGCCAGGTGTCATCGAAGGCGACCGTAGGCCGCGGCCCATCACCGTACGTACAAAGGATCTTGGTGGCTGGGTGTGCTTCGGGCCACCCAAGGAAATGCGCACGGTACAGCCGGGAAGTACAGCAGCCGACCTGCGCCATGTCTCCTTCCCCACCCTCACTACCTGTTTATTACCTCTGTCCATCTTCGCGGGGAGGGATTTCACCTTCTGAAGACTCGCCCGCCTGCTGAGAGCCCGCCGTCGCCTCACGCCCCCGGGCCAGGGTGTCGAGGGCGTGCGGGAGGCCCGTGAGGCGGGCGCCCAGGGCGTCAAGTACGGCGGTCAGTGCGCGCGGCGGCGCGTCGCGCTGGGTGAGCGTCCATGCCAGCCACCTCGTGTAGGAGACGAACAGCTCGGGATCGTTCACGTACACGGCGGTGCCCAGGAAATCGACGGTGAACGCCACGTCCTCCGCGGTGAGGACGGGCGGTTCCGCAGGCCGGGGCCCGGTCTCGGGAACGCGCCGGCTCAGCTCTTCCAGGGCGCCTCTGACCAGGTCTGGCTTGCGGTCGGTGAACAGGGCGTACTCATGGGAGGCGAGATGCGGTCGCCGCTCGGCGCTCAGGCCGGGCGCGTGCCTCCGGGGCAGCGGCCCGGCGTCGAGCAGGTCAGCGGCGGCACGGGCGTCGGGCGTCCAGGCGTCGGCTCCTAGCAGGCGGGCGTAACGGCCGTCGGGGCCGAAGGCGGCGCCGCCCACGAGCACGGGCGTGCCGGCCGCCTGGCACGCGCTGATCGCGGAGTGCGCAGCGGGCAGGCGGGTGGCGATCGAGCTGGAAAGCGCGACCATGTCCGGGGCCGTCCTGTGCAGGTGCACGATCAGGTGCCGGGTCGGCACATGGGCTCCCAGGTAGTCGACCATCCAGCCGCGCAGCCGCAGCACCTCGGTCAGCAACCGGGCGGGGAAGGTGTGCCACTCGCCCTCGACGCACGCCACGCAGAGCCGCCACTTGAGCGGCGCGGAACCGTGGTCCGTCGTGTCGATCGTGTTGGCGAGGACGGCGAGCACGCCCTCGTTGACGGCGGTCGCCATGTGCTCCTGGGCGACGGTGAGGCGGTTGGCCGCCCACTCCTCGCCGATGCGTGCCTGCGCGACGGCGACGACGTCGAGGAGGAGGCGCTCCAAGGAGACACCGGCGTCGTGCGCGTCCTGCGCCACCTTTACCGCGGCGTACTCGTCGCCGGCCGTCGCCGCCGCCCGCAGCGCCTCGACGTACTGCTCCATGTCGTCCTTCACGCCCCCGGTCCTCCGGTCGCCGCAGGGGGTGCCTCACCTGGGGCGCCGATGGCGACGATCGCTATGTCGTCGTGCTCACGGTCGCCCGCCCATTGCAACGCGAGCATCTGCACGTGTTCCGCCAGGGTGTCCGTCGGCACGCCGACGCTCCGCCGCAGTTCCTCGCGCAACCGTTCGTCGCCGAACCACTCGTCGCCGAGCGGCCCGCCTCTGGCTTCGATGACGCCGTCGCTATAGAGCAGGCACTTCTCCCCGGGCTGCAGGAGCACCGTCTCGGTGGAGCTGGTGACCTCGTCCAGGAGACCGATCGCCGTGCCATGGGCTGTGGTGACGTCCACCCGGCCGTCGTCGCGCACGATCATCGGCGGCGGATGTCCGGCGCTGGTCAGCCGCAAGGCGACTCGCGTGCCGCGGCGCTCGACGCCGGCCAGCACGAGCGTGACGTAGCGGAGACTCTCGCCGGCGAGCAGCACGTCGTTTAGCCGCTCCAGCACCTGCTGGTGGTCATCGGCCAGCGGCAGCAGGGCGCGCAGCGTGTCACGGATCTTCCCGGTGAGGACGGCGGCCTCCAGCCCCTTGCCGGAGACGTCGCCCAGCACCACCAGGGAGTGCCGCCCCGAGCCGACGGCCGGGTACACGTCGTAGAAATCCCCGCCGATCCGCGAGCTGCCGCCTGCCGCCCGATAGCGGGCCGCCACTTCGATGCCGTCCAGCTGCGGTATCACCGGCGGCAGCAGGCCGGCCATCAGCAGTTCGGTGATGGCCACCTGGTCGGAGTACAGGCGGGCGATGGAGATCGCGGTGCCGGCCCGCGCGGCGAACAGCCGGGCGAACATCTCCTCGCGGGGGGAGAACCCGGTCGTATGGCGCAGCAGGACGAGCGCGCCTACGGGCATGCCGTGTCCGGGCAGCGAGATCACGGCCGCGGAACGGATCCCGCGCCGCCGGCCGGGGAGCACCCGGCCGGGCACCAGGGCGGGGTCGATCCAGCGGGCGGGCACCGGCGGGAACCCCTGCAACGCCTCGTTGAGCCCCGGGATCGTCCGCGGGTCGAGGTCCACGCTTTCGCGTCCGGCCTCGCCCTCCGAAGTGCAGAAGGCGAGCTCGTACTGGCGGCTTCCCAGCGGCATGACGACCAGCGCGGACTCGGCGAGATGCCGCACCGCCAGCCGCGCGGTGGTCTCCAGGCAGCGGTCGAGGTTCAGGGTGGACAACAACTCGGTGGCGGCCTGCACCATGGACAAGACGGATTCGCGCTCGGCCTGCAAGGTCTCCATGGCCTGCTGCTGTCCGGTGACGTCGATCAGCAACCAGGTGACGTGGCCGCCGTCGGCCCACACGGGATGGGCCTCGAACACTCGCTCACCGATCGGTCCGCGGACGGGCGCGCACGCCAGGCCCTCCCGGCCCGTCGTCAGTCGAGCCGAGAGCCCGCGTTGGGCTTCGGCGAGCCAGGCCGGCCCGTCGTGGAACAGTGACCGGGCCGCCTCGTTCGCCTGTTCGACGGCGCCTGAGACGCCGGTCACCACCAGTGGGTACGGCGAGTCCTCCCCGAGCATGCCGATCCTGCCTCGTGCGCGATCGCTGTCAAACCTCAACCGTACTGCCGGGATGTACATGGCTTTCTCGCCGGACAATTGATGTTGTGTCATTTTTCGCCGCAGGACGCGCCGCGTAGCCCGGGTCGTCTTCGCCGACTGTCAGGCGTGCTCGGCGGCCCAGGCGCAGATGGCCGCGAGGGGTTCCTGCAGGGACCTGCCGAGATCGGTGAGGGCGTACTCGACGTGCTGCGGAACGGTCTCCTTGTGGACGTCACGGGTGATGAGCCCGTCCGCCTCCATGCCGCGCAGCGTCTCGGTCAGCACCTTCTGCGTGATGCCGGGCAGGCGGTGGCGCAGGCGGGCAGGCCGCTGCGGGCCGTCCATCAGGGCGTAGATCAGCAGGATCCGCCACTTGGCCGCCAGCCGCTCCAACGCCTGGCGGGTGGCACAGGACTCCTCCAGCACGTCAGGGATCGTCAGGTCCACGGGCGCCTCCGGCGGGAGTGGTAAGGGCACTTCAAAGTGCCTTCTGGGAGACGGGCGTCCCAGCCCTTACGTTCGACAGCACCGCGAACCCAAGGAAGAGAGACGCCGCCGATGACGGACTTCCAGTGTCATGTCTACACCGCCGCGGAGCCAGGGATCTTCGCCAACAGCTACCTGCTGGAGACGGACGACGGCGTAGTGCTGATCGACGCGAACCTGCTGGTGGCCGACGCCGAGGCCCTGGCCGCCCGCCTCGCCGCGCTGCGCAAGCCGCTGCTGGCCGCCTTCGTGACCCATCCACACCCCGACCACTTCAACGGGCTGCCGTACGTCGTGCCCGAAACCGTCCCCGTGTACGCCACCGCGGCAGTCGCGAAGGAGATCGAGCAGAGCGCCGACGCCAAGCGGGAGCAATGGCGGCCCGTGTACGGCGACCAGTGGCCCGACCGCTACCGGGTGCCTGAGCATCTGCTCGCCACCGGCGACGGCGTCGACGTCGGTGGCCTGCGGGTGACCGTGCACTGGCTGGCCGCCCTCGATCGGATCGCTCGCGACCTCCGCGGGGTGCCGCTGTTGCCCGGTCATGGGCCGTCCGGCGATGCCTCCATGCTGGACGCGCAACGCCGGTACCTGATGATGTACCGCGAGACGATCGAACGGCTCGCCCGAGGAGCTTCCAGCCTCACTGACGACGACAAGCATGAGCTCACGCGGACCATGACGCGTTTTTCCCCCGACGCGCGGCTGGACTGGCTGGTCGGGCTGGGCGCCGACGCCGTCGCCGCGGAGCTGGCCGCCGAGCACCGTGAACCGGCACCAGGGACGCAGCAGTGAAGATCGGGGTCCTGGGCACCGGAGACGTCGGCCGCCGGCTCGCCTCCAGGCTCTCCGGTCTCGGCCACGAGGTGACGCTCGGCTCCCGTACGGCGGACAATCCGGTCGCCGCCGCGTGGGCGCGCGAGCATCAAGGGCACCACGAGACCTTCGCCGGCGCGGCCACCCACGGCGAGCTCGTCGTCAACGCCACCGGAGGGCTCGTGGCACTCGCCGCCCTGAAGGCCGCGGGGACCGCCAACCTCGACGGCAAGATCGTGGTGGACGTGTCCAACCCGCTGGACTTCTCGCAGGGCTTCCCGCCCCGGCTGGTCGTGCCCGCGGCTGGAAGCGTCGCCGAACAACTGCAGCAAGCCTTCCCCCGCACCCGCATCGTCAAGACGCTCAACACGATGCACAACACACTGATGACTGATCCGGCGCAGGTCCCGGGACCGCACAACGTGTTCGTGTGCGGGGACGACCAGGCCGCCAGGGCGCAAGTCGCGGATCTGCTGAAGTCGTTCGGGTGGGCCGATCGGCAGATCCTCGACCTCGGCGGCCTGGCTGCCGCCCGCTGCGTCGAGCCCCTCGTGCTGCTCTGGATATCCCTCAGCGGCACCCTGCGGACCTCGGACTTCAACTTCGCGATCCTCCGCTGACGGAGCGGACCCCTGCGCCGGCACACCGTCCCATCCGGTCCTGGAGAGGCTGATGGTCTATGGAGTACGCGAGGCGCCGTTCTTCATGGCCGATTCCGCGGCGGACCGGTCGAAGGAGCGCCCTGACGGGGCCAGTTCGGGCGTGGCGGAGTTCGTCACGGCCGGCTGCCTTTCGGGCTCCTCCTCTGAGGAACTGGCGGGCTGCTCCGTGGTCTCCGGGACCGGGGCGCTGTTCGCGGAGCGTTCGAAGAAGCGCAGGAGCTCCACGGGCACCGGCATGACCAGCGTGGAGGTCTTCTCGGCCGCCACTTCCACCATGGTCTGCAGCAGGCGCAGCTGGAGCGCGCCGGGGGCCTCGTTCATGATGGCCGAGGCGTCGGCGAGCCGCTGCGCGGCCTGGAACTCTCCGTCCGCGGTGATCACACGGGCCCTGCGCTCCCGCTCGGCCTCGGCCTGGCGGGCGATGGATCGCTTCATGCCCTCGGGAAGATGGACATCCTTGATCTCGACGCGGTCGATGTGGATGCCCCAGCCGAGCGCGGGGCTGTCGATCATCAGCGCCAAGCCCTTGTTCAGCTCCTCGCGGTTGGAGAGCAGGTCGTCCAGATCGCTCTTGCCGATGATCGAGCGCAGTGACGTCTGGGCCACCTGCTCGATCGCGAACAGGTAGTTCTGCACCGCGATGGCCGCCCGCATCGGCTCCTCGACCCGGAAGTACGCGACGGCGTCGACCTGGACGGAGACGTTGTCACGGGTGATGCCTTCCTGCGTGGGCACCGGCATCGTGACGATCTGGATATTCACTTTCTTCATCCGATCCACGACCGGGATGAGGAAGGTGAGCCCTGGCGGGCGGATCTCCTGCTGAGCCTTGCCGAAGCGGAAGACCACGCCTCGCTCGACTTGGTTGACGACTCGGACGCTGACCACCAGCAAAGCTACGAGGATGGCGATCAGCCCGATCACGATAGTGGTGATCATGGCATGCCCCTTCCAGCTCAAGGTTAGATCCGGGCATCCGCCCGCGTCGGTAAGGCAGGCGTCAAGACCTGGTCAGCGGCTTCGGCGCGGCCGCGTGGACGCCGTCTCACCGAGGAGTCCTTCGACATGGCCGAGATCGCCGAGACCAGATCCGGCGCGTCATCTGGGTTCGGGTGGACGGCGGGCGAGGTGCCGTTTGGAACCCGAGGTGGTCGGTCCGAGTGTGACGCCGGGCGGCAGCGGTGAGGGGCGTTTCCGGATCCTGGGAATCACGCCGACCTGGTACTGGTCCTCGTAGACGAGCTTGCCTGGATCGCTCGCCCGTACGAGGTCGCATCGCACGTCGTGCACCGACAGGAGGTCCCGCAGCGGCCTGAGACGGGCGAGCATCGCGCCTGTGGTGGCGTGTTTGAACCAGGTGATCGCGCCGATGGTGTTTCCGTCCGCGTAGAAAGGCGGCTCGGGTAGGTGCTCGCGGAACCAGTCGTCGATGTCGAAGTAGAGCTCTTCCTCCTCCGGCGTGAGCAAGTTCTTGCGTCGCAGGTGGTCGACGGCGACGAAGATGCCGACCTCGACCCCCAACCGGCCGACGTAGTCTGCCTGAAGCCGCAGGTACGGCGTCTCGTTGATCATCTGCCTGCTCCAGAGTCTGCTCACGCCCTCGACACCTGTCAGCATGACTCGTCCGCCTCTTTTCGAACACTCTCGACCGAGTTCGTCCAGCGCGGCGGGCACAGTATGGACGGCGCGTATGTCTGTGACGAAGCCGCCCTTGCTCGGGTGCGCCGGCGCCTGCGGCCCGTCTCCCAGTCCTGAGCGGTTCAGTCAGAACTCAGGGTCCCTTGGTGGAAGTAGAGCCGCCAGCCCGCGTCAGTCCAGCGCCACACCGAACTCCGGCGGGCACGCCGTCCGCCGTTGTCGGAGACATAGGTCAGGTGGACCACGCCAGGGGCAAGAAGCAGCCCTGTCATGTCACTCACTCGAATGGGCTCGTCGGATTCCCGAGTACTCCCAGCCAGGCTGGCGATGATCTCGGATCGGCTCCAGAGACGGCCGGACGCGCCGACCTCCTTGAACTCCGGATGCAGGAGTTCGGCCATGAGATTCGCCGACGATCTCACGGTCGGATCGAGAAGCCGGAGCTCTCCGGTCACAGCAGCTTCCACGGGATCCGTCCGCTGGTCGACCATGCCAAGGACCTTACGGGCAACGTCTCCGGCGGGGCACCCCGGCTCCTGGATGATCAGGTCAGCGAGGCGTGTGAGTGGCGGGCGTGATCACGGCATCGTCCCGTACGGGCGGACCCGCGGTGGATGCGGCCGTCAGGAGAACCACTACGGTCATTTGTCGCCTCATAAGCTAGGGATCTTCGCAGCTGCAGGCTTCGGCGGCGTAAGGCTGCGACAGGGGAAAACCAGTACAGAGGGTGGGATTACCGTCATCTGAAGCCGAGAACTTCGATCCCGTGACCGCGATGGCCGCCCCAGTGCAGGGTGGCGGCACGAGAAGAGGGACTCGACCATGCCCAAGTACCTGATTCAGGCGACTTACACCGCAGACGGCCTCAAAGGAGTGTTGCGAGACGGCGGCACCGGGCGTCGGCAGGCGGTGGAGCGCATGGCGGAAAGCGTCGGTGGCCGGGTCGAGCAGATGTATTTCGCGTTCGGGGAGACGGACACGTATGTGGTTCTCGACCTGCCGAACAATGCGGCTTCGGCCGCTGTGGGGCTCACGATATCGGCGACCGGGGCCGTACGGACGAAGACGACCGTCCTGCTGACGACGGAGGAGATCGACGACGCGACGCGGATGGAGGTGGCGTACCGGGCTCCTGGCGCGTGACAGTCGGGTGATTGCGATTCAGGCCGGCCTGGCGCGTGGCAGCGGTGGAAGGCCGGCTCGTCGACGATGACCATCCAGCCGTCAGGGCCTGCGCTCGCGGCCACCGCGCGTCCGCGAACTCCGGATGATCACGCGGTGGCCGTCTCCACGCGACCCCAACGCCTCGAGATCAGTCACTGGAGTACTGGGTGGTCATCGGAGCGCGTCACGGGCACTTCGCGCGCATCTTGGGGCTCCAGCCGTTGCGGACGACGTACTTGCTTCCTGCGTAGTAGCTGACCTGGCCCTGCAGGCGGTAGGTGAAGACGGTTCCCCGCTTGCAGCCCTTGTACAACGTCTTCTTGCCGGCCCCGTACCAGGAGGCGCTGGAGATGTTCTGCCAGCCGTACCAGCGCTTGCGCTGAAGCATGATCTTGGTGCGCTGGTTGCGGGAGCAGCCTCTCGACCAGCCGGTCGCGGCCACGTGTCCCTTGCGCATCTCCGGACGGTACACACGCACCTCACGGCAGGACATCGCCGTCGAGCCGGTCGCCGCGGCGGCCGGGGTGACGGTGGTGGGGGAGGTCTGGGCGCTGGTCTGGACGGCGGCCTGCGCGGGGGCGCCCGCGGTCAGAGCCGCGGCGGCGACCGCCGCACCGAGGACCATCGTGTTGAGCGTTCGCATCGGGTTCTCCTTGGTGCTCGTCGTACTGGACACCGCGAAGGTAGCCAGGCCGATGTTGAGAATCTGTGGAGCGCCTGTTGAGCGAACGACCGGCCAGTACTTCAGTGACCCATCGTGATCATGGTGGGGATCTGAGCTGGTAGTGGTCATGTGGACGCGCGGATCGCCGAGCCGGCGCCTTGCGCCCGGCCTTGATCGGTGCTGCCGGGACGATTAGCATGATCGCCGTGCTGCAGGAGGCGGGGTCGAGACGATCGCGTCACGAGGGAGTTCCGGGGCCTACTGACGATGAGCGCGGAAGAGGATTTCCAGCAGGTCGGCGCGGAGCTGGCTGATCTGGGTGTGGGGATCTCCAGGATGATGGGGCGTCCCGCGCTCAAGGACCAGGCGGGGAAGGTGTTCGCGAGCCTGCAGCGTGACGGCGCGATGGTGTTCCGGCTGGTCAGGGACACCCCCGAGCACGCGGCCGCGCTCCAGTTGGCCGGGGCGTCCCTGTTCGATCCGACGGGGCAGGGCAGGGTGGTGAAGGACTGGGTGGTCGTGCCTCACTCCTCGGCCGATAAGTGGACCGATCTGGCCGAGGCCGCTCTCGGCCGTCCACGCTGACCCGCGAGCGCCGCGGCGCCGGTCCCCGCTGTGGGCCGGAGCCGGCATGACCAGACCGATCAGGATTCGAGAAGTGGGGATCACCGGGCCGCGTCTAGCGTGACTGCTATGGCTTCCATCGAATTCGTCACCCTAGAGGTTGCCGACCCCACGGCGGCCACCCGGTTCACCACCACTGTTCCCGGTTCGGACGCTTGGTTGCGTCTGCGGGCCTCGGAGGCGCCGACGACCGGCTTCCGCGGATTCACGCTGTCGCTCGTCGTGTCCCAGCCGGCCACCGTCAACGGTCTCATCGATGCCGCCGTCGACGTCGGTGCCACGGCGTTGAAGCCGGCCGCGAAGTCGCTGTGGGGGTATGGCGGTGTCGTCCAGGACCCGGGCGGGGCGATCTGGACGGTCGCCTCCTCGTCGAAGAAGGACACCGGCCCGGCCTCCACGCAGATCGACGAGATCGTGCTCCAACTGGGAGTGGAAGACGTGGCCGCGAGCAAGAAGTTCTACGTCGACCGCGGTTTCTCCGTGGCGAAGAGCTACGGCCGCAAGTACGTCGAGCTCGCCACCCCGTCGAGTCCCGTCACACTGTCGCTCTACAAGAGGCGTGCCCTGGCGAAGGTCGCCGGCGTCGCTCCCGAGGGCACCGGATCGCACCGGCTCGCCATCGGCGGCGACGCCGGGCCCTTCACCGACCCGGACGGCTTCGTCTGGGAGGCGGCTCCCGCTCGCCACGGAAAGTGACCAGAGACACGGGGTGGTCAGGAGTGGCGGGCGTCGTCGAGGACGCGGGCGGCCTCTCGCTCGTACGGGGCGCGGGCGGCCAGCACCACCAGGCCGCCCAGGATCATGGGCACGATCAGCGCGTACATGGCCATCAGGAGGGAGCCAGTGGCGTCGGAGGTCATGCCGATGATCAGCGGACCGAAGGCGACGCCGATCGTCAGGAGCAGCTGTAGGACGGCGAAGCCGACGCCGCGCGACCTGGCCGCCACCACGTCGGCGATGCAGGCCGTGCAGGTGGGGATGGCGGTGGCGGAGATCGTGACGGCCAGCAGGATGAGGGTCACCATGGCCACCGGCGAGTTCATCAGCAGGGCGACGCCGAGGAGAGCCGAGCCCACGGTGATGCCGGAGCCGCCGATGAGCAGCCGGCCGCCCTTGACGCGGCCGTGCACCCGCTTCCCGAAGTGGGTGCCGATCAGGGTGCCGGCCAGCACGCCCACGATGGTGACGCCGCCGCTGATGCTGCTGGCGACGCCGGTCTGCATGCCGAGGACGCGGACCATCAGGGAAGGCAGCCAGTAGTAGACGCCGCCGAGGCCGAGGGTGAGGATGCTCACGCCGACGGAGACGAGGACGAGGGTGCGGGTGGCCAGGACCTGGCGGAGCTGGGGCCAGAAGAGCAGTTTCGCCTCGGCTTCCCGCGGTGGTGCCGGGTCCTGCCGGGGTACGGGCGCGGCGGCCATGATCTTGTCGATCTGGCCGCGTTCCGGCTCGCGCAGGCGCCAGACGAGGAGGGCGGTCAGCGCGCCGGGGATCGCCATCAGCACGAAGGCCGCCCGCCAGCCGAACGCCTGCCCGATGACGCCGCCCAGCAGGGTGCCGACGCCGCCGAGGTAGGAGGTCATCCGGGTCCAGCCGTACACCTGCATGCGGGTCGCGGCGGGGTAGAAGTCGGCGAGCAGGCTGCTGACGGCGGGGTTGTCGATGTTCTCGGCGGCGGCGAGCAGGACCCGCATGAGGTAGAAGACGGCGAACCCGGCGGCCAGGCCGGTGCCGAGGGTGGCCAGAGCCCAGCAGAGCACCACGATCCCCAGGATCCTGGTGCGGTTGTAGCGGTCGGCGAGGTAGCCGGCGGGCAGGGCGACGAGGGTGGCGGCCAGCGCCGCGGCGGTGGGGATGGATCCCGCCGCGGTGTCGCTGAAGCCCCATTCGGCCTGGACCAGAGGCAGTACGCCGGACAGCAGGTTCGCTTCGATGCGATCGACCATGCCGACGACGAACAGGACGATGAACGGCCCCCACCCGAAGGGGTTGGGATCGGTCGGGCTGATGCCGCCGGGCGGCGGGGATCCGAGTCTGCGGCGTTCGCGGGCGACGGCCTTGACCATGACTTCTCCTCCGCGGCTCCGGGCGCCGAAAGCGCCAGAACACGGTTCTAAAACAGTGTTCTAGGAGGAGTGTCGTACATCACACTCTGTTTCACCAGTGCTGAGCGGTGCCTGTGAAACGGATGAGCGTCGCGCACCCTCAGCCGATCGACGCGCGCTCGTACGCGTCATAGCTGTCGCGCACGGCTGTGCCGCCCGCGGCCAGGGCCCGCAGCAGCGCCGCCAGCCTGGCGGGTCCGTCGCCGGGCGGCGTACGGTCGAGCGCGGCCCGGCACAGGTCCCGCAACTCCTGCTTGGTGCGCTGCCCGCGCAGGACACCGTCGAAGAACTGGTCCGCGCAGGCGTACAGGGCGCGGACGGCCGTCGCCGACTCGGTCTCCAGCTCCTCCCGCAGGCGGCCGAGCGCCTGCTCGACCATGTCGGTGAGCGTCTCCGACACCCACTGCGCGGTCTCCTCCGCGCGCTGCCGGGTGGACACCACCTTCAGCGCGGCCTCCACGGTCAGCCCTTCGGTCCTGTGGTCGACGAAGTCCTCCTCGGGAGCCGGCCTGGAGTCCGAGCCGGTTCCCTTCTTCCTCGCCCAGGTGGGCACGTCGTCGTCCGGGTCCGTACGCCGGGCGTCCTCACGCGGCGGGTCGTACGAGCTGCCCTCCCGCGCGTGGCCGCCGGGGATCTTCCCCCTGACGTCGATGTCCATCACGATGGGCTGCACGATCCGCAGGAACAGGCTCCGGACCCCGTAGCCGGTGCTCAGGTCGGCCAGGTCGGCCACGGTCGTGGCGAGGGCCACGTGCCCGTCGCCGCGCAGCGACTCGGCCAGCACCGTCAGCGAGCGCCGCTCCGGCAGCGTCTCCTCCGGCAGATGGCTCCACAACGCCTCCGTCACCTGCTGCTGCAGCTCGACGATCGCCTGGTCCATGGAGGCGTCCACGACCTTCTTGAAGGTGTCGGACACGTAGTGGCGGCTGCGGATGAACTCCTGCTCCACGGTGTCGAGCCGGAGCATCTTGGCGTCGGAGCGGACCTCGCTGAGCCACTCGCCGGGGGCGCTGTGGCCGAACCCGGCGGCCATCCACGCCCTGACCTCCTCGACGGCCTTCTCCACCGCCGCGTCGAGCTCGTCCGTCCGCCTGCCTTCCTGCACCCGCCGCAGGTAGTCGTCCGCGATGTCGCCGAGGGCGTCCGAGAGCCCGCGGCGGAGCCGCGTCACGAGCTCGCTGACGAGCGCGTCCTCCGTGGGCAGGGCGACGTTCTCCCGCCGCAGCGCCTCGGCCAGGCCGGCGACCGCCTCGACCGCGCGGCGCCCGGCCGCCTCCGTGCCCTCCCGCGCCGCGCCGAACGCGGCCTGGTCCATCGTGGCCAGCCGCGCGGCCAGATGCGACAGGACGGGGACCAGCACGCGCTCGCGCACCTCGTGCTCCTGGACGACGTCGGCGGTCAGCACCTGGATGCCGTGCATGCCCACGGCGCCGCGGGCCTGCTGGGTCGCGGTGTCGAACTGGCTCCTGGTCAGGTCGGTGTGCTCGGCGTCGTGGTTGAGCAAGATGATCATGAAGTCGCCGATGGCCGCTCCGGCGCTCGCTGCGCGCGCGAGCCGCTGGATCTCGGTGTCGCTCTCGCTGAAGTGCACCGTGGTCTGCCGGGGCCGTTTGATCTGCAGCAGCAGGTCCACCTCGTTCCGCAGGTCCTGCATGAACTGCTGGGCCACGTCGATGCCCCGTTCCTGCGTGCCGGGGAGGTCGATCAGCGTGAGGTCGCGTACGGGATTGTTCGGGAACGGGCAGTAGATCCGGACGTCGCGCACGGCCAGGTAGGGGCGCGGCGCGTCCACCGGGCCCGAGGCCGGGGGATAGGAGACGTGCGCGGCCACCTGGTCGAGCGGGATCTCCCGCACCTGGTCGCGGACCAGGTGCGGCTCGTAGGAGCGCAGCGACGCCCGCGCCTCGTGGAGCCGGCGCAGGTGCTCGGGGGCGGCGGTGAGGTCCCGGCCGGCCGATCGGGGGTCGCTCCGGTAGTCCTCCCAGGCCGGATAGCGGTAGCGGGCGAACTCCGTGATCGTGTACGGCAGGCTCAGCCCCAGGGCGTCGTGGCGCGGCCTGAGATAGACGTCCCTGAACTCGGCGAAGTCCCGCAGCACGACCTCCGCGCGTGCGGTGTCCGAGTTGGAGATCCGGCTGCGGGTCGCGGTGGTGGGCAGCGAGTCCCGCGAGGTCGGCAGGACGTCGACGGGCAGGCGGTCCAGCCCGGAGATCGCCCGGAGCAGCGTGCTCTTGCCCATCTGGGTCTGACCGACCACGCCGATGTTGAGCGTCGTCCGCGAGGTGCGTCCCCGGACCGCCTGCAGCTGCCCGGCCGCCTCGGTCAGCTCCGCCAGCACGGACCGGGCGTCGCCCTCGTCGAGGAAAGCCCGCAGGGCGGTGTTCAGCCCGGGGCTCAGCTCGTGGGCCGCGGCGTCGCGCCTGGCCTCCTCGGCCAGGACCACCAGGTCGGCGAACGCCTGCCGCAGCGCCTCCCAGGCCGTGTACGACTCCTCCGCCTGTGCCTGCCGCGCCCGGCGGGCGTCCAGCACGGCGTTGATCCTGGCCTGAATCTCAGAAGCGTCCACCATGCCTCGCCATCTCTTCGTCGGGCTCTTGCGCGGATCTCCAGACGTACGCGGTCATGCGCGCGGTCCGCTCTCCCTGCTCCGTCACCCTGATTCCGATGAGCCGGCCCTTTTCGCCGATCATCAGGCAGGTCACCTCGTGGAGGCCGGTCGCGACGTGCGGCGCCGGGTGCGGGTACATGTCGGCCTTCCGGCATCCGGGGAGGGTGCGGGCCGTGCCGGTCAGGATGGGGGTCTTCGGGGCGAACTCCAGCGAGACGCCGGTTCCGCGGCGGTAGCTCACCCACGGGCCCTTGCCGGTTTCGAAGCCGGGGACGAGCCGTTTCCCGGCCTGGTCCTTGAGGGTGAGGGGCTGGTTGACGATCCTTCGCCCGGTCTGCGGACGCTTCGGCGCCGCCGGGACGGTTGACCGGGTGGCGGGCTCGGGGGCCGACGCCTCCAGCGGGGCGCGCGAGGAGACGGCCACGCCGACGACCAGCAGGACGAACACGGCCGCGCCGCCGAGCAGGATCGGGGACGATCCGTTCTTGCGGGGTGGCCCGGGGGTTCCGGCGACCGGCGGTGGTGGTCGGCGTTCGGGGTGCTCCAGGGGGTGGGGGTCGACGGGGCCCACGCGCTTTGAAGGCTCCAAGGGGCCGGAGCGGTCGAGACGGGGGACGCCGCGGTCGAGTACGCCCAGGTGGGTGACGCCGGCACCGGGCCGCCCCGCCGCGCTCCAGCCGAGCATGACACTGGCCGGGGCGGGGCTCGCCAGGGCGTGGTTCCACACGATGTCCCAGTCGTTCACGTGGATCACCGGCGGGAGCACGAGGTGCGGATCGACCGGAGGCGGCGGGGCGACCGGCCACGGTGGCGGGCCCGGCCGGCCGGGGTCGGGCCGTCGCACCGCGCTGACAGGAGCGTTCCAGACGGGCTCCATGTGGCGTTCGTAGACGGCTCCGGCCCAGGCGGGGTAGTGGTCGTACAGGTCCGGGAGCTCGGGACCGCCGCTGTCGGCGGCGGAGAACCAGCCGACGAAGCAGTACATCTCCCTGCTGCCGTCGGTGTGCATCGACCGGCTCAGCTCGATCGCCCGGCAGGCCACTCCCACCAGCCGCGCGCCCGGCCGGACGGTGATGAGGAAGCGGGGACGGCCCTCCAGTCGCCTGCCGCCGGCGATGACGGTGTGGATGGCGTTCTCCAGCCACTGGCGGTCGGCGCCCGGCGGGCGGACCCGCCACCACACGTCGGCCCCGGCGGTACGGCCGAAGACCACCGGCGCCCAGGTCTGCTCAGGCACGGCGGCCGGCCGCCCAGCGGGCCGGCGACCCGCCCTCGAACACGCGCAGGTTGCCGAGCCGTGCGGCCAGCGCGGAGATCGCCTGGGTGGACTGGTCGTAACGGCGCTGGTTGTGGCCGATCTCCGCTTCGACCGCCCGCAGCTCCTGCTCCAGCCGTAGCCGCTGGTCGCGTACGGCGCGCCGGCTGCTCTGGGGCAACGCGGCCAGCCGCTCCTTGAGGCTGCCGCGCTCGGCCGCGAGCTTCCCCAGGTGCTGATCGTCCAGGTGGGCGGCGGTCCGGTAGTAGTGCGTCATGGTGAACATGAGCGGCAGGTGGACGTCGTTCGGGTCCACGCCGTCCGGCCGGACGTTGCCGTCCGGCAACGTCTGCAGGGGACCGACCGTGACGGGGCAGACGGCGGTGCACACGCGCGGCTGGAAGGCCACCGGCAGCAGGTTCCTGACCTCGTCGACGACGCCGGTCAGGGTCCGCCCCGGGCCGCCGCCCCAGTCGATGAGGTCCGCCTTCGTGATGAGGATGGTTATCGACGGCCACGCGAGCCCGCGCGCGGTCCTGCGGGTGAGAGTTTCCGTGATCACACTGGAAATGCGGTGGGTGACCATCGCGCGGGCCAGTGGTTCGCGGCGTTCGGGGGTCACGGGCTTACGGAAGTGCTCCCCGTCGAGCGTCACGAAGATGGCCTGGGAAAGCGATATCTTGTTGAGCAGCGTTTGTGTGTCGAGCGAGCCGTCCACGCCGACGAAATCGTGCAGCGCGCCCCCGCGGAAATCGGTCCAGTCGAGCAGCGCCGACGGATTCATCTCCCGCGAGAAGACGAATCGGTAACTGATCGGCTTGACCGACGTCTGCGGCAGCGAAGTGCCCTGGCCCAGGTCATGCCAGCTCTCCAGGATCTGGACATCGGCATTGTTGGTGACTTCGTGAAGGTTGCAATTGCCGACGCCGCGCGTCATCGTCGCGTACAGCGCATGCAGATAAGTGGATTTTCCGGAACCCGGGGCGCCGATCATAGAGACCGTGAGCGTGGGTAATTCTTGCATGCGACCCCTCCCCTGTCGGCATGACGCCCTCGAATTTGACATGCGATCGGCCGGGACGGAATGGCGGATAGCTAAGAGTGGCCAAGTCGTTACCGCAACTGGAATGGTCGGCAATTTGTCCGGCCGGGCGTCAGGTATAGCGGGCGGTGAGAAATTCAATTTATCGCCGGTGCCGGCTGGTGTGTCACCGGCCGGCAGGAACCGGACCGGCAGCAGGCCGCCGCCGCATTGGGTGGGACGATCACCCTTGAGGGGCGGGATCCCGGGCTGCGGATGGCGGGTATCAGTCGTCCTCCTACGAGGGCTCGGCTGACGCTGACCGACGTCCTTTTCTGGAACTTGGGCCTTGTGTGAGGGTTCCGTGTCAACCTATGCTGCGCCGCACGTTAAGAAACTTTCCTAACCGAATACGCCCGGAGAATCGGAGTCGTTCGTGAGGCGAAGTGCAGGTGCGAGGATCTTCGCGGTCGTGGCCGCGCTGGTGGCGCCGTTGATGGTGCCCTCCGGCGCGAGCGCGGCCGTGGCCGACCCGCTGGTGTCGCAGGGCAGGCCCGTCACGGCCTCCTCGGTCGAGGCCGCCGGTCTGGAGCCGGACAAGGCGGTCGACGGCAACGCGTCCACGCGGTGGGCCAGCGCCGAGGGGGTGGACCCGCAGTGGATCCGGGTGGACCTCGGCGCCGCGCACGCCATCTCCCGGGTACGGCTGACCTGGGAGGTCGCCCACGCCAGGGCGTACCGGGTGCAGACCTCGCCCGACGGCTCCACCTGGAGCGACGTCTACTCCACCGCCTCCGGCGACGGGGGGACCGACGACCTCACGGTCAGCGGCAGCGGCCGGTACGTGCGGGTGTACGGCACGCAGCGCGGCACCCAGTGGGGCTACTCCCTCTGGGAGCTGGAGGTCTTCGGGACCCCCACGGGAGGCAGCGGCGGCGGCACCCCGGTCCAGGCCAACGGGCAGCTGCGGGTGTGCGGCATCAAGCTCTGCAACGAGAACGGCAAGCAGATCCAGCTGCGCGGCATGAGCAGCCACGGCATCCAGTGGTACGACCAGTGCCTCAACAGCGCCTCGCTCGACGCGCTGGCGAACGACTGGAAGGCCGACGTCCTGCGCATCTCGATGTACATCCAGGAGGGCGGGTACGAGACCAACCCCCGGCTGTTCACCGACCGGGTGCACTCCCTGATCGAGATGGCCACCGCCCGCGGGATGTACGCGATCGTCGACTGGCACATGCTCACCCCGGGTGACCCGATGTACAACCTCAGCCGGGCCAAGACCTTCTTCACCGAGATCGCCCAGCGGCACGACGGCAAGAAGAACGTCCTGTACGAGATCGCCAACGAGCCGAACGGCGACGCCGTCACCTGGCCCGTCATCCGCGACTACGCGCACCAGCTCATCCCGGTGATCCGGCAGCACGACGCCGACGCCCCGATCCTGGTCGGCACCCGCGGCTGGTCGTCACTCGGCGTCTCCGCCGGCGGCAACGAGACCGAGATCATCAACAACCCGGTCAACGCGGCCAACATCATGTACACGTTCCACTTCTACGCGGCCTCGCACGACAGCCTGTACCTGAACACGTTGTCCCGGGCCGCCGACCGGCTGCCGGTCTTCGTGACCGAGTTCGGCACCCAGACCTCGTCCGGCGACGGGGCCAACAACTTCGCCAGGTCGCAGCAGTACCTCGACCTCATGGCCCAGAAGAAGATCAGCTGGGTGAACTGGAACTTCTCGGACGACTTCCGTACGGGCGCCGTCTTCACCACCGGAACCTGCCCGAGCGGATCGTTCGCCGGGACGAGCCGGCTCAAGGAGGCCGGTGTCTGGGTCCGCGACCGGATCCGCACCGCCGACGACTTCTGACGCGACACGGGCGCCCCGTCCCGGGACGGGGCGCCCGCGTGGCATCAGTCCGAGATCACGGGGCCACGCGCGACGCGCCAGAGCAGATACGCCTGCAGCAGGCCCGCTCCGGTGAGCAGCACGATGAGCAGTACGGGGTTGTCCAGTTGTGGCGGGACCCAGTGCCATCCCCACCAGATGAGGGGCCCGAGCGGGAATGTGATGACCATGAGGGCGAAGCCGGACAGCAGGATCGGGTCCTGGACGGTCAGCAGGATCACCGCCGAAGGGATGCCGAGGAGCATCACCAGACCGGCGTAGAGACCGGCGAGAACCGCGGCGAGCCGGCCGTTCCTGTAGCGCCTCATGCGGTCACGCTCCTCGGACGCTCGGGAGGAGGACGAGCGTATCCCATCGAAGCCGGGCCATGATCGTGGCCGCGAGCCATGGGTTAGCGTGTAGGCAAACGCTTTCCCGGGGGTTGGCATGGGCACCACCGCTCTCGACGGCGACGCCCCGTTCGCCCGTCACCATCACGACTACTCACCCTGGTCCTTCTGGGACGAAGCCGGTCAGGAAGAACAGGACAGGCAGCTCGAACTCCAGCGCGCTCTCACCGGACGGCACGCCGGCTACGAGTTCGGCGAGAGGTGCTTCGTCTCCGAGCTCGCCTCGGTGCAGAACGAGGAGCTGCGGCTCGGCCCGCGCACCTACGTCGCCGCCGGCGCCTACCTGAGCGGCTCGGTGCGGACGGGACGCGACTGCTCCATGAACCCCTACACCGTCGTCCGGGGCGACGTGCGGCTCGGCGACGCGGTCCGGATCGGCGCCCACACCTCGCTGCTGGGGTTCAACCACACGATGTCCGACCCCGACGTCGAGGTCTTCCGGCAGCCGCTCACCAGCCGGGGCATCGAGATCGGGGACGATGTCTGGATCGGCTCCCACGTGGTCGTCCTGGACGGTGTGACCGTCGGCGACCGCGCGGTGATCGGGGCCGGCGCGGTCGTCACCAAGGACGTCCCGGCCGGCGCGATCGTCGGCGGCAACCCGGCGAAGGTGCTGCGCTGGCGGGTTCCCGGGTTGCAGCCGCCGGCCGGCGACCTGGCCACTGCGGTGGCGGGGTTCGCGGAGACCGCGCGTGAGCAGGCGGAGGACGTCCTGGCGCGCTGCTTCGACCCCCGGCTCCTCGGCGGGGCGTTCGTCGACCGGCCGGGCGCGGCCGTCACCGTCCGCGCCCAGTGCGACGCGATCGAGATCGCCGACCTGCTGCTCGGCCGGGCCCCCGGCCCGATGCCGGCGGACGAGCAGGCCGACCGGCTGCGATCCTGGCAGGACCCGGCGACGGGCCTGGTGGGGACGCTGCTCGCGGACGGCAGCCAGAAAAGGCCCGATCCAGGCTTGGCGGAGACGCCGGATGGCGGCCCACGGCCCGAGCCGGGGCTGTCCGATCCGGATGTCGGCTACCACGTCCTGTGCGTCGGCTATGCGCTCGACCTGCTGGGCAGCCGGTTCCCCGCGCCGGTCCGGCCCGTCGCCGACATGGAGGCCGGCGACCTGATCGCCTTCGTGGAGAGCCTGCCCTGGACGCGGGACGCCTGGGGGGCGGGGCACTGGGTCGACATCCTGGGCACCGCCATGCTGTGGAACGACGGACGGGGGCGCCCCGGGGCCACGGAGGCCCTGTTCGGATGGCTGCTCACGCGCGCCGATCCGGACACCGGGATGTGGGGTTCGGCGCGGCCGATCGACGGGCTGCTGCGGATCGTCAACGGCTTCTACCGCGCGTCGCGCGGCACCTTCGCCCAGTTCGGGGTGCCGCTGCCGTACCCGGAGCGGGTCGTCGACACCGTGCTGCGGCACGCCCGCGACCCGCGGTACGTCCGCCCGGAGCGGCAGAACGCCTGCGACATCCTCGACATCGCGCACCCGCTGTGGCTGACCCGGCACACCGGCTACCGCGCCGAAGAGGTGACGACCCTGGCCAGGACCCTGCTCACCGACGCGCTCGGGCACTGGACCGACGGCCAGGGCTTCGGGTTCCAGGCCCCGCACCCCACCACGGCCGGCGTCGCCGCGACCGTGCCTGGGCTGCAGGGGACCGAGATGTGGCTGGCGATCCTCTGGCTGCTGTCCGACCTCGCGGGCGTCGCGGACGCTCTCGCGTACCGGCCGCGCGGCGTGCACCGCCCCGAACCCGCCGTGGAGCGCCCTCGTACCGCGTAGGGCACGGCGTCACTCAGCCGGTCCGGAGGGTTTCGGTCACGGGGCGGCGGGCGCCGAGTCGGGCCGGGACGGAGGTGAGCGCCGCCACCACGAGGACGGCCGCCAGCACCAGGGCGAGTAGCTGCCAGAGCGCGGGAAGCGTGGCCCTGCCGCTGTCACCGCCGCTGATCGCGTTCACCGCGGCGAACAGCGCGAAGCCTCCCGGGAAGGCGCCCAAGACGGCGCCGGCGAGCGTGGGCAGCACCTGCGCGGCGGTCAGTGCCGTACTCACCTCGCGAGGGGTGGCGCCGAGGGCGCGCGCCAGTGCGGACCAGCGCCGGTTGTCGAGCACCGTCGCCCAGGTGATGACGACGGCGTTGACCGCCGTGAGGGAGAGCAGGATGACCGTCCAGACCAGGAGCACGTGGCGCAGCACGGCCACCTGGGAGTCGTCATATCCTCCGGCGAGTGGTTGGTCGCCGAGGAAGGCGTCGAGCACAAGGAGGACGTAGATCCCGCTGACCGTGATCGCGATACTGGCCACGGCCAGCGCGACCCGTCGCGGCCGGCGGGCGGCGATCCGCGAGGCGAGGAGCAGCGGGACGGGCAGTCGCGCGGAGATCGCGATCAGCCAGCCGACGCGGCGGGGTGGGCGTGGCGAGTCGGCCAGCATGTCGACGGTGCTGGAGCGGGCCGCGCGCACGGCCGGGACGACGGTCGCGACCAGCGCGACCCCGAGTGCCACGGCGGTCACGGAGGCGGCCGTCGACCACGTCATCGACGGCGTGCCCGCGCTGCCGACCAGGCCGGCACCGGGCTCGGTGAGCAGCGGAGCGGTCAGCGAGCCGATCGTCAGACCGGCGGCGGCCGCGACGGCGGCCACCAGGACGTACTCCGCGAGCAGCACGGCGGCGACCAGGCCCGGGGTGCCGCCGGCTGCCTTGAGGAGCCCGACGCGCCGGGTCTGATCGGCCATCCGGCCGCCGACCAGCACCGAAAGGCTGGCCACGGCGAGCAGGCCGAGCAGCCAGGCTCCGATCAGCAGCAGGATCTGGGAGTCCTCGGCGAGCTCGGTCGCGTCGTCGAGGATGGTCTGCCAGGGCTGCATGGGCAGATCGCCATGCTTCGTGTCGGCGAACGCCTGGGCCTCGCCCGGGTCGGCCAGCTTCAGGTTCATCACGTACGACAGCGAGTCCGGTCCCGCGGCGAGGCCCCGCACGTCCGCCTGGGTGAGCCAGACGAGGCCGGGATTGTGCGACAACCCCGCGGGCAGGGCCCTGTCGTCGGGCACGACGCCGTGCAGGCAACCGGCGGCGACCAGGCACGACCCGCCCGGATAGGGCGCCATGGAGGCGGTGACCGCGACACCGACGACCTCGAACGACCGGCCGCTCAGCGTGACCGGATCGCCGACGCGCAGCTCGAACGCACGGGCGAAGGCGGCTTCGACCACCACGCCGCCGTCGCTGACCCAGCTGCCCTCCACCAGCTCGGGCTGGTCGACCGACGCGGGTGTGGCGTCGCGTCCCACGGCCTGCACGTCTGACGTCCGCCGGGACGCCTGGAGCTTCGCCGCGGTGACCGGGTACGGTCCGCCGTGGTCGACGACGTCGGGGTCGCCGGCCAGTTCCTCCAGGAGGGGAAGCTCCGACGGCCGGCTTGCGCCCGCCACCACGTCGGGACCGGCGGTCGTCTCCCGGGTGCTCTGGTACGGATGGGCGGCCGCGTCGCGCAGGACGAGCCCGAGTGTCAACGTCGTGGTGGCCGCCATGATGGCGAGCAGCATGAGCACGGCCTCGACGCGGCGCCGCCGGAGGTCGCGCACGGCGAGGCGGCCCACGAGCAGGATGCGGCCCATCACCTTCAGTCCTCCAGCCCGGCGAGGGCGCCGAGCCGCCCGGTGGTGCCGCCGGTCAACCAGGTCTCGTCCACCAACGCGCCGTCGCGCATCGAGAGCAACCGGTCCGCGGTGGCGGCGATCCGCGCGTCATGGGTGACGATGACCAGCGTCTGGCCGGCTGCGTGGAGGCCCTCGAAGAGCTGGAGGACGTCCAGGGTGGCGGCGCTGTCCAGGTTTCCGGTCGGTTCGTCGGCGAGGACGACCAGCGGCTCGTTGCTCAGCGCGCGGGCGACCGCGACCCGCTGCCGCTGGCCGCCGGACAGCGTGGAAGGCAGGAAGCCGGACCTGCCGGCGAGCCCGACCCGCTCCAGCAACTCCTCGGCACGCCGTCTGGCGGCCCGGGGCGAGCGTCCGGCCAGGAGCGCCGCCAGCTCGACGTTCTCCACGGCGGTGAGCTCCTCCATCAGGTGGAAGGACTGGAAGACGAAGCCGACGTCGGTCCGTCGCATCCGTGACAGGGCCTTCTCGCTGAGGTCGTCGACGCGGCGGCCGTTCAGCGACACCTCGCCGCCCGAAGGCCGGTCCAGACCGCCGAGCAGGTGCAGCAGCGTGGACTTCCCGCAGCCGCTGGGCCCCATGATCGCCACCGTCTCCCCGGCGCGGATGTCGAGATCGACCTCGTCGACGGCGCGCACGAGTCCGTCCCCCGTGCCGTACTCCTTACGTAACCCGCGGGCGGACAGCACGGGCGGGTCGGCGGCGATGGTCACGATCCACTCCTTCGATGGGTCCAGTCCTTCTCACATGCCTCCAGCCAGCGCAGGTCCGCCTGGAGCCGGAGCACGATGCCCTCCAGCAGCAGCGCCGGGTCGGAGCGGTCCGGCTCGGCCATGGCGGCGCGCTGGACGTCACGCAGCCGGCGCAGCAACTCACGGCGCTGGGTGTCGACGACGGCGAGCGGGTCGGCCAGCCGGGCCGACGCGGCCGCGATCAGCTTGAGATGGAACTCCGCGAGGTCGGGCTTGGGCCAGCTGACCTCGGCGATCCACTCGGCGACCCGCTGCTGGCCGTCGGGGGTGAGCGCGTACACCTTGCGATCCGACCGGTCGGCGCCGCCGGCGGTCTCCTCGACCGCGATGAGGCCGGCCTTCTCCAGCCGGGTGAGCGTGACGTAGACCTGCCCGGCGTTCATCGCCTCACCGAGAGGACCGAGCGCGTCCCGCAGCCGCGCACGCAGCTGGTAGCCGTAGGAGGGCTCCTTGGCCAGCATCGCCAGCACCACTTCTTGCCGCATCGCGACCCCCTAACCGTTAGCCTCTATAGCTAACGGTTAGCCTCCACCCCTGTCAAGCCGGCCGGCCCTTCCGCGACCGGCGAGATGCGAGGAGAAACGGACCGCCCCTGCCGCCAGCACCGGCATCCCGAGGGCCCAGCAGCGCAGGAACGCCCAGACTTCCTGGTTCGTATGCTCACCGTTGCCCTGGATCTCTGGTGCGAGAGAAGAGGCGATCGTCGGCAGCAGGAGCAGCGCGAAGCCCGCGAGCAGGAGCGCCGCACCGGCCGCGGTCGACTGGCGCGGCCGGTACGGGCGGGCCGCCAGCAGGGTCAGGGCCGCGGCGCAGACGACGGCGGGCAGCGCCACCTTGCCCGCCCAGTGCAGCAGCATCGTCGTCGTCCAGTACCACCGCTCGGCCGGAAGAGGGTCCGAGAAGTACAGCATGGGGGCCGGGGGGCCGAGAAGATCTCGCACCGTGCCGAGGAGGCCGCCGCCGACGAAGGCGAGGACGAACACCGGCAAGCGCCGCCCGGTACGGAGCACGGCGAGGGCGCCGGCGGCGGCGAGCAGGCCGAGGAGCACGCCCTTGGTGGCACCGTAGGCGAACGGGATCCACTTGTTCCACGGGTAGTTCCCGACCGTGACCGCCGTCCAGGCGCCGACGGCGCCCCACGAGACGACCCCGACGGCGATCCCGACGCACAACAGGTCCCAGACGCGGCTGTCCCGGGCGCGTGCGGGGTTCGGTAAGAAGGGGTGGGTCACCAGTCGCGCCATTCGTCCGTGAGCTCGAACCGCTTGATGCCGCGACGGGCCGCGAGCACGTCGAGGTCTATCCCCGCCTCGGTGAGCACGTCGTCGACGAACTCGCACAACTCCTCCCGCTCGACGGTGTCGAAGTCGTGGTCGTGCGTCCCGTCCACGGCGTTGAGCCCTTCGACCACCCGCCGGATCGCCGCGAGGACCTCGTCGTCGGAGGGCGCGCCGAAGCGCCGTACCTCGGCCTCGAAAGACGTCAGGACCCGTTCGGCCGCCGCCACGAACGGCTCCGGATAGGGCGCGGCGAAGTCGGCGACATGTGCGCGCCAGGTGTCTGTCGGTCTCCTGATCATTGCGTGATCGTAGGCCGATTGGACTCTCCCACGGGGGGAGGCCCCATGCTGGTGACCGGACACGAGGAGAGCGGCGCATGACCATCGTCAAGGACATCGAGGCCCGCGGCCTGCACCATTGCGAGACGACGGCGCTCGGGGTGCTGCTGCGGCACGAAGGGCTCGACCTGTCCGAACCTCTGCTGTTCGGGCTGGGGTCGGGACTGTCCTTCGTCTACTGGGACGGCAAGAGCATGCCGTTCCCGTTCCTCGGCGGCCGCGTCAAGCCTTTCGAGCTGACCAGGAACCTGGCGGCCAGGCTGGGGCTGACGTTGACGGTGCAGGAGACCGCCTCACCGCGCAAGGCGTGGGAGAACGTGGCCGCCCCCATCGACGCCGGCCGGCCGGTCGGGCTCCAGCTCGACTCGTACCATCTGGACTATTTCTCGACAAAGGTGCACTTCGGCGGCCATGTCGTCGCCATGTACGGCTACGACGAGCAGGACGTCCACCTCGTGGACACCGGCCAGCAGGGCGGAGCGGTGCGCACGAGCCGGGCCGGCCTCGCCAGGGCGCGGGCCGAACGCGGCCCGATGACCGCCCGGCACCGGTCCTTCACCATCACCCTGCCGCCTCACCCGACGCCGCCCTGGCAGGAGCAGCTCGCCGGTGCCATCAGGGACTGCGCCGACGCCTTCCTCGCCGCGCCCATCGCGAACCTGGGTCACCGCGGCATCGCGAAAGCCGCCAAACAGGTGCCCCGATGGCTGCTCCGCGCCGACGACCCGGCGCGGGACCTGCCGCGGGCCGCCCTCCTCATGGAGCAGGCCGGCACCGGCGGCGCCCTGTTCCGCGTCCTTTACCGCGACTTCCTCGAAGAGTGCGCCGGGCTGATCGACGACGGCAACCTCCGCGCGGGTCACCGGCTGTACGCGGAGGCCGCCGTCCTGTGGACGGACGTGTCCGGCCTGATCGCGAAGGCGGGGGAGAGCGGCGACGCGGCGCACCTGGAGCAGGCCGGGGCCATCCTCCGTGAACTCTCGCGCATCGAGGAGGACGCGATGCGGCGGCTACGGCTGCTGTAGCCGGCCGCGCAGGAAACGACGCTCCGCGTCGGTGGGCGCGAGGTCGAGCGCCGCCCGGTAGTGTCCCTCCGCCTCCTGCCCGCGGCCCGCGCGTCGCAGCAGTTCAGCACGGGTGGCGTGCAACAGGTAATAGCCGTCGAGCCCGGTGATCCCGTCGACCAGGCGGAGCGCCGCCTCGGGCCCGCTGACCATGCCGATCGCCACGGCACGGTTCAGCTCCACGATCGGGCTCGGCGCGATGCGCGCGAGCTCCGCGTACAGTCCGGCGATCTGCGGCCAGTCCGTCCGGGAGGCGAGCGGCGCGGTCGCGTGGCACGCCGCGATGGCCGCCTGGAGCTGGAACGGCCCGGCGCGGCCCCGGCGCAGCGCCCGCTCGCAGATCGCGGCGCCCTCCGCGATCCGCGCCTGGTCCCACAGCGTGCGGTCCTGCTCGTCGAGGGTGACCAGGTCTCCGGCCGCGTCCACGCGCGCCGGTCGCCGGGCGTCGTGCAGCAGCATCAGCGCGAGCACGCCCTGCGCCTCGGGTTCGTCGGGCATCAGCGCCGTCACCACCCGGGCGAGGCGGATGGCCTCCTGGCAGAGCCGGGCCTTCGCCGGATCTCCGTACCCTTCGTTGAACAGCAGGTAGAGCACGTGCAGCACGGCGGGGAGGCGGTCGGGCAGCAGGTGCGCGGGCGGCACCCGGAAGGGGATGGCCGCGTGCGCGACCTTCTGCTTGGCGCGGAAGATGCGCTGGCCCATGGTGCGTTCGGGCACCAGGAACGCCCGCGCGATCTCGGCGGTGCTCATGCCGGTCAGGCTCCGCAGGGTCAGCGCCACCTGGGCATCGAGGTTCAGTGACGGATGGCAGCAGGTGAACATGAGCTCCAGGCGCTCGTCAGGGATCTCGCTGTCGCGCAGGTAGGGCGGTGGTTCCATGGCGGCCGCCTCCCGCAGCTTCGCCGCCTCGCCGGCCGCGCGGCGCATCCGGTCGATCGCGCGGTGACGGGCCGTGGTGGTCAGCCACGCCAGCGGCTGGTCGGGCACCCCGGACTCCGGCCATTTCTGGAGCGCCTTGGTGAACGCGTCCTGCGCGCACTCCTCGGCCAGGTCCCAGTCGCCGCCGGTGAACCGGATCATGGTGGCCACGATCCGGCTCCACCCGTCGGCGTAGATCCCGGCGATCTCGTCCTTCACCTGCGGCTAGTCCTCGCCGTCCGTCCAGAACGGACGCAGCTCGATCATCCCGGCCCACGCCATCGGGTGCTTGGACGCGACCTCGATGGCCTCGTCGAGGTCGGCGCAGTCGATGACGTCGAAGCCGGCGATCTGGTCCTTGGTCTCCGCGTACGGACCGTCGGTCAGCAGCACCTCACGGTTGCGGACGCGGACGGTGGTCGCGTCGCTCACCGGGCGGACGCGCTCGCCCATCAGCCGGATGCCCTTGCCGTCCATCTCCTTGACCCAGTCCTCCACGTCCGGGGCCCCCTCGTCCTGGCCGGGCTTGTAGTCGGGATCGGTGCACACCAGCATGAGGTACTTCATCGGGCTGCTCCTGTCGTGTGTTCGGTCGTTTCGCTGTCTTTCGTCGGATTGACGAACGGGAGAGGCTCTCCACTACAGCTCACCTCAGGATTTTTCCGACCGCACCAGGCGAGGGCCACCCGGCCACTCCCGGTCACCGGCGCGGCGCTGCCAGGATGGGGAGCATGTCCCGCGATCTCCGAGCCACCTTCGACCGGGCGGCCGCCACCTACCAGGACGCACGCCCCGACTACCCCGCCGAGCTCTACGCCGATCTGCTGGACGTCACCGGGGTCACCCCCTCCGCCCACCTGCTCGAAGTCGGCTGCGGCCCGGGGAAGGCCACGCTGCCGCTGGCCCGGATGGGGTTCCGGATCACCGCGGTCGAACTCGGCGCCGCCCTGGCCGCCGAGGCGCGACGCCGGCTCGCCGGATTCTCCGGCGTCTCCGTCATCACGTCGTCGTTCGAGGACTGGGAGCCGCGGGACCGCTTCGACCTCGTGTACGCGGCCACGGCCTGGAAGTGGGTGGACCCGGAGGTCAAGTACGCCAAGGCGGCCTCCCTCCTCACCCCGGGCGGTCACCTGGCCGTGTGGAACGCCGACCACGCGATGCCGTCGGACTTCGACCCGTTCTTCACCGAGATCCAGAAGACCTACGAAGAGATCGGCGAAGGCCACGACGGCCCGTGGCCCGGGCCGACGCCCGAGGAGCAGGACGACCCCATGGCCGCCGAGTTCGACGCCTCCGGACATTTCACGGTGGTCGGGACGAAGCTCTACGTATGGGCGTTGCGCTACACGGCGGACGAGTATCTCGCCCTGCTCGACACGTTCTCCGGCCACATCGCCATGGAGCCGGACAAGCGCGAACATCTCTACCGGCAGATCCGCCGCCTCCTCGCCGCCCGCCCTGACGGACGGCTCACCCGCCACTGGTCAGCCGTCCTCACCGTCGGCCGACGCCTGTGACCTGTTTCATCCGCCCCGGCGGCCCATCAGCGCGCCGATGACCATCCCGATCGCGGTGCAGACCACCAGAGTGATCCACAACGGGGCGACCAGCACGATCATGAAGAGCTGGATGGTCGCGTCCTGCTGGTTCTGCACGATGAACACCACCGCCAGGATCAGCAGAACGAGCGCCATCCACAGGCGCGGCGGCACCGCCCTGAGCCGGCTCGCCGGCTTCTGCCCTGTCACCATGTGTTCCCCCCGGATGCACACAGAGCCCTGGAACGCAGCCCTACCCGAGAAACCGCCGGTGATGTGGTCACTCCGCGCCGAAGTCGAAGGCGACGTCGGCGAGATGGACCGCCTCGACCACCGGGTCGTCGAGGAGCTCGCGCAGGTCGGCGAGTTTCCAGCGGTCGACGACGAGCCCGTGGACGACGCCCTCCTCGGCCGCCGTCACGAGCCACCCGCGGGTCAGTTCGAACGCGTCCAGGTCGTCGCTCTCGTCGAGGATCCCCACCCACTCGCGGTACGCGGCCAGCGCCGCCTCGGGTTCGGTCTCGCACTGATAGGTGGTGTTCTCCCAGGTGTGGTTGGCCATGTCGCGGTTCCAGACGACCGCGTTGAGCGAGGGCGGATCACCGGAGTCGTCGAAGTAGGACGGCGAGTAGATGTAGGAGACGTCCTCTCCTCCGCAGATCTTGTGGCGCCGGTTGAAGGCGACGAGTTGCCCGGCGGTCACGGAGTCGGCGAAGTCCACGACCGCCACGGCGTCGAGCGTCCGCGGCAGCCCGTCGATGATGTCGCGGGACGTCTCCGCCGCCTTCCCGGAGACGCCGTCGGGGTCCGCCTCCACGGAGTCGATCGCGTCGGCCAGGCTGCCGGAGGGTCCGTCGAGCTGGGGCGCCCGGACTGTTCCGAAGACGTCCTCCACGATCTCGTAATCGGTGCCGCCCTCGCCGGGACCGGCCCCGCGCGGCTCTCCCCACAGCGTGTAGGTCGTCGTCAGGAGGCTGCCGCGATCGAGGTAGCCGTGCATGCGCTCGTCCGGGTTGGCGACGCGCGCCGCCGTGCCGTACACCTGGGCGATCCGCTCGTCGCCGGTCTCGACGAACAGCGGTAAGGCCCGGTCGGCCACGACGAGGGCCAGCCAGAGCGCCGCGGTGACGGCCAGGACCTTGAGCAGCGACCTGCCCACGTACGCCCAGTCGGGCTCCCTCGCGTTCGTCACCGCGCGCTCCTCCCTAGTGGTCCGACGCCGGTGCGCCGGCGGTCAGCAGTTTCTCCGCGAGCACGCGACAGCGGCTCGCGAGCTCCGGCGGGTCGAGCACCTCGAAGTCGTGCCCGAGCAGCAGCACGTGCATGAGCACCGCGTCGAGGCTGCCGGCGCCGCTGATCACCTCGCAGCGTCCGCTCCCTCGCGGCCGTACGACGGCGGCCGACGCCGGGACCTGGGCGCGCACCGTACCGGCGGGCGCGTGGACGAGGAAGCGCGCCCGGTGCGGGTAGACCCGGCTCGCCACGCCCTCCTGCACGTACGAGGCCGCGTCCGGCGCGGGGCGCGGGCGGAAGCGCCAGGTGCGGGCGGACACGTCGGTCATCCGGTCGAGACGGAAGCTGCGCCAGCCGTCGCGATCGAGGTCGTAGGCCAGGAGATACCAGCGCCGCTCGGAGGCGACCAGGCGGTAGGGCTCGACCCGCCGCCGGCGCACCTGGCCCCCGGACGGATAGCCGAAGCCGGCCTCGACCTCGTCGCGGCAGGCCCCGGCCAGCGTCATGAGCACCTGGGGGTCGACCGGCGCGCGGCCCGCGGCGAAGGACTCCACCGACCCGGAGAGCGCGCGCACCTCGTGCCGCAGCCGCGTGGGCAGCACCCGGTCGAGCTTGGTCAGCGCCCGCAGCGCGGCGTCGCCGGCGACCGCGCCGCCCGCGCCGGCCAGCAGCGAGACGACGGTGGCGATCGCCTCCTCGTCGTCGAGGAGGAGCGGCGGCAGGTCCTGCCCGGGGCCGAGCCGGTAGCCGCCCCCGACGCCCTGCCCGGCGTGCACCGGGTAGCCGAGGGCACGCAACCGCCCGACGTCCCGCCGTACCGTCCGCGAGGTGACCCCGAGCCGGTCGGCGAGTTCGGGGCCGGTCCAGACCCGGCGCTGCTGCAGCAGCCCCAGCAGGGCTAGCACCCGCTCCGTCGTGCTCCGCTCGTCACCGGCCATGTCGCCCACCCTGTCAGATAGCGGACCGATCCTGTCCTCCAGAGGGTGACAGCATGGACTCGAACCACCACGACGAACGGAGCGATCCGATGAGCCGCCATATCCAGGTCACCTTCGACGCCCACGACCCGCGGGCGCTGTCGTCCTTCTGGCGCGACGTCCTGGGCTACGTCCACCCCGGCCCACCCGGCGTCGACCTGCCCGAGGGCGCCGACCCGCTGGCCGCGTGGGACGACTTCCTCGCGCGGGCCGGCGTCCCGGAGGACCAGCGCAACACCAGGTCGGCCGTCGAGGACCCGGACGGCCACGGCCCCCGGCTGTTCTTCCAGCAGGTGCCGGAGGACAAGGTCGTCAAGAACCGCGTGCACCTCGACGTGCGCGCCGCTCCCGGGCTGCAGGGGGAGGAGCGGATGGCGGCGCTGGAGGCCGAGTGCGACCGGCTCGTCGCGCTGGGCGCGAAGAGGGTACGGCGTGACGAGCCCGATCTTCCGCTGACCGCCGGCACCATCGTGATGACCGACCCCGAGGGCAACGAGTTCTGCCTGGACTGATGCCGAATGGGCTGGATGCCCTGAATGGGCGGGCCGCGGATCCTACGCTCTTGGCCGTCAAGCGATCCCCGCTGCTCGCTGGAGGCGTCCATGCCCGAGGCTGTTCAAGAGGCGCCCGCCCCCCACGTCCAGGCCATGACGGTCGCGCGGCGGGACGGGGTGATCTGGCGGGCCTACGGCACCGCGGCGCGACACCTGATCAGGCTGGCGGCGCCCGCCGCGCTGGTGTTCCTGCCGATCAGCCTGGTCGCGCTGCTCGGGCTGGCGCTGGTGGTGGACGAGTCGGCGGTGCTGGTCGACGGCTCGTTCGAGCTGCTCGGTACGCCGGGAAGGCCGCTGCTGGTGTGGGCGGCGGCGGTGATGCTCGCCTCGCTGGCCGGCCAGGCCGTGGTCCTGCCCGCCACCGTCGTGATCGCCGTCGGCCTGCTGACCGGCAGGCCCGTCGCCACGCCGGACGCGATGCGCGCCGCGCTGCGGAACCTGCCCGCGATGATGCTCCTCGCGCTGCTGGGCGTCGTGGTGTTCACGGCGACCGCGGTGGCCGGGTTCGGCATGCTGATGTGGACCGGACAGCTGCTGTGGGCCGTTCTCGTGATGGCGTCCCTGGCGGTGCTCGCGCTGCCGAGCCTGCTGGCCGTGGCGATCGTGACGCTGGAGGGCCGGAGCGCCGGGCGCGCGCTCGCCGGCGCCTACCGGCTGGCGGGCAGGGGCGAGCCGACGGCAGGCGGCTTCTGGTCGTGCACGCTGACCCTGGCCTTCGGCGTGCTGGTCTTCCCCGCGGCGGCCCAGCGGGGGGTGGAGTGGGCGGTGGAGTGGGCCGCGTCGGGCAGCGTGCTCGGGTACGGGGTGGCGACCTCCGCCCTCACCCTGGTCATCCCCGCGTTCCAGGCGACGGTGATCGCGCGCCTGTACCTGAACAGGCTGGCACACCGGAGTACGGCCGAGGCGTTCGAGCGGGTCGTCGAGAACCTGCCGGGGAGCGGGGCGGCGAGCCCGGCCAGGCCGGTGCCGGTGCTCGCGGCGCTGCTGCTGCCGGGGTCGCTGTTCGCGGCCACGCTGCTGGTCAACCCGTTCGGCTGGCTGGAGGTGACCCAGACGGTCGTCACGGCCACCTGGACGAGCGACGACGTCCCTCCTCAGCCGAGACCCGGGCTGCGGGAGACGGATCTGAAGGCCATGTACGCGGGCCGGGGCGACGAACTGATCATGTTCATGGACAGTTTCGGCCTGGCGAGGCTGCTGACCTGCTCCGCGACTGGCTGCCCGCGTACCGGGTTCCGCTGGGCCGAGCCCGCCGGCGCGGACGAGGACATCGCGTCGTCCAGCGCCCGGCTCCACGAAGGCCGGATCGCCGTGAGCACCTGGTCGCAGCGAGGGCAGGGCGATGACCGGCGCGTCCGGCTAGGGCTGATGCTCTGCGACGCCCGCGGCTGCGTCCCAAGCCCCCGGCCGATCGGTGAGGAGATGTCGGTCTACGAGGGCAGGAGCGTCGCGCTGGCGCCGGGGCGCTACGACGGCCTGATGATCGCCCAGGTCCGGGAGCTGCCGGAGCGCGACGGTGAGGTCCTGTCCGTCACCTTCTGCGAAGACCCGGTCTGCGCCGACCCGTGGACGAAGGAGCTGGCCAGGCTTCCATCCAGGACCTCCGCGTACCAGGAGCACGGCCTCGTCGTCGGGGCTGGACCGACGAACCGCCCCGTCGTCCTCCGCTTCGACGAGCACGCGGGCTCTCTCTCCCTGATCACCTGCGAGGAGTCCGACTGTGCCGAGGTGCACGTGGAACGGCTGGTCCACGGGGGCTGGACCTGGGGGTTCGACGAGGTCGGCGGGGAAGCCGGCGCCACCATGGTGGTCAGGGACGACGGCCGGCCGCTGATCGCCTACCGCGACTCGGCCGATGGATCGATCAGGATGCTCGACTGCCGCAACCTGAGCTGCTCCCAGTCCGACCCCGTCATCCTGGCCGGCCCCGGCCGCTTCCGCGTGCCCCCGGCGCTGGTGGTGGACGGGGAAGGACGGGCGCTGGTGGCCTACCAGGACGTCGACGACAACCGGATCGTCGTGGCCACCTGTGAGGGAACCCGCTGCACGCACACGCCGGTGGCGAAGAGCCGGTACGCCCTCGGCGACGCCCTCGCCATGACCCTGGACGCGCGCGGCCGACCGATGATCGGCTGGATCGACCATTCCGAGCACGACTGGGACCTGATCCTGACCACCCCGCTCAATCTGCCGTCCTAGCGTCCGGGGAGCTCGTCTTTCTCGCCGCCAGAACGATCAGGATCCCGGGGGCGATCCCGGCGAAGAACGGTGATGGTACGAGGAGGACGCCGCCCAGCGCGCACCACAGGGCCAGGGCCCAGCCGATCCCGGCGGGCACGGCCACCCCGCGCCGGGCGAGGTGCCAGGTCAGTGATCCCAGGAGGATCAGGGGTACGCCGAAGCTTCCCGGGCCGCCCCAGAAGGTGACCTTGTTCCGCAGGGACTCGACCGTAGGGCCGTCCGCGAGAAGCGGGACCGCCGCCCACATCCCCCGATCCACCCAGCCGGCGACGTCCGCCCAGGCGGTGGTCGCCAGCACCGCCAGGTGTCCCGCACCCATCACGATCATGATCCCGCCCGCCCAGCGGAGCAGCTTTCCGGAGTCCATCGCACAGCCCTTCTATGTTGGCCAACACAGAATATGCCGATCGACATTCTCTGTGTCATCCGGCGTAGCTGGTTGGATGGACCGCATGGCCACGCGACGTATCCAGAGGACCGAGGAGAGCCGCCGGCTGCTGGTGGCGGCCGCCGCCGAGCTCTTCGCCGAGAAGGGCTACCGGCAGACGAGTTTCGTCGACATCGCCGACAAGGCCGGCATCAGCCGCGGCTCCATCCCCTGGCACTTCGGCAACAAGCTGGGCCTGCTGCAAGCGGTGCTCGACGACCAGCTCCACACCGTGCTGACCGCTTTCGACGAGCAGGCCGGCGACCCGCTCGACCAGGTCATGGACTTCATCCGCCTGCCTGCCGCCCGCCTGTTCATCACCCTGCTGGCCGAGGCCGTGGAGGACGGCTCGCCGATCCGCGAGCACTACGCGCGGCTCCACGCGGCCCTCCGGCAGGGGGTCCAGGCGCGGATACCGGCCGAGGCCCTCCCCGCGGGCACCTCCGCGGAGGCCTTCACGGTCCTCCTGGTGGGGGCCGTCATCGGCGTCCACGCCCAATGGCGCGTCGCCCCCGAGGCGGTGGACCTCGACGCCGTCCGCACCCTTCTCGAACGGATGATCAATGTGTAATAGGCAAGATCGGCGTGGGAAGCCGCGTGCGGCCGGGCTCGACGTGAGCGGCGTGCGCGGCACGACTGCGCGCCCCTGTCCCGCTGACCCTGTTTGACAGTGATCGCAGCGTGCCTGTGCAATATGTTGCATGCCGGTGCCACAGGGTCGCGGACTCGTCTCCAGGTCGCTGCTTCGGGAAGACGCCTACCGGGCGATCCGGGACGCGATCGTCGACGGCACGCTGGCCCCCGGTGAGCGACTCAACGACACCGACCTGGTCGAGTGGCTGGGCGTCAGCCGGACCCCGGTGCGCGAGGCCCTCGCGCGACTGGAGCAGGCGGGCCTGGTCAGGACCAAGCCCGGCCGCTACACGATCGTCAGCCCCCTCGACGCCCGCGCCTGCCGTGACGCCCAGTCGGTCACGGCCGCCATGCACGAACTCGCCGTCCGCGAGGCGCTGCCGAACCTCTCCGCCACCGAGCTCGAAGCCATGCGCACGGCCAACGCGCGGTTCGCCGACGCCCTGCGCCGCGACGACGTGGACGCGGCGCTCGCCGCCGACGACGAATTCCACGGCGTGCTGGTCACCGCCAGCGCCAACGACGCGCTCCGCGACGTCCTCGAACGGTTCACGCCGGTGCTGCGCCGCCTGGAGCGGCTCCGCTTCTCCTCACTGAGCGGCCGGGAGTCGGTCGCTCAGCATGACCGGATCATCGAATTGTGCGCGGCCGGCGACGTGGCGGGGGCGGCCGCGGCCACCCGCGCCAATTGGGAGACGCTCACCCCGTTGCTCGACGAACCGCCCGTCACCGGGGCCAGTTCGCGATGATCTCGGGCTTGATCGCGTCGGCGTGACACTTGAAGGTCTTGCGCAGGGCGCGGTCGTACAGGCAGACCCGCACGTCCACGCGCTTGATCTCGCCGTCGGAGGAGAGCCGGAAGGGCGTCTTGGCAGCGCAGGTCGAGCGGGGCCGGCTCCATCCGGTGCCGCCGCCCGCGTAGTGGAAGCGGGCGCGGACGTAGGCGCAGTGACCGGGGTGCCTGTCGCGATCGGACAGCGTGCCGCGCACGACGAACGTCTCGGCGCTGAAGTCGGTGATCCAGACGTCGGCCTTGGCGTGACCGGAATGTCCCGCCGCCGACTTGACGGGCCCCCAGTGGATCCCGGCGGACGCCTGCGCCGGCCCGCCCGCGGCGATCAGGAAGGCCAGGACTCCACCGATGACATAGGTCTTCTTCATGGCCGGGACGATAGGGGACGCCACTTGGAGAGATCTTGCATCCGGCTGGTCACAGCTGGTCGGCGATGGCGGCCGGGGTACGCGGCGCGGGGCCGGTGGCGATGGCTCCGGCCTCGGCGTCGTCGATGAGGTCGAGGTCGCGCAGGATCGCGGCCGAGCGGTTCAGGAGGGCGCGGTCGCCGCGGACGCGGCCGAGGCCCCACAGGTGTTCGGCCTCCCAGTAGGTGCCCGACAGGCCGCGCAGCCGGTCGAGGCGGAGGGCTTCGGTGAAGCAGGCGGCTGCGGCCTCGCCCCGGCCGGCGAGGCGGTGCGCCTCGCCGAGGTTGCCCAGCGCCATGACCTCGGTGACGCGGGCGGCGGAGTCGCGGGCCAGGCCGATGGCGGCCTCGTGCGCGGCGACCGCGTCGTCATGGCGGCCGAGCCGCTGGCAGGTGAGCCCGACGCCGGTCAGGCAGCCGGCCTCCTGGCGGGCGTGGCCGAGCCGGTGCCAGGCGGCGCGGGCCCGCTCCAGGGATTCGAGCGATTCCTCGTACCGTTCGAGCACGCGGAGCACGACGCCGCGGCCGTGCAGGGCCAGGGCGGTCCCGGCGTCGTAGCCGGCCCAGGCGCGCAGGGCGCGGTCGAAGCAGGCGAGCGCCTCCTCCGCCCTGCTCAGCCAGTGCAGCGCCCAGCCGAGGTCGTTGTCGGCCAGCCCGGCGTGGCGGCGGTCGCCGGTGAGACGCGCGGCCGTGAGCGTGATGTACGCGAGCGTCAGCTGCTCACGCCGGCGGCCCCGGCCTTCGAGCGGGGCGTTCAGGCACGCCGACAGGTAGGGCGCGACCTCGGGGGCGATGCCGGAGGCGGCCTGCCGGGCCGCGGCGACGAGGTTGTCCGTCTCGGCGTCGATCCACTCGTCGACCTCGTCGCGCGAGCCGAGCGGGACGCCGGGGTGGTCGAGCGAGCCGGGCAGGAAGTCGATCCGCCAGCCGATCGTCGGCTCGACGGCCAGCGTGGCGTGCCGGGCCGTGGCCACGTAGCAGTGCAGGGCGCGGCGCACGGCGCCGGTGCGGTCGGCCCCGGTCTCCTCCTCGGCGGCGCGTTCCCTGGCGAACAGTCGCAGCAGGTCGTGCAGGTGGAACCGGCCGGGCACGTCGGACCGTACGAGCTGGTTCTCCGCCAGCCGATCCAGCAGCACCGCCGCGCGCTGCTCGGGCAGACCGGCCAGCGCGGCGGCGACCGGGACGCCGACGTCGGGCACGTCCAGGAGGCCGAGCAGCCGGAACAGCCGGGCCGCCGCGGCGTCGCCGAGGTCCTGGTAGCTGACCATGAAGCTGGTGCGCACGGCCTGGTCGTGCAGCGCCAGCTCGGCCAGCCTGCGCTGCTCGTCGGCGAGCCGCCCGGCCAGCGCCCGCACGCTCAGGCCGGGCTGTCCGGCCAGTTTCGCCCCCGCGATGGTGAGCGCCAGCGGGAGCCGCCCGCACAGCTCGGCGATCTCGGCCGCCGCCTCGGGCTCGCTCCCGACGCGGGCGGTCCCGGCCAGCCTGCCGAGCAGGGCGACCGCCTCGTCCGGCGGCAGGCCCTCGACCGGGTGATGGCGGGCGGCGTCGACGGAGCCGAGCAGCCGCCTGCTGGTGACGAGCACGCCGCAGGTGGCGCTGCCCGGCAGCAGGTCGCGCACCTGCTCCGGACCGGCGGCGTTGTCCAGCAGGACGAGCAGCCGCTTGCCGTGCGTCATCGAGCGGAACGCCGCGGCGGCCTCCTCCTGGTCGGCGGGCACCGTCGCGCCCAGCGCGCGGAGGAACCTGCCGAGCACCTCCGCGGTGGCCGCCGGCTCGGTGTCCGGGGTGGACCCGTGCAGGTTGACGTAGAGCTGCCCGTCGGGGAAGAGACCGGCCAGGCGGTGCGCCACCTGGACGGCCAGCGCGGACTTGCCGATGCCCGCCGGGCCCGAGACGGCCACGACGTGCTCGCCGCCGTCCGTCAGCAGCCCGCACAGCCGCTCGACCTCGCCGTCACGGCCCGTGAACGCCGCCACCGCCGGAGGAAGCTGCGCCGGGGTGCGCCCGCGTACGAGCTGTTCGGCGCGGCGCAGCTCCGGCCCCGGTTCGAGGCCGAGCTCGCGGTCCAGCAGCCGCGTGCCCTCGCGCAGCACGTGGAGCGCCTCCTGACGGCGGTTCAGCCGGTCGAGCGCGAGCACGAGCTGGGCGCGGAGCGATTCGTGGTACGGCAGGTCGGCGACCATGGGCGCGAGCCGCTCGGCCACCCGCGACGGGCAGCCCCGGCCCAGCTCCAGCGCGGCCCACTCACCGACGGCGGTCAGCCTGAGCTCTTCGAGCCGCCGCACCTCCGCGTGGTCGAAACCGTCCAGCACGGGCCCGCGCCACAGGGCGAGCGCCCGACCGTAGAGGGCGGGATCGCCCAGCCGGCGGCCCTCCTCGATGAGCCGCTCAGCGTGATGGGAGTCGAGCCGCGCCACCCGCGTGTCGATGCGGTAGGCGCCCGGCCGGGTCTCGATCACCGGGTGGCCGAGCAGCGTCTTGCGCAACCGGGAGAGCAGCATGTGGAGCTGGGTGCGGGCGGTCGGGGGCGGGGCGCCGTCCGTCCAGAGCGCCGCGACCAGCTGCTCGGCGGTGACGCTCTGCCCGGCGTGCAGCAGCAGGACGCTCAGGACCGTACGGGCGCGCGACCCGATGGGGGCGACGGCGCGGCCGGCGACCTCGACGCGCAGAGGGCCGAGGATCTGGAAAGCGACTGGGCCGGACATCGACTCCTCCCTTGATGGATCGTAACGGGAGGGGTGCCGGAGGCGGCAAGCGTTCAAGACGTCATCGAACGGCGGTCGCGGCGCGTTCCCTGGCGAACAGCCGCACCAGCTCGTGGAACCGGTAGTGCGGCCGGCTCGGCCCGCCCGGCGGGCGCAGCAACTGCGCGTGGGCGAGCTGCCGCAGCAGCTCGGCGTCGTTCCCGGGTCGCGCGTCCGTACGGTCGTCCTGCCGCACGCCGGGCAGGTCCGGGCCGAAGCCCGCCGGCTGTTCGACCAGCCCCAGCCGGTCGAACAGCCGCGCCGCCTCGGGCGGCAGCTCGCGGTACGACAGGGCGATGCTGTCCCGTACGCTCAGGCCGTCGCAGACCAGCTCGTCCAGCCGGTGGCGCTCGTCGGCGAGCAGCCCGACCAGGCCGGACAGCGGCCACCGCGGCTGCCGCGCCAGCTTCGCCGCCGCGATCCGCACCGCGAGCGGCAGCCCCCCGCACAGACCGGCCAGCCGCTCGGCCGCCTCCCGCTCGTCCGCCACACGCCTGCCCCCGGCCACCCGACCGAGCAACTCCACGCACTCCGGTACGGGAAGCACATCGACGGGCACATCGATGGGCACAGGGCCGGGCACGTCAACAGGTACGGCGGCGGGCACGGGCGTGTCGATGGGCGTATTGATCGGCACGGTCATGGCTGTTTCGCCCAGACGGCGGCGGGCGGTGATGATCACGCGGCAGCCGGGCGCGTCCACGAGCAGGGGCCGCACCTGCTCCGCCGATCCGGCGTCGTCCAGGACCACGAGCGCTCGCCGCCCGGCCAGCGCCTGCCGGAACGCCACGGCCTGTTCCGCCGGATCTGGCGGCACCCGCACGCCGAGCGCGCGCAGGAACCGTTCCAGCACGCTTCCCGGGCGCACCGGCTCCCCGCCCGCGTCATACCCCCGCAGGTCGGCGAAGAGCTGGCCGTCCGGGAACCGGCTGGCCATCTGATGAGCCCACCGCAACACCAGCGCCGTCTTCCCCACCCCCGCCATCCCGCTCACCACCGCCACCCGCGGCCCGTCCTGGGCGAGCAGCCGATCCAGCGCCCGCAACTCCGGCGCCCGCCCGACAAACCCCCGCACGGGCGGCGGCAACTGCGCAGGCCGCACCACCGCGACCTGCGGCAGATCACAAGCCGGCCATACCGCCCCCGTCGGATGGGCCAACAACCGGCCGTACGGCGACTCATCGCGCCACGCGGGCTCGGTGGGTTGTCTGTTGTGCGGTGGTTGCGCCGGCTTGGCCTGCGGCTGGTCGCGAGTCGGTCGTGCCGCTCCCGCGGGATGGGCCGGCAGCCGGTCGTACGGCACCCCCTCGCGCCACGCTGGCTCGGCCTGCGTGTCCGACTGTCTGTTGTGCGGAGGTTGCGTGGGCTGCGCAGGCTTGGCCTGCGGCTGGTCGTGCGGCGGCTGCTCGCGCCACGCCAGTTCGGTTCGCGTGGCGGGTGGTATGTAAGGCGGTTGCGCCTGCCGCGCTGGGGCGGGTCGCGGTAAGTGCGTCGGTGGGGCGGGGTGGCCGCGGAGGACCTTGTGCTGGGCCTGGCGCAGTCCGGGGCCGGGTTCCAGGCCCAGTTCCCGTAGCAGCAGGTCGCGGCCTCGGTGGTAGCAGGCGAGGGCGTCGGCCTGGCGGCCGGCGTGCGACAGGGCGAGCACCAGTTTCTCGCGCAGCCCCTCGTACAGGGGATGGTCGTCGACCAGCCCGGTCAGGTGCTCCACGACCTCGCGCGGCCGGCCGCACGCCAGCTCCAGCCCGGCCCATTCCTCGACCGCCGCCAGCCGGACCGCGTCCAGGCGGCGCGCCCACGCCGTGATCGCCGTGGTGTCGAGCCCGGCCAGCACGGGCCCGCGCCACCGGGCCAGCGCCTGTCCGAGCAGGTCGGCCGCCTGGTCAGGCTGCCCGGCCGCGGCGAGTTCGCGCCCTTCGGCGATCCGCTGCTCGGCTTCGTGCGCGTCGACCCGTACCCCTTCGGCGTCGAGCCGGTAGCCGTGCGGCTCGGTGACGATCACCCCAGGATCGCCTCCGGCCGCCTTGACGGCCTTGCGGAGAGCGGCGACGTGGATGGAGATCTGGGTGCGTACCGACGTGGGCCGGCGGTCCTCCCAGACCGTGCGCGCCAGCCGGTCCACCGGCACCGCCTGCCCGGTCTCCAGTAGCAGGGCGACAAGCAGCGCACGGCGCCGCGACCCGCCGAGCCGGACAGGGTGCCCGGCGACGCCGGCCTCCAGCGGTCCGAGGACGAGAAACTCCAGCTGAGCCATGATCGAGATCGGTCTTGCAGGCGACGACGGCAGGGCACACCCGCTCGCCGAACCGAAACCCCCGATCGATCGTAGAGGAACCTCGTTATCGATCCGCTAAACGCCCGGAGATCAGGCGGGGCAGGACGTCCCGCCGCCGAGGTACTTCAGGTGGTTCCCGCTCACGAAGGGGCCCTGGCCGTCGGCGCCGCCGCTGCTCTTCAACCTGCGCCAGACCGTGGAACCGGGCTTGCGGTAGCCGTTGTAGCCGAAGACGTACACGGTGCCCTTGGTCAGCTTGCCCTCGGACTCGTACTTCGTGCCCGCCCAGGAACGCTTGTTGACGGCCTTCTCGGCCCGGTACCGGCACCAGACCGTCGGCTTCGGATGCGTGCAGCTGTGGCTGGTGAGGATCTGCCGCCCGCCGCTGCCGAGCGAGCGGTTCTTGCCGTTGAAGTAGGGCTTGACCAGCTGCCAGGTCCCGTTCACCTTCTGCTGCTGCTCGTAGTGGAGGTGGGGTTTGCCGGTTCCGACGCTGCCGATGCGGCCGATGACGGTGGACCGGGTGACCTTGGAGCCGTTCTTGACGCGGTTCTTCATGTGCGCGTACATGGTGCGCCAGGTGCTGTTGTGCTCGACGTACATCGTGTTGGTCGTGCTGCCGGACAGATACCGCACCGTCCCGCCGACCGCGGGGCGCACCTCCCAGCCGTCGGCGCTGTAACCGCCCGAGTAGGGGTTGTCGGTGTTCGGATACATGTCGAGCGCCTTGTCCACGTAACCGGCGTGGGATCCGGCGGAGTCCGTGAAGACCTTGGTGCCGCACGCGAACGGGAGCTGGAAGAACGGCCGCGAGGCGAGCGCCTCGGTGGCGGCGTGGGCCGGAGCCGGAAGGCCCGTCATGGCGACGAGCGCGGCGACGGACACGGCTGTGCGACGCAAGAGGAGTCCTCCTCCATCAGAGGTGATAGGTGCCCCGGAGACGTTAGGGAGGCGGGTTATCGATTCCCTTAGCGCCGTTTCCCTTAGGGATTCGATAACCCGGCTCACTAAGGTGCCTGGAAACTTTCACCGGGACGAGAGGGGTGCGCCTTGCCATGTCATGCCAGCCTGAGGATCCTCGCCGCCGGTCTGCTGGCCGCGACCTGCTTCGCCGGTCCGGCGTCGGCCGAGGCCGCGGCCCGGCCGGTGCGCGTGCTCCAGTTCAACCTGTGCAACAGCGGGCACGCCCCCTGCTGGGGCGAGAAGCCGGGCCCCGACGGCACCCGGGCCGCCAGGACGATGAGCAAGGTCGTGTCGGTGTTCAAGTCGCTGAACCCGCGACCGTCCGTCGTCGTGATGAACGAGGTGTGCTCCTCCGACCTCGCCTCCATGAAGATCCGGCTCGGCCTCGACGGCGACTCGTTCTTCACCGTGTACAAGAACTCCGCCAAGTACACGTGCGGTGGTTCCAGGAACGGCGGCGGCTCCTACGGTTCGGCGATCCTGACCGAGGCGCCGCTGCGCAGGCCGTACAGCGCGTACCGGCTGGAGAAGCGGTTCACCAAGCAGGACGGCAGCAGCGAGCGGCGGGTGATGGGCTGCCGGAAGGAGCCCGCCTTCACCGTCTGCACGGGCCACCTGTCGGTCAGCACGGTGGCGGTCGCCGAGGCGCAGTGCCGCGAGCTGATGAGCGGCGGCAGGAAACTGGCGGGCAGGGGCCCGCTGATCGTCTCCGGTGATCTGAACCTGCGCTGGAACAGGCCGGCCGAGCAGGCGGCGCTGAAGCGCTGCCTGGGCAGCGGCTACACGCGCAAGAGCGACGGCAACCGCCAGCACGTGATCGCCCGTGACAGCGGCCACGGCTTCGTCAGGACCGGGACGATCAGCATGGGGTCGTACAGCGACCACGACGCGTTCTGGGCGGACCTCTCGTGAGCCGTCAGAGGCCGAGGGCGTCGCCGCCGGGCAGGCGGGCGCACAGCGCGGTGGGGACGTCGGGGTCGATGGGGACGACGGCGGAGACGCCCGTCACGTCGAGCAGCCGCCGCAGCACCCCCCGCACGCCCGCCATCCGCAGCCAGCCGCCCGCCTGCCTGGCCCTCTCCACGTAGTCGAGGAAGGTGCGCAGGCCCATCGAGTCGCAGAAGGTCAGCTCGGCGGTGTCGACGACGAGATGGATCCGCCCCCCGGACAGGCTGGCGCCGAGCGCCTCGTCCAGCTGGGGGCACCGGGTGGTGTCCAGCTCGCCGATCAGGCTGATGACCGCCGTGTCACCGAAGTATTCACTGGTGATGGCGAACGGTGCATGCATCCAGCGGCCTCCATGGTGTATGGGGCGACATTACACCGGTCAAGGCCGGTCGACAGGTCCGATTGCCGCCGGTGCCGGGACCCCGGCAGGCGCGAAAGTGTGGTCCGTGACCAAGCACACCCGTATCGAACCGTCGATCCTCTACTTCGGCACCCCTGTCGTGCTGATCTCCACCGTGAACGAGGACGGCACGCCCAATCTGGCCCCGATGTCGTCGGCGTTCTGGCTCGGCTGGCGGGGCGTGCTGGGGCTGGGCAGGCGGTCCAAGACCGCGCGCAACATGACGCGGACCCGCGAGTGCGTGCTGAACCTGCCCTCGGACGAGCTCGCCCCCGCCGTCGACCGGCTCGCCCTGACCACCGGCGCCGACCCGGTGCCGCCGGGGAAGCGCGAGCGGGGCTACCGGTACGTGCCCGCCAAGTTCGAGCGGGCGGGGCTGACGCCGGTGGCGAGCGAGACCGTGGCGCCGCCCCGGGTGGCCGAGTGCCCGGTGAGCATGGAAGCGGTGGTGGTCGTCGAGCACCCGGTGGGCGACGGCGGGATCGTCACCTTCGAGGTGCGGGTGCAGCGCGTGTGGGTGCACGACGAGATCCGCAAGGACGGCGCCGACGACCACGTCGACCCGGACCGGTGGCGGCCCCTGATCATGAGCTTCCAGAAGCTGTACGGGCTCGGGCCGCAGGTGCACGACTCGACGCTGGCCCGCATCCCGGAGCACGCCTACCGGGGGCCGGACATCGAGAGGGCCCGCGCCGTGTGAGCTGCACCGGTCAGACGCCCCGGCGCAGGGTCCGGTTGCCCAGGAACAGGCCGAGCGCGGCCACCGCCACCGCCGTCGCGGCCCCGTACAGGACCGGCAGGCCGAGCACCTGGCCGGAGAAGAGCGCGCGCTCGGCGTCGACGATGTAGGTGATCGGGTTGAGCCCGCCGGCCACCCGCAGCCAGTCCGGACCGGAGTCGAGCGGCAGCAGCACCCCCGACAGCAGCAGCATCGGGAACAGCAGCACCTGCGTGACCGTGTAGAACAGGGTGCCGTCGGGCGCCGACTTGACGGCCAGGACGAACGAGAGCGCGCCCAGCCCCACCCCGAACACGATCAGCAGCGCCAGCCCGGCGACCACCCCCGCCAGGTGCGGCTCGAACCCGAGCGGCAGCGCCAGCACGATGATCAGGACGGCCTGGGCGAACAGCACGGCCATCTCCTTCATCGTCCTGCCGACCAGCATCGCGGTCCGGTCGAGCGGCGTCACCATCATCCGCTCCATCGAGCCGCCGACCAGCTCCATCAGCACGTGGTAGCCGGCCGCCATCGGCCCGGTCAGGCACATCATCACCAGGATGCCCGGCACGAACCACTGCCAGGACGCCCCGACGGCGCCGTCCAGCAGGGCCCCGAACAGGAACAGGAAGAGCAGCGGCTGCCCCATCTCGAACATCAGCCCCACCGGCTCCCGCCACGCGGGCGTGAACTCGCGGCGGAACACGGTCACGGTGTCACGCAGGAAGGTCGTCATCGCTGAGGCTTCTCCCGGTCAGGGTGAGGAACACGTCGTCGAGGGTCGGGCGGACGGTCTCGGCGGTGGCGACCTTGACGCCCGCCGCCTCCAGCGTGCGCAGGTGCTCGGGCAGGGCGGCGGTCGCGGAGGCCGCGCGCAGCCGCACGGTGACGCCCTCGGCGGCGCCGCCGAGGAGCGCGGCGGCCCGCCCGGCGTCCTGGGCGGTGTGCGTGGTGAGCGTGACGCGGTCGCCGGCCAGGTCGTTCTTGAGCTGCTCGGCCGTGCCGTCGGCGATGATCCGGCCGTCGTCGATGATGATCACCCGCTCGGCCATGCTGTCGGCCTCTTCGAGGTAGTGGGTGGTGAGGAAGAGCGTGGTCCCGTACGTCTCGCGCAGGCGCAGGATGTGTGACCAGATCTCGGCGCGGCTCTTGGGGTCGAGCCCGGTCGAGGGCTCGTCCAGGAACAGCAGGCCGGGACGGTGGACGAGGCCGAGGGCGATGTCGAGGCGGCGGCGCTGGCCGCCGGAGAGCGTGCCGGGCTTGCGCGCGGCGAGCGGCCCCAGGTCGAGCAGTTCCAGCATCTCGCCGGCCCGGCGGCGGGCCTCGGCGCTGGTCAGGCCGTAGCAGCGGCCCTGGGTGACGAGCTCGTCGCCGACGCGGAAGTTCTCTCCGGCGCTGTTCCGCTGGCCGACGTAGCCGATCCTGGCGCGCACCCCGGCGGGGTCGCGCGCCACGTCGCGGCCGGCGACGGTGGCGGTGCCGGACGTCGGCGGCAGCAGCGTGGTGAGCATCCGCAGCGTGGTGGACTTGCCCGCGCCGTTCGGGCCGAGGAACGCGACGAGCTGTCCGGCCTCGACGTCCAGGTCGATGCCGCGTACGGCCTCGACGGTCTGTTTCTTCTTCAGGGAGAACACGCGGGTCAGACCCCGGGTGTGGATCATGGTGCCTTCCTCCGGGCATGGCGAAGAAACCCCTGGTGGTGGGGGGTGTCGGATGGGAGCGGCTCAAGTGTCAGCCCGGGAAAGCGGTCCTGGCAAACGTGAACATCACGTTCATATACGGCTCTGACCTGCGGAAACGCCACGTGGTTCGGATGGCGATGACGGATAACTTTTCGGCCTCTGAAGTGCGATTTCTCCGTACATGTAAAGATTTTTTGCGACTATCACCCACGTGAAGCGTCTGGTGCTCATCGCGGTGGTGGCGGCAGTCGGTCTGGGCGCGCAGAGCGCCCAGGCGGCGGACGGGGTCGCGGGGGTGGACGTCAGCAACTGGACCGGCGAGGTCGACTGGTCGGCGGCGGCGTCGGGCGGCGCCAAGTTCGCCTTCGTGCACGCCACCGAGGGCGGCGACTACGTCAACCCGCGCTTCACCGCGCAGTTCGACGGCGCGGCGGCGGCCGGGCTGGTCCGCGGCGCCTACCACTTCGCGCAGCCGCACGAGTCGGGCGGGGCCGCGCAGGCCGAGCACTTCGTGCGCAACGGCGGCAACTGGCTCACCGACGGGCGGACGCTGCCCGGCGTGCTCGACCTCGAAGACAACCCGTACCAGGACAGGAACGGCAAGAACGCCTGCTACGGCCTGTCGGCCAAGGACATGGTCGCATGGATCAAGGACTTCACCAGGACCTACCGGGCCAGGACCGGGCGTCAGGCGATCGTCTACACCACCACGAGCTGGTGGCGGACCTGCACGGGCGACAGCACCGCGGCCAAGTCCAGCCCGCTGTGGATCGCCCGGTGGGGCGCCGACCCGGGCGAGCTGCCCAAGGCATGGCAGAAGCACACGTTCTGGCAGTCGGCCGACAAGGGCCCGCTGCCCGGCGGGCAGAACGCGTTCAACGGCTCCGAGTCCGAGCTGGCCGCGATGGCCAACCCGCCGGCCGAGGTGACCGTCTCCGGCAAGACGGTCAGCCGCACGACCTACCGGCTGACCGTGGCCAACACCGGGCCGCATCCGGTCACGGACGTCAAGGTCTCCGGGCGGACGTTCGGCGGGCAGCGGGTGGTCAAGGCGCCCACCGGCTGCACGTTCAGCGGCACCGCGATCCGCTGCTCGATCGACGAGCTCAGGCGCGGCCAGAAGAGGACCTTCGCCTTCACCACCAAGCCCCGCAAGAAGAAGGGCACGGTCGGCATCCGGTTCACTGTCGGAACCGTGGCGGTCAAGCTAAGCGCCAGATAGCCCCATAAGGCAGGATTGAACCGGCATCACGAGGGAGGCACGGGTGTCGGGGAGGCGCGGAGCTCTGCTCGCCATGGCGCTCGTCCTGCTCGTCGTCACCGCCTCCGCCCCGATCAAGCACTACGTCTTACCCCGGATCGTCGCGATCGCGTACGAGATCGAGCGCCACGGCATCGTCTACTCCTGGGGCGGCGGCCACGCCGAACGCCCCGGCCCCTCCACGGGCACCTGCGCCGGCTACACGGGCAGGATCAAGCCCTGCCCCGCCACCCGGACGCGGGGGCTGGACTGCTCCGGGCTCACGCGCTGGGTGTACGCGCTCGCGCACGGCGCGGACGTGCTCGGGCCGGGCAACACCGACGACCACGTACGGCGGATGCGCCAGGTCCGGTCGCCGGTGCCGGGTGACCTCGTCTTCTTCGGCGAACGCAGGAAGAAACGGCTCAGGACCCGGCACGTCGGCATCTATCTGGGCCTCGGGCGGATGATGAACGCCCCCGAGACCGGCGCGATCGTCCGGGTGGACGACATCGCGAAGGTGCCCGGATTCCTCGGGTTCTACCGCTACTGATCCCGTTACGCCTGTCGTCTCGGGGGAAATTGAGAGACCCGAAGGCTAATGTGTGCCGCTATGGACAGGCGATGGGTCGGGAGCGACGGGTACGAGATCGTGCTCGGCATGCGGGCCGGGCGTCAGGTGCTGAGGGTGCGCCGCAACGGCCGGCTCGTCGCCGAGTGCGCGTCGGTCTCCGAGGTCGCGCGCCACGTCGATCTGGCCGATCTCTGCGAGGTCATCGCGCTGCCCGAGCGACCCCGGAAAACCGGGCGGGAGACGGCCCGAACGAGTTCGCATCATCGTTGAGTGCCGTGTATGGTTACACCTGTCCGCAGCGCCGGACAGGCCCCTATAGCTCAGTCGGCAGAGCGTCTCCATGGTAAGGAGAAGGTCAACGGTTCGATTCCGTTTGGGGGCTCCACCCGCGACAGACCCCACCACGGTGGGGTTTTTGCTTTGTGTCGCCGGGGGTGCTTTTGGCATACTTGCATCACCCCGCCTGACCAGGCGAGTGACGTAGACGCTCGCGGGGTCGGGTATCCTCTACGGGGCCGGGTCGTTTCCGGCTTCAAAGGCGGAGTAGCTCAGTCAGGCAGAGCAAACGGCTCATAATCGTTGTGTCGCCGGTTCAAGTCCGGCCTCCGCTACTGCCCTCACCCAGGTCACCCGGCCTGGGTCCGGGCATGTCCATGTCCCGAACGTAGAAAGGCACTCCCAAGTGGCTGCCACCGACGTTAGGCCGAAGATCACGCTGGCCTGCCAGGAGTGCAAGCACCGCAACTACATCACGCGGAAGAACCGGCGCAACGACCCGGATCGGCTTGAGCTGAAGAAGTACTGCCCCAACTGCCGCTGCCACCGCGCGCACCGCGAGACCCGCTAGTTCTCGTCAGGGGCGGTCACTCCCGGCCTCCATAGAGCGCACAACCGGCGTCCCCTCCGGGCGCCGGTTTGTCATGTCCGGGGGGCGGCAAAAAGCAGGCCATCGGCAGCGACAGCCGAACCTTGTTCTGTTACCTTCTGCTCAACAGCGCGTCCGGTGAGACATGCGAGGGAGCATCGATGGCCTTGAACCGTGACTTCGTGGGGCGCAGTTACCCATCCAGCACTCCATACGAAGTCAGCCGGGTGAAGATCCGAGAGTTCGCGGCGGCGATCGGCGACGACAACCCGATCTACCACGACAGGGACGCCGCCAGGGCCGCCGGCCACCCCGACGTGGTGGCCCCGCCCACCTTCCCGATCGTCTTCAGCCTGCGGGGCGGCGGCGAGGCGCTCGCCGACCCCGACCTGGGGCTCAACTTCGCCATGGTCGTCCACGGTGAGCAGCGTTTCGAGTATCTCCGCCCGGTCTACGCGGGCGACGAGCTGGTCACCACCGCCACCATCACCGACATCCGCACCGCCGGGCGCAACGAGCTGCTGACGGTCAGGAGCGACGTCACGACGGTCTCCGGCGAGCCGGTCTGCACCACGTACAACACGATCGTCGAGCGCGGAGGGGCGGCCTGACATGACGGCGACGGTGAAGTACGACGAGGTCGAGGTGGGCCAGGAGATCCCGCCGGTCGACTACCGCGTGCGCCGGGTCAACCTGGTCATGTACGCGGGAGCGTCCGGCGACTTCAACCAGATCCACTGGAACGAGCGGTTCGCCAAGATGGTGGGCCTGCCCGACGTCATCGCGCACGGCATGTACACGATGGCGCAGGCGGGCCGGTTCGTCACCGACTGGGCCGGCGACCCGGGCGCGGTCGTAGACTTCGGGGTGCGGTTCTCGTCGATGGTGGTCGTGCCCGACGACGACGAGGGCGCGACGATCACGGTGAGCGGCGTCGTGGAGGAGAAGCTCGACGACGGCAAGGTCGTGGTGGCACTGACCGCCCGATCGGGGGACGCCCGGGTGCTGTCCAAGGCGAGGGCCGTGGTGCGGCTCGCCTAGGCGGCCGATTCTCGGGTACGCGTGACGGTCATGAGTGAGAAAGCATGGCCAACTGTGGAGTCGATCCCGGTCTCGGCCGTCACGGACGACCGGCCGCCCGCCCACCTGAGGCCCGCCAGGACCGACGAGATCGCCGGCGCGAGCGGCACCGGCCGCGACACCGCCGGCGGCGCCGCCGTGCCCACCCCCGCACGCGCCACGGGCGTGGGCACGGCCGGCACCAAGGGCCGCCGCCGCGAAGGCGCCCGCGGCAACCCCGCGGCCGAGTTCGGCTTCTCCGGCGATCCAGGCCAGCACGGCGACCCGGGCGACGACATGCTGCACGCGCAGCGGGTGTGGGACGGCACGCTGGCCACCAACCGGATGGACGACCTGGGCGTCAACGCCGAGCGGCAGCGGGTGGAGACCAAGGACGTGACCGCCTCGGTCGGCCTCCTGGTGGACGGCTGGCCGGGTGACGTGCGCGCCTGCGTGGAGTCGGTGCTGGCGTACACCGGCTGCACGGTGCTGGCGCTCGACCTGGGCAACGTGGAAGGCGCCGGCGACGTGCTGGACGTGCTGGCCGGGCGCGAGCCTGACCGGGTGCGGGTGTGGCACGTCGCCGAGACGCCGCACTGGCTCGGCGGCACCGCGACCTGGGGCGCGGCCAGGGCCAAGCTGCTCCAGCTGGACACCGCCGAGGTGCACGTGTTCATGGACACCTCGGTGGTCCTGGTGGGCGACGCCCTCACGCCGCTGATCGCCGCCGTGCAGGAAGGCGCGGTGGCCGCCGGGTGGAAGGGCCGCAAGCCGCCGGGCGCCGAGAGGCCGGACAGCGGAGCCGAGTGGCTGGAGGCCGGGCCGGGCAAGGTGCCCGCGCTGACCGGTGACCTGATGGCGGTGCGCCGCTCGGCCGCCGTAGCGGCCCTGCCCGAACAGGCCCGCTACGGAGCCGACGCCGACCTGGAGCTGTCTCTGCGCCTGCGCGGCGAGCTGGTGGTGCCCCGCACGCGCCTTCCCGTACGGCAGGAGCGCGTGCACGCCGTGGCCGACGACTACCGGCTGGAGGAGTCACACCGTAACCACGGCCGGGTGCTCAGGATGCTGGAACCCTCCTAAGCTAGACCCCTATGGAGATGCTCGCGCCGTACACCACGCTGGGGTTGGGCGGTCCCGCCCTCGACTTCGTCCAAGCCGACACGGCCGAGCGACTGGTCTCCCTGGTGGCCGAGGCCGACCGCGCCGCGCGGCCGACGCTGGTCCTCGGCGGCGGCAGCAACCTCGTGGTGTCCGACGCGGGCTTCGACGGGCTCGTCGTCCGGGTGGAGACCAAGGGCGTGCGGGTGTCCCGCGACGGCGAGCAGGTGCTCGTGACGGTCGAGGCGGGCGAAGACTGGGACCCGCTGGTGGCCCGCACGGTCGCGGAGGGCTGGTCCGGCGTCGAGTGCATGGCCGGCATCCCTGGCCTGGTGGGCTCCACCCCGATCCAGAACGTCGGCGCCTACGGCCAGGAGATCGCGCAGACCGTCCGGTGCGTGCGCGCCTACGACCGCCGCACCCAGCAGGTCGAGGATCTGGAGGCCCGCCAGTGCGGGTTCGCCTACCGCACCAGCATGTTCAAGCGCGACCTGTCGCGCTACGTCGTGCTGTCGGTGACGTACGCGCTGGAGCTCACCGACATGTCCGGGCCGGTCGCCTACCAGGAGCTGGCCACCCGGCTGGGCGTCGAGCCCGGCGCCCGCGTGCCGCTGGCCCGCGCCCGCGAGGCGGTGCTGGAGCTGCGCCGCGGCAAGGGCATGGTGCTCGACCCCGGCGACCCCGACACCCGCAGCGCCGGTTCGTTCTTCACCAACCCGGTCCTGACCGCGGAGCAGGCGGCGGAGCTGGCCGCCCGCGCGCCCGGCCACCCGGGCTGGGAGCTGCCCGGCGGCCTGGTCAAGGTGCCGGCGGCGTGGCTGATCGAGCAGGCGGGCTTCCCCAAGGGCTACGCCCGCGGCCCGGTGCGCATCTCCACCAAGCACACGCTCGCGCTGACCAACCCGGACGGCGCCGGCACCACCGGCGACCTGCTGGCCCTGGCCAGGGAGGTGCGCGACGGGGTGCGCGAGAAGTTCGGCGTCACGCTGGTCAACGAGCCGGTGCTGGTCGGCTGCGAGATTTGACCCGGGGAATGCCCGCGCGCGGGCCGCTGTTAAGGTAAGTCGAAACACCGAAGGGGAGTAGTCCCAATCGCGTAGATCGACATACTGGCGCGCGCGTGCGCGCGCCCGGTCGCGCGGGCCTCACGGGCGGACGAGACCTTCGGCCTGGCAGTCGTGTACGAAACGCTGCCGGGCCGAAGCCGTGCCCGAAAATCTCCCCGGGTGCGATGCCCACGGTCCGGCCGCACGAGAGAGGGACCGTGGAAGCTTTCTGGATCAGCCTGGGCGCGATCTTCCTCGCCGAGCTCGGCGACAAGAGCCAGCTCATGGCCATGACGTTCGCCACCCGCTACAAGGCATGGGTGGTGCTGACCGGCATCACGGTCGCCACCACCGTCGTCCACCTGGGCAGCGTGGCCATCGGCGGGCTCATCGGCGACGCGCTGCCCACCACCGCCATCTCGATCGTGGCGGGCCTGGCCTTCATCGGCTTCGCCGCCTGGACGCTGCGCGGCGACGAGCTGACCGAGGAGGAGTCGCGCAAGGCCCAGCGGGCCACCCGCAGCGCGCTGATCGCGGTGACGGTGGCGTTCTTCCTCAGCGAGCTGGGCGACAAGACGATGCTCGCCACGATCACGCTGGCCACCCAGTACGGCTGGGTCGGCACCTGGATCGGCTCCACGGTCGGCATGGTGGCCGCCGACGCGCTGGCCATCGTGGTGGGCCGCATGCTGGGCAGGAACCTTCCGGAGAAGGCCGTCCGCTACGGCGCCGCCGCCGCCTTCGCGATCTTCGGTGTCGTGATGCTCGTCGACGCCTTCCTCTAACGTGACCTCATCGCGCCGAGCGTCCGGCGGCCGGCCCTGATGTCGGAGATCAGCACGTACGCGACGAGCAGCAGGCCGAGGCAGAGCGCCTCGGCCGCCCACCAGGGGATCTCGGCGAGCAGCAGGTAGCCGTCGCTGTCGCTGCGCGTGCGCAGCGCCCAGGTGACCACGGCCACCACTCCGGTGACCAGCAGCCAGGTGCGCAGGCGCGGCAGGTCGCCCCGCCGCCACAGCCGGATCCGCCACTCCAGGTAGACCACGAGCACGCCGAGCAGGGCGCAGAACCCGATCAGCCACCACGGCAGGGCGAACGTGGCCCGCTCGGCGATCGCCGCCCGCGTGGCGCGCAGCTCGGCCTCGGCCCGGCGCTGCGCGGCCACGGCGGCGTCGCGCTGCTCCTTCAACTCGGCGACCACCTGCTGGCGGGGCTGCGGGGTGGTGTCCGACGGAAGCATCCTGGCCACCACGGTCAGCATGATCGCGATGAACGCCAGCACCAGCACGATGGCCATGAACAGGTCGATGAACCGCAGGTCGAGCGGCGGCGCGAAGGACCGGGCGGGCCGCCTCCTCACTGCTCCCTCACCAGCGTGTAGCGCTGCGGGCGGCCGCCGGACTCGGCCAGCGTCTCCACGGCGGTGCGCAGCGCGTCCAGGCCCTTGATCAGCTCTTCCGTCCTGCCCCTGGACTGGGCCAGCTCCTGGGCCAGCCCGTTCAGCGCGGGGGCGGTCCGCTTGGCGGGCAGGCGAGCCAGGTGGAGCAGGAACAACTCGTCGGCGGCGGCCACGTTCGCCCGCTCGGCCCGCTCGGCGAGCGCCATCGCGCCGAACGCGAGCACGCTCAGGAACAACGCGATCAGGGTGACGCCGAACGCGGACGCCAGCTCGGGCAGCACGTGCTGCTTGAGCGCGGCCATCAGGGCGGCGGCGTCGCCCTGGCGGTCGAGCGCGTCGCCGAACGCGGTGACCATGGCGGCCATGGTCAGCGCGGTGCCGATGAACCCGAACACCGGCAGCGCCCAGATCAGCGCGTGGTCGAGGTGGTGCTTGTTGGCCATCTCGCTCTCGTCCAGCGCGGAGCGGGCGCCGAGCACCGCCTCGGCGTCGTTCCCCGCCTCGGCGGCCTCCCTGAACAGCTTGAGCCGCCGCGCCACGAGGGTGTCGTCGCCCGGATGGACCGCCTGCACGGAGGCGACCGCGCGGGCGGTCGCGGCGCTCTCCCGGCGGATGTCCGGCACGACCCTGGCGATGCGGAGCACGGTGGTCAGGAACACCGCGATGATGAGCGTGACCACCAGCTCCGCCGCCGCCGGGACCGTGGTGGCGCCCACCGACTCCAGCAGCGCGCCGACGAGTCCCGCGACGTGACACAGCATCGCGACCATCGTGCCCATCACGGGCGCGAACGCCGGGTGACACCAGCCGAACCTTGACAAGCCTCGCTCCACTTCACCTCGTGATCAAGTCAGATGACTACCCAACCACATACGAAGCTGACTAACGGTAACGAGGTGGCTACAACTACCGTGAAAGCAGAGAAAGTCGGTGCGCGGCGGCGGCCGCCTCGCCCCGGGTGGTGACGCAGAGCTTCGCCAGGATGTTGGAGACGTGCACGCTGACCGTCTTGGCGGAGATGAACAGCTCCTTGGCGATGTCCCTGTTCGTCCGGCCCAGCGCCACCAGGCGGAGCACCTCCAGCTCGCGCGGGGTGAGCAGCTCCGACGGCTCCTGCGGGCGCTGGGCGCCGCCGACGCGGCGCGAGAGCGCCTCGATCTCGGCCACGAGCGGGGCCGCGCCCAGCGCGGTGGCCCGGGGGAGCGCGGTCGCCAGCCGGGCCGCGGCACCGTCCCTGTCACCCGCCCGCGCCGCCACGGTGGCCGCCCGCAGCAGGGCCCTGGCCTGGTTGTGCGGCCGGTTGAGCCGTTCCCACGCGGCGGCCGCGGCGTCGAAGTCGCCCGAGTACGTCAGCCGGTAGGCCTCGGCGACCGGGCTCGTCACCGACAGGTGCGCGGCCACGTCGGCGGCCTGCTCGCGCACCGCGCGGACCCGTTCGGGCTCGACGTCCTCGGCCGCGTCGCAGACGGTGCGCAGGAGGGCGAGCAGCCGCCAGCCGAGCATGGCCTTGCTGGACTGCGCGGGCCTTGCCAGCATCCGCTCGGCCACCGCCAGCGCCTGGCCGGGCTCGCCTCGCAGCATGTGCCAGCCGATGTGCAGCCGGGCGCTGTTGGTGATGTCCTGGACGAAGTCCTCCGGGCGCTCCTTGAGCACGCCGATCTCCGACAGGATGTTCTCCACCAGCTCCACCTCGCCCCGCGCGAGCGCGATGTCGGCGCGCACCCGCAGGAGGTGGTGACGGGTGCGCAGGGACGGCCCGAAGCTGAGCGCCCGCTCGACCGTCTCGACGGCCTCGTCCCAGCGGCCGATGTTCTCCAGCGCCTCGGCCTTGTTGTTGAGCACGAACAGGCCGCTGGCGCGCAGCCTGCCGAACCTCTTGGCCTCCCGCCAGCCCTCGTCGGAGAGCCTCAGCGCCTCTTCCCAGCGGCCGGTGTCGGGCAGCGAGTCGATCATGTTGCCGATCGCCCGGGTGATGACGCGGCCGGAGTTCTCCTGCCTGCCGAGGTCGAGCGCCCGCTGGTTGGTGGCGATCGTGGCCTCGATGTTCCCCGCGATCGAGTGGCCGAGCGCCAGGTTGAGCAGCAGGTCGGCCTCCAGGCACCGGTCGCCCAGCTCCCGGGCCAGCCGCAGCCCTTCCTCCACGTACATCTCGCCCTCGGCGGCCTCGCCGCGCAGCATGAGGTGCTGGCTCATCCGTACCAGCACCTCGGCCCTGGCCTCGCCCGGCTCCGGCACCAGCTTGAGCGCGTGGCGCAGGTCGTCCACCACGCCCATCTGGCCCTTGGCGATCTTCAGGTTGCTCCAGCGGACGATGAGCCCGGCCACGCGGTGCGGCTCGCGGGCCTCGTCCAGCTCCGACAGCGCTGCCTTGACGAACTTGACGGCCCGGTCCACCTCGCCGCCCGCCTGCGCGGCGGCGGCCGCCTTCTCCAGCACGGCGGTGTGGTCGGCGCCGATCCGCTCCGCCGCGCCGGGCACCCGGTCCCAGAGCATGAGCACGCGTTCGAGCAGCGGCACCGCCTCGGTGTAGGCGAAGGCCTTGAACGACTTCCTGGCGGCGTTCCAGGCGGCCGTCAGCGCGTGCACGTCGTCGCGCGCCCCGTACCAGTGGTGGGCCAGCTCGACGTGGGCGCGGCCGGGCGGGACCAGCCGGTGGTTCTTGGAGATCTCCTCGGCGTAGCGGGCGTGCAGACGCTGGTGCTCGCCGGGCAGCAGTTCCTCGTGCACGGCCTCGCGGATCAGCGAGTGGCGGAAGACGTAGGCGCGGTTGTCGGAGATCTGCAGCACGTTGCCGGCGATGGCGGGCCGCAGCGCGGCCTCCAGTTCCAGCTCGGACAGGCCGCTCACGGCCGACAGCAGGGCGTGGCCGACGCGCGTACCGCCGGCGGCGGCGACGCGGAGCACCCGCTGGGTCTCCTCGGGCAGCCGCTCGACCGCGTTGAGTATCAGGTCCTGCATCGACTCGGGGAACGCGAGGTCCTCGCCGCTCTCCAGCATGGCCTCGACGAACAGCGGGATGCCCTCGCTGCGCTCGTAGACCTTCTCCACGTCGGTGTAGTCGGGGGCGCTGCCGAGGATGCCGGCCATCTGCTGGGCGACCTCCTCGCGCGACAGCCGGGGCAGGTCGAGCCTGAGCACGCCGTTGACCCGGCCCAGCTCGGCCAGCACGGGCCGGAGCGGATGCTGGCGGTGCAGGTCGTCGGAGCGGTACGTCATGACCAGCAGCACCTGCGGGACCCGCAGGTTGCGGCTGAGGAAGGCGATCAGGTCGCGGCTGGACCGGTCGGCCCAGTGGATGTCCTCGACGATCAGGACGGTGGGGGTGTCGTCGGCGAGTCGTTCCAGCAGCGTGAGGATCTGCTCGAACAGTCTGGCCCGGCCGGTCTCGGTCTCGCCGTCGCCGCTCGGCTCGCCGAACTCGGGGAGCAGCCGCGCCAGGTCGCGTTCGGCGCCGTCGGGAAGCAGGGCGGCGATCCCGCCGGTGCCGTGCTCCCGGACGAGCTGCCTGAGCACGGCGGTGAAGGGCGCGTACGCCAGGCCCTCGGTGGACAGCTCCACGCAGCCGCCGCCCAGCACCCGCGCGCCGTCGCGGGCCACCTGCTCGGCGAAGCACTGGACGAGCCTGGTCTTGCCGACCCCGGCCTCGCCGCCGAGCAGCACCGCTGTGGCGTTGCCCGCTCCGGCCTCGGCGAAGGCGTCGGCCAGGGCGGTCAGCTGCTCCTGCCGCCCGACGAAAACAGGGCTCACCGAGCGTCCAAGCATGTCATCCAGCATGTCACGCCATATCCGATGCAATCGACGCAATTAAGGGGGTTGAGAGGCCCGGCCGCGAGGGAGGGTGCGGCCGGGCTCTCGTGCGATGGTCATGACGAACGGCGCTTGCCGAAGACCGAGCGGCGCTCGGCCTTGTTCCCCTTCGTCGCCTCGCGCACCCGGCGGTGGCGGGCCGCGGCCTCGTGCAGCTCGTTCGCGTGGCTCTTCATCAGCTGGTACTCGATCTCGGGACTCATCACTCGTACTCCTTGAAGGCGCTTCTTCTCGACACCTTCAAGATTCGTCCTAAGGCCCGCCCCCGCACATCGGGTGGATGCCTTATCTCCGGCCGCCCGCGTATACCTAGGGCACGCCTCAACTCCGGTTTGGACGTAGGGACACCGGTCGGCGATGCTGTGAGGGTGTCAATTGTGACGACCTCGCTCGCGGACGTCGCCTCTTCCGGGGCCACCCTGCGAGCATTCCTGCACGGCCTGCCCGGCGTCGACCGGGTCGGCGCTGACCAGCGGGCGGCGATGCTCGGCACCCGTTCCATCAAGACCACGGCCAAGGCCCAGGCCATCGACCTGGCGATCTCCATGGTGGACCTCACCACCCTCGAAGGCGCCGACACCCCGGGCAAGGTGCGCGCGCTCTGCGCCAAGGCTCGACACCCCGGCGAGGGGGCGCCCCGGGTGGCCGCCGTCTGCGTCTACCCCGACCTGGTGCACGTCGCCGCCGGGGCGCTGGCCGGCTCGGGGGTGAAGGTGGCCTCGGTGGCCACCGCGTTCCCCAGCGGCCGCTCCTCGCTGGAGGTGAAGGTGAGCGAGACGAAGCTCGCCGTCGCCGCCGGCGCCGACGAGATCGACATGGTGATCGACCGCGGCGCGTTCCTCGCCGGCGACCACCTGAAGGTGTACGAGGAGATCGCCGCGGTGAAGGCCGCCTGCGGCGACGCCCACCTGAAGGTGATCCTGGAGACGGGCGAGCTGGCGACCTACGACAACGTACGCCGCGCCTCCTGGCTCGCGATGCTGGCCGGGGGCGACTTCATCAAGACGTCCACCGGCAAGGTGTCCCCTGCGGCGACGCTCCCCGTCACGCTGATCATGCTGGAGGCGGTGCGCGACTTCCGCGACGCCACCGGGCGGCAGGTCGGCGTCAAGCCCGCCGGCGGCATCCGCACCACCAAGGACGCGATCAAGAACCTCGTCCTGGTCAACGAGACCGCCGGCGACGACTGGCTGAGCCCCGACTGGTTCCGCCTGGGCGCGTCATCCCTGCTGAACGACCTGCTGATGCAGCGTCAGAAGCTCGCCACCGGCCGCTACGCGGGCCCCGACTACTTCACTCTGGACTGATGGCGATGTCGATGTTCGAGTACGCCCCCGCGCCCGAGTCACGCGACGTCGTCGACATCAAGCCGTCCTACGGCCTGTTCATCGGCGGCGAGTTCACCGACGGCTCCGGGCCGTCGTTCAAGACCGTCAACCCCGCCACCGAGGAGACGCTCGCCGAGGTCGCCACCGCGTCCTCCGACGACGTCGACCGCGCCGTCCAGGCCGCGCGCAAGGCGTTCGACGCCTGGAGCGGGCTGCCCGGCAGCGAGCGGGCCAAGTATCTGTTCAGGATCGCCCGCATCATCCAGGAGCGTGCCAGGGAGCTGGCCGTGCTGGAGTCGCTCGACAACGGCAAGCCGATCCGCGAGTCGCGCGACGTCGACGTTCCGCTGGTCGCCGCCCACTTCTTCTACTACGCGGGGTGGGCCGACAAGCTCTCCCACGCCGGGTTCGGGCCCGACCCGCGGCCGCTGGGCGTGGCCGGCCAGGTCATCCCGTGGAACTTCCCGCTGCTCATGCTCGCCTGGAAGATCGCGCCCGCGCTGGCGTGCGGCAACACGGTGGTGCTCAAGCCCGCCGAGACCACGCCGCTGACCGCGCTGCTGATCGCGGAGATCTGCCAGCAGGCCGAGCTGCCGCCGGGCGTGGTCAACATCGTCACCGGCGCGGGCGAGACCGGCGCGGCCGTGGTCGCGCACCCCGACGTGAACAAGGTGGCCTTCACCGGCTCCACCGACGTCGGCCGCCTCATCGCCCGCACGGTCGCAGGCTCCGGCAAGAAGCTCACGCTGGAGCTGGGCGGCAAGGCCGCCAACATCGTGTTCGAGGACGCCGCGCTCGACCAGGCGGTCGAGGGCATCGTCAACGGCATCTTCTTCAACCAGGGCCACGTGTGCTGCGCGGGCTCGCGGCTGCTGGTGCAGGAGTCGATCCAGGAGGAGCTGCTGGCGGCGCTCAAACGCAGGCTGGCCACGCTGCGGCTGGGCGATCCGCTCGACAAGAACACCGACATCGGCGCGATCAACTCGGCCGAGCAGCTCGCCAAGATCCGGCAGCTCTCGGAGGCCGGCGAGTCGGAGGGCGCCGAGCGCTGGTCGCCCGCCTGCGAGCTGCCCGGGCGCGGCTACTGGTTCCCGCCCACCCTGTTCACCGGGGTGGCGCAGTCCCACCGGATCGCCCGGGAGGAGATCTTCGGCCCGGTGCTGTCGATCCTCACCTTCCGCACCCCCGCCGAGGCCGTCGAGAAGGCCAACAACACCCCGTACGGCCTGTCGGCGGGCATCTGGACGGAGAAGGGCTCGCGCATCCTCTGGATGGCCGACAAGCTCAGGGCCGGCGTGGTGTGGGCCAACACGTTCAACCGGTTCGACCCGGCCTCGCCGTTCGGCGGCTACAAGGAGTCGGGGTACGGACGCGAGGGCGGGCTCCGCGGTCTGGAGGCCTACCTTGACGTGTGACCACCGCCGCGGCCGTCGGCGCCGGACGCGCGCCCAGGCCACCCGCGGCCACGCCTTCGCCCGCTCCGGCCGTCCCGTCCGCACCGGCTGGTACGCCCACCGCTGCGGCGTGAGCCGGTGCGGCCAGGTGTTCGTGCCGGTCGAGACAGCCCAGGAGATCACGTGGAGGGGACGCGGCGATGAGTAGGCTGGCCGTCAGGAAGACCTACAAGCTGTTCATCGGCGGGGCGTTCCCGCGCTCGGAGAGTGGGAGGTCCTATCCCGTGACCTCGCCGAAGGGTGACTTCCTCGCCAACGCGTCCAGGGCCTCGCGCAAGGACGCGCGCGACGCGGTGTCGGCCGCCCGCAAGGCGTTCCCCGGCTGGTCCGGCGCGACCGCCTACAACCGCGGCCAGATCCTCTACCGGATCGCCGAGATGCTGGAGGGCCGTCGCGCCCAGTTCGCCGACGAGCTCGGCCTGGGCAAGAAGGCCGCGCTGGAGTCGGTGGACGCGGCGATCGACCGGCTGGTCTGGTACGCGGGCTGGTCCGACAAGATCACGTCCGTGCACGGCACCGCCAACCCGGTGGCGGGTCCGTACTTCAACCTGTCCACGCCCGAGCCCACCGGGGTGGTCGCCGTGGTGGCGCCCGCCGACCCGCTGCTCGGGCTGGTCTCGGTGGTGGCCCCGGTGATCGTCACCGGCAACACGTGCGTGGTGGTCGCCGCCGAGCGGACCCCGCTCCCGGCGATCACTCTGGCCGAGGTCCTGGCCACGTCCGACCTGCCGGGCGGGGTGGTCAACATCCTCACCGGTCACCAGGCGGAGCTGGCCCCCTGGCTGGCCGCGCACATGGACGTCAACGCCCTCGACCTGACCGGGGTGACCGACGCCGACCTGGCGCTGCGGTGCGAGCAGGACGCGGCCGAGAACCTCAAGCGGGTGCTCGGCCCGGCCGGCGACGACTGGTCCGGCGACCCTGGCCTGGGACGCATGACCGCGTTCCTGGAGACCAAGACGGTCTGGCACCCGATGGGGGTCTGAGAGGACTAGGGTCTGTGCCGTGCCGAGACGGATGACGATCTGGCTGGCGCTGGGCCTCCTGCTCGCGGGATGCGGCGGCGAACCCCGCCCCGTGTCCCGCACGCCGGTCCCGTCGGCCACCGTGCCCTCCACCCCCGCGGCTTCCACCTCCGCGGCCTCGACCCCCACCGCGCTCCCGAGCGTCAAGCCCCGGGCCGGCAAGCGGGGCCGGGACGCCGACGACGTCGACGACGACGGCCGCGCCGACCTGGTCGTCGAGGCCCGCACCCGCGACGGCCTGCCGTTCCGCACGGTCGTCCACGGCTCGCCGCGCGGTCTGGACCCGGGAAGGCAGACCGGCGCCACGTCCAAGACGTCCTGCTTCATGCGGCTCGACCAGGCCAACTGGGCGGCCGACTTCGACGGCGACGGCTTCGGCGACATCCTCGGCACCGCGCGGGAGGGCGAGGACCGGAGCCGCCCGTGCGTCCTGTGGGGGCCGCACGGCCTCGCGCCGGGGAAGGAGCCGGTTCGGTTGCGGGCGGAGACGGACGTCGTGGCCGACGCCGCCGTCGCCGGTGACTTCGACGGCGACGGCGCCGCCGACCTGGCGATGCCGAGCACGCCCGAGGGCAGCTTCTTCCACTCCGACCTGGTCGTCCTGTACGGTCCCTTCCGCCGTGACGGGACACCGGCCCGTCAGACCGTCCAGGCGTCGCCGTCCGGCGAGGAGTTCCGGCGGCTGACCGTCGACAGGATCGAGGGCCGGCGCGCGACAGGGCTGATCGTGCACGAGCCCGACGACGGCGAGCAGACCGCCTCCTGGCTGCTCCGCGCCGGGCCCGGCGGCCTGGACAAGGCGGGACACAAGCTCAACGACGGGTCGTCCGCCGCGTTCGGCGACTTCGACGGCGACGGCACCAGGGACGTCGCCGTGGGCGACAACGGGAGCCGCAACAACGAGCCCGGCTACGAGACCGAGCCGCCCTCCGTCCACCACACGGTGACCGTCTACTACGGGAACGGCCGCACCTGGAACTTCACCGGCACCGCGGGCACGATGGCCGCCGGTGACTTCGACGGCGACGCCCGCGACGACCTCGCCTTCGGCGGCGGCCACGAGTACGGCCCGCGTCAGCCGGTCCTGGTCTTCCGCGGTGCCCCCGACGGCCTGCGCCCCGGCGGCGCACTCGACGGCGTGAGCCCGGCCTGGCCGCGGACCGCGGGCGACTTCGACGGCGACGGGGACGACGAGCTCGTCCTCTCCCACGGTCAGGACAGCGTGAAGATCATCGTGACGGACGGGACGAAGGTCCTGTCCCGCTTCGGCGTGCCGCCCGGTGGCGGCCGCTCAGCTGGAGAAACCCGGCGGCCGGATCGGCGGGTGGGCGGTCTGTAGCTGGGCCGCCAGGCCGAGCAGGTGGGGTTCGCCGCCCGGCGGGGCGATGAGCTGCACGGCGATCGGCAGCCCGCTGGAGTGGGTGGCGACGGGCACCGCCATCGCGGGCCAGCCGCACATGTTCCACGCGCCGGTCGCGGACGCGTACCTGACGTTGACCAGGGCGTTGCGGACGAAGCCGCGCTCGCCCCACCGCTCGGCCTTCGGCGGGATCGCGGCCAGCGCGGGCGTGACGAGCACGTCGGCGTCGCCGAACCACTGGTCGGCGCCGTAGCCGCGCCACCGGTCGCGGCCCCGGTCGCCGTTCGCGCCCAGGCGGTTGAGCACCCGCCCGGCCCTGGCCAGGGCGCGGCTGCGGCGCTCCAGCGCGTGCGGGTCGTGCGGGGCGGCGGACTCGGCGGCCCTGGCCAGCCAGGCGGCCATCGTGGCGGTGGCGAGCCAGGCGGGGAACCGGTTCGTCCGCTCGACCACCGTGTGGCCGGCCTGCCGCAGCGTCTCCGCGGCCCCGCGCACCGCCGACCGGAACTCGCCGTCCATCGGCGCCCCCACCGGTAACGGCTGCGGCGCGTACGCCACCCGCAGGTCGAACGGCTCCGGCCCGTTCTTCGGCGGCGGCGGCTCCCACACCGCCTCGTCGTCCGCCCACACCGAGCGGAGCGGCGGCCGGCTCGGCTCGGTGCGCCGGCCGGACCGCCACGCCTCGGCCAGCGACGGGTCCCCGGCCAGCACGGACAGCATCAGCGCCAGGTCGGGGATGTTCGCGGCGATCGGCCCGTTCTCCGACAGTCCCCGCCAGTCGTCCGTCGGGGCCGGGACCAGGCCGGTGCCCGGCTTGAGCGCCGGCACGCCACAGCACGCCGCCGGGATGCGCAGCGAGCCCATGCCGTCGTTGCCGAGCGCGAGCGGCACCATGCCCGCCGCCACGGCCGCGGCGCTGCCGGACGACGACCCGCCCGCCGTGCGCGCGGTGTCCCACGGGTTGCGTACGGTGCCGTACACGCTGTCGCCGAACCCCACCAGCGTCAGCTCGGGTACGTTCGTCAGCCCGATCACCACCGCGCCCGCCGCCCGCAGCCGCGCGACCGTCTCGTGGTCGGCCGTCTTCGGCTCGGCGGACGTGGCCGCCGAGCCGGCCCGCATCGGCTCGCCGGCGACCTCCAGGTTGTCCTTGACCGCGACGGGGACCCCGGCCAGCGGGAGCTCCGACAGGTCGCGCCGGTCCTGGACGTCCTCCGCCTCCTTGATCGCGCGCTCGCGCACCGCGCGGAACGCGCCCACCCGCGGGTCGCGCTCGGCGATGGCGCGCAGATGATCCTCGGCCACCGCCGCGGCCGCTACCTTGCCCTGACGTACGGCCGCCGCGATCTCCGTGGCGGACCTGCCTGCCCACGACATGCATAGAGTGTGCAGGTTTCTACTCTTCTGCGCGAGGCTCTTTTCGCGGCTTCTGCTCCCTGCCCGCCTGTTTGAGCGCGAGCCGCAACGCGTACTCGATCTGCGCGTTGACGCTGCGGAGGTCGTCGGCCGCCCATTTCGCGATCGCGTCGTAGACGGCCGGGTCGAGGCGCAGCAGGAGCTTCTTCCGCTCAGGCATACAAGCTGCCGGCGTTCACCACCGGCTGGGTCGCCCGGTCGCCGCACAGGACGACCAGGAGGTTGGACACCATCTGCGCCCGCCGCTCCTCGTCGAGGTCGACCACGCCCTCCGAGGAGAGCCGGTCGAGCGCGAGCTGGACCATGCCGACCGCGCCCTCGACGATCCGCGTGCGCGCCGCCACCACCTGGCCGGCCTGCTGGCGGACCAGCATGGCCTGGGCGATCTCGGGGGCGTAGGCGAGGTGGGTGATGCGGGCCTCCAGGATCTCGATCCCCGCAAGGTCGGTGCGGTCGCGCAGCTCGGCGGTCAGCTCGGTGGCCACCTCGGCGCCGTCGCGCAGGCTGGTGCGCGCGGGGTCGTGGGAGTCGTAGGGGTGCGTGGTCGCCAGGTGGCGGACCGCCGCCTCCGACTGGATCGCGACGTACTCCTCGTAGTCGTCGACCGAGAACACGGCCTTTGCGCTGTCGACCACCTTGTAGACCACGACCGCGGCGATCTCGACCGGGCTGCCGTCGGCGTCGTTCACCTTCAGCTTGGCCGTCTCGAAGTTGCGCACCCGCAGGGTGACCTTGCGCTTGGTGGTGAGCGGCAGCACCCACTGGAACCCGGCGTCGGACACCGAGCCGACGTAGCGGCCGAGGAACTGCACGACCTTGGCCTCGTTCGGGTTGACGATCGTGAAGCCGCTGGCGGTCACCAGCACCAGCACGCCCCAGATCGAGCCGAGCACGATCAGCAGCACCGGCGACCCCAGGCCGAACAGCACCGCGCCGCCCAGCACCAGCAGGACGAGCAGCACCACGAACCCGTTGATCCTGAACGCACGTCGTTCCATGGCGTCTCCTTGCTATCGAAGTGATATCACTATGCTATCTCACTAAGCTCATGCGCGTGCATCAGGATCACGTCTCGCTCGCCACCGGCCAGCGCTCGCTCGGAGACCCCGCGATCGCCTATCCGCTCCGGCCGCCGCTCACCCGCGGCTGCCCCCGCACCAGCACCGGCCGGATCGCCTATCCCGTCGAGGTCGACTACGCCTACGACCGGGTGCCCGCCGGCCTGTTCGACCAGCCGCCCGGCCCCGACATCGCGCGGTGGGCGCCGCTGCTGCCGCCGCTGTCCGCGCCCACGCTCGGCGAGGGCGGCACCCCGCTGCTGGAGGCGTGCGGCGTGCTCGTCAAGGACGAGTCACGCAACCCGACCTGGTCGCACAAGGACCGGCTGAACCGCGTCACCGTCAGCGCCGCGCTCGCCGAAGGCGCGCCCGGCGTCGTCGTCGCCTCCTCCGGCAACCACGGCGCCTCGGCCGCCGCCTACGCCGCCCGCGCCGGGCTGCCCGCGATCGTGCTCGCCTCCGCCGGCTCGCCGCCCGCCGTGCAGTCCTTCGTCCGCGCGTACGGGGCGGCGGTGTTCAGCGTGCCGGTCGAGCGGCGCTGGCCGCTGATGACGGAGATCGTGGACCGGCTCGGCTACCATCCGGTCAGCAACCAGACCGTCACCCACACCGGCCACCCGTACGGGCCCGAGGGCTACAAGACGATCGAGTACGAGCTCTTCGTCCAGCTCGGCCGGGCACCCGCGGCGGTCTTCGCGCCGACCGGTTACGCCGAGCTGCTGTACGGGGTGTGGAAGGGCTTCGCCGAGCTGCGACGGCTCGGGGTCGCGGGGACCGCGCCCCGGATGTTCTCCTGCGAGCCCGCCGCCGGAGGCCCGCACGCGCGGGCCGTCGCCACCGGCGCCCCGGCCGCGATCGTCGAGGTCGGTCCGACGGACGCGTACGGGATCGCCTGCCCCGCCGGCGGTCACCGGGGCGTGCGCGCGGTCACCGACAGCGGCGGCGGCACGGTCCTGGTCACCGACGAGGAACTGCGCGCGGCCCAGCGCGACCTCGGGCGGGAAGGGCTCTGGCAGGAGCTGTCCGGCGCGGCCGGACTGGCGGGCTACCGGAAGCTGGGTGCCGCGTTCGACGGGCCGGTGGTGTGCGTGGGCACGTCCAGCGGGTTCAAGGACGTCGGCGTGGGGTCGGCGGAGATCGCCGAGGCGACGACCTTCGACGAGGTGGTGGCGAACCTTCCCGCGGGTTCGTGAACCTGGCTCGGCGGGTTTCCCTACGCCGCAGGCGTGGTGGCGAATCTCCCGAGTTTCGGCGGGATGAACCAGGGTTCCCCACGCCGCGCAGGTGTGGTGGCGAACCTTCCCCCGGTGGCTCGCAGGCGGGGGTTTCCCCTACGCCGTGGGTGCCCCTCTAGTTTTTCAGCCACACCCGCAGTGGGCCGAGCGGGGTGAAGCCGTGCTCGGCGGCCGGTGCCGGGTCGATCTCGTAGCCGACCAGGTCGCGGCCGGGGAAGAGCGCGGCGGCCTGGGTCCTGACGTGCGGCCAGGCGTCGTCGCCGAACACGTTGGACACGCCCACGGTCCTGCCGCCCGGCGTCTCGTTGAGCACGAACCCGGACGCCGTCCCTTCCTCCGCCCACAGGAGCTTGACGGACGGGTCGCCGAGCAGGGCGGCGGTGAACAGGCCGCCTTGGCCGCCCCACGCCTCCTCCCAGGCGCGCAGCGTCTCCGCGTCCCGCACCACGCGCCATCGGTTGTCGTGTGCGGTTCCCTGACGAGCATCCGGCCCAGCGTGGAGCCAGGTGGCTTCGAAGAGCAGCTCGAAGCCGGGCAGGGTGAGGGCGGCGAAGCTGTCCTTGACGGAGGCGCCGGGGGTGTCGTCGATGAAGGGGAGGATGTCGGCGTCCGTCGCCTCCGGGGACAGGGTGACGGCGTCGGGATAGTAGGGCGGGGTGCGGCGCGGATTCGTCCAGGCCCGTGGCGTGAAGGCGCCGGGGAGGCCGTGCGCGCGACACAGGGCGTCGCACCAGGCGGCGTTGTTGAGCGCCGCCTCCTCGATCATCTGGCGCCCTGCGTGGCGGTCATCGGGTCCTCCTTGTGGGGGTGGCCGTCAGGGGGTCCTCCGGCCAGGGATGCTTCGGGTAGCGGCCGCGCATCTCGGCGCGTACGGACCGGTAGGCGTCACGCCAGAACGACGCCAGGTCCGCCGTGACCGCCACCGGGCGGCCCGCGGGCGAGAGCAGGTGGATCAGCAGCGGCACGCCCGCGATCCGGGGCGCCTCCTGCCAGCCGAACAACTCCTGCAGCTTCACCGCCAGCACCGGCTGCTCGCCCGAGTAGTCGATCCTGACCCGCGAACCGGTGGGCACCTCGACCCGCTCCGGCGCCACCGCCTCCAGCCGCTCGCTCCACGGCACCAGGCGGCGCAGCGCCGCGGCCACGTCGATCCGCTCCAGGTCGGCGCGGCGGCGGGCGCGGGACAGCTCAGGCTCCAGCCACCGGTCGGCCAGGGCGACCAAATCGCTCACGTCAAGCCACGGCTCGCCCGCCGCGCGGTGGCAGAACGCCAGCCGGCCCCTGACCGCACGTGCCTCCTTCGTCCAGGTCAGCACCTCTTCGGTACGGAGCCCGTACAGGAGCGCGTCGCGCACGTCGGCATCCGGCAGCGGCGTGGCGGACAGCTCGACGGCGCCCAGCCGCTCGACCAGCCGCGCCGTCACGTCACCCCGTTTCGACCCGGGCGGCGCTTTCCAGGCGACCTCTTCTTCGACCGTCACCGGGTACGCCTGCCTGGCGATCTCCTCGTCGATCACCACTGCCTGGCGGATCCTCGCCGACGCCGACCCGGTCGGGCGGTCGGCCACCGCGACGGCCAGCCACTGCGCCGACGCCAGTTTTGAGCCCTCCGCGAGCTGGGCTTCCGTGCCGGACGCCATGAGGTACCCGCCCCCTCGCCGCCGCGCCACCCTCTCGGGAAACGCCAGCGCCACGGCCAGCCCGGCCACCTCGTCCTGAGTTCTCGGGGCGGGCGCGTCGTTCTTGGTGGGTTCTGTGACCGTCCGTTCCTCCGTGCGGCCCCTTCCCCTGCCGTCCGGAGAGGACCGGTCAGGGGTGGCGTCCCTTTCCCGGGTCCGGTGGCCCGCAGTACGGGAGAGGCGCCGCGTCTCGGCGCGCCAGCGGGCGGTGAAGGCGTCACGCCCACGACGGGCCGCACGCCAGACCTCCACCAGATCGTCGCCCGCGTCGCGCGGAAGCTGCTCCGACAACAGAGCGATCACCTCGGCGGCCTCGGGACCCACGTCGAGCAGAGCCCGTGCCAGCCGGGGATGCACCCCCGCCAACGCCATCCGCCGCCCCCGCTCGGTCACCCGTACGGACATGACCGCCCCACCGGGGGAGGTCCTCTGCGCCACGTCCTTTCCAGGCGCGCCGTCTCCCTGGTGGACGGGGGACGTCGCCTGCGCCGCGTTCCTTCGAGATGTGCTGTCTCTCTGGGCGGTTCCTTGTGCCGGCGTGTCCGTTCGAGGCGCGTTGTCATCCTGGGTGGCGGGGGAGGTCCTCTGCGTCGACGCGTCCGTTGGAGGCGCGTCGTCTCCCTGGGGGACAGAGGGCGTCGCCCGCGTCGCGTCCCTTTGCGGCGCGTTGTCTCTCTGGGTGGCGGTTTTCTGCGCCCACGCGTCCCTTTGAGGTGCGTTGTTTCCCCCGGTTGGGGTGGTTGTACGGGCCGGGGTGGGTTGGACGGCGCCCAGGGTGTGCAGGGTGGTGAGTGCGGCGGCGAGGGCGGCGGGCGGGGGTGGGTCGAGAAGGGCCAGGCCGGAGCCGTCGGGGGAGCCCCAGCAGGCCGCCTGGAGGGCGAACGACGTCAGGTCGGCGAGGGCGATCTCCGGGCTCGGCTGGTCGGGCAGGCGGTCGTGGTCGGCGGCGGACCAGCAGCGGTAGACGGCGCCGGGCGCCTCACGCCCGGCGCGGCCCGCGCGCTGGCCGGCCGAGGACTTGGAGACCCGCACCGTGGTGAGGGAGCCGAGACCGCGGGCGTGGTCGGTGCGCGGCTCGCGGGCCAGACCGGAGTCGACCACGACCCGCACGCCGGGCACGGTCAGGCTGGACTCGGCGACCGAGGTGGCCAGCACCACGCGCCGGGACGCGCCGGGGGAGAGCACCGCGTCCTGGACCCGGGCCGGCGCCTGACCGTGCACCTGGAGCACCTCGACGCCGTCGAGCATCGCCGCCACCCGGGCGATCTCGCCGACGCCGGGCAGGAAGCAGAGCACGTCGCCGTCCCGTTCGGCGAGCGCCCGCCGGACGACCCCGGCGACGTGCGACAGCAGGGCGGGGTCGACGCGCAGTCCGTGCGGCGGGGCGACCGGGCGCGGCGGCGGCGCCCACACGACGTCGACCGGGTGCGTGACGGCGGACGCCGCCACCACCGGCCCGCCGAGCAGCCGGGCCCAGGGGGCGGCGTCGGCGGTGGCGGAGGCGGCGATCAGCCGCAGGCCGGGCCGGAGCGTCTCGCGCACGTCCAGCAGGAAGGCCAGCGCCGTGTCGGCGTCCAGGTGGCGTTCGTGGCATTCGTCCAGCATGACGGCGTCCACCCCCGCCAACTCCTGGTCCCGCTGGAGCCGTTGCAGCAGCACGCCGGTGGTGACGACCTCCACCATCGGGTTGGCGCCGGTGTGGCGCTCGCCCCGGATCGCGTAGCTGACGCCCATCCGCCGGGCCGCCGCGCGCACCGCCAGCCGCCTGGGCTCGGCCACCACCACCCGCATGCCCGCCTCCGCCAGGGCGAGCGGCACGACCGTCGTCTTGCCCGTACCGGGAGGAGCGGTCAGCACGGCACTGCCGTGCGCGTCCAGCGCGGCGAGCAGGTCCGGCAGCACACGCCGAATCGGCAACGTGTCAGACGGTGGCATGGGCGGCGGAGAGCACCGAGTCGAGCAGGCCGGGGAAGCGGGCGTCGAGGTCGTCGCGGCGCAGGCTCATGAGCTTCTGCCTGCCGTCCTGCTTGGTCATGACCACGCCGGCCTCGCGCAGCGCGCGGAAGTGGTGGGAGGCGGTGGACTTGTGCACGCCCAGGTTGCGGCCCACGTCGCCGCAGGTCATCTCGCCCTCCGCGGCCAGGCGGGCGACGGCCTCCAGGCGTACGGGGTCGGACAGCGCTCGCAGCACCTCGGTGAGCTCGATGTCATCGGTGGCCGGATGGGGCAGGGCGCGCATGCTCCCCAAGATACCGGGTTTTATTGTTTGACAACGATCTAACAGTGCGTCAGTTTGATGGGCATCCAATTGATCCATCGGAGGACCAGTGAATCGCCGGCTCTACCCCCTCGCCGCCGGGAACTTCGCCGTCGGCACCGGCATGTTCGTCACCGCGGGCCTGCTCACCCCGATCGCCGCCGACCTGGACGTGTCCGTGGCCGCCGCCGGCCAGCTGATGACCGTGTTCGCGCTGGCGTACGCCGTGTTGTCGCCCTTGCTGGCCGCCGTGACGGCGGCGATGCCGCGGCGGACGCTGCTGCTGCTCGGGCTGGGCGTGTTCGTGCTGGGCAACGTGCTGACCGCCGTGGTGCCCGGTTACCCGCTGGTGGTGGCCACGCGGGTGCTCGCCGCCGCGGGGGCCGCGATGTTCACGCCGACCGCGTCGGGGGTGGCGGCCGCGCTGGCCGGTCCCGAGCATCGGGGGCGGGCGCTGGCGCTGGTGATGGGCGGGCTGAGCGTGGCCACCGCCATCGGCGTGCCGCTCGGCACGTGGATGGGCGCGGCGTACGGGTGGCGGGCCACCATCTGGCTGGTGGCAGGGCTGGCGGTGCTCGGCTTCGCCGGGATCGCGGCGCTGGTGCCCGACGTGCGGATCGCGGTCTCCGGCAGGCTGGGCGAGCGGTTCGCGCCGCTGGTCGACCGGGGTGTGCTCGCGGTGCTGGCGACGCAGCTGCTGATGTTCGCCTCGGCCTTCGCCGCCTACACCTACATCGGCTCGCTCTTCGACCTGCCGCTGCCCGCCGTGCTGTGGGCGTGGGGCGTGGGCGCCATCGTGGGCAACCAGCTCGGCGGCCGGCTCACCGACGCGTACGGGCCGCGCCGCATGGTGCTGGGCGGGCTGGCGGCGTCCACGCTGCTCATGGCCCTGATCCCGGTCGCCAACCTGGCCCTGCCCGTCGCCCTGGTCTGGGCGTTCCTGTGGGGTGCGCTGGGCTGGCTGGTGGCGCCCGCGCAGCAGTATCGCGTGGTCGCGGCGCTGCCGGGCAACGTGCCGGTCGGGCTCGGCCTGCTGTCGTCGGCCCAGTACACGGGGCTCGTGCTGGCGGGCGTCGCCGGCGGGCTGGTGCTCGACGCGTACGGGCGAGCAGGCGTGATCGCCCTGGCCACCGGCCTCGGCCTGGCGACGGTGCTCTTCACCCTCGCGACCTACCGCCCCGCGGTGGGCGGTCAGCCCAGGGCGGGGATCCAGCCGAGTGTGACCGCGAGGATGACGAGGAAGCCCAGGGCGAGCCGGTAGACGACGAAGCCGGTGAAGCTGTGGGTGCTGATGTAGCGCAGGAACCAGGCCACGGCGGCGTAGCCGACGATGAAGGAGATCACCGTGGCCAGGATCGTGGGCCCCCAGGCCGGGGTCTCGGCGCCGCCGATCTCCGACAGCTCGTACAGGCCCGAGGCCAGGACGGCCGGGATGGCCAGCAGGAACGAGTAGCGGGCGGCCTCCTCGCGCCGGTAGTCGAGCAGGAGGCCCGCCGTGATGGTGCCGCCCGAGCGGGAGACGCCGGGGATGAGGGCCGCCGCCTGGGCGAACCCGTACACCACGGAGTGCGGCACGTTGAGGTGCTTGGCGAGCGTGAGCTTGTTGCGCGCGGTGCGGTCGGCGAACCACAGGATGAGACCGAACAGGATGAGCGTGGTGCCGACCAGCCGCAGGTCGCGGAAGACGCCCTCGATCTGGTCCTTGAGCAGCAGGCCGAGCAGGGCGATGGGGATGCTGCCGAGGATCACGTACCAGCCCATGCGGGCGGCGATGTGGGAGCGCAGGGCGGGGGTCCACAGGGAGCGGGTCCAGGTGGAGGTGATCTCCCAGATGTCCTTCCTGAAGTAGATCAGGACCGCCGCTTCCGTGCCGAGCTGGATGACCGCGGTGAACGCGGCACCGGGGTCCTTCCAGCCGAAGAACGCCGAGGCGACGCGGATGTGGGCGCTGGAGGAGATCGGCAGGAACTCCGTCAGCCCCTGCAGCAATCCCAGCACCACGGCTTCCATCCAGCCGATCACGCCTGCACCTTCCCCCGATAGGAGCGCACGATGTAACGAGGTGAGGCTAGCGGAATCGGCGGCCCGCCAAGGCCAGTCGCGGCTGGTCGCCGCGCGGAGTTCACTCGCTGGTCACCCAGGCTCCGGCGTTGTCGCGGGCGAAGTCCGCGAAGTCCCCGGCCGGCCGGCCCAGCGCGGCCCGCATGCCGTCGGTGACGTGGGCGTTGCGGCCGTCGAGTGTCTCCGTGAACAGCATGGTCAGCATCTCGATCTCGTCCTCCGGCACGCCGTGCTCGGCCGCGCCCGCCGCGTACTCCTCGGTGGTGATCGGCACGTACGTGATGTCGCGGCCGGTCGCCTTGGACAGTTCGGCCGCCACGTCGGCGAAGGTGAGCACTCGCGGCCCGGTCAGCTCGTACAGCCTGCCCGCGTGCCCGTCCTCGGTGAGCGCGGCCACCGCGACGTCGGCGATGTCGTCCACGTCCACGAACGGCTCGGCCACGTCTCCGGCGGGCAGCGCGATGACGCCGTCGCGTACCGGCTCCAGCAGGTAGCCCTCCGAGAAGTTCTGCATGAACCAGGCGCACCGCACGATCGTCCAGGCGACGCCCGACTCGCGCACCACCTGCTCGGCGGCCTCGGCGAGCGGCTCGCCCCGGCCCGACAGCAGGACCAGCCGCTCGACGCCGGCCGCCACCGCGTGCTCGGTGAACGCCCGCACGTCGTCCAGCGCGCCCGGGACCGCCACGTCGGGATAGTAGGAGATGTACGCGGCGCGCGCCCCGTGGAGGGCGGCCTTCCAGGTGCCGCGGTCCGCCCAGTCGAAGGGCGGGGTGCCCGTACGGGAGCCCACGCGTACGGGCCGGCCGAGGGCTTCGAGCCTGTCTGCGATCCGGCGGCCGGTCTTGCCGGTGCCGCCCGTTACCAGGATGGTCATGCCCTCTAGTAAGCCGCCTGCCGGTGAGACTCTCCATGGTTGAGAAGCGCAATGGCATATGCGATCGTCTAACCATGGATCACCTGGCGGCGCTGCTCGACGGCCCGCGCGCCCGTGGCGCGTTCCTGCTGAGAGTCCTCCTCGACCCGCCCTGGGCGATGCGCGTGCAGGACGAGGCCCCGCTCACGCTGCTGGCCATGGTGCGCGGCGAGGCGTGGATCGTCCGCGACGGCCTGACGCGGGTGGGGCCGGGCGAGGTGGCCGTGGTGTGCGGGCCGGAGCCCTACGTGGTCGCCGACCGGCCCGGCACCCCGCCGCAGATCGTCATCCACCCCGGCGAGCGGTGCACCACCCTCGACGGCGAGTCGCTCTACCAGGCGATGCACCTGGGCGTGCGCACCTGGGGCAACGACCCCGACGGCGCCAGCTCCATGATCGTCGGCACCTACCTGATGGCCGGGGAGGTCAGCGGGCGGCTGCTGCGGGCGCTGCCGCCGCTGCTCGTCCAGCCAGGCGGGCCGCTCATCGAGATGCTGGGCGAGGAGGTGGTCAAGAACGAGCCCGGGCAGGAGGCGGTGCTCGACAGGATGCTCGACCTGCTGCTCATCGCCACGCTGCGCGGGTGGTTCGCCACCGGGGAGGCGCCGGCGTGGTACCGGGCGCAGAGCGACCCTGTCGTGGGCAAGGCCATGCGGATCATGCAGAACAACCCCGCGCACCCGTGGACGGTCGCCGCGCTGGCCGCCGAGGTGGGGGTCTCGCGTGCCTCGCTGGCCAGGCGGTTCACCGACCTGGCGGGCGAGCCGCCGATGGCGTTCCTGACCGGGTGGCGGCTGGCCCTGGCCGCCGACCTGCTCCGCGAGCCCGAGGCGACCGTGACCTCGGTCGCCAGGAAGGTCGGCTACGGCAGCCCGTTCGCGCTCAGCGCGGCCTTCAAACGGGCCCACGGCGTCAGCCCGCAGGAACACCGGGTGGGGGCCGGCCGGTGAAACCGCTGCTTCTCCTGGACGTGGACGGGGTGCTCAACCCCACCGGCCGCCCGTCCCCCGACTTCCGCCGCTACCGGTGCACGATCGGCAGCACCGTCTACACCGTGCACCTCAACCAGCGCCACGGCACCCGGCTGATGGAGCTCGCGCTGGAGACCGGCTCCGAGCTGGTGTGGGCGACGACCTGGGAGCAGCACGCCAACGAGTGGATCGCGCCCCGGCTCGGCCTGCCGCCGCTGCCCGTCATCGAGATGGCGCCCGGCGAGAACGGGAGCCGGCACGGCGAGATGTTCAAGACCCGCCACGTGGCCGAGTACGTCGGCGACCGGCCGTTCGTCTGGTTCGACGACCAGGTCTACCAGGAGGACGAGGACTACCTCAGGGCTCGTCAGGGTCTCGGCGAATTCCTGCTCGTCCACGTGCCCGGCAGAGTGGGCCTGACCAGCCGACATCTGGCCGCCGCGCGGGAGTGGCTGACCCTTACAGGGTTTTCTCAGGGTCAGTAGTGGGAGAAGAGAGCGAGGCTCGTGCGTTCTTCTCAGTAGAACGTCATCACACGGAGGGACACCATGTACCGCTCACGACAGCACCGGATGCTCGCCGGCGTCTGCGGAGGCCTCGCCGACAGGTTCGGCCTGTCGCCCACCCTCGTCCGGGTCCTCTGGTTGATCCTCTCGCTTTTCCCCGGCCCGATGTGGGTCGTCTACGTCGTCATGTGGATCCTGGTCCCCGAAGAGCCGAAGAAGTACTGAGGATTATCCTCTAAGGCATGAGGGCAAGGCCGCTGACACTGATCCAGGACGAGCTCGTCGACTACGACAAGGCGATGGAGCGCATGGCCGAGCTGGTCGACGAGCGCCAGCGCGACGCACGGCCGGACACGCTCTGGCTGCTCAGCCACCCGCAGGTCTACACGGTCGGCCGGCGCACCCCGTCGGCCCACCTGCCCGACCCGTCGCGCGGCATCCCGGTCGTGGAGACGGGCCGGGGCGGGCAGCTCACCTACCACGGCCCCGGCCAGCTCGTCGGCTACCTGATCGTCAAGCTGGGCGAGGAGGAGGGCATCGTCGACTACGTGCGTGAGGTGGAGCTGCGCCTGGTCGCCGCCCTCGGCGAGCTCGGCCTGCCCGCCGAGCGGCGCGACACCCCGCCGGGCTCGGAGCTGCTCACCGGCGTGTGGACCGCCGAGAGCGGCCGCAAGATCGTCTCCATCGGGATGCGGCAGAGCCGCGGCGTCACCAGCCACGGCTTCGCACTCAACGTCGACGGCGACCTGATGCCGTGGGACTGGGCGGTGGCTTGCGGGATGCCGGACGTCGACATGACCTCGCTCCAGCGGGAGCTCGGCGACGCCTCGATGGACCGGGTCCGCCCGGTGGTCGCGGCCGCCTTCGAGGCGTCCTGACTCACACGCGCGGGAAAACCTGCACCTCGGCATCATGGCCGGAGCCGTTGAGCTTGCCGTCACAGGTGTAAAGGGGCGCTTCCAGTGCTTCGGCGAGGGCCAGGTAACAGGAGTCGTAAGCGGTGTAGTTGTGCCGCAGCTCCCAGATCCGCTCTGCTATCCCCTTCATCTCGTAGCGCGTGATGTTGAGAGCCAGGTAGTCGGCCCGGGCCTGCTCGGCGATCGCGGCGGGCAGCTTGCCGCCGAGCACCAGTCCGCGCAACGTCGATAGGACCTCCACGTCAAGGAGGTGTGGAGCGTGGACGCTGGCTTGCAGCGCGCTGAGAAGTTCCATGTCAGCGTCGCGGCCCACGAGGGCCTCCACCATGGCGGAGGAATCGATGACTATCATCGCCTGCCCTCGGCTACTGCTTGCAGAATCTCCTCACTCGACGGCCCCTGGGAGCGATCGCGGGCCTTCAGGCGCTTGACGATTTCGGCGTTGGTCGGCCGAGCGGCGATATCGGCTAGTTCTCTGGCGACGTACGCGGAAAGAGACAGGCCGGCCTCAGCCGCACGTGCTTTGAGTTGTTCAGCGATCGGTTCGGGCACGTCGCGAATGTAGAGAGTCGCCATGATGGCGATGCTAGCAGGTTGCTAGCAAGATTTCACGGCATGGCCGTGGGTTTTGTTCCCTGAGCGGACATGGCGAAGGGATCCGCCTCTTCTCGCAGTTCCCGGTTCCCGGCCGAGACGGTCCACCTCGGCCGGGGGAGCGGGAGGGGGCGGCGCCCCCTCGCCGGGGGTGCGGGGGCGTGCCCCCGCAGTCACAGCCTGAGCTCTTCGGCGCCGAGCGCCTCCGGGGCGAAGACCTTGCCTTCAGGCGTCCATGGGGACCTCGTCGATGGTGCGGCGGGGGCCGGTGAACCAGTGGCGGGCCGACAGCCACCACCACAGGCCGATGCCGATCAGCACCACGCCCACCGCGATCGGGGCGTAGTTGACCGACGTCCAGGTGAAGTCCTCGTCGCCGGGCACCCCGGCCGGGGAGAACGGCATGATGAAGTACACGCAGACGACCGCGATCTCGATCACCGCGATCCAGCCGAGCACCTTGTACCTGCGCCCGAGCGTCCACGGCCCGGGCTCGAAGCGGTCGCCCATCCGCAGCCGGAGCCAGATGGGGATGAGGAACGCCAGGTAGAGCCCGATGACCGCGATCGACACCACGGCGAAGAAGGCCACCGGGGTCGTCAGGCCGGGAGGGGCGTAGAGGGCGGGCAGGGTGATGAAGGCGGCGGCGCCGCAACCGGCCAGGATGGCGTTGACCGGCGTGCGATTGCGGTCGACCCGCGACCAGAGCCGCCAGCCGGGCACCGCGCCGTCGCGGGCGAACGCGTACGTCATCCGTGACATGGACGTCACGCAGCTCATGCCGCAGAAGAACTGGCCGATGGTGGAGATCGCGAAGATGGCGGTGGCCAGCGGCGAGCTGAGCGCGGTCTCGAAGATCGCGCCGACGAAGCCGCCCTGCTCGTTGATCGCGTCCACGTTCGTGGCCGCGAACAGGAACGCCAGCAGGACGATCCAGCCGCCGATCGCCGAGTAGAAGATCGACTGCCACAGGCCGCGGGCGGCGGCCGTGGAGGCGCCCTGGGTCTCCTCCGAGACGTGCGCGCACGCGTCGAAGCCGGTGATCGTGTACTGGGTGAGCAGGAAGCCGAGCGGCAGCACGTACAGCCAGAACGTCAGCCCGTTGGAGCCGTCGCCGAAGCCGGAGTTGTTGATCGTCTCGGTGAACACGAAGCCCACCGACTGGTGCTCGGACGGGCCGAAGACCAGGATCCCGACCACGATGGCGGCGCCGAAGACGTGCCACCAGACGGAGACGTTCTGCAGCAGTGAGATGAGCCGGTGGCTGAAGATGTTGATCAGCGCGTGCAACCCGAGCACGATCACGAACAGCAGGAACGCCTGCGAGAGCGTGCCTTCCCAGGCGCCGCCGGTGAGCCGGGTGAGGGTGATGTTGAGGAAGGTCGCGCAGCCGTAGTCGACGGACGCGGTGACCGCGATGAGGCCGATCAGGTTGAGCCAGCCGGTGAACCAGCCGTGGATCGGCTTGCCCATCTTGGCGGCCCACCAGTAGATGCCGCCCGCGGTCGGGAACGCGGAGACCAGCTCCGACATGCAGAAGCCGATGATCAGGATGAAGAGGGAGATCAGCGGCCAGCCCCAGGAGATGGCGATGGGGCCGCCGTTGTTCCACGCCTGGCCGAAGGTGGTGAAGCAGCCGGCGAGGATCGAGATGATGGAGAACGAGATGGCGAAGTTGGAGAATCCGCTCCAGGTCCGGGCCAGCTCCTGCTTGTAGCCGAGCTCGGCGAGTCGCTTGGAATCCTCTTCTGTGCTCACTGAGGTCTCCCTGGGGGGCGCGGAGGACGCTCTCTTTGGTCTAGGTTTAGACCATTCTTTGGTATACGTCCAGACCATTTCCGCGGCCCGCGCAAGGAGTTTCGGGCGAGCGGGGCGGGCCGCGGCCCGCCCCTGTCACGTCAGTCCCCGAGCACCTCGACCGTGGCCTGGCAGAACGCCTTGAGGTCGTCCGGCTTGCGGCTGGTGACCAGCTTGTTCGGCCCGGCGTCGCAGACCACGACCTCCTCGTCGACCCAGTTCGCGCCGGCGTTGCGCAGGTCGGTCTGGAGGCTCGGCCAGGACGTCATCTGCCGGTCCCGGACGGCGTCGGCCTCGATCAGCGTCCACGGCGCGTGGCAGATCGCCGCGACCGGCTTGCCGCCCTGGAAGAAGTCCTGGACGAACCGTACGGCCTTCGGGTCGGTACGCAGGAAGTCGGGGTTGGCGACGCCGCCGGGCAGCACGAGCCCGTCGAAGTCGGCCGCCGACACCTCCTCGACCGTGCCGTCCACGGCGAACGTGTCGGCCTTGTCCAGGTGGTTGAACGCCTTGATCTGCCCCGGCTCGGTGGAGATCAGCTTCGGCGTGCCACCGGCCTGCTTGACGGCCTTCCACGGCTCGGTGAGCTCGACCTGCTCGACGCCTTCGGGCGCGACCAGGAAAGCGATGGTCTTGTCCTGGAGCATGATGAAACCCCCTATTTCGTGGTTTCTCACCCCCTATCCGTGAGTTCCCGATCTATACGCGATGTGCGCGGCCCACGCCGTCGCGGCGCCGGCCGCGTACCAGAAGAGGTCGGGCGGGTTGAACGTGCTGCCGAGCAGCGGGCGCAGCACCTCGGGGATGCCGAGGAGCTGGGCGAACTCGATCGCCCAGCTCAGCCCGGCCGCGGTGAGCGCGGCGACCCAGGGGCGCACGCGCGGCCACACGAGCAGGACGAGCAGATAGATCAGCACCGTGTAGAGCGCGTCGCCGGCGTACTTGGGGACCGGGCCGTCCCAGAGCAGCCGGACGCCGAGTCCGAGGACGACCGTGACGAGGGCGGCCACCATAACCGGCAAACGGGACATTCAGCGGAGCCTAGTAGCATCGCCGTACATGAGCGCGACCATGGTGGTACGGGGGCTGGCTGCCGGTCACGGGGAGCGGGTGCTGTTCACGGGGCTGGACCTGGTCGTGAGCCCCGGCGACGTGATCGGCCTGGTGGGGGCCAACGGCGCGGGCAAGTCGACCCTGCTGCGCATGATGGCCGGCCTCGACCGGCCCGAGGAGGGCGAGATCCGGCTCAGCCCGGCCGCCGCCACCGTCGGCTACCTGCCGCAGGAGCCCGATCGCAGGCCGGGTGAGACCGTGATGGAGTTCCTGGCCCGCCGCACCGGCGTGGCACGGGCGCAGCGCGACCTGGACACCACCGCGCAGGCCCTGGCCGATCAGGCGCCCGGCGCCGACGACGCCTACAGCGTGGCGCTGGAGCGCTGGCTGGCGCTGGGCGGCGCCGACCTGGACGAGCGCGCCGAGGCGATCGGCCTGCCGGTGGCGCTGGAGCAGCCGATGACCTCGCTGTCGGGCGGCCAGGCGGCCCGCGCCGGGCTGGCCTCGCTGCTGCTCAGCCGCTACGACCTGTTCCTGCTCGACGAGCCCACCAACGACCTGGACCTCGACGGGCTCGACCGGCTGGAGGGCTTCGTCAAGGGCCTGCGGGCCGGCACGGTCGTGGTCAGCCACGACCGTGAGTTCCTGGCCAGGACCGTCACCGACGTGCTGGAGCTCGACCTGGCCCAGCAGCGGATCCACCTGTTCGGCGGCGGCTACCAGGCCTACCTGGACGAGCGCGAGGTCGCCAGGCGGCACGCCAGGGAGCGTTACGAGGAGTACGCCGAGACCCGCGCCGACCTGGAGGGCCGCGCCCGGAGGCAGCGGGCGTGGATGGAGAAGGGCGTCAAGAACGCCCGCCGCAAGATGCCCGACAACGACAAGATCGGGCGCAACGCCCGCGTCGAGACCACCGAGAAGCAGGCCGCCAAGGCCCGGCAGACGGAGAAGCTGCTGGAGCGGCTGGAGGAGGTCGAGGAGCCGCGCAAGGAGTGGGAGCTGCGCATGGAGATCGCCGTCGCGCCCCGCTCCGGCGCGGTGGTGGCCACGCTGCGCGGCGCGGTCGTCAGGCGGGGCGGCTTCACGCTGGGGCCGGTCGACCTGGAGATCGGCTGGGCCGAGCGGGTGGCGATCACCGGGGCCAACGGCTCGGGCAAGACCACGTTGCTCGGCGCCCTGCTCGGGCGCGTCCCGCCGGACGAGGGGCACGCCTCGCTCGGCTCCGGCGTGGTGGTGGGCGAGGTCGACCAGGCGCGCGGGCTGTTCGAGGGGGAGGAGGCGCTGCTCGACGCGTTCACCGCGCACGCCGACCTGGTGCCGGGTGAGGCGCGCACGCTGCTGGCCAAGTTCGGGCTGAAGGCGCACCACGTGCTGCGGCCCGCCTCGACGCTCTCACCGGGCGAGCGCACCCGCGCCGCGCTGGCCCTGCTGCAGGCCAGGGGCGTCAACCTGCTGGTGCTCGACGAGCCGACGAACCACCTCGACCTGCCCGCGATCGAGCAGCTGGAGTCGGCGCTGGCCGGCTATCCCGGCACGCTCCTGCTCGTCACCCATGACCGCCGCATGCTGGAGGCGGTCAGCGTCGGCAGGAGGCTCGTGGTGGACCAGGGACGCGTGTCCGAGTCCCACTGAAAATTTACACCGCACAAAGATACGAAGATGAAACAATTCTCCGTATCTCGTTGACATGCGTAGTTCCTATGGTGTGCCGTGCTCTACACAGATAACCCCCCGCCTGAAGGTGAGGCACACATGAGGAAATGGCTCGCACGCCTGGCAGTGCTGGGCTTCGCGCTATTGGTGGCCGGTCAGGGTCAGGTGGCTCTGGCCCAGGACCCCGCGGCGGGAAAGAAGATCATCCGCGTGGGCGCTACCCAGGCCGTTGACTCCATGAACCCGTTCCTCGCCGTCCGCTTGGTGTCGACCTCAATCCACCGCTGGATGTACGGCTTCCTGACGGTTCCGGACCACAAGACGCTGCAGCCGAGCCCGGACCTGGCCGAGTCGTGGAGCAGCTCCGAGGACGGTCTGACCTGGACCTTCAAGATCCGCGAGACCAAGTGGTCCGACGGCCAGCCGGTCACCGCCGAGGACGCCGCCTGGACGTTCAACAAGATCATGACGGATGACGCGGCCAAGACCGCCAACGGTCCGGCCGCGGAGAACTTCGAGAGCGTCACGGCCAACGGCCAGGACCTGGTCATCAAGCTGAAGAACCCCCAGGCCTCGATCCTGGAGAACCCGATCCCGATCATGCCCAAGCATGTCTGGGAGAAGGTCGGCAACCTGGCGGACTTCTCCGGCGACCAGTATCCGGCCGTGACCAGCGGCCCGTACATCGCCGTCGAGCACAAGAAGGACCAGTACGTCAAGCTGCAGGCCAACCCGAACTACTGGCGCGGCGCCCCGAAGATCGACGAGCTCCAGGTCGTCTTCTACGAGAACCCGGCGGCGTCCATCATCGGCCTGAAGAACGGCGAGATCGACCTGATCGGCCGGCTCAACCCGCCGGAGTTCGAGTCACTCAAGGGCGACCCGAACATCGTGCAGTGGAACCAGCAGGGCCGCCGCGCCGTCTACCTGCAGATCAACCACGGCGCCACGACCACCGACGACAAGGAAGTGGGCGACGGCCACCCGGCGCTGAAGGACCAGAAGGTCCGCCAGGCGCTGCACCAGGCCATCGACAAGGACAAGCTCGTCGCCGAGGTGCAGAACGGCCTGGCCAAGCCGGCGCACGGCTCGATCGTGCCGCCCATGTACACGGACTTCTTCTGGGAGGCCGCCGGCGACACCAAGGTCTCCTACGACCCGGCCAAGGCCAACCAGATCCTCGACGACGCCGGCTACAAGAAGGGCGCCGACGGCGTCCGCACCATGCCCGACGGTGACCGCAAGCTGGAGTTCCGCTTCAGCATCCACACCGACACCCCGATCGAGGACAAGCTCGCCGAGTACCTCACCGGCTTCTTCAAGGAGATCGGCGTCACGCTGACCACCAAGAAGCTCGACTCCAGCAAGTTCACCGAGGAGACCGGCGTCACCGGCCTGTTCGACATCGCGATCTCCGGCTGGTCGGTCAACCCCGACCCGGAGGAGGTCCTGGCGACGCACCTGTGCAGCCGGCGGCCGACCCCGTCGGGTGAGGGCGGCGGCACCGAGTCGTTCTACTGCGACGACACCTTCGAGAAGCTCTACCAGGAGCAGCTCAAGGAGCTCGACCGGCCCAAGCGGGCCGACCTCATCAAGCAGATGCAGGAGCGCCTCTACACCGACGCCCCGGTCATCGCGATCTACTACACCAACGACCTCGAGGGCTACCGCAAGGACCGGATCAAGAGCATCACGTCCGTGCCCGAGCAGGACGGCATCCTGTACGGCGCGAGCAGCTTCTGGCCGTTCTACTCGCTGGAGGCCGTCGAGTCCTCGGCCACGGCCGAGGAGGGCGGCTCCAACACCGCTCTGATCGCCGGCGTGGTCGGCGCCGTGGTCGTGATCGGCGTCGGCGCGTTCTTCCTCACCAGGCGGCGCAAGTCCGCCGCGGACGACCGCGAATGACAGCACCGCTCGAAGCAGCAGAGCCCGCCGCCGCCCAGGCGGCGGGCCCCGCTGGGGACGACCGCCCCGCCCGCCGCGGCGTGCTGCGCTACGCGCTCACCAAGGCCGGCGGGGCGTTGCTGAGCATCGCCATGGTGATCGTCGCGACGTTCTTCCTCTTCCGGCTCCTCCCCGGAGATCCGGTACGGAACCTCGCGCAGGGCCGCAACATGACCCCGGCGCAGCTCGACCTGGAACGGAGCCGGCTCGGCCTGGACAAGCCGGTGCCCGAGCAGTTCCTCGACTTCGTCGGCAAGACGCTCCGCCTGGACCTCGGCACCTCCTACGAGTACAAGCGGCCGGTCCTCGACCTCATCGGCGAGCGCCTCGGGCCGACGCTGCTGCTCACCGGGGTCGGTCTGGTCATCGCCGTCAGCCTCGGCCTCTGGCAGGGCACCAGGGCCGGGTGGCGGCCGGGCGGCCGGTTCGACCGGTTCTCCACGGCCACCTCGCTGGTGCTGTGGTCGGTGCCGACGTTCTGGCTCGGCCTGCTGCTGATGATGGTGTTCGCCGCCTGGCTCCAGATCTTCCCGACCCGGGGCATCGAGAGCGTCGACGCGCCCGACGGCTTCGGTTACGTCCTGGACGTGGCCTGGCACATGGTGCTGCCCTGCCTGACCATGGTCGGGGTGGTGTACGCGCAGTACCTGCTGGTCATGCGTTCGTCCCTGCTCGACGAGCTGGGCCAGGACTACATCAACACCGCGCGGGCCAAGGGGCTGCGCGACGACGACCTGCGGCGCAGGCACGCCGTCCCGAACGCGCTGCTGCCCACGGTGACGCTGGTGTTCATGAACATCGGCTTCGTCGTCGGCGGCGCGGTCACCACGGAGACGGTCTTCAGCTGGCCGGGGCTCGGCAAGCTGTTCTACGACGCGATCTCGGTGCCCGACTTCACGCTCATGCAGGGCACGTTCATGCTCATCACGGTCGCGGTGATCCTGATGAACACGCTGGCCGACATCGTCTACCACCTCCTCGACCCGAGGGTGAGGTCCGCATGAGCACCTTCACGTGGACCCGCAGGAAGCGGGCGCTCGGCCGGTTCTGGGAGGACTTCCGCAAACAGCGCGGCGGCCTCGCCGGCCTGGTCATCCTGGTCGTGGCCGTGACGCTGGCCGTCGTCGCGCCGCTCTTCATCGACCAGGGCGTCACCAGCGTGGTCGAGAACACCGGGCCCCGATGGTCCCCGCCGAGCCTGGACTACCCGTTCGGCACCGACGAGTCCGGGCGCTCGATCCTGCTCATGGTCTGGTGGGGCTCGCGCACGTCGCTGCTCATCGGCTTCCTGGCCGCGCTGCTCACCGTGGGCATCGGCACCGTGCTCGGCATCGCCGCCGGCCACTTCCGCGGCTGGATCGGCGCCGTCATCATGCGCGTGACCGACTGGTTCCTGGTGCTGCCCTCGCTGGTCACCGCTCTCGTCCTGGCGGCCATCCTGGGCGGCAGCACGTTCACCATCATCATGGCGATCGGCGTCACCTCCTGGCCGTCGACCGCCCGCCTCATCAGGGCGCAGACGCTGGCGGTGGAGGCGCGGCCGTACATCGAGCGCTCCAAGGCGCTCGGCGGCGGCCACTGGCACATCACCACCCGCCACGTGCTGCCGAACGTCGCCCCGCTGCTGCTGGCCAGCACCACGCTCCAGGTCGCCAGCGCCATCGTCACCGAGTCGACGCTGGCCTTCCTCGGCGTGACCGCGAACAAGACCTCCTGGGGCACCATGCTCCGCGGCTCCTACGACTGGAACGCGGCCAGCTACGGAGCCTGGTGGTACATCCTCATCCCCGGCCTGTGCATCCTCGCGGTCGTCATGGCGTTCACGCTCTGCGGCCGGGCGCTGGAGACCGTGCTCAACCCGCGACTCCGGAAGGCAGGGGCATGAGTCTGCTAGAACTGGACGACGTCTCGGTCACGTACCGCATCGCCGAGGGCGAGGTGCCCGCGGTGAGAGGCGTGTCGCTCACGCTCGGCAGCGGGGCGGCCCTCGGGGTCGCCGGCGAGTCGGGGTCCGGCAAGTCGACGCTGGCCATGGCGCTGCTGCGGCTGCTGCCGCGCGACGCCCGCGTCACCGGCCGGATCCTGCTCGACGGCGAGGACGTGCTCACCATGAAGTGGGGCCGCCTGCGCGCGGTCCGCTGGGCCCAGGCGTCGATCGTTTTCCAGGGCGCCCAGCACGGACTCAACCCGGTGCACAGGATCGGCGAACAGATCGCCGAGCCGCTGCTCGTGCACAACCTGGCCAAGCCCGGCGAGGCCGGCAAGCGGGTGGCCGAGCTGCTGGAACAGGTCGGCCTGCCCGCCTGGCGGGCCCGCAGCTACCCGCACGAGCTGTCCGGCGGCCAGCGCCAGCGCGTCATGATCGCGATGGCGCTCGCCTGCTCGCCCCGGCTCATCATCGCCGACGAGCCCACGACGGCTCTCGACGTGATGGTGCAGGCGCAGGTGCTGACGCTGATCAAGGAACTGGTCGCCGAGCACGACATCTCCCTGGTCATGATCTCGCACGACCTCTCGGTGCTCGCCGACGTGTGCGACCGGCTCGCGGTCATGTACGCGGGCCGCGTGGTCGAGCAGGGCCCGTCGCGCGAGGTGTTCCACGACCCCCGGCATCCCTACAGCCAGGCGCTGGCGGCGGCGTTCCCGACGGTCGGCGACCCGGCGTCGCGGCTGGCGCCCAAGGGACTCGGCGGCGACCCGCCCGACCCGATGGACCTGCCGACGGGATGCTCGTTCCACCCGCGCTGCCCGGTCGCGCTGGAGGAGTGCCCGACGCTGGACGTCGAGCTGTGGCCCGCCGGCGACCGCCGCGCCGCCGCCTGCGTCCACGTACGGGACCGCGTACAGGAGAAGGCATGACAGAGACGCAAGCCCCGGCCGAGGAGGTCACCACGGCCCGCCGTACCCTCCTGGAGGCCCGCGACCTGCACGTGGAGTTCGCCTCGCGCGGGCGCCGCGCCCGCGCGGTCGACGGCGTGAACCTCGCGGTCGGCGAGGGCGAGATCGTGGCGCTGGTCGGCGAGTCCGGCTGCGGCAAGACCACGCTCGCGCGCACGCTGCTCGGCCTGGAGAAGCCCACGTCCGGCACGGTCCGGTACGGGGGAGAGCCGCTGCGGTACGCCAGCCGGGCGCTCAAGGAGTACCGCAGGCAGGTGCAGCTCGTCCTCCAGGACCCGATGGGCTCGCTGAACCCCCGGCAGACCGTCTACGAGGCGGTGGCGGAGGGCCCGCGCATCCACGGCCTGCCGGACGAGGCGGACGTGGTGAACAACGCGCTGGCCAGGGCCGGGCTGCGGCCGCCTGAGCGGTTCCTGCTGCGTTACCCGCACGAGCTGTCCGGCGGGCAGCGGCAGCGCGTGGTCATCGCCGGGGCGCTGGCGCTGGACCCGAAGGTGCTGATCGCCGACGAGCCGGTGGCCTCGCTCGACGCGTCGGTGCGCGGCGAGATCCTCGCGCTCATGCTCAGGCTCCGCGACGAGCTTGGCCTGTCGGCGCTGGTCGTCACGCACGACCTGGGGCTGGCGTGGAACATCGCCGACCGGGTGGCGGTCATGTATCTCGGCCGGATCGTCGAGTCGGGGCCGGTCGAGCAGGTGCTGACCGCGCCGCGTCACCCGTACACGCAGGCCCTGCTGTCGGTGCTGCCCGAGTCTCCCGAACGGGTGGTGCTGACCGGCGAGCCGCCGGACCCGACCAGGATTCCGGGCGGCTGCCGCTTCCACGCCCGGTGCCAGGTGCTCGCCTCCGGCAAGGCCGCGGAGGCGGGCGTGGACGCACGGTGCAGGGGTGAGCTGCTGGAGATCCTGCCCGCCTCGGCCGGGGCGCAGGCGGCCTGCTACTACGCGGACGCCACCGGCTGAAAGGCGCGCGGTCCCGGCCCGGTATCGGCGGCCGGGACCGCGTCGTTCCGGGGTCAGCTGCCCGCGGGAGGCTGTCCCTCCGGGCCGCCCAGGTCGTCCCAGTCCGGGTCGTCGACGACGACGCAGGGGCCGGGCTCGCCGGGGATCATCATGGTCGCGAGCGTCCACACCACTCCGGGGTCCTCCCCGCCCCTCTCGGCGAACTCCAGCACCAGCGTGTGGTTCTCGTCGATGAGCCGCGGGTCGATGTCCAGCCCGCCCTTCCGCATGTGGACGGCCCCGTCCGGCAGGAGCTTGCTCACTCCCCGGTCGCGCTCGCACCGCTTGCCGGGGCCGAGGTAGGTGACGTCGGCCTTGACGCCCGCCGCCCGCAGATCCCTCTCCAGCCGGTCGGCCTCCTCGAACTCGCGGATCTCCACCCCGACGGTGCCGTCGGACTTCTCGGTGACCGCGTACGCCGCGCTCTGCGCGCCCGTCAGCAGCGGCACCGCGAGCGCCGTGACCGCCGCCGCCCCCGTCACCGCCAGCCCCAGGAACAGGCGGCGCCCCCCGCGACGGCGCCTGTCCTCGCGCGCCGTGAACTCGGCTTTCAGATCCATCAGCAACTGCTCCTCGAAGCTCATACGATGATCCCTTCCGTGACGAAAGGCAGGTCCTTGAGAGTCCGGCGCGCGCGGTGCAGCCGCACCATGGCGGTCCCCGACCGGATGCCCAGGGCGGCCGCGGCCTCCGTGACCGTCAGCTGGTCCATGACGACCAGCTCCAGCACGGCGCGCTCACCCTCCGGTAACTCGGCCATCGCCTGGAAGGCCCGCCTGGCGGGCCGCTCCGCGTCGATCCGCTTCTCCACCCGGCTGATGTCGTCGCTGTCCAGCGGTCTTCGCCTGCTCACCCGGTCGGTCAGCTGGGACTCACGCAACGCCCGGCGCCGTTCGGCGGAGAGCGTGTTGCGGGCCACGCCGTACAGCCACGCGACCTCGCTGCCCCGCTCAGGCCGATAGGTGTGGGCGGACTCCATCACCGCCAGGAACACGTCCGCCACCAGATCGGCGACCTGGTGAGGGTCGTCGACCCGGCGGGCCAGGAATCGCGTGACCCCGTCGACGTGCCGCCGGTAGAAGGCCTCGAACGCCCCGATGTCGGTGGCGAACTCCGCCTGTTTGCGACGCACCGGCCACGCTCCTCTCGTCGATCCACACCTGTAATTGGCGGGAGACGGCCGGTGCCTTACAAAGGAGCCGGCTCTGCGAGACTGCTCGTACGGAAGGGGGACGGGGTGGAGCATCGCCCCGACTGCTGATGGAGAGAGCCGACGCCGCGCGCAACCGGGCCCGCGTCCTCGACGCGGCCGCGAAGCTGTTCGCGAGCAGGCCGCCGCACGAGGTGACGATGGAGGACATCGCCAAGGCGGCCGGCGTGGGCCGCGGCACCCTCTACCGCCGCTACCCCGACCGCGCCGCCATCGCGGTCGCCCTGCTCGACGAGCACGAGCGCGCCCTGCAGGAGAAACTGCTGCGCGGCGACCCGCCGCTGGGTCCCGGCGCGCCGCCGGCCGAGCGGCTGGCCGCCTTCTACGCCGCCATGGTCGGCCTGCTGGAGGACCACGCCCACCTGGTGCTGGGCAGCGAGGTGGGTCGCTCGCGGTTCGAGACCGGCGCGTACGGCTTCTGGCGCGCGCACGTGCGCTCCCTGCTCGCCGCCGCCGGCACCCCCGGGCCCGACGCGCTGGCCGACGTCCTGCTCGCCCCGCTGGCCCCCGACGTCTACGTCCAGCAGCGCCGGACGCTCAGCCCGGAACAGATCACCGGCGCGCTGCGCCGCCTCACCCGAGCACTCTGACGATCGCCTGCCTGATGAACCGGCGGGCCAGCTTCGCCCTGCGGAACCGGCTCAGCACCGGCCCGTCCGTCCCGTACCTGCGGGCCCTGATCCCGTCCACCACGACCGGCGGCGCGCCCATCTCGCCGAGCACGTCGAGCGCCTCCCGCTTGCTGATCAACCGCCCGTCCCGCAGCGTCACGGCCGCCCGCGCCACCGTGACCATGCCCAGGTCCACCCACTCGTCCAGCAGCCACCGCCGCCGGCCCCGCGTCTTCACCAGCCAGAAGTCCCGCAGATCGGCCTGGACGAACGCGGCCAGCTCCGCGTCGGACACCGGCGGGATCAACGCGTCCGGCCCCGGTCCGTACAGCTCCAGCGCCCCCGTGAGCAGCTCCCGCCGGGTCACGGCGGTGACGGGCCGCTCGAACAGCTCGCCCATCGCCCACGTCACGTGCTCCCGTCCGTGTTCGGCCAGCTGCCCGTCGGTCATGTACGAGCAGTGCAGCCGTTCGGCCAGCGCCCCGTCCAGCCCTCGGTGCAGCCGCTCCACAGCGTCGCGCCGCCGCTCGTCCAGCGGCTCCCGGACCACGGCGATCAGGTCCAGATCGCTCCGCCCCGGCTGGTAGTCGCCCTTGGCCAGTGACCCGTGCGCCCACACCGCCATCAGCGGCACGGCGGCCCCGGCCTCCGACAGGAACCGGGTGAGCAGGATCTCGGTAGAGGTGTGCATGATCTCTACTCTCCCTCTCCATGGTTCGATGACAAGCGGTTAAAGGCATTGCCCCGGACGCGCCCGCTCGGGGACCATCTCCGGATGAGCTTCGAGCAGAGTGCGCGGCCCGTGGCGCTGATCACCGGGGTGGGCAGGACTGTGGGGATCGGGGCCGGGATCGCGACCCGGCTGGCCGCCTCCGGGTGGGACGTCGGCTTCACCTACTGGACTCCGTACGACGAGCGGATGGCGTGGGGCGCCGAGGCCGGGGCCCCCGAGACGATCCGCAAGGCGCTGGTGGGCGAGGGCGCGGCCGTCGCGGCCGTGGAGGCCGACCTGGTCGAGACGGAGACGCCGGCGCGGGTGTTCGACGAGGTGGAGAGCCGGCTGGGCAACGTCACCGCGCTGGTGATGTGCCACTGCGAGTCCGTCGACTCCGGGCTGCTCGACACGACCGTGGCCAGCTTCGACCGCCACTTCGCCGTCAACGCCCGCGCCTCCTGGCTGCTGATCCGCGAGTACGGCCGCCGGTTCCGCGGCGCCCACGGCACCGGCCGGATCATCGCGCTCACCAGCGACCACGTCGTCGGCAACCTCCCGTACGGGGCGAGCAAGGGCGCGCTGGACCGCATCACGCTCGCCGCCGCCCGCGAGCTGGCCCACCTCGGCGTCACCGCGAACGTGATCAACCCCGGCCCGATCGACACCGGGTGGATGCCCGACGACCTGAAGGCCACCTGCGCCGAGCACACCCCGCTGGGCCGGCTCGGCACCCCGCGCGACACCGCCGACCTGGTGCAGTTCCTCTGCTCGCCCCAGGGCGGCTGGATCAACGGCCAGCTGCTGAAGAGCGACGGCGGCATCTCCGCCTGACCGCCGTCAGAGCGCGTGCCCTCCGGCGACCTGGATGACCTGCCCGGTGATCCACCGCGCCTGCCGTGAGGCCAGGAACACGACGGCGCCGGCGTTGTTCACCAGCACGTCCACCGGCCCGAGCCGCCGCTCGACCGCGCCGAGCAGCCGCGCCGCCGCGTCCGGCGCGGCCAGGTCGGCCTCGACGGCGATCGCGTCACCGAGCTCGGCGGCCAGCTCCTCCGCGGCGGAGCCGGAGGGGGTCGTGTGCGGCCAGTCCGGTGTCGATCACGGGGTGCCGAACAGGGCGCTGACGGACTCGCCGAAGTGGATGCGGCGCATGGCCTCGGCCAGCGCCGGGGCGATGGACAGGACCGTGAGTTTGTCGCCGGGCTTGGGCGGGGGGACGGTGTTGGTGCAGACGATCTCCTTGACCTCCGGCAGCGCGCTGAGCCGCTCGATCGCGCCGTCGGAGAACAGGCCGTGGGTGCAGGCGACGCGGACGGAGCGGACGCCGCGCTCGCGGAGGCGGTCGAGGAGCTCGATGACGGTGCTTCCCTTGGCGATCTCGTCGTCCAGGATGATCACGTCCTTGCCCTCGACGTCGCCGATCACCGAGCTGATCACCACGCGGTCGTCGCTGAAGCGCTGCTTGGCGCCCATCGCCACATCGGCCCCGATCAGGCGGGCGAAGTGGGCGGCCTCCTTGGCGTTGCCCAGGTCGGGGGAGACCACGACGGTGTCGGACAGGTCGTGGCGGGAGAAGTGGGCCGCCAGCTCGCGCAGCGCGTGCAGGTGGTCGACGGGGACGCTGAAGAAGCCGTGGACCTGCGGCGAGTGGAGGGTCATCGTCAGCACCCGGCCGGCCCCGGCCGCCACCATCAGGTCGGCCACCAGGCGGGCGCCGAGCGAGATGCGCGGCGCGTCCTTCTTGTCGGAGCGGGCGTAGGCGTAGTGGGGCAGCACGACGGTGATGCGCGCCGCCGAGGCGCCCCGGGCGGCGTCGAGCATGAGCAGCAGCTCCACCAGGTGTTCCTGGGTGGGCGGCACCAGCGGCTGGATCAGGAAGACGTCGCGCTCGCGGCAGTTGGCCTGGAGCTGGACCGCGATGACGTCGTTGGCGAAGCGCGAGACGCGCACAGGATGGAGGGGGACGCCGAGGTGGGAGCAGATCTCCTCGGCCAGCTCGGGATGGGCGCTGCCACTGAAAACCGTGATGTCTCGCACGATTTCCCAAGAGTAGCGGATCACCCGTCGAGCAGCTCGGGGGTGAGCGCGTCCAGACGCTCGACGATGCGCCAGGCCAGGACCAGCGCGTCCGGCGCGGGCGGGTAGCGCGGGTGCAGGACGGCGACGACCCGCATGCCGGCCGCGTCCGCCGAGCGCAGCCCGTTGCTGGAGTCCTCGACCGCCACGCACTCGTCGGGATCGACGCCGAGGAGCCGGGCCACCTTCAGGTAGCCGTCGGGGGCGGGCTTGCCGCGGTCCACCTCCTCGGTGGAGACGGTGGCGTCGAAGCAGTCGTGCAGGTCGCTCGACTCGAGCACCACGTCGATGAGCCGCCGGGGCGAGGAGCTGGCCAGCCCGAGCGTGAAGTGGTCGCCGAGCCGCCGCACCGCCTCGGGCGCGCCCTTCATCAGCGGCAGGTGGGCGCGGTAGCGCTCGGCCATCCGGTCGACGACCTGCCGGGCGATCTCGTCCGGCGGCAGCCGCACGCCGAGCTCGTGCAGGTACGAGGCCCACTCGGCGGTGCTCATGCCCATGAGCCGCGACTGGGTGTCGTCCTGCCAGGTGCCGCCGTGCTCGGCGACGAAGGCGCGGCGCACCTCCTCCCACACCGGCTCGGAGTCGACCAGCACGCCGTCGAGATCGAATACGCAGGCTTCCACGGACAAGACCCTACCCATGCCCTCGGCCGTCCACTATTTCCGATAAGTCAAGCCAAGGGAGGTTCACGGTGTTTCGTACGTACGTTGACCGTGCCCATCCTGCTTTCCGGGCATTTCTCAGGCATGGCCGAGCTTCCGTACGAGGCTGACGACGATAGGGGCGCGGGTTTCGTCGCCCCGCTCGCCTCCGCCGTCGTCAGGGACGCCGACGGCAAGGTGGTGTGGGACGCGGACGCGTACGGACGGGTGGACGGCGGCTGCCCGGCCACGGCGCACCCGAGCCTCTGGGCGCAGGCGGGGCTGCTCGCCCGGCGCGGCCTGTACGAGGTGGCCGAGGGCGTCTATCAGGTACGCGGGCTCGACCGGGCGGCGATGACCCTCGTGGAGGGCGACACCGGCGTGGTCGTCGTGGACCCGCTCCGCTCCGCCGAGTGCGCCGTCGCCGCGCTGCGGCTGTACCGCGGGCACCGCGGGGACCGGCCGGTCTCCGCGGTGATCTACTCGCACTCCCGCGCCGACCGCTTCGGCGGCTCCCGCGGCGTCACCCTCGGCGGCGTGCCCGTGCTCGCCCCCGCCGGCTTCCTGGACCGCGCCGCCGAGGAGTTCCTGTACGCGGCCCCCGCCGCGAACCGCCGGGCCGCCTACACCTACGGGCCGGCGCTGCCGGGAGGGCCCGAGGGGCGGCTCGGCCCGGCGCGGTCGGCGGGCACGGTCTCCCTGGTCCCGCCCACGGCGCTGATCGAGCGGACCGGCCAGGAGGAGACGCTCGACGGGGTGCGGTTCCTGTTCCAGCTCGTGCCCGGCGCGGCGCTGGCGTTCCTGCTGCCCGAGCGGCGCGCGCTCGGCCTGGCGGTGAACGCCGGCGACCCGCCGGGCGGGTGCGACCCCCGGCTGTGGACGCGCGGTCTGTCGGAGGCGGTCACGCTCTTCGCCGGCCGCGCCGACGTGGCCTTCGCCGCGCACCACGAGCCCGTACGGGGCGGCGAGGAGGTCACGCGCCTGCTGGAGCGGCACCGTGACCTGCACTCCTACCTGCACGACCAGACCGTGCGCCTGATGAACAAGGGCCTGACCCCCCAGGAGATCGCCGAGTGCCTGCAACTGCCCCCCGCCCTGGCCGCCCTGCCCGGCTCGGCCGGCGTCATCAGGGCCGTCTACCAGCACTACCTGGGCTGGTTCGACGGCAACCCGGCCCACCTGTGGGAGCACCCGCCCCGGCAGAGCGCGATCCGCTACGTGGAGTGTCTCGGCGGCGGCGCGGCCGTGGTGGCGCTGGCCGAGAGGTATGCCGCCGGGGGCGACCTGCGCTTCGCCGCCCAGCTCCTCAACCACGCGGTCTTCGCGGACGAGGGCAACAAGCGGGCCCGCGACCTGCTGGCCGAGGTCTACACCCGGCTCGGCCACGGGGCCCGCGACCCCGCCTGGCGCAACGCGTACCTGATGGGGGCGCTGGAGCTCACGGACGGGATCGCGGCCGCGGACGGCGGGACCGTCGCGCCGGGCACGCTCGCCGCGCTCGGCGCCGAGCAGGTCCTGGACGCGCTGGCCGTCCGGGTGGACGGCCCGAAGGCCTGGAGCGAGAACCTGGCCATCGACTGGCACCTGACCGACCTGGGCCGCCGTTACCGCACGGTGCTGTCCAACGGCGTGCTCATCCGGCAGGCGGACCCGCCGGAAGGGCCGGTCGACCTGACGCTGCGGCTCACCCAGGCACAGCTCGTCGCCCTGCTCGCGGGGCGGGGCGTCGGCGAGGTGTCGAGGGAGGGCGACATGCGGGCGCTCAAGCGCCTGTTCGCCGCGCTGGACGCCCCTGTGCCCGGCTTCGCGATCGTGACCCCCTGAACCGGCGCGTCCACAGCAGCGTGGCCGCGGCCGCCAGCAGCACCGGCCCGAGCACCAGCGGCGCCGAAGGACCACCGGCGTGCCAGCTCGCCGCCGCGGCGCTCACGCAGGTCAGCACGGTCACACCCAGCGTCGCCGCCCACAGCGGCAGCACGTGCAGGAAGCCGAAGAACAGCGGGAACACCAGCCAGACCAGCGGCGGCGACAGCATCGCGAGCACCGCCCACGCCAGCGTGGCCGCCACCAGCCAGAGCTGCCCCCGAGCGTCACGAGTCACCTACTCACGGTAACCCGCCGGGTCCCGGCCGAGCGCCCCGCCCCCCTCGAGCAGGGCGTCCGACACCGTGACTAGAGTCCGCTCTAGCGAATCGAGGCACCAGAGTACGCTCAGGCTCGTGGACCGCGTCAAGAGCCGGCGGGCGGAGCAGCGCAGAACCACCCGGCGCCGGATCGTCGAGGAGGCGTTGCGGCTCTTCGTCGGCCAGGGCTACGCCGCGACGACGCTGGAGCAGATCGCCGACCGCGCCGGGGTGGCCGTCCAGACGGTCTACTTCCACTTCGGCAACAAGCGCGGCGTCCTCGCCGAGGGCCTCGACGTGCTGACGGCCGGCGACGACGAGCCGGTGCCGCTGATCGAGCGGCCGTGGGCCCTCCAGGCCACGGGGGAGCCCGACCCCGCCGGGTCGCTGAGGATCTGGGTGGGCAACGCCCGGGTGATCTTCGAACGCGTGGCGCCACTGATGCGCGTCCTGCGCGACGCCGCCGGCGCCGACCCCGAGATGGCCGTCACCTGGGAGACCAACCAGCGCCAGCGCCACGCCGACCACCTGGCGCTCGCCCGCCACCTGGCGGAGATCGGCGGCCTGAGGGATGGCATGTCGTCGGAAAGGGCAGGAGATCTGGTCTACGCGCTGGTGAGCCCGGAGACGTACCAGCTGCTGACCGAACAGCGGCGCTGGTCGCCGGCCGAGTGGGAGTCGTGGGTGTACGAGACGCTCTCCCGCTCGCTGCTCCGGGGCTGCTGACCGAACCGGGGGAGCACGTGGCGGACACCCGCAAGCACGCGCTGGCCGTCTGCCTGACGGCCGCGTTCATGGCCGGGCTCGACGTGAGCATCGTCAACGTCGCCCTGCCCTCGATCCGGGAGGGCCTGCACGCGTCGGAGGCGGGCCTGCAGTGGATCCTGTCCGGTTACGCCCTTACTTTCGGCCTGCTCCTGGTGCCGGCGGGCCGGCTGGGTGACGCGCGCAGCCGGCGGACGGTCTTCATGTGGGGGGTGGCGCTGTTCACGCTCGCCAGCGCGGCGTGCGGGTTCGCCCCCACCATGCCGGTGCTGATCGTGTCCCGGCTGCTGCAGGGCCTGGCCGCCGGGATGATCAACCCGCAGGTGTCGGGGCTCATCCAGCAGATGTTCCGGGGCGCGGAGCGGGGCCGGGCGTTCGGCGCGCTCGGCGCCACCATCGGCGTCTCGACCGCGGCGGGGCCGCTCATCGGCGGCGCGCTGGTCTCCGCCTTCGGCGCCGACCAGGGCTGGCGGCTGGTGTTCCTGGTGAACGTGCCGATCGGGCTGGTCCTGGTGCCGCTGGCGCGCCGGCTGCTGCCGCCGCCGGAGCGGACCGGCCGCAGGGAGAGCATGGATCCCGTCGGGGTGCTGCTGCTCGGGGTGGCCGTGACCGTGCTGCTGCTGCCGTTCATCCAGCAGCACCAGTGGCCGGGCGCGGGCAAGTGGCTGCTGGTCCCGGCGTCGCTGGCCCTGCTGGCGGCCTTCGTCGCCTGGGAACGGCGCTACCGCGGGGAGCCGCTGGTGGACCTGTCGCTGTTCAGGCTGCGCTCCTACGGTCTCGGTACGGCGATCGCGCTGCTGTACTTCGCCGGGTTCACCGGCATCTTCTTCATCTTCACCCTCTACCTGCAGGCGGGCCTGCACTACAGCCCGCTGCTCGCCGGTCTGGCGATCACCCCGTTCGCGGTCGGCTCGGCCGGGGCGGCGGTGGTCGGCGGCCGGCTGGTGAACCGCGCGGGCCGCCGCGTGGTCGTCGCCGGGCTGGTCACGGTGGTCGCCGGACTGCTGGCGACCATGGCCGCCACCCTGCTCGTGCCCGGCCCGCACGTGGCGCTGGCGACCGCGCTGCCGCTGCTCGTGGCGGGCGTCGGCAGCGGCCTGACCATCGCGCCCAACCAGGCGGTCACGCTGTCGCAGGTGCCGCCGGCGGGCGGCGGCAGCGCGGCGGGCGTGCTGCAGACCGGTCAGCGGCTCGGCTCGGCCATCGGCATCGCGGCCGCCGGCTCGGTCTTCTTCGGCCTGCTCGGCCAGGGCTGGCCGGTCGCCTTCAGGCACGGCCTCATGGTCGTCGTGCTGTTCGTCTGCGCGGGGCTCGCCGCGGCGCTCTACGACCTGCTGCGCCGGTCATGAGAGCAGTGTGGCCTCCACGTCCGGGTCGAGGCCGACGGCGGGCCGGTCGGGCCGTACGGGCGCCCGCCCGCCGATGCTCCTGAGCCAGGCCCAGGTGTCGGCCACGGTCTCCTCGACCGGCCGGCACCGCAGGCCCGCCGCCACCGCCCTGGACACGTCGCCGCCGTGAACGAACGCGTGGCCCTCGCCGGGCAGCCAGATGGGCAGGTCGGTCCACGGCTGCACCCCGGCCGCCAGGATCGCCTCCTCGCTCGTCCAGCGCAGCTCCGCGTCCGACCCGGTGACCCGCACGCAGGTCTCCAGCAGCTCCCGCATGGTGACGAACCCCGGCGGGCTCACCACGTTGAAGGCGCCGCCGACCCCGTCGAGCGCGGCTTCGAGGCACCACCTGGCCAGGTCGCGGGCGTCCACGTACTGCAGGCCGAGGTCGGCGGGCTCCGGAGCGAGCACCGGTCCGCCCCGCGCGATCCTGGACAACCACCACGGCAGCCGCCCGATGTTCTCGTGCGGGCCGATGATCAGCCCGGCGCGGGCGAGCAGCGCCCGCCCGCCGAACGCCGCGGTCGCGGCGAGTTCGCCGCCCGCCTTCATCTCCGCGTATCCGCCCTCGCCGCCGTCGGGCGACCCCTCGACGACCGGCATGCTCTCGTCGGCTCCGTACGGGACGGGCGGGGCGTAGACGGACCGGCTGGACACGTACACGTAGTGACCGGCCCGGCCGGCGAGCAGCGAGGCGGCGTCGCGCACCGCGGACGGCGCCCACGACCAGGTGTCGGCGACCACGTCCCACTCGCCGCCGGCCAGCGCGTCGAGCCCGTCGGGCCGCGTGCGGTCGCCGCGCAGCGCGGTCACCCCGGCGGGTGGTTCGTGCGTGCCCCGGTTGAGCACGGTCACGTCGTGGCCGAGGGCCAGCGCCTCCGTCACGAAGGCCCGGCCGACGAACTCGGTCCCGCCCAGCACCAGAAGTCTCATCCGCTCACTGTGCCGCCGGAGCCCGGCCGCACGTAACCCCGCCAAGCCGACAGCGGAATCGCTCAGAGCGGAACTCGATGATTAGACCCGTTGCCGCCGGGCAGAGGCGGCTCGGAGGTTGTCGCATCAAGGGACGAGGGCCTGCTTCCCGTGGGTTTCAGGGGCGTCAGTGACGGGAAGCGGGCTCTTTCACGTCCGGGTGTCAGCCGGTCACGGTGATCCGGTTCGTGGCCGGAGGCGCGATCGGGTTGTTCTGGCCCAGGTAGTCGACGAAGGCGTCGATGTCGAGCGGGCCGCTCCACAGGTCGGTGCCCTCGGTGAACACCGGGAAGGCGTCACCGCCGCCCACCAGGAAGTTGTTCGCCGCCACCCGGATGGTCTGAGTGTCGGTCACCGGCTGGCCGTCGATCATGATGTTCGAGACCTTGCTCCCCCACGGCGCGCTCTGGCTGTAGGTGTAGGTCAGGTTCGCCGACGGCTGCAGGATCCGGTTGAACGGCTGGTTGTTCGGGCCGCCGGTGAACTGCTGCTCCAGCAGCGTCTTCAGCTGCGCCCCGGTCAGCGTCACCACCTGCATCAGGTTGTTGAAGGGCTGGACCGTGAACGCCTCGCCGTACGTGACGACCCCGTCGCCCTCACCGGCCGGCGAGCCCGCGTAGCTCAGCGACGCGCGCACGCCGCCCGGGTTCATGAACGCGATCTGCGCGTTGCCGCCGGTCCTGGTGGCCGCCAGCTGGGCGTCGGCGATCAGGTTGCCGAGCGGCGACTCTCCGGACGCGACCGCGACGTTCGGGATGTCCGCGGTGATCGTGCCGACGGGCCGGTTGGCCACCCCGGACACGCGGTCCTTCCACGTCTGCACGAACGCGGTGATCTCCGGGTCGGGGGCGACCGTGCGGGTCACGACGTGGTTGTCGGCCACGGTGGAGGCCCGGTCGATGTCGCGGGTGCGGGTGTCGACCCGGAGGTCCACCTGGGTGATGACGCGGCCGAACGAGCCGCCCTGCGAGAACAGCCGGTCACGGCCCCGCGGGTCCTTGACCGTGCACAGGTACGCCTGGTGCGAGTGGCCGCTGAGCACGAGGTCGATCTCGGCGTCGACCTGGGTGGCGATCCGGTTGCCCGCGCCGGGGACCGCGCTGCACGCGTCGGGCGACTGGCTCGGCGTCACCTGGTCGCCCTCGTGCACGAGCACGACCTGGGCCTTCACGCCCACCAGCGTGAGCAGCTTGGACGCCACGTTCGCGGCCTTGACCTCGTCCACGAACTTGATGTTCTTGATGCCCTCGGAGGTGACGATCGTCGGCGTGGTCTGCGTGACCAGGCCGATGAAGCCGATCGGCACCCCGTTCATCCACTTGACGCTGACCGGGGGCAGCGCGGGCACGCCCCAGTCGGCCATCAGCTTCTTGATCTGCGGGCTGTTGCCGAGCGCCGAGAGCGCGTCGGTGCGCTCGTGCCGGTTCTTGAAGAGCACGTTCGCGCCCACGTAGTCGAAGGCGGCGCCCTTCCATTTGCCGGCGGGGGAGCAGCCGTCCACCGGGTGGCAGCCGCCCTTCATGATCCGCCGCAGCTCGTCGTAGCCCTCGTCGAACTCGTGGTTGCCGACCGCGGCCACCTTGAGCCCGAGCTTGCCCATCAGCTCGACCGTCGGCTCGTCGTGGTAGGCGGCCGAGATGAGCGGGGTGGCGCCGATGAGGTCGCCCTGCGCCACCGCGATCGTGTTCCTGTCGGCCAGCGCCTTCATGTGCGTGGCGACGTACGCGGCGCCGCCCGCGTCGACGGTGTTGCCGTGCTCGTCGACCATCCGGCCGGAGGACCCGGTCGGAGGTTCCAGGTGGCCGTGGAAGTCGTTCAGTGCGAGCAGCCGGACGGGGACCGTACGCGGCTTGTGAGTTTTACTCGCGTCTGCCGGGAGACCGGCGAGCAGGAGTCCGCCTGAGGCGACCGCTCCGGCCAGCGCCAGCCGGAGGAAGGAACGGGACGTCATGGCCCATGACGTTACGGCGACAATCCGTGCAGCCAATGTCGCAAAGGTAACGATTCATCGGGGCCCCGGCTGGCGGTATTTGCCAGTTGTACGCCTAGAGTTCGAGCTGTGAGTACGCACGTGAGGATCAGAGAACGGCTGGACGACCAAGAAATCGCCGATGTCTTGAGTGTCGTGGAAGCGGCCACGGAAGCCGACCGCGTCCGCCCGCTCAACGAGCACGTGATGCTGCATCTGCGCTACGGCGGCGACCCCCGCGCCCGCTCGCTGCTGCTCTACGCGGACGAGCTCGTCGGATACGCCCACGTCGACCCCACCGACGAGGTGGAGGGCCCCAGCGGCGAGCTGGTCGTCCACCCCGCGCACCGGGGCCGCGGCCACGGCAAGGAGCTGCTGCGCGCCGTGCTCGACCTGACCGGCGGCAGGCTGCGGCTGTGGGCGCACGGCGGCCACCCCGGCGCGGAGGCGCTGGGCGCGTCGCTGGGCTTCGTGCGCGCCCGGTCGCTGTGGCAGATGCGCCGCTCCCTGTACGCCCCGATCGCCGACCCCACCGTGCCCGAGGGCGTCACGGTCCGCACGTTCCTGCTCGGCAGGGACGAGGAGGCGTGGCTCAAGGTGAACGCCGCCTCCTTCGCCCAGCACCCCGAGCAGGGCGCCTGGGAGCTCGACGACCTGCTGCGACGCGAGCGCGAGCCGTGGTTCGACCCCGAGGGATTCTTCCTCGCCTTCCGCGGCGACCGGCTCGTCGGCTTCCACTGGACGAAGATCCACGGCTCCGACGAGCACGGCCACGAGCCGCTCGGCGAGGTCTACGTGGTCGGCGTGGACCCGTCCCAGCAGGGCACCGGCCTGGGCAGGTCACTCACCCTGACCGGCCTGGCCCACCTGCGCTCGCGCGGCCTCGCCCAGGCCATGCTCTACGTGGACGAGACCAACACGGCGGCCATCCGCCTGTACGAGTCGCTCGGGTTCGCCCGCTGGGACGTCGACGTCATGTACGCCGCTACTCCACCGCCCAGTGAAGCGCGTAGTACGACAGCGCCGCGACCAGAGCCGCAGCCGGGATCGTAAGGACCCAGGCGGTCACGATGTTGCCCGCCACTCCCCACCGCACGGCCGACAGCCGCTTGGTCGAGCCCACGCCCATGATCGCCGAGGTGATCGTGTGCGTGGTCGAGATCGGCGCCCCGAACCCGATCGCGGCACCGTACAGGACCGTGGACGCCGCCGCCTCGGCGGCGAAACCCTGCGGCGGGTCGAGCGCGATGATGCGACGGCCCAGCGTGCGCATGATGCGCCAGCCGCCCGCGTACGTGCCCAGCGAGATCGCCGCGGCGGCGGCCAGGATGACCCACTGGGGGATGTCGTCGGTCGGCGCCACGTAGCCGCCGACCACCAGCGACAGGAAGATGACGCCCATGGTCTTCTGCGCGTCCTGCAATCCGTGGCCGAGCGCCATCGCCGCGGCCGAGACCGTCTGCGCGTAGCGGAACCCGCGGTTCGCCTTGCCGGGTTGCGCGTTGCGGAAGATCCAGTAGATTGCGATCATGATCGACGCCGCGAGCGTGAAACCCACGAGCGGCGACAGGATCATGGGGATGACGACCTTCTCCACCACGCCGTCCCAGTGGACCACGCTGGCGGACGCGAGCGCCGAGCCGATCAGGCCGCCGATGAGCGCGTGACTGGAGGAGGAAGGAAGACCGAAATACCAGGTGATCATGTTCCAGGTGATGGCGCCGATCAGGCCCGCCGCCACGATCACCAGGCCGTGAGAGCCCTGAGGTGCGTCAATGATCCCTTTGCCGACCGTCTGGGCGACCTGCGTTCCCAGGTGGGCGCCGATGAAGTTCATCGCCGCGGCCATGAACAGCGCCGCCCTGGGGGTCAGCGCGCGGGTGGAGACGGACGTGGCGATGGCGTTCGCCGCGTCGTGGAAGCCATTGGTGTAGTCGAAGATCAGCGCGATCACGACCACGCCGATGACTAGGGCGAGCGTGAGGTCCACCGGCCCTAGCTTTCCTTGACCGCGATGGATTCGACGGTGTTGGCGACGTGCTCGAAGGCATCGGCCGCCTCTTCGAGGGCGTCGATGACCTCCTTCATCTTCATGACCGTGAGCGCGTCGTACTCACCGCCGAACAGCTTGGCCAGCAGCCGGCGGTAGATCTGGTCGCCCTGGTTCTCCAGGCGGTTGACCTCGATCCAGTACTCGTTGAGGTTCTTCATCGACCGCAGTCGGGGCATCGCCTCCGCCGTGAGCTCCGCCGCCCGCTCCAGCACCTCGACCTGACGGACCACGTCTTTGGGGAGATGGTCGATCTGGTAGAGCACGATGAGGTCGGACGCCGCTTCCATGGCGTCCATCACATCGTCGAGGTTGGAAGCGAGACGGTAGATGTCCTCGCGGTCGAACGGAGTGATGAAACTCTCGTTGAGCCGGTTCATGATCGCATGGGTGCGTTCGTCGCCGGCGTGCTCGCAGGCCCGCATCTTCTCGGCCAGGGACTCCCGATCCGATCCGTCGCTGATGATCTCTACGAGCAAGCGTGATGCGGTGACCAGGTTGTTCGCCGAGTCGGCGAACAGGTCATAGTAGCTGTCCTCACGTGGCGTGAGCCGCAGGCGCACGTCGTTCTCCAGATGTGCGGGGATGGTCCGTGGAAAGGGTAAGGCTTACCAGGTGAAATGCGAACTTCATGTCCCCTTCTCCTAGGCGCTACCCTCCGTATGCTGTACGACACCGGGGCAAGAGTACTTCCAACGCCCCATAGCCGCGCAGCCGGGTACTACACCTCTGTGCGGTGAAAGCTCTGGAACGACCGCGACGGCGTCGGCCCGCGCTGCCCTTGGTAGCGCGACCCGTACCTCTCCGACCCGTACGGGAACTCCGCCGGCGAACTCAACCGGAACACACACAACTGCCCGATCTTCATCCCCGGCCACAACTTGATCGGCAACGTGGCCACGTTGGACAGCTCAAGCGTGACGTGACCGGTGAACCCCGGATCGATGAACCCGGCCGTCGAGTGCGTCAGCAACCCGAGCCGCCCCAGCGAACTCTTGCCCTCCAGCCTGGAAGCCAGATCGTCGGGCAACGTGATCACTTCGTATGTCGAGGCGAGCACGAACTCGCCCGGATGCAGGATGAACGGCTCGTCCCCGTCAGGCTCGACCAGCCGCGTCAGATCCGGCTGCTCCATCGAGGGATCGATGTGCGGATACCTGTGGTTCTCAAACACCCGGAAAAAGCGGTCAAGCCGGACGTCGATGCTGGACGGCTGGACCATGTCCCGGTGGAACGGGCTCAGCGCCAGGCGGCCGGCGTCGATCTCGGCAAGGATGTCGCGATCAGATAGCAGCACGATGAGCAACCTACCCGGTGTGTCCTGGCGAAGTCAGACGGCTCTGCTTGGTCAAGTGGGTCGGCTTTCCGCTAGAGTGTTGGTCGCGGCTTCGGGCCGCGACGCGGGTGTAGTTCAATGGCAGAACATCAGCTTCCCAAGCTGACAGCGCGGGTTCGATTCCCGTCACCCGCTCTCGAAGTGAAAAGCCAGGTCAGGGATGGGTTCCCGACCTGGCTTTGATCGTTTACGGACCTGTTGTCGATCTTCCGTGCAATTAGCGTGCAATTAGCCCACGGGAGCGAGCGCGCCGTCGTCGCCCTCGTCGCGCTGCTTGAGCTGTTGGTCGATGGCGTCCGTGATCACTTTGTCGGCGCCTCTCACCGCGTGCTGGTAGATCATGGCCGCTCTGACGTTGTCGTGACCCATGCGCGCCATCAGGTCCTTGAGGCCGGCCCCCGACGCCGCCGCCAGCATGTTTCCCGTGTGACGGAGATCATGGAAATGCAGTCCGGACAGTCCCATGTCCTTGACCACGTCGACCCAGCGCGTACGGGTGTTGAAGCCGCTTCGGCGGATAGGGCCGCCCTTCGCGCCGGGGAACACGAGCGCGCCCGGCTCGTCCTGGACGTAGGTGGCCATGTGCTCTTTGAGGATCGGGATGATGCTCTCGGGAAGGCCAACGGTTCGCCTGCCCGCCTTGGACTTGGGCGGCCCGAGGAGCAGCCCGCCCGATGAGCGCTCCGCGAACGCGACGCGTACGCGAACGGTCCTGGCCGCGAGATCCACATCCATCCGGCGTAGCGCGCTCACTTCTCCCCAGCGGAGACTCGCGAACGTAGCCAGCAGGACCATGGCGCGGAACCGGCGGTCTTGATCGGAGTCCGCCTTGCCATCGCGAGCCATGTTCCAGAGCGCCCGCTCTGCTTCGGCCCGCCACCAGGTCGAGTTCGTCGGCGGTGCCGTGGAAGCAGACCCTCATGCCGCCCTCCCGAAGGCATCGGCCATGGCGCGGATTTCGGAGTCGGAGACGTACGCAGCACGGACGCGGATCGGCTCAGGCGAGGTTTCCAGCCGCACGTATCCGACTCCCGCCCCCAGCTCCGGGACGGGGGAGATGTGATCGGCCAGCGCGCCCCGGTCGCGTGCGCCGTCGCCGAGGACCATGTCCACGTTGAGCGCCGTTACATCGAGAAGCAGGAACTTCCGGCGAAGGTAGTCCGAACCGCCTGCGGCTCAGATAATGGGATCATGGAATCGGCTGAGGAGTGGGATCGGTGCTTGGGGTGGACGTTCGAGTTGATCTCGGAGGATCCTGTTCGGCGCGAGCGGGCGCGTGGCCGACTGAGGGTTACTCAAGATCGCCGTAGTAAGGCGTTGTATGCCTTCAATGAGGTCTGGCGAGATGAGGGGTTGTCGGCCGCTGATCAGGCAGGAGGCCGATACGTCGCAGAGCGACGGAGAACGCTGCCAGATGCTTTGTGGGAGTTCATTCCCGCTGAGTCCTACGCCGATTGGGGCGGACTGAAATATGTCCTGCTCCATCTGGAGTGGGAGGCCCGATACCCGGACGAGTGGATGGCCTCTGCCAAGAGCTGGGGGACAAAACACGGTCAATTACACGATCTGGCCAGGGCCGTGCCATATCTGGCGACTGAGCTGATCGATCAGCTGGTTGACTTGATTTGCCTTGCCGTACGGCGTGAGCACCGTTGTGAAGATGAGGGATATGCCGTACTGGCCAGGGCGGTTGGCGGATTGCGGTTACGTCGTCTCCTGCTTGAGATCGCCGATGATCCTGATGAGGGTTTCCGCTTACGAGCCCGGTACCTCCTGTGGTTGTTAGACCACCCTGAGGCGCCCAAGCCCAAAGTAAGCCAATGGAAGGCGTGGTTGAGAAGTCGGGAAGCCGATCCGGTGTCTGAAAGAGCCGAACCTGTCGCCTGAGCACGACGAGGAAGGAGAGGCTCCCCGTCCCCCCACGTGCCCGTTGCGTGCCCCTCAGGAGGGTGACTAAGGGAGACTCGCGGGGAATCACGGTCACTCGACCGGCATCTGTCCAGGTCAGCGTTTCCCCTGCTCAGAGCACATTATCTTGAGAGAGTTCCCAAGCTGACAGCGCGGGTTCGATTCCCGTCACCCGCTCTCTCGGAGAGCCCTGCTCGCCGCCCCTTCGCGTCGGCTTCGGCGGGGCTCTTGTGCTGGTCGGGGGGACGACCCCCGAGCCCCCCGCGTGCCACCCTCTTCTCTCGGCTTCTCGTCTGAGGGCGCGGTTGCTGTTGCCTGGTAGATCGTTCTCGCGTACGCACGCGCCTCTGCAGGATTTCAGGGCTCTTTCACGGCTAACCTCGCAGGGCGGATCACGATGAGCCTGTGATCGAGTTGTGGAGTGACGCCGAGCTTGCCGTCGGGGCTGGCTTGGCCGTTCTGTTGATCCTCCTGCCCACTGTCGTCCGGCTTGCCAGGGTGATGCTGTCCCGCCACAGATAGTGCCTCCGGCGGCAATGAACCCGCCGACCTCACAGCGCGCCGCTGGCCCACGACGCTAATGATCAAAGTTGCATGAGCCCGGCAGCAGTTGGCCGGAACCCGCATCGCGCATAGAACTCTTCGAGGTGTGGCTCATAGTCGACGTGCAACCAGCTGGCGCCACGTGAGCGTGCCTCCTGAGCGGCACGCTGCACTAATAGCACGCCCACCCCCTGTCGACGAACTCGGGGGTGCACCGTGGTGTCGAGGATGAAGGCATGGATACCACCATCGGTGGCCACGTTGACGAAGCCCACCAGCGCCCCCTCACGGTATGCGGCCACCCAGCAGAGACTGTGGGCCAGCATCCCCGAGAACGAAGCAGGACGATGATCAGGCCACGACGCGTCGAACAACTCGTTCAGCTCCACGTCCCCAAGCGCCGGCCGCACCTCCAACCTGATCTGGTTCTCCGGGGCCTGCTCCCTCATCACCATGCTGAGCAGGGTGCCATAGATGCCCTCGGCAGGGGCACTCCGGCACCGGGATGATCAGAAGGCAGAGTGCGCGTGCGGCGGCGAAAACCCCAGTCCAGGGACTGATCGCCGTGCAATTAGCGTGCAATTAGACAGGGCAACGAGGAGTCAACCACGGTCACTCGCGACCCGGTTTCCGCCCAGCTCAGGGCCCTCACGTGCGGTGGTCCGTGCAGTTCCCAAGCTGACAGGGCGGGTTCGATTCCCGTCACCCGCTCTCATCGTGAAAGCCCAGGTCGACCGAGGGATTCGGGACCTGGGCTTTGATCTTGCCTCGGTCTGGTCGATCTTTGTGGGCTATGAACAGCCATTAGCTCTTGATCACCCCTCTCGGGAGTAGCGGCCCGCCTCGCCCTCGTCGCCGTCTTCGTCTCGGGTGCCGAGTTGCCGATCGATGGAAGACACGCGCATTACGCCAGAACACCAGGTCACGGGCTGATCGTCGTGCATTACCCTGCCATTTGGGCAGTTTCGCAGCCTGAGCGCGGTGCTGAAACTAGCCCTTGTCCTGCGTCTCAGCGGTGAACGGGAACGCATCGTTGATCAGCAGTTCCGTTACCTTGAGCAGGCGGCGATGGTAGTCGAAGGCATCGTGGAATGGAGAGGGATGGCCCAGGTGACGCAGATGCCAGCAGATTTTACGCCGGCACCTGAGGAGAGTAGCCCTGTGTGCTGAGTCGGCCATGCCCTTGTTGCGGAGGTAGGTCGATACGCAGTTGGCAAGGGTAGCGTTCAACTCGACGAGGTTGTCCCTCTCTGAGATCGCTACGTCAGGGAATGGGACGAGTCCATGCTGGGCCCATAGGACGCCGACCTCTCGGAACATCACCCGATGCCCTTCTGGTCCGGGCCATCTCCATCCATGCAGGTATCGCACCTCCGGTGCCAAGGGACTACGGCGATGCTTTCGCTTTTCGAGGCGGCGGCGGTCGGCGAAGGCGTCGATCTCCGCGAGCCAGGCGTTCCGGCTGAGTTCCAGCATGTCCAGCGCCCGGATCAGGGCCAACTCATCGCGTCGAAGGTTGCCTGCCGTGGTCAGGTAGGACCAGGTCGCGTTGAAGCCGATTGGGTGGTAGCAGCCGGCTGCGGCCCTCAGCGCGCGGAAGCGCCTCCCGAATGGAAGGTCGCGGTCGCGAACGCGCCTGGCGTATGTCCCGAAGCCCACAGCGAGATCATCCCTTACCCGGGGCCTTGGCATGCTTCCACTTCGGGTGGGATCGAGGGCAGGCGGGATGATCTCAGATGGGCGGGATGCGCGCGTCACGTGAGCAACATCAGGTCGCGGGTTGATCGCCGGGCCATTAGCGGGCCATCAAGAGGGGTGAGGAGGGGGCAACCCCGGTCGCTCAGGACCGACTCGTCGCCCAGCTCGGTGCCTCATCGGGCCATGATCGATGCGGTTCCCAAGCTGACAGCGCGGGTTCGATTCCCGTCACCCGCTCTCATCGTGGCAGCCCAGGTCGACCGAGGAATTCGGGAGCTGGGCTTCGATTCTTCCAGGGCTGTTGATCTTTGTGTGCCACTGCGTGCCATTGGGCCCATCGACAAAACGATCAACTGTGCGGTTCGCTCAGGAGGAGGGGCCCGGGTCGGCAGGAACCGGGGCGATAACATCACGATCATGGTGGGCTGGGAGATTCGGTCGGCTTCGGTGGCGGACGTCGAGATGGTGGCCGAGTTGCGGGCCGTGGTGCTGAGGCCGGATCTCGAGCGGCTCGGGCGGTACGACGAACAACGTGTACGACAGCGGTTGCGGGATGGGTTCACCCCAGCGCACACCTGGATGATCGAGGTGGATGGCGCGTCGGCCGGCTGTGTGGCGCTGCGGCCGGCCAAGGACACTTACTGGCTGGAGCACTTCTACCTGGACCCGGATTCGCAGGGCAGGGGCATCGGCACTGCCGTTCTGAGCAGGCTGTTGGAGTGGTGCGACCGCGAAGGCGCCGTGGTTCGGTTGAACGTGCTGCAGGGCAGTTCGGCCCGCCAGTTGTACGAGCGACACGGGTTCACGGCCGAGACCGAGGACGAGGTGGACGTCTTCATGGTGCGCCACCCTTCTTCGCCTGGCGATCACCCGGCGGAAACCAGGCCGGGCGGATCAGACTCACGCCCTCGGCTCTGTTTCACACCGTGACAGGTACGGCTTCTCGCGTGCACATGAAGGAGCTCTTCTTCGGCAGCGTTGCGCTCCCAGTCGACACAGCGCGGGTTCGATTCCCGTCGCCCGCTCTCAACGCGAAAAGCCAGATGGGTTCCCGACCTGGCTTTCGATCAAGCCCCTCAACAGTTGCTACCGCCCGCTCGGATCAATCGGATCTACATCAGCACCACCCGGTCAGCGTCGACATCGAACCCGAGATCCGGATGGTCGGGAGGTCCCTCCGCACTCATCCACACGGACTTCCCGAGACGCCGTCCGAGCAGGCAGAAGAAATCCACGAGGACGTCCAGCCGCTCCTGCCCTTGCAACTCTCTGAGATCGACGTCGAAGTCGATCGACTCGGTTCGGTACATGCGGAAGATGACCAGCATGTCGAGGGCCAGACAGACTCTCAGCTCAGGCACTCCGTCGGCATAGGCAGCCACGGCCATGTCAGCAGCCGAAGTGAGCTCCATCGGCTCGCCACCCACCGAATCCCACGGCAGGTCAGGCACAGCACTCATCATCCCTCCAGAACGCGCCTTCGGTGAGGGACCCCGGGTCCGGGATGATCGCTGCATGGCCCTGCCCCGCTTCTCCTTCGGGCAGGTCGACGGCAGACGGGGTGATCAGGCGGGCGGTGAGCGCGCGTCGCGCGGCAGGATGGGCCCATGCCGCCCCCCAACGAGGACGAGGCGATGCTCAGGGGAGCCTGGAGACTCCTGCGGGACGCTCTGGGACATCTGGCCTGGTCTGCCCCCGATCAGATCGCCTGGCTCGGATCCGTGATGCACCCTGATGAACTGGCCCTGGATTACGATCACGCGTACCGGGTGTCGTGGATGCCCAGGGAAGCCGGGTGGATCAGAGACGAACTGTCACGACTTCTCGCCGAGATCGATCGGCTCACCGCCGAGCTGACAGAGGAAGGCCCGGCGCCATGGAGCGCCGAGGGGCTGCAAAGCCATCCCACATGGCAGCGCCTGAGAGTTCTGGCCTGCCAGGCTCTGGCACTTATGCCCCCGACCCCCTGGGATGGCGATCCGGACTCCTGATCGCTGGGCCATGAGCGAGCCATTAAGGGGTACCCGCGGCCACTCAGGACCGGCTTTCCGCCCAGTTCAGCGCCTTGGGGCGTCCTGTCAGGCCCTTCGTTCTTTCAGTAGACGCGCCGTCCTCCGCCAGCCGGCACGGCTGCGAACCTGATCGGCTCGTTCAAGATGGGGAAGGTCCTGTTGGTCACCGACCGGCCGTCGATGACCAATACGCTTCCGAGGGCCGGATCCTCAGGCTTCCACGTCCACTGTGCGCCCGATCTCGGTTTCGGCGCCGCACCGAGTCCCTCGCCGTTCTGGGACCACGCCGCCTGCCTACTCTCCCTCTTCATCAGAGGACCGCGCGATCATTCCGTAAGGCGCCAGCAGAAAGACCTTGGGGGAAAGACGTTCCATGTCCCCGCGCCTGCCGAACACCAGGCCGGCGGCGAAGTCCACGAACTGCTTGGCCTCGCTGTCGGGCAGCTTGGTGAGGTCCATCACGACAGGAGTGCCGGTGCGGAAGAAGTGGCCCACCTGGATTGCCTCGTTGTAGTCCCGAGGACACAGCGTCTTGATCACGGAACATGCCTCCACCCCACGACAACATCAAGCCACCTATACAGCTACAGCACCGGACCGCACCACCCTCACCATCGCCTGATCACCGCACAGGGTCGAGGGCGATCGACGGCCTGGGCCTCGTGCCACAGCCCACCGGGCACCGTCGTGACGCGGGAGCGGCCTCCCGCGGCCGCTACGTGCCCGTCAGGAGAGCGACCAAGCGCCCGCGCGAGCCACGTACTCATACCTTCCGCACGATGACGCCCGCTGTACGGACGAAGCTCTCCACCGCCGCACGGACTTCCGGAGTCAAGGCCTTCACCGCATCCGTAGATTCGGCCTTGTTCATGCTCCCGGCCAACTCCATGGCACGGTTCGCGAGTCGTCTGATCTCGGCATCCTCTGTGATCAGCTCTACCTGATACAGAGCCGTCCACCCCGCCGCGCGTGCGCGCAAGACCTCGTCCTCCGCCGTACGAAAGGCTTCGCTGTTCTTGTCCTTGGCTCGCTCGGCCCAGGCCCGCCGCTGAGCTCTCCGGAAGTCCAGAACCATACGCGCGAAGTCGCTGTAGATCTTGATCTGCTCACCCCGAAGCCGCTCGGTTCGAGCGAACCGCTCCGATCTTTCGATGGAACGCCGCTGGAGCAGGTAAGTCATCAAAGAACCCAAGAGGGTCCCAGTGACCGCGATGATAGATGTGACGATCGCCGACATCTCCCGAGTGGACCATGAAGTGCTTTCGCGTGCGAAGTGCGGTCGGTCACTCTTGCCTCCGGCAGGGGCGCTCCGGCTCCGGGATGATCGCCGCGCCGGGCATGAGCTACGGCCGAGGGCTGAGATCATCTCGCCCGCCATCGACCGGGACAAGCCGAGCAAGCCAGGGTCACGGGTTACGCGTCGCCGGAGTGCCGGCCGGATACCGACTTGCCTCACAGCGATACTTCATGATCGGTATATGGCCGCGACTAAGAGGACATCTGATATGACCGCGAACGCCTGTGTCTTCTGCAGAATCATCGCAGGAGACGAACTCTCACAGACAATCCACGAAGACGATAACGCCATTGCGTTTCTCGACATCGCCCAGGTCACCAAAGGCCATAGCCTGGTCGTACCGAGAAAACATCACACGGACCTTTCAGAGATATCACCCGATGAGGCAGCGCAGGTCATGCGAACCGCCGTTCATGTCTCTCGCCGGCTAACTCAGGCTCTTGGCGCACCTGGCATCAACCTCTGGCACGCCAGCGGCGAAACCGCCTGGCAGAGCGTCTTCCATTTCCACATCCACGTGGTTCCCCGCTACACGCTCACCGACCTCGCTCCCCCTTGGACGGAGACCGAATCGCCGCTCGAGTCGCTTGCAGGCTTGGCAGAGGAGATTCGCAGCTGGTGCGATCTTCCATAGGAGTTCGCACAGCGGGTCCACGCACTCCGCCACCAGCGTGCATGTACGACATGACTTTCGTCAGGGTTGTTGATCGACGATCGACAGAGGTTAGCGTCCACGGGAGTGGTGTACGGGTTTGACCTTGATCGTCACCTTGATGCCCGTGAGGGAAGATCGATGTGACATGAGGGCGGCCACTCCGCGATCCTTCACAGCTGTCGAAGGCATAAGAAG
>NZ_BAABFD010000027.1:0-119639 GCF_039540635.1 Nonomuraea ferruginea | reverse complement strand
CCATAAAATGAATTTGAATCCCAACCAAAAAGGAATCCGTCACAGAAATACATGACGGGGTTGTGCATCATGCACTGGCTTTTAACACACTGTTGAGTTCTCAAGAAACGGACGCGTACACCCCGGCGAGACCCGACCAGCGACCCCCGCCGAAGAGGCGTTCATTCGTTTCGTCTTCCGAAGTTTACCAGATCCGGACGATTTTCGCAAACCGCCTGATTCCGGGATCTTCCGGACGCCTCTTCCGAGGCAACCCTTCTAACTTACCTGAACTTTCAGCCTCTGTCCAATGACGCGCATCGAACCAGACCGGAAGCCCCGGGCCATCAGTTGGGTTGTCGGGGCGAGCTCCGCCCCACACAGAAAACTCTAGCAGCCCCTGCGGGGTCGGAAGACCTGTTCTCGGTAACGAATAGGCCTTCCCCCCGTCCGTATGGCTCAAACCCCCAGAGCGGCGAGCTGCCCTTCGAGGCGCGCGATGTCGGCCTCGGCCTGGTCGGCACGCGCCCGGACCTTTGCCACGACCTCGTCGGGCGCCTTGGCCATGAACTGCTCGTTGCCCAGCTTGGCGGCCGCCTGAGCAGCCTCCTTGCGCGCGACCGCGAGGTCCTTCTCCAGGCGCTTGCGCTCGGCGGCCACGTCGATGGCGCCGGCGGTGTCGATCTCCACGGTCACGCCGCCCACGGTCAGCCGGGCCGTCGCCGAGAACGTCTCGGCCGGCTCGGTGAGGCGGAGCAGCGAGCGGATCGCCGCCTCCTGCCGCTCCACGGCGCTGCCGGCCAGCCCCAACCTGGCGGCCACCTTCTGGCCGGGCTTGAGACCCTGGTCGGAGCGGAACCTGCGGACCTCCGTGACGACCTCCTGGAGGGCGGCGACCTCCGCCTCCGCCCGCGGATCGGCGTAGCGGGGGTCGGCCTGGGGCCAGGGGGCGACGACGATGGACTCGGCGCCGGTCAAGGCCCGCCACAGCTCCTCGGAGACGAACGGCACCAGCGGATGGAGCAGCCGCAGCAGCGCGTCGAGCACCTGGCCGAGCACCAGCCGGGTGTGGTCGAGGCCCTCACCGAGCTGGATCTTGGCCAGCTCCAGGTACCAGTCGCAGACCTCGTCCCAGGCGAAGTGGTAGAGCAGCTCGGAGGCCTTGGCGAACTCGTAGTCCTCAAGGGCGGCGTCGGCCGCCGTGATGACGCTCTGCAGCCGGGAGAGGATCCACCGGTCCGCCGCGGTGAGCTGGGCGTCGTCGAGCGGGCCCACGGCGGCGCCGTTCATCAGCGCGAAGCGGGTCGCGTTCCAGATCTTGTTGCAGAAGTTGCGCGAGCCGGCCGCCCATTCCTCGCTGATCGCCACGTCGGCGCCGGGGTTGGCGCCGCGCAGGAGCGTGAAGCGGGTGGCGTCGGCGCCGAAGCGCTCGATCCAGTCGAGCGGGTCGACGACGTTGCCGAACGACTTCGACATCTTCTTGCCGTACTGGTCGCGAACCATGCCGTGCAGGGCGACGACGCGGAACGGCGGCTCGCCGTCCATCGCGTACAGGCCGAACATCATCATCCGGGCGACCCAGAAGAACAGGATGTCGTAGCCCGTCACCAGGACGGAGGTCGGGTAGAAGCGCTCCAGCTCGGGGGTGCGCTCGGGCCAGCCCAGGGTGGAGAACGGCCACAGCCCGGAGGAGAACCAGGTGTCGAGGACGTCAGGGTCCTGGATGTAGCCCTCGGGCGGGGTCTCGTCGGGACCGACGCAGACGACCTCGCCGTTGGGGCCGTACCAGACCGGGATGCGGTGGCCCCACCAGAGCTGGCGGGAGATGCACCAGTCGTGCATGTCGTCGACCCAGTCGAAGTAGCGCTTGGCCATCTCCGGCGGGTGGATGCTGGTGCGGCCGTCACGCACCGCGTCGCCGGCCTCCTTGGCCAGCGGGCCCACGTTGACGAACCACTGCAGCGACAGCCTCGGCTCGACCACGGTCTTGCAGCGCGAGCAGTGGCCGACCGAGTGGACGTACGGGCGCTTCTCCTCGACGATGCGGCCCTCGGCGCGCAGCGCGGCGACCACGGCCGGGCGCGCCTCGAACCGGTCGAGGCCCTGGAACGGGCCGTGGGCGGTGATGACGCCGCGCTCGTCCATGACGGTCATGGACGGCAGCGAGTGGCGGCGGCCGATCTCGAAGTCGTTGGGGTCGTGGGCGGGGGTGACCTTGACCGCGCCGGTGCCGAACTCGGGGTCGACGTGCTCGTCGGCCACGACGGGGATGCGGCGGCCGGTCAGCGGCAGCTCGACGGTCGTGCCGACGAGGTGCGCGTAGCGCTCGTCGGACGGGTGGACGGCCACGGCGGTGTCGCCGAGCATCGTCTCGGCCCGGGTGGTGGCCACCACGATCTCGTCGGAGTAGCGGATCGAGACCAGCTCGCCGTCGTCCTCGCTGTGCTCCACCTCGATGTCGGACAGCGCCGTCAGGCAGCGCGGGCACCAGTTGATGATGCGCTCGGCGCGGTAGACCAGCCCGTCGTCGTACAGCTTCTTGAACATGGTGAGGACGGCCCGCGAGAGGCCCTCGTCCATGGTGAAGCGCTCGCGCGACCAGTCGACGCCGTCGCCGAGCTTGCGCATCTGGCCGAGGATCTTGCCGCCGGACTCTTCCTTCCACTCCCAGACCCGCTCGACGAACGCCTCGCGGCCCAGGTCGTGGCGGGACATGCCCTGCTTGGCGAGCTCACGCTCGACGACGTTCTGGGTGGCGATGCCGGCGTGGTCCATGCCGGGCAGCCAGAGCGTCTCGTGGCCGCGCATCCGGGCGCGGCGGGTCAGCGCGTCCTGGACCGAGTGGTCGAGCGCGTGGCCGATGTGGAGCGAGCCGGTGACGTTGGGCGGCGGCAGGACGATGCTGTAAGGCGTGCGCGAGCTGCCCGGGTCGGCGTGGAAGTAGCCTTCGGTTACCCATCGCTCGTAGCTGCGGGTCTCGACGTCGGCCGGGGTGTACTGGGTGGGCAGCTCTGGCGTTGTCACGGTGACCAATTCTAGGGAGACGGGAAAGGGAAACGCCCCATGGAGGGTGTCCACGGGGCGCTGGCCTTGCCTGGGAGGCTCAGGCCGACTTCTCTCGTGGAGTGCGTTGCTGCTTGGCGGCGAGCTGGTCGCGGGGTACGAGGGTCGGGATCGCGTGTTCGAGCACGGACTCGCGGGTGATGACGACCCGGGCGACGTCCTGCCTGGAAGGCACCTCGTACATGACGGACTGGAGCACCTCCTCCAGGATCGCGCGCAACCCGCGGGCGCCGGTGCCGCGCAGGATGGCCTGGTCGGCGATGGCCTCCAGGGCGCCGTCGGTGAACTCCAGCTCCACCCCGTCGAGTTCGAGCAGCTTGCGGTACTGCTTGACCAGGGCGTTGCGCGGCTCGGTGAGGATCTGGATGAGGGCCTCGCGGTCGAGGTTGTGGACCGAGGTGATGACCGGCAGGCGCCCGACGAACTCGGGGATCATGCCGAACTTCAGCAGGTCCTCGGGCATCACGTCGGCGAAGATGTCGGCCGTGTCGGCCTCTTCCTTCGACCGGATGATGGCGTTGAAGCCGATGCCCTTCTGGCCGACCCGCGACTCGATGATCTTTTCGAGGCCGGCGAACGCGCCACCGCAGATGAACAGCACGTTGGTGGTGTCGATCTGGATGAACTCCTGGTGCGGGTGCTTGCGGCCGCCCTGCGGCGGCACCGAGGCCGTCGTGCCTTCGAGGATCTTCAGCAGCGCCTGCTGGACGCCCTCGCCGGAGACGTCACGCGTTATCGACGGGTTTTCGCTCTTGCGGGCGATCTTGTCGACCTCGTCGATGTAGATGATGCCGGTCTCGGCCTTCTTGACGTCGTAGTCGGCGGCCTGGATGAGCTTCAGAAGGATGTTCTCGACATCCTCGCCGACGTAGCCGGCCTCGGTGAGGGCCGTCGCGTCGGCGATGGCGAAGGGCACGTTGAGCATCTTCGCCAGGGTCTGCGCGAGCAGCGTCTTGCCCGAGCCTGTCGGTCCGAGCAGCAAGATGTTGCTCTTGGCCAGCTCAAGGCCGTCGTCTCTGCCCCGGTCGCCGGACTGCACCCGCTTGTAGTGGTTGTAGACCGCCACCGAGAGCGCCTTCTTCGCCTTGTCCTGACCGATGACGTAGGCGTCGAGGAACTCGTAGATCTCCCTCGGCTTGGGCAGGTTGTCCCACTTGAGCTCGGAGGACTCGGAGAGCTCCTCCTCGATGATCTCGTTGCAGAGATCGATGCACTCATCGCAGATGTAGACGCCTGGACCGGCGATGAGCTTCTTGACTTGCTTCTGGCTCTTTCCACAGAACGAGCACTTCAGCAGGTCTCCCCCGTCGCCGATGCGTGCCACCCCAGATACTCCTTTGCGTGGGACCGCCCTGCTCTCCGCGATCCGTATCCTCCGGACCCGGTCCGAACCGCTCAGGTTTCGACGTTACCGTCTTCTGGGCCCTCAGTGAGCCCCCTAGCGGCGAGTCGCACCGGAACGTGCCCTCTTGGGCAGCGCTCCGGTGCCTCACGTCTCGTCTAGGAAGCTACGGGCTGAGCTCGCTTCTTCCTGGACGGGATTATGTCATCGATCAGACCATACGCCTTCGCCTCATCGGCGTTGAGAATTTTGTCGCGTTCGATGTCCTTTCGGACCTCGGCGGCGGACCGTCCGGCATGCCGCGCCACGATCTCCTCGAGGAGCGAGCGCATGCGGAGGATCTCCCTGGCCTGGATCTCGATGTCGCTGCCCTGGCCGCCGCCCTCGGTGGACGGCTGGTGGATCAGCATCCGGGCGTTGGGCAGCGCGAACCGCTTGCCCGGCGTGCCGCCGGCCAGCAGCACAGCCGCGGCGGAGGCGGCCTGGCCGAGGCAGACGGTCTGGATTTCCGGCCGGACGAACTGCATCGTGTCGTAGATCGCCGTCATGGCGGTGAAGGACCCGCCGGGCGAGTTGATGTAGATGCTGATGTCACGGTCGGGATCGAGCGACTCCAGCGTCAGCAGCTGGGCCATGACGTCGTTGGCCGACGCGTCGTCGATCTGCACTCCGAGGAAGATGATGCGGTCCTCGAAGAGCTTGTTGTACGGGTTCATCTCCTTCACGCCGTAGGACGTGCGTTCGACGAAGGAGGGGAGAACGTAACGGCTCTGGATGTTCACTTGCTCCCCCTAGGAGACGGGGCCCTGCGAGGGCACCTGCCGAGCGCTGCGCACGACGTGGTCGATGAAGCCGTAGTCCTTGGCCTCGTCGGCCGTGAACCAGCGGTCGCGATCGGAGTCGCGCTCGATGACCTCGAGCGGCTGCCCGGTGTGGGCGGCGATCCGCTCGGCCAGCATCTTCTTCACGTAGAGCATCTGCTCGGCCTGGATGGCGATGTCGGCAGCCGTGCCGCCGATGCCGCCGGACGGCTGGTGCATCATGACCCGCGCGTGCGGCAGCGAGTAGCGCTTGCCCCTGGCGCCCGCCGACAGCAGGAACTGCCCCATCGAGGCGGCCATGCCCATGACGACCGTGGAGACGTCGTTGGGCACGTATTCCATCATGTCGTAGATCGCCATGCCGGCGCTGACCGAGCCGCCCGGCGAGTTGATGTAGAGAGTGATGTCGCGCTCCGGATCGTCAGCGGCCAGGAGCAGCAGCTCGGCGCAGATCCGGTTGGCGATCTCGTCGTTGACCTCCTGACCGAGCACGATGATGCGCTCGCGCAGCAGGCGCTGGTAAAGCTGATCCTCAAGCCGGAAGGCCGAGCCGTTTTCACGGCCTCGCGACTCAGGCTGGAAGAAGGTCGGCGGGCTGCTCACAGCTTCACCTTCCGATGCGTCGTAATCGATGGGCTTTGCTTGTGACCCTAACGCGCGCCGCCCACAGGTCATGCCCGGTCCACGGGGTGTTCGCTGACGGCGCATGCCGCCGGGAACGCACGAAGCCTCCGGCCCGCCCGCGACATCGGGCCGGCCGGAGGCTCCGGACGGGCGTGTGCGTGGCTACGCCTCGGCCTTCTGCTCCTCGGACTCCTCAGCCGGCTCCTCGGAGGCCTCTTCGCCGTTGATCTCGGTGTAGATGGCCTTGAGGTCGACCTCGCCGCCCTCGCTGTCGACGACTTTGGCGGCATCGCCGAGCACGGCCTTGGCCTTGTCGCGGACGATCTCGACCATGGCCAGCGTCAGCTGGTCGTTGTCGGCGAGGTGCTGGGCCAGCTGGTTGGGCTGGACGCCCATCTCCATGGCGCGGCGGACCACGAAGTTGGTCAGCTCCTGCTCGGAGACGCCGAGCTCCTCCGCCTTGACGATCTTGTCGAGCACGAAGCCGACCTTGATGGCGCGGGCCGAGGCGGTCTCGAACTCGGCGAAGCGCTCCTCCTCGGTCGTCTGGTAGAGCCGGAAGTAGGCGTCGCGGCTCAGGCCGCTCTCGGCGATCTGGTGCTCGAGGTTGTGCTTGCGGGCGTCGATCTCGGCCTTGAGCGCGCTCTCGGGGATCGGGACGTCGATCTTCTCCAGGAGCGTGTCGAGCGCCTTGTCACGGGCCTGCACCACCTGGTCGATGAGCTTGGTGCGGCGGACCTGCTCGCGGATGCTGCCCTTGAGCTCGTCGAGCGTGTCGAACTCGCTGGCGAGCTGCGCGAACTCGTCGTCGAGCTCCGGAAGCACCTTCTCCTTGACCGACTTGACGTTGATGATGACGTCGGCCTCCTGGCCGGCGTTCTCACCGCCGACGAGCTCGGTGCGGAAGCTCTTCTCCTCGTCGGCGGACATGCCCACGAGGGCGTCGTCGAGGCCCTGGAGCACGGAACCGGCGCCCACCTCGTAGGAGACCTCGCTGGCCTGCTGCTCCTCGATGTTCTCGCCGTCGATCTCGGCCCGCAGGTCCATGACGACGTAGTCGCCGACGGCGGCCGGGCGCTCGACGCCGGTCAGCGTGGCGAAACGCTGGCGGAGCGCGTCGAGCTGCTCGTCGACGTCGGAGTCGGCGACCTCGGCGGAGTCGACGGTGATCTCGACGCCCTGGTAGTCGGGGACGTCGAAGTTGGGACGGATGTCGACCTCAGCGGTGAACTCGATCTGCTCACCGTCCTCGATCTTCGTGACCTCGATGTCCGGCTGGCTGACCGGGAACACGTCGACCTCGTCGACGGCCTGGCCGTAGAGCTTGGGCACCGCTTCGTTGAGGGTCTCCTCCAGGACGACCGCCCGGCCGAAGCGCTGCTCGATGATGCGCGCCGGGACCTTGCCAGGGCGGAACCCGGGGACCCGCACCTGCTGCGCGACCTTCTTGTACGCCGCATCCATGCTCGGGCGCAGCTCGTCGAACGGCACCTCGACAGTGAGCTTCACCCGGGTCGGGCTGAGCTCCTCGACAGCGGTCTTCACGGGGTGGTCTCCTTGATCAAGCTTCGAGTGTTCGCAGGCGCGTCCATTCGGTACGGCTCGCGCGCCGCGCCCACGTAATCGGTGCTGGGCATGCTCCGCAACGGCGGCATCCAAGCGCCATGGTCAGTCTAGGGCAGACCCAGCAGCTCTCAGAACTCATCCGCGATGGCGCGCAGCAGCTCCACAGTCTCGTCAGGCGTGGTGCTGACGGCGCACAACCGTTCCATGACCTCGGTGTAACGATCGACGTCCTCACGCTTGTCCAGGTAGAGGGCGCCGGCGAGCTGCTCGACGTAGATGACGTCGGGCAGGTCGTTGTCCGGGAAGCGCAAGATGGCGAACGCGCCGCCCTCCGCGCTGTGACCGCCGAAGCTGAACGGCATGACCTGAATCGTGATGCTCGGCTGGCGCATCAGATCGATCAGATGCTCGATCTGGGCGCGCATGACCTCGGCCCCGCCGATGGGCCGGCGCAGCGCGGCCTCGTCGATGACCGCCCAGAACACCGGGCCGTCGGGCTTGTCGAACAGCCGCTGACGTTCCAATCGCAGGTCGACGCGCCGGGAGATCTCGTCGGGGCTGAGCCCGGCGGAACCGGCGGTGACGACCGCGCGCGCGTACTCCTTGGTCTGGAGGAGGCCGGGGACGAACTGGACCTCGTACGTCCTGATCCGGGCGGCCGCCTCTTCGAGGCCGACGTACGCCTGGAACCAGGTGGGGAGGATGTCGTTGAAGCGGTGCCACCAGCCCGGCTCGTTGGCCGTGGCCACCAGGTCGAGCACGGCGCCGCGCGCCTGGTCGTCGGTCACCCCGTACAGCGTCAGCAGGTCGGCGACGTCACGCTCCTTGAAGCCGACCCGGCCGAGCTCCATGCGGCTGATCTTGGATTCGGAGCCTCTGATGAGGTGCCCCGCCTCCTCGCGGGTGACGCCCTTGCTCTCCCTGAGCTTGCGGAGTTGGGAGCCCAGAAGGATGCGCAGCGCCGTAGGGCCGGAACCCGGCTGGTTCTGCGTCACTTTGCCTCCTATCAAGGTCCGCACCACACAGTGACACCACATCGCCGGGTATGACAAGGTCTCAGCTCGGTGTCCGATTCGGATATGTTCCGGTACATCGACCATGCTGCTGCACCTTGCGAATGCACGTGCATTCGGGTCTTGCAGCGACGCCCGGTCGTGACCCATGATGGCTTAGTGCATTTTGGGCCAAACATGCACTAAGCCGATGGCAACTGGGAGGTAACGGCGGGATGGTGGAGGATCCTCTGGCCACTGCCGACTGCCTCCAGATCACCCGTGAGGTGGGGTTCGACCAGTTGCTCACGTCGGCCAAGCCGTACACCACCGCGTGCCCCCTCCCGTTCCAGGCCGACTCGGTCAAGACGGCCAGAGACGTCACCCGCTCCACCCTCGCCCGCTGGGGCCTGTCCGAGCTGGGCGACGACGCCGCCCTCGTGGTCTCCGAGCTTGTCACGAACGCCGTCAGGTACGGCATGTACGCGCACGGCAGCAACGAGATCACCCTGCTGCTGATGAGGGTGGCGCCGCACGTGCTGCTGGCGGTCGCCGACCCCAGCGACGACGTGCCGCGGCGCAAGGAGCCCGACTTCATCTCGGAGAACGGCCGCGGGCTCTACATCGTGGAGACGTACAGCCAGTGCTGGGGCTGGGACCCGCTGAGGCGCGGCGGCAAGGCCGTCTGGGCACTCTTCCACGCCGGCCCCTGACAGACCGGCCCTAGGAGCCACGGCGGTCCAGGAAGAACCACGCGCCCAGGCAGAGCAGCGCCATCACGCAGAGGAACGCCACCAGCCCTCGCCCTTCCACGACGAAGGCGGTCACCACGAACACCGCGGCCGCGCCGGCGGCCAAGGAGGAAGTGCGTATCACAGGGGCATTGTGCCGCACCGGGCGAACCACGCGACTCCGGACCGGCCTCTCAGGCCACGGCGGACGAGCACACCACCCGACCTCCTACGACCCGGGCCAGGCGTCCCGGCACAGGGTCGTCCGAGAACCTGTGACGGCCGGCTCCGCCGGTCGCCCCCGGTCTCAGGAAGCGGCTTTCAGGCTGGTCGGGGCGACAGGATTTGAACCTGCGACTTCTTGCTCCCAAAGCAAGCGCGCTGCCAAGCTGCGCCACGCCCCGTGGCGCCGGGGTACGCACGCGCTCCGGGACTCCGGTACGCTTACGCCCTGACGACCGGATGCAGTCTAGACCAGACTTCGACCGGTTCGCGCGGACGTAGCTCAATGGTAGAGCCCTAGTCTTCCAAACTAGCTACGCGGGTTCGATTCCCGTCGTCCGCTCCAGCTACGAAGGCCCAGGTCAGGGAAACGATCCCGAGCCTGGGCCTTACTGTTACCCGATCTTGTTCCTCTGGCCGTGCCACTCACGTGCCATTCGCCTTGCCGACACCATCGCCGCGTGCCACCCGCCAGGCTTCCCCGAGCGCCTGAGCGATGACCTGGTCGCGCTCTTGAGACGCATGCTGGTAGATCAGCGCCGCCCTGGTGGACGAGTGCCCCATCCGGACCATCAGCTCACGGAGACTCGCCCCCGTGGACGCCGCCAGGGTGTTGCCGACGTGCCGCAGGTCATGGAAATGGAGATCGGGAAGGCCCACTTCCGTCCGGATCTTGTTCCACGTTCGGCTGAATCCGGACCGGCGCATCATGCCGCCCTTGGGACCGATGAACACGAGTCCATCGGGAGTCGGCTCGGCATACATCCGCACATGCCTGTGCAGGTCTGGAATGATCTCAAGAGGTAGAGCTACGATCCGCCTGCCAGCTCTCGACTTGGGCGATGTCTCCACGAGCTTGCCGCCGTTGATCTCTGCTAGCGAGCCCACCACTCGGACTACGCCGGCCTCCAGATCAAGGTTCGTACGACGTAGACCGGCCAGCTCGCCCCATCGCAGGCTTGCGAACGTGCCCAGGAGGACCAGCGCCCGGTATCGCTCGGGAGTCGCTTGGAGGATCTCAGCCACCTTGGCCAACGGGACGACAGCCCGTTCAGGGGTGTCCGGGTTGCTGGCCCCCTTGATCCTGCACGGGTTGCGACGGATCAGCTCATCATCCACCGCTGTGGTCATGATGGATTTGAGGAGCTGGTACGCCTTGGCGACCGTGGACTTCCCCACCACGCCGAGACGTTCCTTGCGCCACCGGCGTACGTCCGCCTCCCGGATCTCGGCGAGGTTCCGGTTGCCGAAAGCCGGCGCGAGATGGTTCTTGAGCAAGCTCCGGTAAAGATCCTCCGTTGTGGGCTTGATCACTCGGTCGCTGATCCACTGTTCGGCGAACCGCCCGAACGGGATCTTGCCGGCGTCCGGGCTGATCCACTCCCCACGATGGATCTCAGCCTCTCGGAGCACCAGCCAACGGTCAGCATCACGCTTCGTCTCGAAGGTCTGGGGAGCGGTGTAGGTGAGCCCATCCGGTCCCTTGTAACGTGCCTGGTGCCGACCGGACGGAAGCTCCCGAACATTGCCGAAACGTCGTCGGGTGCCAGCCATCATGCCGCCCTCCCTCGCCGCGTCGTGATCGGCTCGACCACGTTGCCAGCGATGAAGGCGTCAAGCGCGCGCTCCGGGATACGGACATGGCGACCGATCCGAACAAACATGATCCGCCGTTCCTCGATCAGCCGACGCGGGAACCTCTCAGAGGTGTTGAGCCGTTCGGCGACCTCTGCAACCGTCAGCATGCGTCCGAGATCTTTATTGCTCATGCCGCCACCGACTCTCTCCCGCCGTCTGCTCTCGCGTGGCGTTCGGCCATGCGTTCACGCCAGCGTTGACGCTCAGCGATGGCAGCGAGGAGCCGTGCGCCGAGGGGCGGAAGATCCGGGTCGCCCGGGGGGACGGGTCGCCAGGTGTAGCGGTCGCGGTCGGTGTTCTCCGTTGCCGAAAGACCGAGCGCTTCCAGTGCCCAGGCGCGGCGGTCGGCGCGGTGATCGGTGAGGGTCTTGTTGGACCACTTGCGGGAGACCAGGACGCGCCGGCCCGCGTAGCCGAGGTGTTCGGGCTTATGTGCTTTGCCCCGGCACCGGCCCGGAGCTTGACCCGGTCGGGCGTTCTTCGGCTGGACGCCGTACCGCAGCCAGTTCGGGCAGGTGGGCGAGCACGGTTCGTAGCGCAGCGCCGCCGCCATCCGGTCGGCATGGTCCTTCTGGCGTTGGTTGTCCGGCTCGCAGGTCTCGGCGATCGACTTGGTCAGGTACTTGGTCAGGTAGTGGCGGATCAGATGATCGGCTCGGTCGGTGCCGCCGAGCACGCCCTTGGCGTCCACCTGGTCGCCGAAGTTGAGCACGTGCATGGGCTGGTCGTCGTCGCCGATGGCGTCAAGCGCTTCGTCCCAGGTCGGGAGAACCTCACCCGTGCGAGGATCAAGGTAGCCGCATTCGGCTTCCCAGACGGGAAGGGTGTCGCCGTCGAAGACGACGTGGTCCGTCGAAGGCCACCACACTTGGTGGTAGGTGGCGGCGGCTACCTGCTTGATCTCGGCACGGGAGAGCGTTCCTCGCATGGCGAGATGCAGGTGTGGGGCCAGCCGCTTCTGTGGTTCGACGGTGGCGAAGTACTGCACGTCCCAGCCGGCTACGCGTCGTAGGTTCTGGACGAAGCGATCAACCAGCTTGGGGAAGTGGATCGCATCGCGTGCGGCGCGCTGGTAGTCGTAGGCGTCCGGATCGACCGGCGCGCCGTCCAGGATGCGGCCGTAGGACGGCAGGGTCAGCGTGATGAACATCGAGGGGCGGAAGCGCTTGCCGTCTGGCGACTCGTAGAAGCGCCCGAGGGTGCCGGAGACCTTCTTGCGCTTGGGCAGGTCGGGGGCGTCCTGCCGCCGCCTGGTCGAGCGCTTACGGCCCGTGGAGGAGCGTCCGAGCACGTTGCCCCGCAGCCCCGAGGCGCGCATGTCGGCCTCGACTTCCGCGATGGCCTCATCCCAGGGGGTGAGGTCTTCGCCGTCCTGGTCGGCCTGGTCGCGCATGGCTTGCAGGTCGGCCCGCAGCTCGATCAGGTAGCGCTGTTCGTCGGTCGGCGGATCAGGGGTGATGTCCGGCTCTTGGTCGAGGTGCCAGCCTTCCCGGCACTGGGCCTTGCGGAGCTGCACGTTGCGCTTGGCGCACGGCGGGCACTTGCTCTCCAGGGTGGCCCCGCACGGGATGTCGAAGCGCTGCTTGTGCCCGGTCAGGGAGTCGAGCCGGTACATCGGGATCGGTCGGATGCACACGCCGAAGGAGATGGCGAGTTGGTCAACGACCTCCCGCGCGAGCGGCTGAGCCAGTCGCACCGCGCGGGGAGTCGAGCGATCGTTGCCGTTCACTTGGCCTTGCTCCGGGAGGTCCGCGCCGTGCGGGTACGACGCGAAGGCTCGGCCGGCTCGGGCTCGGCGACGACCAGGACCAGGGAGGACTGCGAGCACTCCCCGCAGGTGACCTGTTGCGTCGCCTGGTCGAGCGTGCACTTGCCCTTGGTCCGGCAGGTCGGGCAGCGGTGTCCGGTGAGGAGTTCGGGTCCGGTCATGGTCAGGCCGCCTCTCCGGTCGAAGTCTGCGTCTGGGGCAGGGTGAGGGTGTCGTCATCGGGGGCGGTGAGCCAGGCGACCATGTCGCGGATGTCGTCATCAGAGACGTACGCGGCCCGCGCCCTGGTCGGGTTCGGGGATGCCTCCAGCCGGACGTAGGCGACGCCGGCACCGACCGCGGGGACGGGAGAGATGCAGTCGGCCAGTGCCCCGCGCTCCCGTGCGCCATCGCCCAGGACCATGTCCACCTGCTCGGACTCATCCAGCCGCATGGCCAGCTTGTCGGGGAACAGGTTGCGGATGTTCATGACCTCCTTGCGCGGATCCTGGAGCGCGGCCAGGACACCGATGCCGACCGCACGCCCTTGCGTGGTGAGGGTGGCCAGTGCGGCGGAGATGCGCCGCTTGAGGTCCTTGTCTGACTGGTAGGCGGTCAGGAAGGCGACCTCATCCACGATGACCAGGACGAACGGGTACTCCAGCGAGACCGTGTGCGAGCGGACATGGCCGGCGAACAGGCCCGCCCGGTCCTGCATGAGCGTGACCGCCTCTTCCAGCGCGTCGGCGCAGTCCTCCGGAGAGGAGGCGTAGCGGCGGAAGATGTCGCGCCCGTAAGACAGCTCCATCAGCTTGGGGTCCAGGGCGATGACCTCGACCAGGCCGGCCCGGATGGCGGGCAGCAGGCCCCGCACGGTGGACCAGATGATCGAGCCCTTGCCTGCACCGGTCGCGCCGGCGACCAGGACGTGAGTGCCGTGAACCTTGAGCGTCCAGGGCTTGCCGTCCTCACACAGCCCGATCGGGACCGCCGCTAGATCGACAGTGGCGGGGATCGGGAGTGCCGGGATCGGGGAGGCGAGCAGGTCACGGCGAGGGAAGGTCAGCCGCAGCACTCCGGCCCGGACGATCGAGACCCGGCACGAAGCCGAGCCGAAGGCGTGCGCCAGGTTGTCGGACCGGTCTCGCCACAGCTCCGGCGATTGGCCCTTGAGCATCTTGACTGTGACCACGTCGGCCACCGGACCGCACACGACCTTGACCAGGCGAGGACGGTACTCCAGTGCCTTGTCCATGCGGGATAGGCCCGCGCCGGACATGGCGAACGACCAGTGACGCCGGTAGTTGGCGATCAGCCGCCAGTAGGCCAGCAGCCGCCACCCGACGACCAGGCAGAACGACGGACGGTGCGCGAAGGCCCAGACGACCAGCGCCAGGACGACGCAGCCGAAGCACCAGGCCGTGAAAACCCAGCCGTAGCGGAGCGTCGCGGCGACCGGGGCGAGGTAGGCGTGAACGGCGATCGGGTGCCGGTAGAGCAGCCGGACCAGCCCGGAGACAAACCGCCAGGCCAGGACGCACAGCGTGATGATCGCGGGGGTCTGTACGACCGTGGGCCGGAACATGACCGGAGCGCCCGGATTGGTCGTGACCAGGTCCCCCGCGACCTCACCATGGGTTCGGCGAAGCATACGATGGACACCTCCTTGATTCCTTTGAGCGGGATGAGTGGGAGAACAGGGGCCACCGGAAGTTGCCGCTTCGTGGTGGCCCCGCCTTGCATCTCAGGCCACCTGCTCGGAAGCCTTGGGGTTCTGCGTGTTGGTGATCGGAGCCAGGCCCCGCCACTGCCGCTCGATCTCGACAGCGAAGAGCTGCGCCGCCTTGGCCAGCTCACGAGCGAAGTCCACCGACTCGGCCGAAACCGTGTTCGCGTGCAGGGACACCGTGACCAGCGAGTTGCCCGAGCCCAGCGACAGGACCGGAGTCCGCCCCTGGTAGGTGGAGCAGGCAGCCTGCCCCTTGCCGTCGATGTGCAGCGCTGTCCGCTGCCAGGACTTGTTGCGCGCCATCACGCACCGTCCTTGTGCACCGGAGCCAGAGCGGACTTGACGCCGTTCGGTTTGACGATCGCGGACGCCCGGTAGGAGTAGGCCAGCCGCTTGGTCTTCTCGTTCAGGTACGGGGTCACCGTCATCTCGGTGAACTCGACCGGCTCGAACATCTGGCCCGTGGGCGGGACCGGCTGCACGTCGGCCAGGATCTTTACGGCCACCTCACGCGAACGCGCGCCCAGCTCAGGGTCCATGTCCATGACCCGGCACGTCCAGACCCGACCACCCGTGACCTTGTCCTTGGACGGGGACCGCTTGCCCGACTTCTCGTCGTAGTCCTCACCCTGGGCGATCGAACCCGGCACGAGCACACAGCCGGCCGGGAACACGTCCTCGAAACGGACCTTGAACCGCATCCCTCCAGGAAGAGCCATTGCCCTGCCTCCCTTCGTGTGGAAGATCTCCAGTAGGCGTCTACTCGACTAGAGGAGTAATCGCCTACTTCCTTTGTACTCCTCTAGACGAGTTTGTAAACCCCTATCGGGCAGGGAGTTCGTACGACAGTACGTAGGCGTCGCTCGACATCACCGTGTCGCACACCTCTACCGGCGTGCCATCCGTCGCATAAGCCGTACGGACCAGGTGAAACACTGGAACACCTGGAGCGAGCTTGAGCGCTCGAACCTCATCCCGCAGCGGCATCCGCGACTTGATGTCCTCTACGAAGCGATCGAGCCGGTAGCCCTTCTCCTCGATCCGCGCATAGATCCCGCCTGGCCCACTGTCCGGGTGCATGATCTGGGTGCCCTTGGCGATCTCCGCAGGAATGTACGAGATCGCCGTCTCTACCGGTTGCCCGTTGATCAAGTAGCGGCGAGATCGTCGGACTACTCGATCCTTGGCACCGAGCTTCAAGCGTTCGGCTACATCCGGCGAAGGCTTCACTTCCGTGATCTCTATGGAATCCACCGACGGTTTGCCGCCTGCGCCCTCCGTCTCAGCAATGAACGCCGCCTTGCCTTGCTCTCGGTGACGACGGGCGAACCGGTCAGAGGCCAGTCGGCGCACGGGAGGATGTGAGCGGACGAAGACGCCGCGCCCATGCTCGGCTACCGTCAGACCCTCGCTCTGAAGCACTTGGAGCGCGTTGCGGATGGTCATACGCGCGACGCCGTAGTGTTGCATGAGCCGGGCTTCTGAGGGCACCTTGTCACCTTCAGCGAGTTGACCGCGCTCGATCGCCTCTCGCAGGTGATCGGCGATCTGACGGAAGACGGCCCGGTCGCTGATCGGGTCCAGGTCCGGCAAAGTCAGCGATTCGGCCACCGGCCAACTCCTCTGCTCGTACATACGTGTACTACTGTCGAGGCTACCAACTTGCAAACGCGGAGGTAAGCCGATGCAGCACCAGGACACGCACTCTGTCAGCGTGGCAGGTGTGATCATCGACGACCAAGGGCGCGCGTTGCTCACTCAGCGGCGGGACAACGGCCATTGGGAAGCGCCGGGCGGAGTGCTGGAGCTGTCCGAAGACATCACCACGGGCCTCCTGAGAGAGGTGCAGGAAGAGACCGGCCTCCAGGTCGAACCCATCGCCCTAACTGGTGTCTACAAGAACATGCAGCGCGGAATCGTGGCCCTGGTCTTCCGCTGCAGGAGCGTGGGCGGCCAGCTCACCGAAACCGACGAGACCCGCGCCTTTCGATGGGTCAACGCCGACGAAGTCCGGGCTCTCGCGTCCGAAGCATTCGCCGTCCGAGTCCTGGACGCCATGAATCCCGACCACCCGCCGGCGGTACGACAGCACGACGGTGAACGCCTGCTCAGCGCGTAGCTTGCCGAATTGCCATTGTGAGCATCAAGGCGACGGCTGCGCCGTCGCACCCGCGCGGCCCTCTCCCGCCCGCGCTGCGGCCTGGGGGCCGGTCACGGGCGGGAGCCACGCGGGCAGACAGGACACAGTCGGCCAGACTGATCACACATGACAGGCATCACCCGACACCAGCACGTAGACACCAACAGGTCAGAACATGCCTCCGGCGGGGGACTCCGCTCCGGGATGATCGGCGACCGCGTCCAATCTGAGGAAGTCGGTTGGCTGAGGTGATGCCCGATCTTCCCGCCCGTCACGTCCCAGGCAGAGCCCAGCACATCAAGGCCAGGGGTCAAGGTCGTTCGTCCAGCAGGGCGCTCCACCTTGACCCCTGGCCTTGATCCGCTGCATTGCATGTGGGACGAGGCAGACGGGAAGATCGGTCGGGGCGGACGTGCAGATGTCGGGGATGATCTCAGCATGGCATCTCCTCAAGACGCGGACACGGTGCAGTCCCGAGAAGACCTCGTGCGCTACGTGAAATCTCTCCACCAGGAGTTGATCAATGGCGCAGACTGGGAGAACCCCACGCTGGACCGCTACCTGGAAGCCCTCGCGGCCTGGATGGATTCCTCTCCCGGCTTCTACAGGAACATGGGTCAGCCCGAACCAGTCGACGCCACATGGTCGTTTGTGGCTCACGCCTTGGGTGCAGCGACGATCTACGAATAGGCGTGCCACAAGCGTGCCAGTACGGGCGGTCATTCACGGGGACCATGGGAAGTCCCGGACAGCACGGAACTCGCCGTGACCTGTGCCGCAGCACTTCAGGCGATCACGGCAAGACGTCTTCCAAACTAGCTACGCGGGTTCGATTCCCGTCGTCCGCTCCACATGCGAAGGCCCAGGCCAGGGAGACGATCCCGCCGCCTGGGCCTTGCTGTTGTCTGATGGAACCCCGGGTCGCCTATGATCAGCACGACGGCAGGAGGCCCCGTGATCTTCCATCCGTACGCGCTCTGCGCCCTCGTCATCATGCTCGGCGGAGTCGCCCTGTTCGTCGTGATGAGCATCCATCTCTGGAAGCTGTTCTGCGGAAGCGCCCCCGGCGGGGACACTCGACTCTCGGACGATCGCGAAGACTCCAGGTAGTCAGTGGCCGGGGTGAAGCCAGTGCGATCTCGGTGAGGCCCGCCGTCCTGGAGCGGGCGGCTCGTAGGCTCGGGTGATGGGTGTACGACCGATCTCGGCCGGGGCGCTGGCCGAGGAGCTCGCCGACAGGGCCGCGGGGTGGCCGCGCGAGGCGTGGGTGCGGGTGGTGGTCGACGGGGCGCCGGCGGCCGGGCCGGGTGAGCTGGCCGATCGGCTCGCGGGGCCGTTGCGGGTGCGCGGGCGGGAGGTGCTGCGGGTGTCCGCGGACGACTTCCTGCGGCCCGCGTCGCTGCGGCTGGAGTTCGGGCGCACGGACCCGGACGTGTTCTACGACGAGTGGCTCGACACCGGGGCGCTGCTGCGCGAGGTGCTGGAGCCGCTGGGGCCGGGGCGGTCGGGGAGGGTGCTGCCCGCGCTGTGGGACAGCGGGGCCGACCGCGCCTACCGCGTGCCGTACCGGACGCTGCCGCCCGGCGGGGTGCTGCTGCTCGACGGCACGCTGCTGCTGGGCCGGGGGCTGCCGGTCGAGCTGGCCGTGCACGTGTGGCTGTCCCGGGGCGCGCTGGAGCGCCGCACGCCCGCGGAGGAGCGGTGGCGGTTGCCGGCGTACGAGCGGTACGAGCGCGAGGTGCGGCCGCAGGAGGCCGCGGATGTGGTGGTACGCGCCGACCATCCCGATCGGCTGGCGATCCGGGCCGTGAACGGGTAGGTGACGGTTATGGCTGATTATGGACGTCCGCTGGAGTTCGGCTACTTCCTGGTGCCCTATGCCGATGATCCGCTGGTCGAGTACGCGCGGCTGGCCGACGAACTGGGGCTGGACCTGATCGGTGTGCAGGATCACCCGTACCAGCGGCGCTACGTGGAGACCTGGACGCTGCTGAGCGTGATCGCCACGGCCACCGAGCGGGTGCGGGTGTTCCCTGACGTGGCCAGCCTGCCGATGCGGCAGCCGGCCGTGCTCGCCAAGGCGGCGGCCACCCTCGATTTGCTCAGCGGCGGCCGGGTGGAGCTGGGGCTGGGCGCCGGGGCGTTCTGGGACGCGATCGAGGCGTACGGAGGAGCGCGGCGCACGCCCGGGCAGGCGATCGGCGCGCTGGAGGAGGCCGTCGCGGTCGTCAGGGCGATCTGGAGCGGCGAGCGCAACCGGCGGTTCGACGGCGAGCACTACCGGCTCAGCGGCGCCCAGGCGGGGCCTGAGCCCGCGCACCCGATGGAGATCTGGCTCGGCGTCGGCGGGCCGCGGGCGCTCGCGCTCACCGGCAGGGCCGCCGACGGGTGGCTGCCGTCCTCGTCGTGGGCGCCGCCGGAGCGGCTGCCCGAGTTGCAGGCGCGCATCGACGAGGCCGCGGAGAAGGCGGATCGCCGACCGCGGGACGTGCGCAGGCTCTACAACGTCAACGGCACCATCACCGGAGGCCCGAGCGAGGGCTTCCTCAAGGGCCCGGCCGGGCAGTGGGTGGACGAGCTGACCGACCTGGCGGTGGCCTACGGGATGGACACGTTCATCCTGTGGCCGGAGGGCGACCAGCGGGAGCAGCTGACCAGGTTCGCCGAGGAGGTCGTGCCGGAGGTGCGCCGCCAGGTCGACGCGGAGCGACGCGCCTGACGGGACTGGATCGTGACCGGCGGCGGGAGCAGACTGGGACGATGATCCCCAGCAACTGGTACAACATCGTTCCCGATCTGCCCGCCCCGCCTCCCCCGCCGCTGCACCCGGCGACCAGGCAGCCGATCGGTCCCGATGACCTGGCGCCGCTGTTCCCGATGGAGCTCATCCGTCAGGAGGTCGGCCAGGAGCGGTTCGTGCCCATTCCCCAGGAAGTGCTCGACGTCTACCGGCTGTGGCGGCCGACCCCGCTGATGCGGGCCCGCAACCTGGAGAAGTCGCTGGGCACGCCGGCGCGCATCTACTACAAGTACGAGGGCGTCTCCCCGGCCGGCTCGCACAAGCCGAACACGGCCGTCCCGCAGGCGTACTACAACGCCCAGGAGGGCGTGCGCAGGCTCACCACCGAGACGGGCGCCGGGCAGTGGGGCAGCTCGCTGGCCTTCGCCTGCGCCCAGTTCGGCCTCGACTGCGAGATCTGGATGGTGCGCGCCTCGTACGACCAGAAGCCGTACCGTTCGGCGCTGATGCGCGTGTACGGGGCGAGCGTGCACGCGAGCCCGTCGCCCGTGACGCAGGCCGGCAGCAAGGTGCTGGCCGAGTACCCCGGCTCGCCCGGCAGCCTGGGCATCGCGATCAGCGAGGCGGTCGAGGTCGCCGCGTCGGCCGACGACACCCGCTACGCGCTCGGGTCGGTGCTCAACCACGTGCTCATGCACCAGACGGTGATCGGCGAGGAGGCGCTGGGGCAGTTGGAGGAGATGCCGGACGTCATCGTCGGCTGCACCGGCGGCGGGTCGAACTTCGGCGGCCTGGTCTTCCCGTTCCTGCGCGAGAAGCTGGCCGGGAAGATCGACCCGGTCATCCGCGCCGTCGAGCCGGAGGCGTGCCCGTCGTTCACGCGCGGCCGCTACGCCTACGACTTCGGCGACACGGCGGGCCTGACCCCGCTGATGAAGATGCACACGCTGGGCCACGACTTCGTGCCCGACCCCATCCACGCGGGCGGGCTGCGCTACCACGGCATGTCGCCGCTGCTGTCGCACATGTACGAGCTGGGGATGTTCGAGGCGGTCACCCGCTCGCAGAGGGAGTGTTTCGAGGCGGGGGTGCGCTTCGCCAGGACGGAGGGCATCCTGCCCGCACCGGAGCCGACGCACGCGCTGGCCGAGACCATCGCCGAGGCGCTGCGCTGCAAGGAGAGCGGGGAGGAGAAGGTGATCCTGACCGCGCTGTGCGGGCACGGCCACTTCGACCTGGCGGCGTACGAGCGCTACCTGTCGGGCGAGATGGAGGACTTCGCGCTGCCGCAGGAGCGCATCGACGAGGCGCTGAGCGGGCTGCCGGCGTGAACGAGGACCCGCCGCCCGCCGGGCGGGCGGCGGTGTCCGTCAGCGCGCGGTGGGGCGCTTGCCGTGGTTGGCCTTCTTCTTCTTGCGTGCCTTGCCTTTGCGTGCGCGCCTGGCCATACGGTCACCTCCCGGAGGTCGGGGTACGGGTCCGACCCAACGTCCCTCTTCACCGGCTTCCCGGCAAGGCCTGGGGTTACCTAACATTCCCCAACATATTCGTGTCATAATTTGGTGGAATCTGTTGGAAGGAGCGGGGGCGTGCTCGCACAGCAGCGCCAGCAGGCGATCCTCGAACGCGTGCGCAGCAAGGGCGGTGTCCGGGTGGCCGACCTCGTGCGCGAGCTCGGCGTCTCCGACATGACCATCCGACGGGACCTGGAGGTGCTCGCCGACCGGGGGCTGCTGGAGAAGGTCCACGGCGGCGCCACCGCGGTCGGCCCCGGCTCCACCGAGGAGCCCGGCTTCACCGCCAAGTCGGCCAGGCAGCAGCAGGAGAAGGAGGCCATCGCGCGCCGCGCCGCCCAGCTCGTGCGCCCAGGCACCGCGGTCGCCCTGTCCGCCGGCACCACCACCTGGGCGCTGGCCCACCATCTGATCGGCGTGCCCGAGCTCACCGTGATCACCAACTCGATCCCGGTGGCCGACGTCTTCCACCGCAACGCCCGCGCCGACCGCACGGTCGTGCTCACCGGCGGCGTGCGCACCCCCTCCGACGCGCTCGTCGGCCCGGTCGCGGTGGCCGCGATCCGCCGCCTGCACGTCGACACGCTCTTCCTCGGGGTGCACGGGATGAGCCTGCGCGCCGGGTTCACCACTCCCAACCTGCTGGAGTCCGAGACCGACCGTGAGCTGGTCAGCGCCGCGCACCGGCTCGTGGTGCCGGCCGACCACACCAAGTGGAACACGGTCGGCATCAGCACCATCGCCGAGCTGACGGAGGCCGACGTGGTCATCAGCGACGCGGGGCTGCCCGAGGAGGCACGCAGGGAGCTGGCCGACAGGGCCGGAGAGTTGATCATCGCAGAGGGGGCGGCGTGAAGCGCACCATCACCGAGCTGGCCGACGGCCGGGAGCTCATCTACTTCGACCGGAGCGACGGCGCGGACCGCAGCGCGATCGACCGGCGGCCGCTGGACCCGCGGCCGGTGGCGTCGGAGCTGCGCTACGACCCGCTGACCGAGGAGTGGATCGCGATGGCGGGCCACCGGCAGACCCGGACGTTCCTGCCGCCGCCCGACGAGTGCCCGTTGTGCCCGTCGTCCGACGCGCGGGCGTCGGAGATCCCGGCGTACGACTACGACGTGGTCGTGTTCGAGAACCGCTTCCCCTCCTTCTCCGGCAATCTCGGGACTTATCAGGATGTCGGGGGGCTGAGCGAGGTCCGGCCGGGCATGGGGCGGTGCGAGGTGGTGTGCTTCACCTCGACGCACGACTCGTCCTTCTCCCAGCTCTCCGACGACCGGGTGGAGCTGGTCATGGAGGCCTGGGCCGACCGTACGGCCGAGCTGTCCGCGCTGGAGGGCGTCGAGCAGGTCTTCTGCTTCGAGAACCGGGGCGAGGAGATCGGCATCACGCTCTTCCACCCCCATGGGCAGATCTATGCGTACCCGTACGTGACACCGCGCACCAAGCTGCAGCTCGGGGCGGCCCGGCGGTACGCGGAGCGGCGACAGGGCCGCAACCTGTACGCGGACGTGCTGGCCGCCGAGCGGGAGGCCGGGCTCCGGGTGGTGGCGGCCAACGAGCTGTGGACGGCGTTCGTGCCGGCGGCCGCGCGCTGGCCGTTCGAGGTGCACCTCTACCCGCACCGGCAGGTGCCCGACCTGGCGGCGCTGTCGGAGGCCGAGCGGTCCGCGTTCGCCCCGCTCTACACCTCGGTGCTGCGCGCGCTGGACGGGCTGTTCGGGGTGCCGATGCCGTACATCTCGGCCTGGCACCAGGCGCCGGTCCGGCAGGACCGCGAGCTGGGCTACCTGCACCTGGAGCTGTTCTCCATCAGGCGGGCCCCGGGCAAGCTGAAGTATCTGGCAGGATCCGAGTCGGCCATGGGCGCGTTCGTCAACGACGTGCTCCCGGAAGAGGCCGCACGCACGCTTCGATCACAGGTAGATCACTAAGAGATTTCCGTTTGACTCGCATTACTTGTGATCTACCACTACTATCCCTTCCAGCACGACCGTAAAGCGCCGTGTGAACATGCCTAATCCTGGGCGAGTTGCCCAGGAGCCGGGGACCCAATTGCACTTGGGGTGAATCCACTTCGGTGGTAGGGAGCGCTCCCGTACCCGAACCCGTCAGCTAACCCGGCCGGCAGAGGGAGAGGACCCATCACGTGGCGGCAGCGTCCCCCGCGCATCTTGCCATCGGTTTCGTCACCGCCGCGGCGGTGCTTTTCGCCCCGGCCCTGACCACGTCCGCGGCGGCGGACCCCAAGCCCGGCGAGCAGCAGCTCCGCAAGGAGCTGAAGCAGCTCAACGCCAAGGTCGACAAGCTGATCGAGCGCTACAACCTCAAGCGCGTCGAGCTGGCCGAGGCCCGCAAGGCGGCGGAGGAGGCCGGCAAACGGCTGGCCACCGCCGAGCAGACCCTGAGCTCCGCCGAGGACCGGGTCGCCGAGCTGGCCCTGCTGCAGTACCAGAGCGGTGGCATGCAGCTGCCGAGCCTGATCCAGTTGCCCGACGGCCGCAACGCCGCCCTGCTGGCGCAGCTCACGGCCGAGCAGCAGGCGCTGGTCGACAAGGTGGCCGAGGCCCGCGACGAGACGAAGAAGGCGGCCGACGAGGCCACGGCGCTGACCAAGGAGATCGAGTCCGACGCCGCCGAGGTGGCCGGCCAGCGCGAGGAGGCCGAGGGCGTCATCAAGGACATCGAGAAGAAGCTGGAAGATCTGGTGCCGATCGCCACCGGCCGCCGTTCCGACGGCACCTGGGCGCCGCAGCTCCCGTCGGGCGCCGACAACATCACGCCCCGCACCCGGCTGATGAAGACCGAGATCGCGAAGAACTTCGCCCTGCCGTTCAGCGTGGGCTGCTTCCGCTCCGGGTCGAGCGGCGAGCATCCGCTGGGCCGGGCCTGCGACTTCATGATGAGCAGCGGCGGCTCGATGCCGTCGGGGACCAACACGGCCCTCGGCGACCGCATCGCCGAATGGGCCGTGCAGAACCGCGGCAAGCTCGGCGTGAAGTACGTGATCTGGAAGCAGCGGATCAACCACGGCTCGGGCTGGAGCGGCATGTCCGACCGGGGCAGCATCACCGAGAACCACTTCGACCACGTGCACATCTCGATGCACTGAGAAGGGGATCTCCAGCGTCATCGCGGGACGAGCAGCCCTCGGTTGAACGCCTCGGTGACGGCGGCGGCGCGGTCCCCCACGCCCAGCTTGGCGTAGATGTTCAGGAGGTGACTCTTGACCGTGGCCTCGGTGATGAACAACCGGGCGGCCGCCTCACGGTTGGTGTTCCCGGCCGCCACGAGTTCGAGGACCTCGAGCTCACGACGGCTGAGGAGTTGCGGCGCGGGGGTCCTGACCCGGTTCATCAGCCGTGCCGCCACCGAGGGGGACAGCACGCTCTCTCCCTTGGCGGCGGCCCGCGCGCCTCGCAGCAACTCCTCCCGGGGAGAGTCCTTGAGCAGGTAGCCGGTCGCCCCCGCCTCGATCGCCGGGAGGACATGGGTGTCGGTGTCGTAGGTCGTCAGGACCAGCACGCGCGCGGTGACGCCCAGCCTGGTCAGCTCGTTGATCGCGGTCAACCCGTCCATGCCCGGCATGCGCAGGTCCATCAGGATCACGTCGGGCCGGAGCGCCTGGGCGAGCCGTACGGCCGTGGCGCCGTCCGCCGCTTCGCCCAGCACCTCGAATCCCGGCGCGGAGGCGAACATGCTGCTCAGCCCGTCCCTGACGACGGGATGGTCGTCCGCGATCAACAACCGGATCGTGGCCGTGTGATCGGTCATGCGTGGCTCCCGGCCGGCAGGGTGGGGACGCAGGCCGAGATCCCGGTGCCGGCTCCGGGCTCGGACTCGATCCGCAGCGTGCCGGACAGTCCTTCGACGCGCTGACGCATGATGGTCAGGCCGAATCCGCCGCAGCGGGGCGGCGGTGACCCGTCGTCCGTGTCGAGACCCGCGGGGTCGAAGCCCCTGCCGTCGTCACGTACGTCCAGCGCGACCTCGTGGTCCAGGTAGGACAGGGTCACGCCGACCCTGGTCGCGTGCGCGTGCTTGGCCACGTTGGCCAGTGCCTCCTGGGCCGTGCGCAGCAGCGCGAACTCGGCCTCCGGTGTCATCGGCAGCGCCGTGCCGGTCGTCGTGACGTGAACGGCGAGCCCGTGCAGCCTCGACCACCGGCCGGCGACGTCGGCGAGGGCGTCGCTCAGGCGCGCGGTCCGCAGCGGCTCGGGCCGGAGCGCGTCGACCGAGCGCCGCGCCTCGGCCAGGCTCTCCCTCGCCAGGTTCTTGACGGCGTCGAAGGGCCGGCGCCACGGCGCCGGGACCTCGTGCATCTGCTCGGCCGCCTGGAGCTGCGCGATGATGCCGGTGAGCCCCTGCGCCAGGGTGTCATGGATCTCGCGGGCCATCCGCCGGCGCTCGTCGAGCACGCCCGCCTCCCTGGCCTGGGCGAGCAGCTGGGCGTGCAGGCCGGCGTTCTCGGCGAGCGACGCCTCCAGCAGCCGGTTCGTCCGGCTCAGCTCTCCGAGGGTCTGCTCGCGCCGCTCCTCCTCCTTCTCGGCGAGCCACAGGCCCCAGGCGCAGGCGCACATCATGGCGATGTTGAAGGGATGACGATCACGGCCAGCGTCAGGCCGAGGACGTCGGTCGTGGGGATGTTGGACGCCTGCGCCGTACCGGCCAGGACCGCGGTGGCGGCCACCCCCAGCAGTCGCCACGGCCAGCGCAGGACCGTGAAGGAGTAGATGTAGGCGGCGGGGGTGAAGAGCCCGAAGAGGGGATGACGGATCACCAGGACCGCGGTGATCACGAGCAGCCCCGCGACGAACACCCCCATGGTCCGTGGCCGGCCCCACCAGCCGGGACGCAGGGTGAACATGCCGAGCATCCACGCGGCGGCCAGGGCGCACAGGCCGAGGTCGACGAGCAAGGAGCCCGTCCAGTCCTCCACGACCAGCAGGATCGCGACGAGGAGCGCCAGCAGCGCGTAGGGCACCACGTTGACCAGAAGGAACGGCGGCTGTGGCGAAGTCTTCAAGGCTCCCTCTCCCTTGCGGGATTCTATTCCGGGCGGCTATTCCCAGCGGAACCAGCGGATCGCGACGGACGCGCACACCACCGCGTAGGCCGCCAGGGTCAGCAGCGGCACGGCGGACGGGAAGTGACCCTGGTACGCGTCCTGGAACGCCCCCATGCCCGCGCCGAGCGGGGTGTAGTGGGCGATGTCCCGCAGCGGCGGCGGCATCTGCGAGATCGGCACCCACAGTCCGGCGAAGAACATCATCGGGAAGAACAGCACCGTGCCGATCGCCGTGGCCGGGCCGCGCCCGGGCGCGAGCGCGGTGATCAGCAGGCCGATCGCGAGCAGCGCGGCCGCCGCGAGCAGCCAGGCGAGGGCGAAACCGGGAAGGTGCTCCGGCAGGCCGACGCCGAAGCCGAACCCGGCCACCGCGAGGAACAGGACCATCGCGACGACCGCGATGGCGAAGTTGGCCACGAGCTGGGCGGCGAGCACGCGGGCCGGGCCGACCGGCGTGGTGCGCATGCGCCGCAGCACGCCGTTCTCCCGGTATCCCGCGAGCGTGGTCGGCAGGGAGGCCGTGGCCAGGATGGCCAGGTTGAACAGAACCAGAACAGGGACGTAGAGGTCGAAGTACGTCAGGCCGCCGCCGCCCTCCACAGGCGTCCGCAGATCGGAGACGCTGCCGAGGATGACCAGCAGGATCAGCGGGAAGCCGATGCCCCACAGGGGGCCGACCTTGTCCCGGACGCACAGCGTGCTCTCGGCCTTGATGAGCCGCCAGGTCGCGGAACCCCGCTCGGCGGTCTTCGATGCTGACATGGGCATGGGGGCCTCTCTCTGATGTGTCACCGGGGGCCGGGACGCTTGCCGGTCAGCCGGACGAACGCGTCCTCCAGGCTCGCCTGCTCGACGCGCAGTTGATGGGCCACGATCCGGTTGCGGGCCAGCACGGTGGTGACGGCGTTGAGCGCGTTGTCGTTGCCGTTGACGATGACCAGCTCTCCCCTGCGGGTGACGCCGGAGACGTCGGGCAGGCTCGTCAGCAGGCGGTCGTCCATCGGCCTGGACGGGCGGAACTGGATCCGCTGCCCGGCGCACGCCCGCTCGGTCAGACCGGCCGGGGTGTCCACCATGACGACGCGGCCGGCGTCGATCAGCGCGAGCCGGTCGCACAGCCGCTCGGCCTCCTCCATGAAGTGGGTGACCAGCACGATCGTCACCCCGCGAGAGCGCACGCCCTCGATCAGGTCCCAGGTGTCGCGCCGGGCCTGCGGGTCGAGGCCGGTGGTGAGCTCGTCGAGGATCGCCACCCTGGGGCTGCCGACGAGCGCCAGCGCGATCGAGAGCCGTTGTTTCTGGCCGCCGGACAGCTTGGCGTACCTGGTCTTCGCCTTGTCCGCCAGGCCGAGGCCGTCCAGCAGTCCGCGCCAGTCGGCGGGCTCGGGATAGAAGGAGCTGTAGAGCTCCAGGGCCTCGGCGACCTGGAGCCGCTCGGGGAGGTGGCCGGCCTGCAACTGGACGCCGAGCCGCCGGGTCAGCTCGGCGCGGTCACGGAGAGGGTCCAGCCCGAGCACCTTGATCTCACCGCGATCCGGGGTGCGGAGGCCCTCGACGCACTCCACGGTCGTCGTCTTGCCGGCGCCGTTCGGGCCGAGGATCCCGAAGATCTCACCCTCCTGGACGGTGAGCGAGACGTCGTCGACCGCGATCTTGTCGTCATAGCGTTTGTGGAGGTCGCGTACCTCGATCACTGGTGGCATGCGCGCGTCCCTTCGGTGGTTGGCGCATTCAGCCTGCTACGACCGGCACTTCCGCCGACACCGACCAGGAGACGGGACCTGGCCGCCGGACGGCGGAGGCGGCGATCCACCGATCGGTGGATCGCCGCCCGGACGTAGGCCAGTGCCCTGCGGGTCAGGACGGGAACGGCGGCGCTGTCGGCGCTGTCGGCGCGCCCGGCAACCGGGAACCCACGGGCAGCAGTGGCTCGCACGCTTCGACCGCCGCCCCGTACTTCCCCGACAGGACGTCGACGCGCTCACCCTTGATGTCGAGGTTGACCAGCCCGGCCGAGGAGAGCGCGACCTCGGGGAAGCCGGGCAGCCCGTGAGCGCGCATGCAGGCGGTGAACTGCTCGCCGTCCCTGACGGGCTCCTCTTCCGAGCCGGCCATCCAGCCCACGCCGGCGGCGAGGACGACGGCGGCCAGGACGAACCTGCTGATCTTCGAGCCGAACATGATGTCTCCGTTTCGGTCGGCCGTGTGTGCCTCCAGGAAAGCCGGGGGCCGGTTACAGGGCCGAAACGGTGACGGTTACCCCGCTGTAACCGGCGATGGGGGCATTCTGGGGATCATGAGGGTGTTGGTGGTCGAAGACCATGAGGAGCTGGCCCTGACGGTCGCGGCGGGGCTGCGCCGCGAGGGCATGGCCGTCGATGTGGTCCTGGACGGCCGGAGCGCGCTCGACCGCACCTCGGTGACCCGTTACGACGTGATCGTGCTCGACCGGGACCTGCCTGGCCTGCACGGTGACGAGGTGTGCGGGTCGCTGGCCGGCGCCGGCTATCCGGCGCGGGTGCTGATGCTCACCGCCGCCGGGACGATCGACGACAGGGTGACGGGGCTCGGCGCGGGCGCCGACGACTACCTGCCCAAGCCGTTCGCCTTCGCCGAGCTGGTCGCCCGGATCCGAGCGCTGGCCAGGCGGTCGCACCGCGCTCTCCCGCCGGTGCTCGTCCACGGCGACCTGCGGCTCGACCCGTCCACCCGGATCGCCGTCCGCGACGGGCGCCGGCTGTCGCTGAGTCCCAAGGAGTTCGCCGTCCTGGAACTGCTGCTGACCGCCGGGGGCGCGGTGGTCTCCGCCGAGGAGTTGCTGGAGCGCGGCTGGGACGAGTTCGCCGACCCGTTCACCCACACCGTGAAGGTCACGATCAGCCGGCTGCGCCGCAAGCTCGGCGATCCGCCGCTGATCGAGACGGTCCCGCAGGCGGGATATCGCATATGAGGCGGACCGTACGGCTTCGCCTGACCTTGCTCTACGGTGGCCTGTTCGCGCTGGCCGGGGTCGTGCTGGTCGCGCTCATCTACCTGCTGGTCCAGTACTCGCCCTTCCCTGCACCGCCCGCCGCTCCGGTGCCGCCCGGTGGGTTCGACGTGTCCGTCCGGACGCCCGCGGTGGAGCGGGCGGCGGACCCGCTCCGGCTGCTGGTCAACTCCCTGATCGCGCTGGCCTTCATGACCTGCGCGGCGATGGTGCTCGGCTGGCTCATGGCCGGGCGGGTGCTGCGGCCGCTGGGCGAGATGACGGACACCGTCCGGCGCATCACGGCCGACCGGCTCGACCGGCGGCTGGCCGCCTCCGGGCCCGACGACGAGCTGAAAAGGCTGGCCGACACCTTCGACGCGCTGCTGGACCGGCTGGAGGCGGCCTTCACCGCACAGCGGCGCTTCGTCGCCAACGCCTCCCACGAGCTGCGCACGCCGCTGACGCTGCAACGGGCCATGGCCGAGGTCGCGCTCGCCGACCCCGAGGCCGACGCCCGGGCTCTGCGGGCCGTGCTGGAACGCGTCGTCACCGCGGGGAAGCATCAGGAACGGCTCATCGAGGCCCTGCTCGTGCTGGCCCGCAGCCAGCAAGGGCTGGACCACCGCCGCCCCCTCGACCTGGCCGCGATCACCGGACAGGCACTCGGGCGATACGAGGACGCGGAGGTCCGCGTCGACTCCTCCCTCCGCCCGGCGCCCGCCTCCGGTGACCCCGCCCTGATCGAGCGCCTGGTCACGAACCTGCTGGACAACGCCGTACGCTACAACGTGCCCGATGGGTGGATCGCGGTGGAGACGGCCGGGCGTTCCGGCCGCTCCACCCTCCGGATCTCCAACAGCGGCCCGCTGATCCCGCCCGAACGGGCACACCTGCTCACGCGGCCCTTCCAGCGCCTGGAGACCGGCAGGAAGGCCGGCGGCGACGGGTCGGGGCTCGGGCTGTCGATCGTGGCCGCCGTCGTCGAGGCCCACCACGGCACGCTGGAGGTCCGGCCGCTGCCGGACGGCGGGCTCGACGTCACCGTCACCTTGGTGACACCCGGCCGAGCATGAGGGCCGCCGTCAGGGCAGGCGGGCGAGGAGCGACTTGGGCGCCGTCTGCCGGTAGGCGTCGGTGACGAGTTCGGCGATCTCGTCCCAGTCGACGCCCTCGACGTCCAGGTAGACGCCCAGCCAGCCGCGGTGTCCCACGTACGGCGGGCGGAAGAAACGGGCCGGGTCGTGCGCCACCAGCTCCTCCTGGGCGCCGGGCGGGGCCGCGCACCAGAAGGCCAGCCGGTCGTCGTGGTGGTGGTCGGCGTACATGACGAACGTCTTCTTGCCGCGCACGAACCAGGTGGGCTCGCCGTGGCTGAGCCGCTCGGTGACCTCGGGCAGGGCCAGGCAGACGGCGCGCAGCCGCTCCAGCGGGTCCATGCGGGTCAGCCGGTGAGGCGCAGCGGGTTGATCAGGTCGGCGTAGACGAGCAGCCCGGCCATGACGATCATGACGATGGCCAGCGCGTACGTCAGCGGCAGCACCTTGGCGATGTCGACGTAGGACGGCTCGGGGCGGCGCAGGATGCGCGCCCAGGCGCGCTTGAGGCCCTCCCACAGCCCGCCGGCGATGTGGCCGCCGTCGAGCGGCAGCAGCGGGATCAGGTTGAACATGCCGATCGCCAGGTTGAAGCCGGCCAGCAGGTTGACGAACACGAACAGCTTCTGCACGCCGGTCAGGTCGGAGGCGAGGATCTCGCCGCCCATGCGGCCCGCGCCGACGACGCCCACCGGGCCCTCGGGATCGCGTTCGGCCCCGGAGAACGCGGCGTCCCAGACGCCGACCATCTTCTCCGGCAGGTTGACCAGCGAGACCGCGACGCGGCCGGTCAGCTCGGCCATGTAGGGGAAGACCGCGCCGAAGCTCTGCTGCTGCATGACCTCGGTCGGCAGCACGCCGAGGAAGCCGACGTTCTTCTCGATCACGTCGGGCTCGCCGGGCTTGGGCCGGTCCTGGGCGATGAGCGTGGTCTGCAGCGTCATGGGCCGGCCGTCGCGGATGATGGCCAGCTCGGCGGGGCCGGCGCCGTGGGAGCGGATGACCCGGGTGGCGTCCTCCCACGTCTCGATCTTGTGGCCGTCGAGGGCGACGAGCTTGTCACCGGCCTTGAGCCCGGCCTGCGAGGCGGGCGTGGGCTGGTCGCCGGAGCGGCACTCGGTGCGGTGCTCGCTGATCGGGATGACGCAGGTGTTGGTTTCGGGCGAGACCACCGGCGCGTAGGTGGGCACGCCGATGCCGACCAGCAGGAGGGCGTAGAGGATGAAGGCCAGCACGAAGTTCATCGCGGGGCCGCCGGACATGACGATGACCTTCTGCCACCACTTCTTGCGGTAGAAGACGCGGTTCTCGTCGCCGGGCCTGACCTCCTCCAGGGCCACTTCCCTGGCCTGCTCGATCAGGGCCTGGAACGGCCCGGTGGAGCCGCCGCGCAGCTTGCCGGGATCCTCGCCCGGCTTGGGCGGCAGCATGCCGATCATCCGGATGTAGCCGCCGAGCGGGATCCACTTGACGCCGTACTCGGTCTCGCCCTTGCGGCGGGACCACATCGTGGGCCCGAAGCCGACCATGTACTGGGTCACCTTGATGCCGAAGAGCTTGGCGGGCACCAGGTGGCCGATCTCGTGCAACCCGATGGACGCCATCAGCCCGATGAAGAAGATGGCGATCCCCAGGAGGAAGAGCCAGTCCATATACGCGCGCTCCAGACCGGACGATTCGACGTCCCAAGCGTAGTCGAACTCGACGGGCCCGGACGCTCACGTGACATACGGGGTATGCGAAGGACGGCTACGGGCGCCAGATCAGCACCAGCGCGCAGTCGTCGCTGTGGCCCGAGGCCATGGCGTTGACCAGGGCGCGCGCCCCGTCGCGGAACCCGGAGGGCAGCAGCCGCTCGGCCTCGCCGAGCAGCCGGTCGAGCCCGGCGTCGATGTCGCGCCCCGGCTGCTCGATCAGGCCGTCGGTGTAGAGCAGCAGCGCGTCGCCCTTGTGGAGGGTGCCGGTCTCGGGCTCGCAGTGGAGGTCGGGCACCACGCCGAGGACCACGCCCTTGGCGGAGGCGACCTCCCAGTTGCCGGTGCCGGCGTCGAACTTCACGACCGGCGGGTGGCCGGCGGAGGTGATGGTGTAGTCGCCGGTGGCCAGGTCGAGCCGGACGTGCACGGCGGTGACGAACCCCTCGTCGCCGCGCTGGCGGTGGAGGTAGGCGTTGCAGGCGGGCAGGAAGTCGTCGACGGAGCCGAGCAGCCCGCCGAACGTGCCCGACAGCAGCAGGGCTCTGGTGCCGGCGTCGACGCCCTTGCCCGAGACGTCGACCAGCGCGATGTCGACCCGGTCGCCGTCGCGCATGGACACCAGGAAGTCGCCGCCGAAGGAGGAGCCGCCGGCCTGCTTGAGCACGACCTTGCCGCCCCAGTCCTTGGGCAGCGGGGGCAGCTCGCCCTGGCTCTTGAGCCGGTCGCGCAGCTCCAGCAGCATGGCGTCGCCGCGCAGCCCCTGGACGCCGAGCTTGCCGCGGGTGCGGGCCATGAGCAGCGCCAGCACGGCGGTGAACCCGATCGTCACGGCGAGGCCGACGCCGACCCTGCCCGCGCCGAGCGTGACGGCGATGTAGCCCAGCGAGACGGCCACCGCGACCAGCAGCGTGACCAGGCTGCGCACCCGCAGCTGCAGTCCGCCGACCAGGGTGACGAGGATGAGCAGCGACGGCGAGAACCACTCGGTGGACACCTGGGCCGCGAGCAGCCCGACGACGAGCGTGACCACGGTCAGCGCGACCAGCAGGTTGCGGTCCCTGGCCGCCCCGCGCCTGAGGAACCGGACGAGCTGCACCAGGAACGGCACCCGCACCAGGATCGCGCGGAGCCGTGGCGGGATCAGCGGCGCCGGTCGGGTACTCATGATGCGCTCGACTGTATCGGTCTGGCTCGCGTTTGGGCAGCCGACTTGACCAGAGCCTTGATCGTCTACCAGGGATATTCGGTGGCCCCCGGCGAGGGCTCGCTCGTACCGTGGACGGATGACGTATCCGATCCGTCCGATCGCCGAGAGCGAATGGCCGGCGTTCGCCGGCGTGCTCTCCGAGGGCTTCAACTGGACGCCGCATCCGCGGCAGACCGAGCGGTGGAAGGCGCAGACGGAGTTCGACCGCACGCTCGCCGTCTTCGACGGTGACACGATGGTGGCCTCCACGTCGGTGCACAGCTTCACCATGACGGTGCCGGGCGGGCGGCTGCCCGTCGCGGGCGTGACGGCCGTCGCCGTGCTCTCCTCGCATCGCCGCCGCGGCATCCTGTCGTCGCTGATGCGCAGGCAGCTCGCCGACGTGCGCGAGCGCGGGGAGCCGGTGGCGGCGCTGTACGCGTCCGAGGCGCCGATCTACGGGCGGTTCGGTTACGGGCGCGCGGCGGGGCAGATGTCGTTCACCATCGCCAGGCACGGCGCGGCGTTCGTCCCCGGCGCCCCGGTGGACGCGTCGCTGCGGCTGCGGGTGGTCAAGCCGGCCGAGGTCCGCGGCGAGTACGAGCGGCTGTTCGGCTCCGTCGCCGGCTCGCGGCCCGGCCTGTACGACCGGAACGCGGCGTTCTGGGACGCCATCCTGGCCGACGAGGAGTTCGACCAGAACGGCGCGGGCCCGCTGCGGTCGCTGCTGGCCGAGGACGACGACGGGGTGCGCGGTTACGCGCTGTTCCGGATCAAGAGCGGCTGGGACGGCGACGGCATGCCCGACGGCGAGGTGCGGCTGCAGGAGCTGTTCGCCGCCGATCCGGCCGCGTACGCGCTGCTGTGGCGCGGGGTGCTCGACCGTGACCTGGTGACGCGGATCGTGGCCCACGCCAGGCCGGTGGACGACCCGCTGTTCGCGCTGATGGCCAACCCCCGCCAGCTCCGCCCCAGCTGGTCGGACGAGCTGTGGGTACGCCTCGTGGAGGTCGACAGGGCACTGGAGTCGCGCGCCTACGCGGCGCCGGTGGACCTGGTGCTGGAGGTCGCCGACGAGGTGTGCCCGTGGAACGCGGGCCGCCGGCGCCTGCGCGCCGACACCGCGGGGGCGGAGTGCAAGCGGGTGGACGAGGAGCCGGACGTCACGCTGGACGTGGCGGCGCTGGGCTCGGCCTACCTCGGCGACGGCGATCTGGGCGCGCTGCACGCGGCCGGGATGCTGGGCGAGCGGACGCCCGGCGCGGTGCGGGCGCTGGCCACGGCCATGGCCTGGCAGCCGAAGCCGTTCGCCGGTCTCGTCTTCTGACGTACAGTCGCCGTATGGCCCTGCAGAGCTTGCAGATCACCGCGATCACGGCGATGCGCGCGCGTGACGTGTCGCGCCCGTCGAAGGAACAGCAGGAGACCGCCGACCGGCGGCCCCTGCGTGACGAGACGCCCAGGCGCGAGGGCAAACGGCGGGGTTAGCCCGGGAGCGAGGGCAACTGCCCTATGGTCTCGTAGGCCTCGACCTGGGCGATGCGGCGGCTGTGGCGCTCGCTGCCGGAGAACGCGGTGGTGAGGAAGACCTCGACGAACCTCGTCGCGTCCTCGGTGGAGTGCATGCGCGCGCCGATGGAGACGACGTTGGCGTTGTTGTGCTCGCGGGCCAGGGAGGCGGTCTCCTCGCTCCAGGCCAGCGCGGCCCGGATGCCGCGCACCTTGTTGGCGGCCATCTGCTCGCCGTTGCCGGAGCCGCCGATGACCACGCCGAGGCTGCCGGGGTCGCCCGCGACGCCCTCGGCGGCGCGCAGGCAGAAGACGGGATAGTCGTCCTCGGCGTCGTAGACGAAGGGACCGCAGTCGGTCACCTCGTGACCGTGGTCCTTCAGCCACGACGCCAGGTGGTTCTTCAGCTCATAGCCGGCATGGTCGGCACCGATGTAGACACGCACCTCACCAGTCTTCCACAGCGGGGCCGAGGCGGCTCCGACCGCGGCCCCGATCGCTAGAGTAAGGAACTCCTATGGCCACTGGTCCTTACTGAGAGGGGAGCCCCATGCGCGAGATCCGCGTGCTCGGCGATCCGGTCCTGCGCACGCCCGCCGAGCCCGTCGGGAGCTTCGACCGCGAGCTGCGCCGGCTGATCGACGAGATGTTCGAGGCGATGTACGCGGTCGGCGGGGTGGGCCTGGCGGGCCCGCAGATCGGGGTCGCGCGGCGGCTGTTCGTCTACGACATCAGCGGGCGCAAGGGCCACGTGGTCAACCCGGTGCTGACCGTCGACGACCCGGCGGAGGTCGTCGACGAGGAGGGCTGCCTGTCGGTGCCCGACCGGCGGACGAAGCTCCCGGCCTACGCGCCGGTGGCCCGCGCCGCGGGGGTGACGGTCGCGGGCGTCGACCGGCTGGAGCGCCCCGTACGGATCAGCGCGCGCGGCTCGCTGGCCCGCTGCTTCCAGCACGAGACCGACCACCTCGACGGCCGGCTGTTCGTGGACCGGCTGCCGAAGAACGACGCGCGCGAGATCATGCTCCGAACCTAGGGTGGGCGCATGACTGTGCTTTCCGGAAAGGGCGCTCTGGTGACCGGGGGCTCGCGCGGCATCGGCAGAGCCGTGGTGGAACGGCTGACGTCCGACGGGGCCGAGGTGGTCTTCAGCTACCGGCAGGACGCGGCGGCCGCCGAGCGGGTCGCCAAGGAGACGGGCGCCCTCGCCGTGCGCTGCGACCAGGGCAGCGAGGACGACCTCGCCCGGCTGCTCGCCACGGCCGAGGACCGGCTGCCGGGCGTCGACATCCTGGTCAACAACGCCGCCGAGACCGGGCCGGCGCTGATCGCCGACGTGACGCCGGAGCTGTACGAGCGGATGTTCGCGGTCAACACCCGGGCCGTCTTCCTGGGCGTCCAGTGGGCGGGCAGGGTGATGCGCGACGGCGGCCGGATCATCAACGTCTCGACGCTCAACACCGAGGTCCCCGCGCCCGCCATCGCGCTCTACGCCGCCACCAAGGCCGCCGTGGAGCAGTTCGCCAAGGTGGCGGCGCGGGAGCTGGGCGGGCGCGGCATCACGGCCAACAACGTGCTGCCGGGCGCGACCGACACCGACATGCTGCGCGCCGCCAACCCGCCGGAGGCCCTGGAGCAGGCACCGCAGTTCACCGCGCTGCGTCGGCTGGGCACGCCCGGCGACGTGGCGGCCGTGGTGGCGTTCCTGGCCGGCCCCGACGGGCGATGGATCACCGGGCAGAGCATCCGGGCCACCGGCGGGATGGTGCTGTAGCGGCTAGAGCTGCAGCGCCTTGATCTCGAAGAACTCCTCCAGCCCGTACTCCCCCAGCTCGCGGCCGACGCCGGAGCGCTTGTAGCCGCCGAAGGGGGCCATCGGGTTGAAGTTGCCGCCGTTGACGGCGACCTGCCCGGTGCGCAGCCTGCGCGCCACCGCGACGGCGCGCTCCTCGGTGGCCGCCCACACCGCGCCCGCGAGCCCGTACGGGGTGCCGTTGGCAATCTCGACGGCCTGGTCCTCGGTGGTGTAGGGGATGATCGACAGCACCGGGCCGAAGATCTCCTCCTGCTCGATCACCATGCCGGGCTCGACCCCGGCGAACACGGTCGGCTCGACGTAGTAGCCGCGCGGCAGCGGCCGGTCGGTGCCGCCGGCCACGAGCCTGGCGCCCTCCTCCTGGCCGCGGTTGATGTAGCGGACCACCCGGTCGCGCTGCGCCGCCGACACCAGCGGGCCGACCCTGGTCGTCTCGTCGAACGGGTCGCCGACGGTGTACTTGGCGGTCGCCTCGACGGCCAGGCGGACGGCCTCGTCGTAGCGGTCGCGGTGCACGATCATGCGGGTCAGCGCCGAGCAGGTCTGGCCGGCGTTGATGAAGCAGTTGGCGACGCCCACCTTGACGGCCGCGCCGAGGTCGGCGTCGGGCAGGATGACGTTCGCGGACTTGCCGCCGAGCTCCAGCGCGACCCGCTTGACGCCGTCGGAGGCCAGGGCGGCGACCCGCCGCCCGGCGACGGTGGAGCCGGTGAAGGAGACCAGGTCGACGTCGGGGTGGCCGGCCATGGCCTCGCCGACGACCGGGCCGCGCCCGCTGACCAGGTTGAACACCCCGGCGGGCAGGCCCACCTCGTGGAAGATCTCGGCCAGCGCGTACGCGGCCAGCGGCGCCACCTCGCTGGGCTTGAGCACGACCGTGCAGCCGGCGGCCAGCGCGGGGGCCACCTTGGCGACGATCTGGTGCAGCGGGTAGTTCCACGGCGTGATCGCGGCCACCACGCCCACCGGCTCCTTGACCACCAGCGAGTTGCCCACGCGGGTCTCGAGCGGATGGCTGTCGGCCAGCTGGGCGTAGGAGGCCAGCACCCCGGCGGGCATGAGCGTCTGCACCTTCAGCGCGAACCCGAGCGGCGAGCCCATGTCGGTGGCGATCGTCCTGGCCACCTCGTCGGCCCGCTGCTTCAGCAGCTCGGCGGCGGCGGCCAGCAGCTTGCCCCGCTCGGCGGGCGGCGTGGCCGACCAGCCGGGGAAGGCGCGCCGCGCGGCCGTCACCGCGGCCTGGACGTCGGCCGGCGCACCCGCCGGCACCCGGTCGATGATCTCCTCGGTGGCCGGATTGACGACATCGATGGCCTCTCCCGAGGCGGAGGCGGCCCACGAACCGCCGATGTATAGCTGACGCATGACTTCATCCTGGCGTGCCGCGGGTCACATTGCGAGACCGCGGCTCACCACGGAGTGAGCTGTATCAACCGGCTTGTCACGTTCTCCTACCGAGTGGAGTCGAAAATCAGTCGAAGCGGGGCTCGCTCGTACGGGAGCGCTTGAGCTCGAAGAACTCGTCGAAGCCGGTGACGAGCAGGACGCCGTCCCACATGCGTCCGGCGTCCTCGCCGCGCGGGATGGAGGTGATGACGGGGCCGAAGAACGCGTTGTCGCCGACGCGGATGACGGGCGTGCCGACCTCCTGGCCGACGAGGCCGATGCCCTCGTCGTGGGAGCGGCGCACGGCCTCGTCGTGTTCGGTGGAGTCCATGGCGTCGGCGAGGGCGGTGTCGAGGCCGGCGGCGGCGAGAGCGTCCTGGACCGTGTCGCGCAGGTCGCCGAGGCGCCTGATCGCGCGCTGGTTGTGGAAGCGGGTGCCGAGCTCGGTGTAGAGGGGGCCGACGACGTGGTCGCCGTACTTGGCGGCGGCCGCGGCCACCACCCGGACCGGGCCGATGGCGCGGACGATCTGCTCGCGGTAGGCCTCGGGGACGTCCTTGCCCTCGTTGAGCACGTTGAGGCTCATGATGTGCCAGCGCGGCTCGATGGGGCGAACCTTCTCCACTTCGAGAAGCCATCGTGACGTCACCCAGGCGAACGGGCAGAAAGGATCGAACCACAAATCCACAGGAGTCTTCTCGCTCATGTGGGCCATAACCTGGGGAGGCTCGAATCCTATTCCAGGGATCCGGCTGACCCCGACGAAGTGGTTGAAAAGGAGCGCAACTTGGCAGGCAACCTGACCCGGGACGAGGCACGCGAGCGGGCCCGCCTGTTGAAGGTCGAATCTTACGCGGTGGCGCTCGACCTGACAGCGGGCGAGGAGCGCTTCGACAGCGTGACCACGGTGCGTTTCGCCTGTACCAGGCCGGGCGCCGACACGTTCATCGATCTGCACGGCGCGCGCGTGCGCAAGGTGACGCTCAACGGCGCGGACCTCGACGTGTCCGCCTACGACGCCGACCAGGGCCGCTTCCCGCTGCCCTCGCTGGCCGAGTCCAACGAGCTGGTCGTCGACGCCGACTGCGTCTACATGCGCACCGGCGAGGGCCTGCACCGTTTCGTCGACCCGGTCGACCAGAAGGTCTACCTGCACAGCCAGTTCGAGACGGCCGACGCCCACCGCATGTACGCCTGCTTCGACCAGCCGGACCTCAAGGCGGCCTTCCAGCTGACGGTGCTCGCGCCGGGAGACTGGGAGGTGGTCTCCAACGCGGCGGCCTCCGCCGTGGACGAGCAGGGCGCCACCAAGCGGTGGACGTTCCCGCCCACAGCGGTGATGTCCACCTACATCACCGCCCTGGTGGCCGGGCCGTACCACAAGGTGACGTCCGAGCACGACGGCATCCCGCTGGGCGTCTACTGCCGGGCCTCGCTGGCCGAGCACCTCGACGCGGACAACATCCTGGAGGTCACCCGCCAGGGGTTCGACTTCTTCCACAAGGTGTTCGGGGTCCGCTACCCGTTCGGCAAGTACGACCAGCTGTTCGTGCCGGAGTTCAACGCGGGCGCGATGGAGAACGCGGGCTGCGTGACGTTCCTGGAGGACTACGTCTTCCGCTCCCGGGTCACCGACGCGGTGGTGGAGCGGCGCGCCGAGACGATCCTGCACGAGATGGCCCACATGTGGTTCGGCGACCTGGTCACCATGCGCTGGTGGGACGACCTGTGGCTGAACGAGTCGTTCGCCACCTACATGTCCGTGCTGGCCCAGGCCGAGGCCACCCGGTGGGGCAAGGGCGCGTGGACCACGTTCGCGAACGTCGAGAAGGCCTGGGCCTACCGGCAGGACCAGCTCCCGTCCACCCACCCGATCGCCGCCGACATCCCCGACATGCAGGCGGTCGAGGTCAACTTCGACGGCATCACCTACGCCAAGGGCGCCTCGGTGCTCAAGCAGCTCGTCGCCTACGTCGGGCTGGACAACTTCCTGGCGGGCGTGCGCGACTACTTCAACGAGCACGCCTGGGGCAACACCGAGCTGAAGGACCTGCTCACCGCCCTGGAGCGGACCTCGGGGCGTGACCTGTCCGCGTGGTCGAAGGAGTGGCTGGAGACCGCCTGGGTCAACACGCTGCGGCCGTCGTTCGAGGTGGCCGACGGCAGGTTCACCCGGTTCGAGGTGCTCCAGGAGGCGCCGGCCGACTACCCGACGCTGCGCTCCCACCGGGTCGCGATCGGCCTCTACTCGCTGGCCGGCGGCGAGCTGACCCGGACCAAGCGGGTCGAGCTGGACGTGGTGGGCGCCCGCACCGTCGTGGCCGAGCTGGCCGGCAAGGAGCAGCCCGACCTCGTGCTGATCAACGACGACGATCTCACGTACGCGAAGATCCGGCTGGACGAGCGGTCGCTGCGCACGCTCGTCGACGGCGGCATCGCGAAATTCACCGAGTCGCTGCCGCGGGCGCTGTGCTGGTCGGCGGCGTGGGACATGACGCGCGACGGCGAGATGTCCACCCGCGACTACGTCAAGCTGGTGGCCTCCGGCGTGGGCACGGTCAAGGACCTGACCGTGCTCCAGACCGTGCTGCGGCAGGCGCGGCAGGCCGTCCAGCAGTACGCCGACCCGGCGTGGCGGCCCGAGGGGATGGCGCTGCTGGCCCGCGAGCTGCGCGCGCTGCTGGCGGCGGCCGAGCCCGGCTCCGACCACCAGCTCGCCTACCTGCAGGCGTTCGCGCCCGTCGCGACCTCGGCCGAGGACCTGGCCGTGCTGCGGGCCATCCTCGACGGCACCGACGTGCCCGACGGGCTGAGCGTCGACGCCGACCTGCGCTGGACCCTCACCTCCGCGCTGGTCAGCGGCGGCGAGCTGGGCCCGGACGACATCGAGGCCGAGCTGCGGCGCGACCCGACGGCCACCGGCGAGCGGTCGGCGGCGCTGTGCCGGGCCGTCGTCCCCACGGCCGAGGCCAAGGCCGCGGCGTGGGAGCGGATCGTCGGCGGCGAGCTGCCCAACCACATCGCCCGCACCACGATCACCGGGTTCCAGGACCCGCACCACCCCGAGCTCCTGGCGCCCTACCGGGAGAAGTACTTCGCCGAGGTGGGGCGGATCTACCGGGAGTGGACGTTCGACCAGGCCTCCACGTTCGCGGTCGGGTGCTTCCCGTCGCTGCTGATCGAGGAGGAGACGGTCCGGGCGGCGCAGGCGTACCTGGACGCGGAGCGGCCGCCGCAGGCGCTGCGCCGGCTTATCCTGGAGGGCGCCGACGGCGTGAGCCGCGCGCTGCGCAACCGCGCGCGCGACGCGGCCTAGCGACCCTCCGTAACGGCCCTCTCCCCACCGGGAGGGGGTCGTCACTCTTGCGCCCAGCCCCTCCCGGGGAGGGGCTGGGGCTCACATGTCCCCGCCCCTTTCCCCGCTAGGAGAGGGGCGGGGCGACCGCCCCTCACACATCCCGCCCCTTCCCTGCTGGGAGAGGGGCTGGACGACCGCCCCTCCCTTTCCCTGCCGGGAGAGGGCTAGGCCGATCGCTACTCACATGTCTCGCCCCTTTCCCTGATGGGAGAGGGGCTTTTCGTGTTTCCGGGGGTTGACAGGGGTGTTGCGCGGGGCTCATATTTTCAGCACTAACTTTATTGCTGAAGAAAGTAGACTCATGGCCGGTAGCGACCGCGGAGATCTCACCCGTACGGCGATCCTCGCCCTGCTCGGCACGGTGGGGCCGCTCAGCCGCAGCGAGATCGCCCGCGAGCTGGACGTCAGCCCGGCGACCGTCACGCAGCTGACGCGCGAGCTGATGGGGCACGGCATGGTCGAGGAGCTCGACCTCAAGCCGTCGCGCGGCGGACGGCCCGCCCAGCGGCTGGGGCTCGTCGGCGGCGCCGGGCACGCGCTGGGCGTGAAGGTGACCGCCGACCACCTCGTGCTGGTGGACGTGCGGCTGGACGGCGAGGTGCTCGGGTCGTGGGTGCGGCCGTTCGACCCCGGCGCGGCCGACGCGCCCGGCGACCTGGCGGACGCCATCGAGTCGGTGCTGTCGGCGATCACCGACGGGCCGCCGCTGCTCGGGGTGGGCGTCGGGGTGCCCGGCGGGGTGGACGACCAGGGCGTGGGCACGGTCAACGCGCCCACGCTGGGATGGCAGGCCATGCCCGTCGGGGAGCGGCTGCGGCGGCGGCTCAACCTGCCGGTGCTGGTGGAGAACGACGTGAACGCGCTGGCGGCGGCCCAGCGGCTGTACGGCAGGGGGCGTACGCACCGGGACTTCCTCGTCCTGACCATCGGGCGCGGGGTCGGCGCGGCGATCGTGGCCGACGGGCGGGTGTACCGGGGGGCGCGCGGCGGCGCGGGCGAGTTCGGCCACCTGTGCGTGGACCCGCGGGGGCCGGCGTGCGGGTGCGGGGCCCGCGGGTGCCTGGAGGCGTTCGTGGGGTCCGCGGGGCTGCTGGCGGCGGCCCGCGCCAGGTCGGGTGACGCGCCGGTCCCGGACGGCGTGGCGGATCCGCTGGGGGCCGTCGCCGCGCTGGGCCGGGCGGCCGTGGGCGGTGACCCGGTGGCGTGCGAGGTGTTCGCCGAGGCCGGGGAGATCCTGGGACGGGCCACCGCCGGGCTGGTCAACGTGGTGGATCCGGAGGTCGTGGTGGTGCTCGGCGAGGGCACCGCCGACTGGCCGTTCTGGCAGGTGGGGTTCGACCGGGCGCTGCGGGCCCAGCTCTACCCGGGGCGGCGGGACATCTCGGTCGAGGTCGAGAGCTGGGACGAGACGAGCTGGGCGCAGGGGGCGGCGGCGCTGGTGCTGGCGACCCCGTTCGACGCGGCGGGGGCGGCCGGTGAGCAGGGCCGCCTGGTCCGCGCCCGCCTGATCGGGACGACACCGTGACCGCAAGGTCCCCCGCCACGGGCGTGACGCTGACGGCGAGCCCGCCGGAGGTGGAGACACGGCGGGAGCCGCGGCGGCGGTGGCGGTACGCCGCGACCGTGGCCGTGTTCCTGCTGCCCAGCCTGGTCCCGCTGACGCTCTACACGCTGGTGCCGATGGTCGCGTCGCTGTGGACGAGCCTGCACGAGTGGGACCTGATCACCGAGATGCGCTGGGTCGGCCTGGACAACTACGCCGAGCTGCTGGGCGACCCGGGGACGAGGGCGGCGTTCGGCCACACGCTGTACTTCATCGCGGGCTACCTGCCGCTCGTCTACACGGGCGGTCTCGGCCTGGCGCTGCTGCTCAACAGGGCCATGCCCGCCAGGAGCCTGCTGCGCGGCGTCTACTTCCTGCCGGTGATCACGAGCTGGGTCGTGGTCGCGCTGATGTGGAAGTGGCTGCTCAACCCGGCCTCCGGCATCGTCAACTGGGTGCTCGGCCTGGTCGGGGTGAGCGGGCCCGGCTGGTGGACCGACCCGGACTGGGCGATGCCGTCGATCATCCTCGCCTCGGCCTGGAAGGACCTGGGCTTCGTGATGATCATCCTGCTGGCGGGCCTGCAGGCGATCCCCCGTGAGTACCAGGAGGCCGCCATGGTCGACGGGGCGGGGGCGGTGCGCCGGTTCCGGCACATCACGCTGCCGCTGCTGTCGCCCTCGACGTTCTTCGTCGTGGTGATCTCGCTGATCAACGGCTTCCAGGTGTTCGACCAGGTGCAGATCATGACCGGCGGCGGGCCCGGCGGGGCGACGCAGGTGGTGGTGTCGCAGATCTACGACCTGACGTTCCGGTACGGGCGCGCGGGGGCGGCCTCAGCGCTGTCGTGGCTGCTGTTCGCGCTGGTCCTGCTGGTGACGATCGTCCAGATCCGCGGGCAGAGGCGGTGGGTGACCTATGGGTAGGGCTCTGCGTCACCTGGTGGTCTGGCTGGGCGCGGTGGTGATGCTGTTCCCGTTCGCGTGGGCGGTGATCACCTCGCTCACGCCCGGCGACGCCGTGCTGGCCGTGCCGCCCGACCTCACCCCCGAAGGGGCGAGCCTGGACGCGTACGGGAAGCTGCTGGAGACGCTGCCGTTCTGGCGGATCGTGGCCAACAGCGCGTGGATCGGCGCCGCGTCCACGACGATGCAGCTGGTCACCAGCGCGATGGCCGCCTACGCGTTCGCGCGGCTGCCGTTCCCCGGCCGGGGCGCGCTGTTCGCCGTCTATCTCGCGACGCTGATGATGCCGCTGCCCGTGCTGGTGGTGCCGCTCTTCATCGAGATGCGGATGTTCAACCTGGTCGACACCTACTTCGCGCTGCTGGCGCCGACGATCGCCTCGGCCTTCGGGGTGTTCCTGCTGCGGCAGGCGATCAACCAGGTGCCGAAGGAGTTCGACGAGGCCGCCGTCCTCGACGGCGCCGGACATTTCAGGATTTTTCTGTACGTGGTGCTCCCGCTGATCAGGCCGGCCCTCGCGACCTTCGCCATCTTCGGCTTCATGGCCAGCTGGAACAGCTACCTGTGGCCGCTGATCATCATCCGCTCCCCCGAGTTCATGACGCTCCCGCTGGGCCTGGCCACGCTGCACGGCCAGTTCACCACCGAGTGGGACGTCGTCATGGCGGGCTCGGTGATCAGCGTCGTCCCGATCCTCATCCTCTACGTCTTCGCACAGAAACACGTGATCGCCAGCGTCGCGCAAAGCGGGCTCAAGTAAAGGAATCCCCCCATGCTCAGTAGAACCAAGGTCGCCGCCCTCCTCGCGACCGCGCTGCTCGCCTCCGCCTGCTCCCAGGGCTCGGCCACCCGGGCCCCCGCCGCCGGGGACGACAGGACGACGCTGCGGTACTTCACGTTCTCGGCGGCGCCGGACCACGTGGAGGACCTGGACGCCATCGTGGCCGCGTTCGAGAAGGAGAACCCGAAGATCGACGTGGTGGTGGAGACCGCGCCGTTCGACGAGTACTTCACCAAGCTGCAGACCAGCATCGCGGGCGGCACCGCGCCCGACACCTTCGAGCTGAACTACGAGAACTTCGTCACGTACGCGAGCGCCGGGTCGCTGCTCGATCTCGGCACGGTCGCGGGCGACGGCGACACCTCGGTGTACGCCGGGGAGTCGCTCGCCGCCTTCCAGCGCGACGGCAGGCAGTACGCGCTGCCGGCCTCGTTCTCGACCGTGGTGCTCTTCTACAACAAGGACCTGTTCGAGGCGGCCGGGGTCGAGCCGCCCACGAGCGACTGGACGTGGGCCGACGAGAAGGCCGCCGCGGCCAAGCTGACGGACCGGAAGAAGGGCGTGTTCGGCGACTTCCAGCCGGTGCAGTTCTTCGAGTTCTACAAGACGCTCAAGCAGGCGGGCGGCGAGTTCCTGTCGGCGGACGGCAAGAAGGCAGCGTTCGACAGCCCCGAGGGCGCGCGGGCGGCCGAGTGGCTGGTGTCCAAGGTGGGCGAGGTCATGCCGACCGAGGCCGAGATCGGCGGCACCGCCGACTACGACACGAACCTGTTCAAGTCCGGCAAGCTCGCCATGTGGCACAACGGCATCTGGCAGTTCGCGGGCATGAAGGACGCGCCGTTCGCGTGGGACGTGGTCGTCGAACCCGGTGACAAGGCCAAGGCCAGCGCCGTCTTCCACAACGCGGTCGCGGTCTCGGCCGGCGCCAAGGCGGGCAAGGAGGCGTACGCCTGGGCCCGGTTCCTGTCGTCGTCGGACGTCGCGGCGCGGACCCGTATCAAGAGCTCGTGGGAGCTCCCGCCGGTGTCCGACCAGCAGCTCCTGTCCGGCTACCTGCAGGACCCGGTGCCGGCCAACCGGCAGGCGGTGTTCGACTCGCTGGAGTCGATCGCGCTGCCGCCGGTCATCGAGCGCCAGCAGGAGATGCAGGACGCGGTGACCAAGGAGCTGACCGAGGCCGCGTCCGGCCGCAAGTCCGTGGCGGACGCGCTCAAGGCGGCCGCCGCCGAGGTCGACGCCCTGCTCGGCTGAACCACTCAACATCCAGGAGACAGATCCCGTGACGCTCGTGTCGCACAGCCTCGACCTCATCCGCCGGCTGCAGGCTCCCACCGGGGCCTACCCGGCCTCGCCCACCTTCTCCGCCTACCGGGGTTACTCCTGGCTGCGCGACGGCGCGTTCATCGCCGAAGGGGTGAGCAGGCACGGGGACGCGTCCGGCGCGGACGCCTTCCACGCGTGGTGCGCCCGCGTGGTGGGCGACCGGGCCGGGCAGGTGGACGCCCTGGTCTCCCGCGCCGCCCGGGGTGAGACCGTCTCGCCGGCGGAGATGCTGCCGACCCGGTTCACACTGGAGGGGGCTGACGGGACCGAGGAGTGGTGGGACTTCCAGCTCGACGGGTACGGGACGTGGCTGTGGGCGCTGCTGGAGCACGCGCGCAGGCACGGGCGGACGGTGGCGGGGACCGACAAGGGGGTGCGGGCGGCGGCCCGCTACCTGACGGCGTTCTGGCACCTGCCCTGTTACGACTGGTGGGAGGAGCACCTCGACCGGCGGCACGTCGCCACCCTGGGCTCGGTGCACGCGGGCCTGCGCGCGGCGATCGGCCTGGGCGTGCTGAGCCGGCCGGAGACGGAGGCGGCCGAGGGCGCGGTGGCGGGCATCGCCGCCCTGGTCGCCGCCGAAGGCGTCACCCGGCCGGTGGACGGTCGCCCGCATCTCACCAAGTGGCTCGGCACGGACGCCGTGGACGCCAGTCTGCTGGCGTGCGTGACGCCGTTCGGGCTGTACGGGGCCGACGACCCGGTGGGCGCGGGCACCGTGGCCGAGGTGGAGCGGCGGCTCGCCAGGGACGGCGGGGTGTACCGCTACCTGGACGACACCTTCTACGGCGGCGGCCGATGGGTGCTGCTGGCCGGGTTCCTCGGCTGGAACCACGCGCGGGCCGGGCGGTCCGGGGAGGCGCGGCGGTACCTGCGGTGGATGGAGGCGCAGGCGACCCCCGCGGGCGACCTGCCGGAGCAGGTGTCCGACCTGCTGCTCGATCCCGGGCGGCGGCAGGAGTGGCTGGACCGGTGGGGGCCGGTGGCGACGCCGCTGCTCTGGTCGCACGGCATGTACCTGATCCTCGCGGACGAGCTGGAGGTGGGGGCATGATCCGGCACCGCCCCTTCGGGTCCGGGCACCCGTACGCGGAGACCGAGGACCAGCGCGTCCCGGCGCGGCCCCTGGACGGCGAGCCGGTGGAGCTGCGCGTCCGGGCGGCGCCGGGGGTGACGTCGGTGGTGTGCGAGTGGGTGACGGACGGCGGCCCGCCCGTGGAGCTCCCGCTCACCCGAGCCGGGTCCCCCGGGGCGGAGGCGTCCGGCGGGGACGGCGGGCATCTGGCGGCGGCGCAGGCGCGGGCGACGAGGGCCGCCGCCGGTGCGTGGGCCGTCAGCACTCCCGCGCTGGAAGCGGGCCGCCGGTACTCCTACCGGTTCCGGGCCGCCGACGGGCGGGGCGGGATCCGTACCGGCAGGTGGTTCCACGTGACGGCGGCGCGGTGGTCCGGCGGCGGCGGGAAGCTGGTCGTGCGCGGGAGGGACCGGGTGGTGCCGGGGAGCGTGCGGTGGCTGGCCGACGGGGACGGGCCGCTGCGGGTCAGGTTCGCGCTGGAGCTCGGCCGGGAGGCGCACGTGGTCGGGTTCGGGGAGCGGTTCGACGCGGTGGACCAGCGCGGGCGCACGCTCGACGCGGTCGTGTTCGAGCAGTACAAGAGCCAGGGCGCGCACGGCAGGACGTATCTGCCCATGCCGTTCGCCCTGGTGGTGGACGCCGGGGCCACCTGGGGGTTCCGGATCGACACCTCGCGCAGGACCTGGTACGACGTCGGCGCGTCCGAGAGCGACCGGATCGTGGTCGAGGCCGAGGTGGGGAGGAACGCCGAGCTGGCGGTCGACCTGTACGACGAGGGGACGCCGGCCGGCGTGCTGCGGCGGTTCCTGGACGACGCGGGGAGGGCGGAGGAGCTGCCCGCGTGGGTGTTCAGGCTGTGGGCCAGCGGCAACGAGTGGAACACCCAGGCCATGGTGATGGCCGAGATGGACCGGCACCGCGAGCACGGCGTCCCGGTCGGCGCGGTGGTGATCGAGGCGTGGAGCGACGAGACCACGTTCACCGCCTTCCGAGGGGCGGAGTACGAACCGTCCGAGGAGCCGCACCGGCTGGCCGACTACACCTTCCCGGCGGACGGCCCGTGGCCGGACCCCAAGGGCATGGTGGACGAGCTGCACGAGCGCGGGATCAAGGTGCTGCTCTGGCAGATCCCGCTGCAGAAGACGCGCCCGCACCCGAGGCACCAGGCCGCCGTGGACGCCCGGCAGCTCGTGGAGCGCGGCTACGGGGTCAAGGAGGCCGACGGCCGGCCGTACCGGAACCGGGGCTGGTGGTTCCCGCTGGCGCTGATGCCGGACCTGTCGTCGCCTGAGGTGCGTGACTGGTGGACGGCCAAGCGCGCCTACCTGGTGGCGGAGGTCGGCGTCGACGGGTTCAAGACCGACGGCGGCGAGCACGCGTGGGGCCACGACCTGCGCTACGCCGACGGCCGCCGGGGCGCGGACGGCAACAACCTGTTCCCCGTCCACTACGCGCGCGCGTTCGGTGACCTGCTGCGGCGGCACGGGAAGGCGCCGGTGACGTTCAGCCGGGCCGGGTTCGCCGGGTCGCAGCCCCACGGCGCCTACTGGGCGGGGGACGAGGACTCGACCTGGGAGGCGTTCCGTGCCTCGATCAGGGCCGGGATCACCGCCTCGGCCTGCGGGGTCGTGTACTGGGGGTGGGATCTGGCCGGGTTCTCCGGTGACGTGCCGGGCGCGGAGCTGTATCTGCGGGCGGCGGGCGCGGCCGCGTTCATGCCGATCATGCAATACCACTCCGAGTTCAACCACCACCGCGAGCCGCTCCGGGACCGCACGCCGTGGAACGTCGCGGAGCGGACCGGCGACGAGCGGGTGGTCCCGGTCTTCAGGCGGCTCGCCGAGCTGCGCGAACGGCTGGTGCCCTACCTGGCCGAGCAGGCCGGGCGGGCGCTGGACGGGCCGCCGCTGATGCGCGGGCTGTTCTTCGACCACCCGGACGACCCGGCCGTCTGGCGCTATCCGCTGCAGTTCAAGCTGGGCGACGCGCTGCTGGTCGCCCCCGTGACCGATCCCGATGTCTCGGAGATGACGGTCTACCTGCCCGGGGGCGACTGGGTGGACGTCTGGACCGGCCGCCCGCTGCGCGGCGGCCGGGAGGTCGTGCTGGCCGCCCCGCTCGACCGTCCCCCGGTGGTCTGCACGGCGGCGCACTGGCCCGGCCTGTCCCCCGTTTTCACGACCTGAGCCGACGACCCGTGGCAGGACCGCTCCTGCCTCGGGAAACGGTGGTGTGACGACCGGATCGTTCCGAGCGCGGGCACCTCCGAGCCGGTGTTAGCGTGGATGGCGTGCTGGGTGCCGGAACCACGCTGAACGACCGCTACCTGCTGACCGAGCGGGTCGGCGGTGGCGGCATGGGCGAGGTGTGGCGTGCCACCGACACGGTGCTGGGCCGCACGGTCGCCGTCAAGGTGCTCATGCCCGCGCTGAGCGAGGACGCCGCCTTCCTCCAGCGGTTCCAGAACGAAGCCAGGGCCATGGCCACGCTGCGCCATCCGGGCGTGGTCGACGTCTACGACTACGGGAGCTGTGAGGTCGGCGGACGCCAGGTGACGTTCCTGGTGATGGAGTTCGTCGAGGGCGAGTCGCTCGACAAACACCTGCGCCGGGCCGCGCTCGACCCGGTGGCCACCATGCGGCTGGTCGCCGAGGTGGCCGACGCGCTGGCCGCGGCCCACGCGCAGGGCATCGTGCACCGCGACGTCAAGCCCGCCAACCTCATCGTGCGGGCCGACGGCTCGGTGGCGCTGACCGACTTCGGCATCGCCCACTCGGCCTCGGCCGCCCAGCTCACCGCCACGGGGTCGATGCTCTGCTCGGCCGGCTACTGCGCGCCCGAGATGGCGACCTCCAGCGAGATCACCCCGGCGGTCGACGTCTACGCGCTCGGCGTGGTGGCCTACGAGTGCCTGACCGGCCGCCTGCCCTACGAGGGCGACACCCCGGTCCAGATCATCTACAAGCACCTGCACGCGCCCGTCCCGCCGCTGCCGCCCGAGGTGCCGCGCGGGCCGCGCGAGGTGGTGGCCAGGGCGCTGGAGAAGGCGCCCGACCGGCGCTACTCCTCCGCCGAGGACATGGCGCGGGCCGCCCGCACGGCCATGACCTCCCCTGGCGCCGCGCCCGCGCCGCGGCGCAGGCGCGCGATGTCCGCCATGCTCGCGACGGTGCTCGCGATGCTGGTCACCGCGGGCGTCGCGGCCATGGTGTGGATGCGCCCGGCCGAGACCGCCCAGCAGAACCCCGTCCTCCCGCCCGCGAGCTCGTCCGAGCCGCACACCTCGGCGACGGCGACCGGGCGGCCGACCGAGGCGGGCAACCAGGCGTCCGACGGCAGGCCGACGCGGGTCCCGCCGCCGGCCGTCTCCGGCAGGCCCAGCCCGACCGGCACCCCCACGGTGTCCCCCTCCCCGACGGACCCGCCGACGACCCCCTCCCCCGACCCGACCACCGAGCCGGAGCCCGACCCCACCGGCGAGCCGACCGACGAGCCCTCCGAGCCCGACCCGCACGAGCCGACCCAGGAGCCCACGGCCAAGCCGACCGGGGACATCCAGTGCAGCACGACACCCTGTCCTTGACGGTCCGGGTGACAGCGGTCAAGATCGGCTATCGTCGCGTCTGACCACCGTCGCTCACCCCCTGGAGCCCTTGGTGAAGAGGCCCGCCAAGCAGAAGTCGGTCATCGTCGATCCGGTCCTGATCATCGGCACGGTCCTCTCGGTCCTGCTGGCCGTGATCTTCTACGTGCGCGAGGACACCGCGCAGGCCCTCGGCACCGTGGCCGGCCTCCTCGGCGGCGTCATCACCCTCCAGGTCCAGACGCTGCTGCGGGAGCGGCGCCGAGTCGACCACGAGACCCGGGTCGGCGCCATGGTGTCCACGATCGAGAAGATCCCCTGGCTGCCCGACCTCATGGAGCCGATGCTGCGCGCCGCCAAGCACGTCGAGCTCCAGTACAAGGGCACGCCCGCCGACGACGCCTGCCGCGACGCCTTCGAGGAGTGCCTGCGCACGCTCGCCGACCTGGAGCGCGGCCACTTCCGCGCCCCTTATGGCGACAACGGCGTGTTCCTGCGGCTCATCCGGCAGGCGAAGCGGCAGATCTGCGTCACCAGCGTGCCCTCCGTCGACCTGGAGTGGTGGCTGGAGCCGGTCGGCCGCGAATACTGGCGGGCGCAGGCCGACGCGCTGGCCAGGGGCGTGGTGATCAGGCGGGTGTTCATCTACCGCGAGTGGAGCGACGCCCTCGACGCGCTGGCCCGCGAGCAGGCCGAGGCGGGCGTGAAGGTGCGGCGCATCCACGCCGACCGGCTGTCGCCGGCGATGCGGGTGATCAGCGGCCTGTGGGACGACGCCTGCGGCCACGAGCTGAGCTACACGGCCGGGGGCGAGGCGGTGTACGACACGTTCACCGTGTCTCCTCCTGATCTCGAACGGCTGATGCGGCAGTTCGAGATGATCGAGCGGATCGCGGTGGAGCTCGACGATCCGCGCTCTCCCGAGCCCGTCGCCTGAGGCCGTCGGCCGCCAGCAGCGCGAGCGCCGCCCACAGCACCGCGAACGCGAGCCAGCGGGTCGCCGGCATCGGCTCGCGGAAGACCAGCAGCCCGACGAGGAACTGCACGATCGGCTCGATGTACTGCAGCATGCCGGTCACGCTCAGCGGGATCTTGGTGGCCGCGGCGCTGAACAGCAGCATCGGCACGATCATCACGAACCCCGACCCGACGCCCAGCAGCGTGTTGGCGGCCGACACGTGCCCGAACGTCGCCTGCCCGCTCGCCTGCAGCACCACCGTGTACGCCAGCGCGAACGGGAACAGCACGGCGGTCTCCACCATCAGCCCCTCCACGGCGCCGACGGCCACCCTCTTCTTGATCAGCCCGTAGGTGCCGAACGTCACGGCCAGGCCCAGCGCGATCCACGGCGGCCCCCCGTACTCGACCGTGAGCACCACCACGGTGACGGCCGCGAGGCCGATCGCCGCCCACTGGGCGGGGCGCAGCCGCTCCCTGAACAGCACCACCCCGAAGGCGATGCTGACCAGAGGGGTGATGAAGTAGCCGAGCGAGGCGTCGACGACGTGGCCGTTCATGGTCGCCCAGATGAACAGCGCCCAGTTGACCGAGGTCAGCACGCTGGCGACGCTGAGCAGGGCCACGTCGCGGGGCCTGCGCAGGATCGCCGCCACCTTGTGGCGCCTGCCGAGGGCGAGCACCAGCAGGCCGATCGCGACCGGCGACCACAGCACCCGCAGCGCCAGGATCTCCACCGGCCCGGTGGGCTCCACCAGCGGCCAGTAGAGGGCGGACAGCCCCCACAGCACGTACGCCGCCGCGCCCAGCAGGACCCCGCGCCGCGCGACAGACATCGCCCCACCCTAACCCGGGGATTCCTCGCCGAGAGACCCGCCCGTGTCCGGTCTGAGTAGGGTGATCCGGTGGAGACGACTCGTGATCTTTTCGTGGCGCTGGCGCGCCGCTACGCGTTCGCCGACCTTGGGGCGCTGTCGCCCGACCCCCGGATCGCGGAGGCCTGCGAGTTCGGGCAGCGGTTGCTGTCGCTCGACGCCGAGGACTTCGCCGTCGACACCAAGGCGGTGCCCTCGTCGCTCAGGCGGCAGGCCCGGGCCTGCCACATGCCGCAGACCCCGCGCGAGCAGCCGCGCGGCGCGCTGGAGTCGCTGCGCCCCGCCTACGGCCTGCTGCTGGAGGTCATCGCGATCCGCTGGCACCGCCGCGAGCTGAGCCCGATGATCGCCGCGGTGCACATCGCCGCCGAATACCTGCCGCTGCTGGCGTTCGAGCCGCACCTGGGCCACGCGGGCGACCCCGCCCGCTGGCCGGAGGGCCTGAGCGCGACCGGCAGCCGGTTCGGCGTGATCGGCGACCGCGACTGCGACCACACCAAGGCGGAGCAGTCGGCCACCAACCGGACGCTGAGGGTGGCGGGAGAGCCGTCCGAGGGCTGGCGCGCGTACTTCGACCGGCAGCACAGCCAGGTGGCGGGCGCGCTCGCGGTGTGCGTGGCCACCTGCCGCAACCCTTGCACGGCGATGGATTGGATCGCTCCCGAGCCGCGCGCCGGCCTTCAGGAGCGCGCCCGCGTCGCGCTCGCGTTCGCGGAGACCCCGCTGGTACGCCTGCGCCACGCGGCGCCGGTGGGCCACGGCTTCGGCGTGCCGTCGCCGGAGGAGGTGCTCGACGCGTGGGAGCGCAGCCGGAGCACGCTCGGCAAGAGCCCGGTGGGCGCGGCCGCGGCCCGCGACGACGGTTTCCCGCTGCCGGGCCTGCCGTCGTTCTTCGCCGCCGTCGCCGCGGCGCCGATCGAGCCGTCCACGCTGCTCAGGGGCGTGAGCGAGCACATCGCCGCGCTGATCGACGGCTAGCGGCGGGCGCCGGCCTGCTCGGCCAGGGCGCCGATCCCGTACAGCAGGCCGCCCACCAGGTCGCCCGCGCTGAACGCGGTGGCCATGGACATCGCCGTCAGCCGGCACGACGCGTCGGAGAGCCGGCGCCTGGCGTTCTCACCGGTGACGATCTCCAGGGCGCGGCCCCGTACGTCGACCATGATCACGACGGCGTCGTCAGCCTCCTCGTCGAGCGCGGCGTGCAGCCGCTCGGCGAAGTGGCGCCGGCCGCCGACGGGCGAGCCGAGGAAGAGCGCGAAGCGCAGGGAGCAGCGCCGCTCCGCGGCCCGCAGGGCCTGCCGGACGTCGTCGGCCTGGGCCGCGGAGAGAGTTCGCATCCCGATCACCATCCCGCCGACGCGCCACCGACCCGCATGCCGGGCTCGGCGGTCTCCGCCGCCGCGACCCAGTCGGCCTCTCCCGGCGGCGCCCACTGCGGCGGCCGGTCGACCAGCACGAGCCCCGACGTGCTCACGCCGCGGTCGCCGCGGCCGGGTCCGCCGATCCACACCGGCCCCGCCTCCGCCTTGCGCGCGGCACCGCGCCCCGGTATCAGCACGAGCAGGCTGATCAGCACGAACAGTCCCAGCGACACCCCGATGAGGAAGAGCAGGATCTCCAGCGCGCTGTTCACATCACGAACGTAATCCCGGTCCGCCGGTCCGGCCAGACCCAGGTACGAGAGTCTCGACAGGAGATGCCAAAGACCCGGTCAACATGATCGCGAGGCCCTCCGGCAGGGCTAGGATCGCCTCGGGCTCTCCCTACCTCTCTAGAGAGGAACGTAATAAGTACCCGGAAACCGGGCGTAGGACACGGTGAGCCGGGCCATAAAACTATGGACAAGGCAGCACTAGGAATGCATCAGAACCCCGGGCTACGGTGAATCACGTGGACTCCGACCCTCAGCGTGAAGACGGTCACAACACGTCCCCGATCTGGGTGAGCGACAGACCGGAAAACGAGCAGACCGCCAAACCTGCGGCGCCCACCACCACCTATGCGCCGGTCGAGCGGGCCTCCATGCGCGAGCTGCTCCAGCAGCCTCGCTTCCGCCGCATGCGCAACCGCGCGCTGCTGGCCCTCGCCGTCGGCGTCGCCGTGGGCCTCCTGGTCATGGACTGGCGGGTGGGCGTGACCGCGGGCGTGCTCGCCGCCATCGGCGAGGCGATCTACCGCGCGCGTTCCAACTCGACGGTGCCGGCCTGGCGGCGCTCCTCGGTGGCCGAGCGCCGCACCGAGGCGCAGCTGCGCCAGCTTGAGCGCCGCGGCTACCGCACCCTCCACGCCCGCGCCATCCCCGGCACCGAAGCGCAGATCGACCACCTGGTCGTCGGGCCGACGGGCGTGTACGCGGTCGACTCGGAGAAGTGGGACAAGCGGCTTCCCGTACGGGTGCAGATGGGCAAGAAGCTCTTCCACGGCCCCTTCGACAAGAAGGACCGCCTCGTCGAGGCCAGGGGCGAGGCGACCCGGGCCGCCGAGCTGATCAGCAAGGCCTACGGCCACCAGGTGTCGGTGGTGCCGTCGCTGGCGATCTACGGCCCGCCGGTGCCCTGGAAGATCATGACGATCAAGGGTGTGGACGTCTACGAGGGCGTCCGGGCCCGCCGGTGGATCACCAAGCGGGAGCGCGCGCTCACCGACACGGAGATCGACAAGATCTACGAGATCGCGGCCCAGGTGCTGCCCCCGCGCTACGGCGAGGGCTGACAGGCAGGCGGAGAGGCCTCACGGGCACACCCGCGCCTCTCCGCGGCGACCTTCCTTCTCGCGGATACGTCCCCGTACGCGTCGCGCCCACATAAGCGGGCCCCGGCGGGGAAGCGGAAACCGGAACACCGGGGCGGCGCGTGCCGCCCCGGATGACCGTCCGGACCCGCAGAAGGAGTGTCTCCCCATGGCCAGACTCGGTTTCCACGCCTCGCACGAACAGCTCGCGCCGAGCGCCCTGCTGGAGGCAGTGCGCCAGGCCGAGGAGGCGGGTTTCACCACCGCGATGTGCTCCGACCACTTCGCGCCCTGGAGCCACGCCCAGGGCCACTCCGGCTACGCCTGGTCCTGGCTGGGAGCCGCGCTGGCCGGCACCGGCCTGCCGTTCGGCGTCGTCAGCGCGCCCGGTCAGCGTTACCACCCCGCGGTGGCCGCGCAGAAGGCCGCCACGCTCTGCGAGATGTTCCCCGGCCGGTTCTGGATGGCGCTGGGCAGCGGCCAGGCGCTCAACGAGCACATCACCGGCGACAGGTGGCCGGCCAAGCCGGAGCGCAAGGCGCGGCTGCGGGAGTGCGTCGACGTCATGCGGGCGCTGTTCGCCGGGGAGTGCGTGTCGCACCGCGGGCTCGTCACGGTGGACCGCGCCCAGCTCTACACCCTGCCCGAGACCCCGCCCCCGCTGATCGGCGCCGCCGTCAGCGCCGAGACCGCCCGATGGGCCGGCTCGTGGGCCGACGGGCTCATCACCGTCAACCAGGACGTGGCGCAGCTGCGCCGGGTCGTCGAGGCGTTCCGCGAGGGAGGCGGCGCGGGCAAGCCGGTCTACCTCCAGGTCCACCTGTCGTGGGCCGAGGACGAGCAGGCCGCGCTGCGGATCGCGCACGAGCAGTGGCGCACGGGCGTGCTCGGCGGCGACGTGCCCTGGAACCTGTCGACACCGGAGGAGTACGAGCAGGCCTCCGCCACCGTCAGGCCCGACGACGTGCGGCGGGCCGTGCTGGTCTCCGCCGACCTCGAACGCCATGCCGGCTGGCTCGCCGAGTACGCCGACCTCGGCTTCGACACGCTCTTCCTGCACCACGTGGGCCAGGAGCAGCGCGGTTTCATCGACGCCTTCGGCCAGAAGGTGCTGCCGCAGTTGCGGGAACCGGCTTGAGCGCACGCTTCCCGCCGATCGACGGATACGCGTTCCTGTCGGACACCCACACCGCCGCGCTGGTCGCCCCGGACGGGGCGGTCGAGTGGTTCTGCGTGCCGGCCTTCGACGGCGAGAGCGTGTTCGCGCGCCTGCTCGACCGCGACCGCGGCGGCGCCCTCGGCATCGAGGTGGCGGACGCGGGAGCGCCGGAGCGCCGCTATCTCGGCGACACCCTGGTGCTGGAGAGCGTCCACCGCACCGGTGACGCGGCCGTGACGGTGACGGACTTCCTGGCCGTCGCCGACGACGGCGACCCGGCCGGCCCGCTCGCCGCCCGGCGCCTGCTCGTCCGCGTGGTGCGGGCTACCGGCGGGACCGCCGACGTCCGGATCGGGATCGACGCCCGGCCCGGCTACGCGCGGGAGACGGCCCGGTGGCGGCCGGACGGCGACGGGACGTGGGTGCACGAGGAGCCCCGGCTGTGAGCCGCCGCCGACCGGCCGCTGCTCCGCTCCGGCTCCGTCCTCGGGATCGAGACGTCGCTGGGGCCCGGTGAGGGGTTCGCCGTCGTGCTGGGGTACGCGGACGCGCCACGGCGTGCCGTCGGCGTCCGCAGGGCCGACGCACTGCTGCGCGCGACCCGTACCGCGTGGGAGACGTGGTCGAGCCGGGGCGACGACATCGGGACCGGGCGGGCGCACGTCCGGCGCAGCGCGCTGGTGCTGCGCGGGCTGATGTACGACGAGTCGGGGGCGCTGGTGGCGGCGCCCACCACCTCGCTGCCGGAGACGATCGGCGGCGAGCGCAACTGGGACTACCGCTACACCTGGCACCGCGACGCGGCGCTGACGGTGCTCGCCCTGTTCCGGCTCGGCCACGCCGACGAGGGCGTGCGCTACATGCGCTTCCTGCTGCACGAGTGCGTGAGCGGCTCGGGCCGGCTGCGGCCCATGGCCGGCATCAGGGGCGAGCAGGAGGGGGCGGAGGTCGTCCTCGACCATCTGGAGGGGTACGCGGGCTCGCGGCCCTGCTGCGCCGGTACGTCGACACGGTGAGCACGCTCTGGCGGGAGCCGGATCACGGCGTCTGGGAGATCCGCGGCCCGCTCCGCCACTACGTCGGCTCCAAGGTGATGACGTGGGTGTGCCTGGACCGGGGCGTGCGGCTGGCCGGGCTGCTCGGTGACGAGAGCGCGCCGGCGCACCGCTGGCGGCGGGCCGCTGCGCGTTCCTGCTCTGCTCCTTCGAGCTGGTCTCCGCGCTGGGGCCGGCGGGACGGGTCGAGCAGGCCGGCCCGGCTCTGCGCCGAAGCGGGGCCGCTCGGCCTGTTCTCGGAGGAGATGGCGCCCGGCGGCACGGCGCTGGGCAACTACCCGCAGGCCTTCACCCATCTGGGGCTGATCGAGGTGGCGGCCAACCTGGACATGGCCGGCTCCAGGGAGGCCCTGCACCAGTGGGCGACCGGCAGGAGTCAGGGCCGCTCAGGGAGCTGATCACCGAGGCGGGCCTCGAAGGCGTCCAGCGCGGCGGCGAGCTCCCGGCTGGGCGGCAGGGCGCCCGCCATGCGCGGGCCGAGCGCGGCGCCGAACCCGCTGATCCGTACGATCAGGTCGATCATCGCGTCCCGGTCCGGCCAGGGGAACGACGGCTGCGCGATGAGCAGCGCGGCGCAGCCGTGCGCCGCCGACCACAGGGCCAGGGCGAGCCGCTCGGGCTCGCCGCGCATCACCCCCGCCTCGACGCACGCGCGCACGGCGTCGACCATGTAGCCGAAGCACGCCTGCGCGGCGGGCGGCACCCCCTCCCCCGCCGAGGGGGTCATCATCAGCACCCGGTACTGCACCGGGTGGTCCAGCGCGAAACGGATGTAGGCCCGGCCGCACCGGCCCAGCCGCAGGAACGGGTCGGGGTCCCGGCACTCGGCCACGAGCCTGCCGAGCTCGTCCCACACCCGCAGGCACACCGCCTCCAGCAGCTCCTCCTTGTCGGCGAAGTGCAGGTAGACCGAGGGCGTGGAGACTCCTGCTCGGGTGGCGACCGCGCGGACGGTGAGCGCCTCCTCGGTGCCGGTCTCGTCCAGCAGTTCCTCGGCCGCGCGCAGGAGCTCCTCGCGCAGCAGCGCGCCGTCGCCGCGCCGGGCGCGGACCCGTTTCTCCGTCACCTTCCTAGGTTGACGCCGTTAGGTTAACGATGTCAATCTGATCCTCTGCGAAGGGGAGCACATGACGCGATTCGACGAGGCGACGGCGGTCAAGACCACCGGCCAGGGCACGTACGAGGCCAGGCTGGACGCGACGTGGAGCGTCGGCGACAAGCTGCACGGCGGCTACCTGATGGCGGTGCTGGCCAGGGCGGCGCTCGAAAGCGCGGCGGGCCCCGGGCACCCGCACGTGACCGCCGTGAGCGCGTCGTTCGCCGAGCCGCCGGAGCCGGGGCCGGCCGAGGTCCTGGTCGAGGTGCTGCGCGCCGGGAGGACCGTGACCCAGGTCAGGGCGGAGCTCGCGCAGCAGGGCAGGCCGCGGGTGGCCGCGCTGGTGACGCTCGGCCTGCTGGACGACGCCGATCCGCGCTGGACGTCGGCGCCGGCGGTCGAGATGCCCCCGGAGGAGTCCTGCTTCCTGGCGCCGAGAGAGGTGCCGGGCAACGCCTTCCCGGTGCCGCTCATGGACGTGCTGGAGCTGCGGCTCCACCCCGAGCAGGTGGGTTTCGTGTTCGGCGAGCCGTCCCTGCGCGGGCGGCTCGACACCTGGCAGCGGCTCAAGGACGGCGCCGCGTGGGACCCGCTCAGCCTGCTGCTGGCCCTCGACCCGGTGCCCCCGGCCTCCTACGACCTGGGCCTGCCGGGCTGGGCGCCGACGATCCAGCTCACCGCGCACGTGCTGCGCCTGCCGGCCCCCGGCCCGGTCAAGGTGCGCCTGTCGGTCACCGAGGTGGGCGGCGGGAGGATGGACGAGACGGCCATGGTGTGGGACTCGCGGGACCGCCTGGTGGCGCAGGCGACCCAGCTCGCCGCGATCCGCGTCCCCGCCTGACGCCGTATCGGGTCGTGGACAACCGTCTCAGTTACCGGGCGGCTGGCCGTACCATGGATGGACGCTCGACGATGGGAGAAGCTCCATGCCCGCCCTCAGGTCTCGTACCGTCACCCACGGCAGGAACATGGTCGGTGCCCGGGCCCTGCTCCGGGCGACCGGCGTAGCCGGGAGCGACTTCGGCAAGCCGATCATCGCGGTGGCCAACAGCTTCACCCAGTTCGTGCCCGGCCACGTCCACCTGCGCGACGTCGGCGACGTGGTGTCCGCGGCGATCCGCGAGGCGGGTGCCATCCCCCGCGAGTTCAACACGATCGCGGTCGACGACGGCATCGCCATGGGCCACGGCGGCATGCTCTACTCGCTGCCCTCGCGCGAGCTCATCGCCGACGCCGTCGAGTACATGGTCAACGCCCACTGCGCCGACGCGATGATCTGCGTCTCCAACTGCGACAAGATCACCCCGGGCATGCTGCTGGCCGCGTTCCGGCTCAACATCCCGACGGTCTTCGTCTCCGGCGGGCCGATGGAGGCCGGCAAGACGCCCGGCCGCAAGCTCGACCTGATCGACCCGATGATCGCCTCGGCCGACGACTCCGTCACCGACGCCGAGCTGCTGGAGATGGAGGAGAGCGCCTGCCCGACCTGCGGCTCGTGCTCCGGCATGTTCACCGCCAACTCCATGAACTGCCTGGCCGAGGCCATCGGCCTGGCGCTGCCCGGCAACGGCACGATCCTGGCCACCCACAAGGCGCGCAAGGACCTCTTCGAGGAGGCCGGCCGCAGGCTCGTCGAGATCACCCGACGCTACTACGAGGAGGGCGACGAGTCGGTGCTGCCGCGCTCGATCGCCACCCGCGAGGCGTTCGAGAACGCGATGACGCTCGACGTCGCCATGGGCGGATCCACCAACACGATCCTCCACATCCTGGCCGCGGCCCGCGAGGCCGAGGTCGACTTCGGGCTCAAGGAGATCAACGAGATCTCCCTGCGGGTGCCGTGCCTGTGCAAGGTCGCCCCGGCGACCAGCAAGTACCACGTCGAGGACGTCCACCGGGCCGGCGGCATCCCCGCCATCCTGGGCGAGCTCGACCGGGCCGGGCTGCTCCACCGCGACGTCCCGACGGTCAACGGCGGCACGCTCGGCGACCTGCTCGCCGCCTGGGACCCGATGTCGCCCTCGGTCAGGCCCGAGGCGACGGAGCTGTGGCACGCCGCGCCCGGCAACGTCCGCACCGTCAAGCCCTACTCACAGGACAACCGGTGGGACTCCCTCGACCTCGACCGCGCCGACGGGTGCGTGCGCGACCTCGAGCACGCCTACACCGCCGACGGCGGCCTCGCCGTGCTCTACGGCAACATCTCCCGCGACGGCGCCGTGGTGAAGACCGCCGGCGTCGACGAGTCGATCTGGAAGTTCACCGGGCCGGCCGTCGTGTTCGAGTCGCAGGAGCAGGCGGTCGAGGGGATCCTCAACGACCGGGTCAAGGAGGGCGACGTGGTGATCGTCCGCTACGAAGGCCCCAAGGGCGGCCCCGGCATGCAGGAGATGCTCTACCCGACCTCGTTCCTCAAGGGCAAGGGCCTGGGCAAGGCGTGCGCGCTGATCACCGACGGCCGCTTCTCCGGCGGCACGTCCGGGCTGTCGATCGGCCACGCCTCCCCCGAGGCGGCCGAGGGCGGCACGATCGCGCTCGTCGAGGACGGCGACATCGTCGAGATCGACATCCCCGCCCGCAAGCTGGAGCTGCACGTCCCCGAGGCCGAGCTGGCGGCCCGCCGCGAGCGGCTGCTGGCCGAGCTGGGCGGGTTCCGGCCGCGCGACCGCGACCGGCCGGTGAGCGCGGCGCTGCAGGCGTACGCGGCCATGACGACCTCGGCCTCCACCGGCGCCTCGCGCGACCTGTCGCAGCTGTCCAAGTGACCCTGTACGGCAGGCGACACTCCTGTCGCCTGCCGTACACACTTTCGAAAATGTCAGTGGCTTTACCTATGCTTGGGGTATGGCTGAAGTCGTGAAGCCCCAGACGCAACCGCTGACGACCGCCGAGATCGCCGCCCTCGCTCTGTCCCTGGCTCACCTGGGGTCGGGCCCGCAAGCCGTCACCGCCCGGCGCGGCCTGCAGCACGCCCTCGATCATCTCGACCTCGACGACGACGTCATCGCCGCCACCCTCGACACCCTCGTCGAGCCGCTGCCCGCCGAGGTCGCCGCGCGGGCCCGGCTCATCGCCGACGCCATCACCGGCCGCATGATGGTCCGCCTCCACTACCGCGACGCCGCGGGCACCGTCACCAGCCGCGAGGTCGAGCCGGTGACCTGCCTGGTCCACCGCGACTTCTGGTATCTCGTGGGAGTGTGCCGGATGCGCCGCGCGATCCGCGCCTTCCGCTTCGACCGCATCCTCGCCGTCGAGCCCACCCTCACCCCGTCCCGCCCCCACCTGGCCGACCGCTTCCTGCCGTTCCAGCGCCGCAAGCGCAGCAGGGCCGCCTGACCTCCCCACGGGCGGCGTGCCCATCCCACCAGGCACGCCGCCCACCTTCTTCCCTGACGCCATGTCCCGGCGAGCGCGCTTTCACACCACGGGACCTGGTCGCTCTCACGTCGTCCCGCCTTCGCCACTCCGGCCACGCCGCATCCCCGCGCCGGTGAAGGCGGCCCGGCGTGCGTGTGTCACCCCCGTCGAGGAGCGGCGCCCAAGGGGAGACAGGACAGGGGGACGACTCGTCCCGGACGTCCCGCACCCTGAACGGCCGGAAGGCTCTGCTGACCAGCGCGGATCCGGCCGCGCGTTCGAGCGAGCGCGGGAGAGGTACCCGCGCACAAGACCCGGCCGGACGGCAGCGGCCGTCGACGATCGGACAGGAACGCGCACGTGAGCGTGATCGCGATCGGCGTGGCGGCAGAGAACGCATCACCCGCTCAGCCGTACGGATGCTCGCGCAGGACGATGGCGGCTGCCCGGCTTTACGGAACGCCAGCCGCGAAAAGCGCGTCGGCCATCGGCGCGAGGCCGCGCGAAGGACTCGGCGCGAGGCCGCGCGAAGGGCTCCTAGCCGCAGCAACCGCCGCCGCAGCAACCCCCGCCTGAGGCAGGGGGTGGGGTGGCGGCGGAGCCGGTCATGGCGACGGTGGAGAGCAGTTTGACCGTGTCGTCGTGGCCCTCCGGGCAGGCGGCCGGGTCGCTGGACGCCGACATCGGCCGGGACACCTCGAACGTGGAGCCGCAGGCGCGGCAGCGGTAGTCGTAACGCGGCATGCCATCAGAGTAGCCCGGAACGCCGTCAGGGCTGGAAAGTCACCCGGGCGTAGCCTGCCGGTTCGGTGAAGAGCACGAGTCGGCCGACACCTGGGAGTAGCCCGAAGGGCACGCGGGCCCGGCACGAGGTGCCGGGCCCGGGTCAGGCAGCCGCTTCAAGGTAGGGCGCCCATTGGGGGTCGCCGACGAGCGAGGCGCCGATCAACCGCCAGTGAGCGCCCCGTGGCACGGACGGGGCGACACTCAGGGTCCACCCCAGCTCCTCCAGGTACTTGTCGGCCTTCCTGTGGTTGCACGGCGAGCACGAGGCGACGCAGTTCTCCCACGTGTGGGCGCCGCCCCTGGAGCGGGGGACGACGTGGTCGATGGTCTCGGCCCGCTGTCCGCAGTAGGCGCACCGGTAGTCGTCGCGCCGCATGAGGGCGGCTCTGGTCAGGGGGATACGGGATCGGTACGGGATGCGGACGTATCTCCTGAGCCGGATGACCGACGGCACGTCGAGCGTCCGGCTGGTGGAGCGCAGCACGGCTCCGCGGCCGTCACGGTGGATGATGTCGGCCTTCTCCCGCAGCACGAGCACGATGGCGCGGTGCAGGGAAAGCGTGGTCAGGGGCTCGTAGGTGGCGTTGAGCAGCAGGACTTGGCGCATCATCGGGCCTCTCCCCGCCGCACCCAATTCGAAGGAGACATGCCGTGGCATGTCCCGGCTATTCGCCCCTCCTGGGGCTTCGGCACAACCATCACGTGGACCTCCGCCGGACGGCCCAGCGGATGGACACCACGGCACCGTCCTGTCAGCAAGTCTGGCGTTCACCGCAGCGTCCCCGCCACCCCTTAACGTCCGGCCCGGAATGACCAGAGGGACGCACGTTACGGTTTATTCCCGTATCACCAGGCCTTTACGCCAACCTCCGGGCCTCGTGCTTTGCCGTAGGGTTCGAGCATGACGCGAGAGTCCTATCCGGCGGCGCCACGCGAGGAAACCGCCGACGTCCTGCACGGCATCACCGTTCCCGACCCGTACCGCTGGCTGGAGGATCCCGAGAGCCCGGAGACGGAGCGGTGGCTGGTCGCGCAGGCCGAGCTGTTCAAGCGGGAGAGCGAGCCGCAGCGGTTCAAGTCGCGGATCGCCGAGCTGCTGAAGTCGGGGTCGGTGGGCGCGCCCGCGTGGCGCGGTGGCCGCTACTTCTTCAGCCGCCGCACGCCGGAGCAGGAGCACGCGGTCTACTACGTGGTGGAGCCCGACGGGGCCGGCGGCACCGAGCGGGCGCTGGTCGACCCGATGGCGCTCGACCCGTCAGGGCTGACGACGCTGGACGCGGTGCAGCCCGACAAGGAAGGGCGGCTGCTGGCCTACCAGATCTCGGTGGGCGGCGACGAGGAGTCGGTGCTCTACGTGGTCGACGTGGCGACGGGCACGCGGATCGAGGGGCCGATCGACCGCTGCCGCTACTCGCCGATCGCGTGGCTGCCGGGCGGCGAGGCTTTCTACTACGTACGCAGGCTGCCGAGCACCGAAGTGCCCGAGGACGAGCGTCAGTTCCACCGCCGCGTCTATCTGCACCGGGTCGGCACGTCCACCGAGGACGACGTGATGATCTTCGGTGACGGCATGAAGATGACCAACTACTACGGCGTGTCGGTGTCGCGCGACGGCCGCTGGCTGCAGATCTCGGCCAGCGAGGGCACCGCCCCGCGCAACGACCTGTGGGTCGCCGACCTGACCGCCTCCCCCGCCGACCGGCCGGAGCTGCGGGTGGTGCAGGAGGGCGTCGACGCGCAGACCGGGCTGGTGTTCGGCCGCGACGGCAGGCTGTACGTCCACACCGACCGTGACGCGCCCCGGGCCCGGGTGTGCGTCACCGACCCGTCCCGGCCGGAGTTCGAGGCGTGGCGCGACCTGATCCCGCAGGACCCGGAGGCGGTGCTGTCCGACTTCGCGATCCTCGACGACCTCGACAGCCCGGTGATGCTGGTGGGCTGGACCCGCCACGCGATCAGCGAGATCACCGTGCACGACCTGGCGACGGGCGAGCGGATCGGCCAGGTGCCGACGCCCGGCCTGGGCAGCATCGGCGGCATCTCGGAGCGGCCGGAGGGCGGCCACGAGGCGTGGTTCGGCTACACCGACAACACCACCCCGCCGACCATCCAGCGCTATGACGCGCGCACGGGCGAGACCACGCTCTGGGCGGCCTCGCCGGGCGCGGTCGACGTGCCGGAGGTGCGCACCGAGCAGGTGGTCTACCGCTCCGGCGACGGCACCGACGTGCGCATGCTCATCATCTCGCCGGCCTCCGGCGAGGGCCCGCGCCCGACGATCCTCTACGGGTACGGCGGGTTCGGCATCTCGATGACCCCCGGCTACTCGGCGTCGATCCTGAGCTGGGTCGAGGCGGGCGGCGTGTACGCGATCGCCAACCTGCGCGGCGGCGGCGAGGAGGGCGAGGACTGGCACCGGGCGGGCATGCTCGCCCACAAGCAGAACGTGTTCGACGACTTCCACGCGGCGGCCGAGCACCTCATCGAGACCGGGGTGACCACGGCCGGGCAGCTCGGCATCTCGGGCGGCTCCAACGGCGGCCTGCTGGTGGGCGCGGCGCTCACCCAGCGCCCCGACCTCTACCGGGCCGTGGTGTGCTCGGCGCCGCTGCTCGACATGATCCGTTACGAGAAGTTCGGGCTGGGCGCGACCTGGAACGTCGAGTACGGTTCGGCCGACGATCCCGAGCAGTTCGGCTGGCTGCGCTCCTACTCGCCCTACCACCACGTCGAGGAGGGGGTGCGTTACCCCGCGACGCTGTTCACGGTGTTCCAGTCCGACACGCGGGTGCATCCGCTGCACGCGTGGAAGATGTGCGCCGCGCTGCAGCACGCCACCGCCGGCGACGGGCCGATCCTGCTGCGCAACGAGACCGAGGTGGGCCACGGCGCCCGCTCGATCAGCCGGACCGTCGACCTGTCGGCGGACACGCTCACGTTCATGGCCAGGCAGCTCGGCCTATAGTCGAAAGCATGAGCGAGCGGGGGCTGACCATGACCGGGTCGGCCCCCGGTCCTGCCCTGCGGCCGTACGTCCACCGCCTGGCCGCCTACCGCGAAGACCACGGCGGGCCGTTGACCCGGGCCGAGGCGGCGGTCACCGGCGGAGTGCTGATCCTGGGATTCGCCGCGCCGATGGAGGTGGACGGCGAGCGGCTGACCTCGTTCGGGGCGGGGCCGTCCGACCGGTTCACGCTCACCCGGATGACCAGGCCGACCGAGGGGGTCGAGGTCGCTCTGACCCCGTTCGGGGCCAGGCGGCTGTTCGGGATGCCGCTGCGGCTCCTGGTCAACCTGGCGGTGCCGGCGGAGGAGCTGCTCGGCCCGTGGGCGGTGGAGGCGGCCGGTCGGCTGGCCGCGGCGCCGTCCGCGCCTGAGCGGCTGGCGCTGGCCGAGCGGCTGCTCACCGAGCGGTTCGCCGCCGGGCCCGATCCCGATCCCGAGGTGCGGTGGGCGTGGGCGCGGCTGCTGGAGTCGGGCGGCGCGGTCCCGGTCGCGTCCCTGGCCGTGTCGCTGGAGCGCAGCCACCGCCACCTGGTGTCCCGCTTCCGCGACCAGGTCGGGCTGACGCCGAAGGCGGCGGCGCGGGTGATCCGCTTCCACCGGGCGGCGGCGCTGCTGCGCTCGGGCAGCGCGATCGCCGAGGCGGCGGCCGCGTGCGGCTTCTACGACCAGGCCCACATGAACCGCGAGTTCCGCACGCTCGCGGCGGTCACGCCCGGTCAGATTTCTCCAAGACCTCAAGCCGGCGGCCGTCCGACACTGGGCCCATGAAGGTTTACGCACTCGCCCGCTACCACGACTGCGCGGCCGCGGTCGACTTCCTCACCGGCGCCTTCGGCTTCGAGGTGCGCGAGCTGTCCAAGAACGACGAAGGCGTGGTCAGCCATGCCGAACTCCTGGTCGGCGACGACGTCATCATGCTCGGCCTGGGCAGCCCGGGCGGCCCGGGCGTCTACGTCGCGGTCGACGACGCCGACGCCCACCACGACCGTGCCAGGAAGGCCGGCGCCCGGATCACCATGGAGCTGGTGGACCAGCCGTACGGGTCGCGCGAGTACGCCGCCGCGGACCCGGAGGGCAACATCTGGTTCTTCGGCACCTATCGCCCGTGATCCGGCCCGGGGGCAGTGATCACGCATGCGCGTGCTCACCATGAACCTCCGGGCCCGCCACGGCGGCGGGGGACTTCGACGCCACGCCCGAGTCGGCGAGGAATACGTGCTGGTGCGCTGCGGGCCGCACGGCCCGCAGCTGCGGCTGGAGGCGTGCTTCCGGGAGTTCGACCGGTGTGGGCGAGCGATCACTTCGGGGTGGTGGCCGACTTCGGGAGGATGCCGTGGATCCGTGAGATCAGGTGGCCGGCGTTGCGTACCGTCCTCTGAAGTAGTGGCGCAGCACCCGGTGCCAGGGGTTGGCGCGGACGTCCAGCAGGGCGGCGACGCCGAGGCAGTACTTGCTGACGCTCACCGGGCGGACGCCCAGGCGGCGCAGCACGCGGTCGGCGGCGGCGTCGCCGTCGGCGGACTTCGACTCCAGCAGGACCCGGTCGCGCCGGGCCGGGAGCGCGCGCCGGCCGTCGTGGCAGACGAGACCGCTGTCGCAGGTCAGCCGCGCGGCACCGGACCGGTCGACCAGCGTGACCCGGCGGTAGTCGGTGGACAGCACCGGGCCGAGCGGCGCCGGGCGGGGCAGCCGCAGGCCGGTGGCCAGGGTGGTCGACAGGTAGTCGAGCGCCTCGGGGGTGAGCGCGTGCGCGGGCGCGCCGTCGTACGGGACGCGGTGCTTGTCGGTGCCGCCGCCCGCGTCCTTCAGCTTCACCTCCAGCCAGCGCCCGCCGCCGTCCAGGTACGTCCGCGTACGGATCTTGAAGCGGCGGCGGCGCTGCTGGCGGTGCTGACGGAACGTGAGCAGGTCCGGCGTGTCGAAGTAGGTGGAGGTGTAGCGGAACTGTCGCCGCCCGCCGATCTCCAGCACCCCGAACCGGTCCCCCAGCTCGCCGGCCAGGCGGGTCATGACCGAGGCGGGCACCAGATACTTGTGGTCCACCCGGGTCATCAGCTTGGCGCGGGCGCTGACCTCCTCCAGCGTGACCGGGTCCAGGCCGGCCGCCACCCCGGCGAGCAGGACTCCCGCGTCGGGCCACTCGGTCATCGCCACGCCTCCGTCCGCCGCTCCGCCGGGACCTCGTAGCGGACGTCCACCACGGTGACGTCCCGTACGTAGTCGACCTGGCTCACCACACACTGCAGCACCCGCCCGCCGAGCCGGCTCTCCAGGTCGGCGCGGAGCAGCGCGGGGTCGGTGTGCACCACGTCCAGCGTCACCAGCTGCTGATGGGTACGGCCCAGCAGGCGGGGATGGTCGGCCACGTACATCACCGCCAGCAGCACCACGTCGAGGAAGAGCGCGGTCAGCGGCCAGCTCGCGGCGATGCCGTTGACCAGGCCGAGCGCGATGGCGACGAAGTAGTACGCGATCTCCTGCTGGGTGATCTCCGAGGAGCGGAGCCGGATGATGGCCAGCACGCCGAACAGGCCGAAGCCGACCGCCAGGTCCACCCGCTGGACCAGCATGAGCGAGACCACGGCGAAGATGCCGGTGTTCAGCGCCACGTAGGCGAAGAGCAGGTCGCGCCGGTGGTGGCGGCGGTAGTACAGGCCGTACGCGAGCGTGACGATCGCGGCCAGGTCCATCGCGAGGGCGAGGAGCGTGGTCGGTCTCAAGAGGTCCTCCCGGGTCTTTCGCTGTCATGAACAGCGTCTCGCCCGGCGGTGAAGCGCCTGTGAGCCGATCGTGAGGACGTTCTCATCGAAGAAGTGCCGCCGGGGGCCCGGCGGCACTTCCGTTATCAGCGGGCGAACACCACGACGTTGTCGCGGTAGCTGCGGCGGGCGCGGTCGAACGTGCCGCCGCAGGTGATGAGGCGGAGCTGGGCGCCCTCGCCCGAGTTGTACACCTCGTCGGGCACGCGGTCCTTGGGGTAGCGGGCCAGGCGTGACACGGTGAAGGTGACGGTGCTGCCGTCCGCCCTGTCCACGTGCACGCGGGCGCCCTTGCGCAGGTCGCGCAGGCGGAAGAACACGGCGGGGCCCGTCCTGGAGTCGACGTGGCCGGCGATGACGGCCACGCCCCGCTCCCCGGGCTCGGGGCCGCCCTCGTGCCATCCCACCCGGTCGAACGGCTCGGGTGCGATCAGGCGGCCCGCCTTGTCCAGTTTGAGCGGGATCACCTTGGTCGAGACGCCGATGGACGGGATCCGCAACCGCACGGGGTTCGCCGCCTGCGGGACGACCGCACCGTCAAGGGCACCCGCCACCTGTGGGGCAGCCGCACCGGCCAGGGCACCCGCCGCTCGCGGGGCGCCGGGGGCGCACGCGACCGTCGCAACGAGAGCACCCGCCACCAGGGCGAGACTCCGGCGCCGCACGCTCACCGCCTGACCAGCCTGCGGCCGGCCCACGCGCCACCGGCGATCAGCACCGCTCCCGCGCCCGAGGCGAGCGCGAGCGGCAACGCCGCCCCCTCCTCCCCACCCATCACCAGCGCCGCCCCACCGGCCCCGGTCTCGACCCCACCGGTCGGCCGATCGTCATCATCGTCGGCCGCCCCTCCGGCGCCGGTGTCCACTCGGCCCTTCGGACGATCGTCATCGTCGTCGGCCACGCCACCGACCCCGGTATCCACCCCACCCCTCGGACGATCGTCGTCGTCGGCCGCCCCTCCGGCGCCGGTGTCCACCCTGCCCCTCGGACGATCGTCGTCATCATCGTCGTCGGCCACGCCACCGACCCCGGTATCCACCCCACCCCTCGGACGATCATCATCATCGTCGTCGGCCGCCCCACCGACCCCCGTCTCCACCCCACCCTTCGGACGGTCGTCATCGTCGGCGGTCGTTGTGACGGTTGACGGGGTGGTGGCGGTCGCCGGGGTGGCGAGGGTGGTGGCGGTGACGCCCATGCCCAGCACGATCCCGATGGCCGCGAGCGCGCGCCGCAGTTCCTGGCTCATCTCGTCCTCCTGGATTCCTCCGCACTCCCCGTGCGGACGACTCCAAGCCTGGGATCCACCGGTTGGCCCCCCGTGAGCACGTGATGAGAGTCCCTTCACCTAGGGGCGCCCTCGGCCTTCAGCCGGTAGCCGGTCCCCCGTACCGTCTCGATGCGGTCGGCGCCGAGCTTGCGGCGCAGGTAGCGCACGTACACGTCCACCACGTTCGAGCCCGGGTCGAAGTCGAACCCCCACACGTGGCTGAGCAACTGCTCCCGCGTCAGCACCTGGTCGGGATGGCGGCAGAACACCTCCGCGAGCGCGAACTCCCGCGTCGACAGATCCACCGACCGCTCCCCCACGTACGCGCGCCGGGTCCGCAGGTCGAGCGCGAGGTCGGCGACCCGCAGCACGGTCACCTCGGGGCTGCGGTCGGCGCGCAGCCGCAGCCGCACCCGCGCCAGCAGCTCCTCGAAGGCGAACGGCTTGGCGATGTAGTCGTCGGCCCCGCCCTCCAGCCCCGCCACCTTGTCGGTGACGCTGTCACGGGCCGTCAGGATGATCACGGGGATGCCGACCTTGGACTCCCTGAGCCGCCGCAGCACCGTGAACCCGTCGCTCAGCGGCAGCCCGATGTCCAGGATGAGCAGGTCGAACGCGCCGCTTCCCGCCATGTCGTAGGCGGCCAGGCCGTCGCTGACCACGGCGGTGACGAAGCCGTTGCCGCGCAGCCCTTTCTCCACGAAGGAGGCGATCCGCGCCTCGTCCTCGGCGATCAGGATCCGGTTCACCGCAACTCCCGCATCGGAATGGTCATCACGAAGCACGCCCCGCCTCCGGGGGCGTCCTCCACCTGGACGGTGCCGCCGTGGGCCTCGGCGATGGACCTGACGATGGCCAGGCCGAGCCCGGCGCCCTCGTGCGTACCGGAACGCTCGCCGGCGCGCATGAACCGCCGGAAGATCCGCTCCCGGTCGGCCGGCGGCACCCCCGGCCCGTCGTCGCGCACCCACAGCCGTACGAAGCCGTCCTGAACGGCGGAGCCGACGGCGATCTGGCCGTCGTCGGCGGTGTGGCGCACGGCGTTGGCCGCGAGCTGCATGAGCGCCTGCGTGAGCCGCTGCCGGTCGGCGGGGATGCGCGCCTCGGCGACCTCGTCGACCCGCCAGCGCCGTTCGCCGAGCGCCCGCGCCTTGGCGACGACGCTGACGGTCAGGTCGGCCAGCTCGACCTCGTCGATGTCGAGGAAGCCGGGCTGTTCGGCCTTGGCGAGCGTGAGCAGGTCGTCGACCATGCGGTTCATCCGGTCCAGCTCGTCGGTGACCAGGGCGAGGGTCTCGGCCCTGTCGTCGGGGTCGTCGCCCATCAGCTCCAGGTGGCCGCGGATCACCGTGATGGGGGTGCGCAGCTCGTGACCGGCGTCGTCGACGAAGTCCCGCTGCACGGCGAAGGCGTGCTCCAGCCGGTCGAGCATCCGGTTGAAGGTGCCGGCCAGCTCGGACACGTCGTCGTCGCCCGGCACGTCGAGCCGTCTGGTGAGGTCGGAGGAGCCGCTGATCCGTTCGGCGGTCTGCCCCACCAGCCGGATCGGCGCCAGCACCCGCCCCGCCACGAACCAGCCGGCCGCGCCGGCCAGCGCGAGCGCGGCCAGCGAGGCGAGGGCGAGCACGCGGATGGCGTTCAGCACCTCCTCGCGGTAGTGGTCGTAGAAGACGGCGATGACCAGCTGGCCCCGGCGGGCGTCGCCGTTCACCTGGACAGGGATGACGGCGTAGCGGACGGTGCCGGCGGCGCTCTCGGTCTCGCCGCTCGCCGGCTCGGTGACCCGCCCCAGACGCGCCACCAGCGCGTCGTCGGTGTCGAGCCGGGCCAGCGGCGGAATCCCGGTGATCTTGTGCGGCCGGTCATCGAGGATCGTGAAGAACGTCTCCCATTCGTCGGGCGGGTTGTAGGAGAGGTATCCGCTGAGCAAGGTGTCCACGTCCCGGACGTCGACGGCGGTCGCGGCGTAGCGGCGCAGCTTCTCCGCCTCGTTGCCGAACTCGGCGTCGATCCGGTCATCGATCAGGCGGTCGAGGATCGCCCAGGTCGCGAAGATCGCGATGAACAGGGCGAGGGAGACGACCGCGAGCATCCAGCCGACGATCCGGCCGCGCGCGGTCACCCGCATGCCGGCAAGCCGTCAGTCGTCGTCATCGTCGTCATCGTCGTCGTCATCGTCGTCGCCGCCCGGCCTGGGCGACGGGGGCCTGACCGGCTCGGCCTTCGTCTCGCGCGGCGACGGAGACGCTGACGGCGTCTTCTCGGCGGTGGCGGGCGTGGCCGTCTCAGCGGCGGCGGACGTCTCGGTCCCGGCGTCCGGCGTCGCGGCGCCGTCCCCGGTCTCCGTGCCCCCCGGCGGCTCGTTCGAGACCACGACGGGCCCGCCGAGCTCGGGGCCGCCGGCCGCGACCCGCATGAACCCGATCGTCACGGCCACGGCCACGAGCAGCCCGGCCAGGATGGCGAGGAGAGGTGCTCGGCTCTTCATACGCTCCAGCATGCCGGGACATGAGGAGAGAGACCTGAGTCTGAGATGAGAGAACTCTCATCTGACGTGGTCAGCCGGGCAGCGTCTCCCCGCCGATCGGGGCCAGCACCTCGCCGGTGTAGTACGACGACATCAGGTCCGAAGCGAAGAACACGTACGAAGGAGCGATCTCGTCGGGGTCGGCCGCCCGCTTCATCGGCACCTGCTTGCCGAACTGCTCGACCTTCTCCTCGGGGAAGGTGGCGGGGATGAGCGGTGTCCAGACCGGCCCAGGCGCCACCGCGTTGACCCTGATGCCCCGGTCGACCAGGTTCTGCGCCATCGCGTAGGTGAAGGCGTTGATCGCGCCCTTCGTCGCGGAGTAGTCGAGGAGTGTCTTGTTGCCGCGCAGGCCGTTGATCGAGGAGGTGTTGACGATGGCCGAGCCCTCCCCGAGGTGGGGCAGTGCGGCCTTGGTGACGCGGTAGTAGCTGTGGATGTTGACCGCGAACGTGTGCTCCCACTGCTCGTCGGTCAGCTCCTCCAGCGAGTCGACCGGCTGCTGATAGGCGACGTTGTTCACGACGACGTCCAGGCCGCCCAGCTCGGAGACGGCGCGCTCGACGACCTGGACGCAGTGGTCGCGGTCCGCCAGGTCGCCGGGGAGCAGCACGCAGCGCCGCCCTTCGGCCTCCACCAGCTTCCTGGTGTGGTCGGCGTCGTCGTGCTCGCTCAGGTAGGCGATCGCGACGTCGGCGCCCTCCTTGGCGAAGGCGACGGAGACGGCGCGCCCGATGCCGGAGTCGCCGCCGGTGACGAGCGCCCGTTTGCCGGACAGCAGGCCCCGGCCCTCGTAGCGGCGCATCTCGTCGCGTGGTTCCGGAGCCATCTCGCCGGTGCCGCCCGGGTACTGCTGGGTCTGCGGCGGTGGTGTGGAGTTCGGTTCTTCAGGCATGTCCAGCGCGTGCCCCGGCTGGGGCACGGCTAACACCGGGGTCAGCGGGGGAACACGATGGTCTTGTGGCCGTCGAGCAGGACCCGCTGCTCGGTGTGCCATTTGACCGCCCTGGCCAGGGTCAGGCTCTCGACGTCGCGCCCGATGGCGGCCAGGTCTTCCGGTGAGTGGCTGTGGTTGACCCGGGCGACCTCCTGCTCGATGATCGGCCCCTCGTCGAGGTGGGACGTCACGTAGTGGGCGGTCGCGCCGATCAGCTTGACGCCGCGGTCGTGGGCCTGGTGGTAGGGCTTGGCGCCCTTGAAGGACGGCAGGAACGAGTGGTGGATGTTGATCGCCCGCCCGCTCAGCTTCGCGCACAGCTCCTCGGACAGCACCTGCATGTAGCGGGCCAGCACGACCAGGTCGACCTGGTAGCGCTCGACCAGCGCCAGCACCTCGGCCTCCTGCTTCGGCTTGGTCTCGGGCGTGACCGGCAGGTGGTGGTAGTCGATGCCGTGGGACTGCGTGAGCGGGCGCAGGTCGGGATGGTTGGACACGACCGCGACGACCTCGAGGTCGAGCGCGCCGCTGCGGACGCGGTAGAGCAGGTCGTTGAGGCAGTGGTCGAACCGGCTCACCATGATGAGCACCTTGGGCTTCCTCGCCAGGTCGCGGAGCTGGAACTCCATGCGGAGGTCGGAAGCCAGGGCGGCGAAGGCGGCCCGCACCTCGTCCTCGCCGACCGGCGAGGTGAACTGCACCCGCATGAAGAACCGCTCGCTCTCGCGGTCACCGAACTGCTGGCTCTCGGTGATGTTGCAGCCGTGCCTGGACAGCAGGCTCGACACGGCGGCCACGACTCCGGGCCGGTCGGGACAGGACAACGTGAGGACGTACTCGGCAACGCTCATGGATCGCTCTCGGTGAGGTCTGCGCGACTGAATCCATCGAGGTTACCGCCCCCGGGAAGCACGGTCTCCCCTGCCTTATGCGCCCGATCTTGGGTAGATATCCGCTATACACAGCTTTTGCAGGAGGTTGCCCATGCCCGCAGACGTCGTCGTGCTCGTCGCGGTCGCAGGGCTGTTCGCGATCGTGTCCGGCATGAACGACGGCGGGGCGCTCCTGGCGACCGGGCTCAAGCTGCCGGCGATGCGACCGGCGACCGGGATCCTCGCCATGGTCGTGGTGATCGCGCTGGTTCCGCTGGCCACCCACCAGGTGGCGCTGACGTTCGTGAACCGGCTGGCCTCCTTCGAGGGGCCCGGCGGGCGGGTGGCGACCTCGATCGCCGTGCTGAGCGCGATGGCCGTGGTCACCTTCCTGACCATGAAGGGCCGCCCGACCAGCCTCACGCTGGCCCTCGTCGGCGGGCTCACCGGGGCGGGCCTGGGCTGGGGCCTGCCCGTCTCGGGGCCGTACGTGGCGCTGGTGCTGGCCTTCGGCCTGGCCGCGCCGATCGTGGGCGGCCTGGTGGCGTGGGCGGTGACGACGCTGGTGGTGCGGTTCGCCAGCGCCGACCGGCTGAGCGGCCTGCACCGCGCCGGGTTCGTGGTGCAGATCGTCGCGTACGCTGCCAACGACGGACAGAAGATGCTCGCCATCTTCATGATCGCGCTGAGCTTCTCCGACGCGCCGCTGCCGTACACGACCCTGACGGCCGTGCTGTTCGGGCTCGGAGCGATGTACGGGCTCCCGAAGGCGGGCCGCACGCTCAGCCGCGAGATCATCGCCTTCCGCCCGCTGCACGGCGTGGCGGCGGAGCTGTCGGCCGGGTCGGCAGTGCTCGGCTGCTCCGCCGTGGGCATGCCGGTCAGCATGACGCAGGCGATCGCCGGCGGGCTGATCGGCGCGGGAGTGGTGCGCGGCAGCGGGCGGGTCCGCTGGTACGCGGCCGTGAAGATCGTGGTCGCCTGGCTGCTGACGCTGCCGGCCAGCGGCGTGCTGGGCGCGGTGGCGGCCTACGCCGGAAAGGGAGTGATGATGTGAAGGGCGGCAGGCTGGTGAGGCGGCTGCGCAGGATCCGTGACCTGCTGACGGGGCACATGGACACCGCGCTGTCGGACGCGCTGCTCGGGCAGTTGAAGGCCACCAAGGAGGGCGCGTGGCTGGCCATGGCGATGATCGGCGGCGAGGTGGGCAGGACGGGCGCGCACGAGCAGATGCGCACCATCGAGCACCTCGGCGACGAGGAGCGCCGCCAGCTCGTCGAGGAGCTGGAGTCGGCCCTGATCACGCCCATCGACCGGGAGGACCTGTTCAGGCTGTCGCGGTCGATCGACGACGTGCTGGACTCGCTGCGCGACTTCGTCCGCGAGTCGCACCTCTATCGCGTGCCCGACCAGATCCGCTTCACCCCGCTGCTCGACCAGGTGATCGTCGGCATCGACGCGCTGGAGACCGCCGTCCGCGACCTCGTCTCCAGCCCGTCGGCCGTGCCGCACGACGCGCTGGAGGCCAAGAAGGCCGGCAGCGCGATCCGGCGGATGTACCAGTATGAGATCTCGCGCATCTTCTCCGGCGAGCTCACGAACGACCGCATGAAGGAGCGCGAGCTCGTGCGCCGTCTGGAGATCGTGGGCATCGCCATCGGCGAGGCGGCCGACGCGATCGCCGACGGCGCGATGAAACGCTGAGTCATGCCGGGCCGCCCGGCGCCCACGCTCCCCGGACCGTCTTCAGGACGTCACAGGCCCCTCACCGCAGGCCGAGCGCGGGGGCGAGGAGCTCCAGCTGGCGCAGGGCGTCGTCGAGGTCGGGGCCGCCGGGCGACAGCGGCTGGATCGCCACGTGGTCGGCGCCCGCGCCGAGGTGCGCCCGCACCCGCTCGGCCACCGCGTCCGGGCTCCCCCAGCCCACGATCGCGTCCACCAGCCGGTCGCTGCCGCCGCCGGCGAAGTCGTCGTCGGTGTAGCCGAGATCGCGCAGGTTGTTGAGGTAGTTGGGCAGGGAGAGGTAGACGGACATGTGGTCGCGGGCGATCTCGCGGGCCCGCGTCGGATCGGTCTCGACGAGCACCGCCTGCTCGGGCATGAGCAGCTTGCCCGGCCCCAGGATCTCCCTGGCCCGCTCGCTGTGCTCGGGCGGCACGAAGTAGGGGTGGGCGCCGTCGGCGCGGTCTCTGGCCAGCTCCAGCATGCCGGGGCGGAGCGCGGCGAGCAGCCGGGGCGCGTCGACCTCCCGGTGGTGCTTCGCCGTCTCGTCCATGCCGTCCAGATAGCGGCGCATCGCGGTGAGCGGCTTGGCGTAGTCGTGGCCGCGCGCGTTGACCAGCGGCGCGTGGCTGACGCCGAGCCCGGCGATGAAGCGGCCGGGGAAGGCTTCGCCCAGCGCGAACCTGCTGCCCGCCATGGCCGCCGCGTCGCGTGACCAGATGCTCGCGATGCCGGTGCCGACGGCGATCCGGCGGGTGGCCGCCAGGAGGATCGCCGCGGACACGAGCGGGTCCTTGCTGCCTGGGCCCTCGCCCACCCAGACGGACCCGTACCCGAGCTCCTCGGCCCGGGCGGCCGCCCGGCCGCCGGTCTCGCCCGGCGCGTTGCCGAAGAGGGGATGCCAGACCCCGACATGTCCGATGTTCACCGCGCGCTCCTCGCGACTAAGATGTTCGATCGAGATGGAACACTACACCGACGTTCGATCCCCATCGAACACGACACGCGGCCCCGTCCACGTCTCCCCCGCCGAGGCGACCCTCCAGGCCGCCCTCGACGCGCTCGGCGACCCCGTCCGCCGTCGCATCGTCCGCGAGCTGGCCGGGGTGCCCGACTGGAGCCGCGCCTGCGCCGCCTTCCACCACCTGCCGGTCGCCAAGTCCACGCTCAGCCACCACTTCGCGGTGCTGCGCGGCGTGGGGCTGCTGGAGCAGCGCGAACAGGGCGCGCGCCGGCTCAACCGGCTGCGCCGGCCCGAGTTCGACGCCCGCTTCCCCGGCCTCCTGGCCCTGGTCATCGACGAGGACGAGACGTGACGGCCGTCAGCGCCCGCCCGGCCGCCAGGGTCGTCTGCCTCGACCGCGACGGCAGGGTGCTGCTGCTCCATTGGCACGACAAGGTCAGCGGCGCCGACCTGTGGGAGCCGCCGGGCGGCGGCCTCGACCCCGGCGAGACGCCCCTGCAGGCCGCCCGGCGCGAGCTGACCGAGGAGACGGGCCTGCCGGGCTCGGCCGTCGAGGACCGCTGGGTCGCCGTCGACCGCGACTTCCCGTGGCTGGGCGTACGTTACGTCAAGAGCGAGCGGTTCTACCTCGCCCGCTTCCCCGAGGCCCGCCCGCCGGTGGACCCCGGCGAGCTCACGGAGGAGGAGCGCGAGGCCTACCTGGGCTGCGTCTGGGCGGAAGACCTGCCGGACAGCGTGCAACCGCCGAACCTGGCGGAGGTGATCGGCGAGCTCACCGGCGTCCGGCCCCGCTGAGGGCCCACAGCTCACCGCCGGCACGGGTTCGGGCGGTGCGACCGTCCGGACGGTCACGCCTGGTAGCCCAGTTCGGTCAGCGACATGGTCAGGAGCGAGCGCAGCAGGGGCCCCGCCACGCGCTCGTGCTCGGCCTCGACGGACAACCCGGCCAGCACGTCGGCGCGGTAGGCGTCACGTTCGCCCGCGTCCGCGTAGGGCTGCGCGGTCAGCGCGACCACCACCGTCGCGCGGGTGTCCTCCGACGGCAGCACCGCCACGGCGTGGGTGCGCAGGCAGGTCTCGTCGGGCTCGCCGAACCACCCGCACTTCACCCCCGACCCGGGCGCGGCCAGCGCCTCCCTGACGCCGAACGCCTGCTGACCCTCCACCTGCCGCATCCACTCCAGCACGTCGCCGGCCACCGGGTCGCCGGCCAGCGCCGCCTGGGCGAGGGCCGCGTACGCGGTGGCCACCTCGTCGGCGGCCACCTCGATGGACCCGAACCTGGAGGGGTCGCCGTTGTGCATCGGCCAGGAGACCCCGGTGCGCTGGTAGATGTCGTCCAGGATGACCAGCGGCCCGACGGCCAGCCACAGGCTGCGGGTGTCGGCGTTGGACGAGATGACCACGGCCGGCTCGGCGTGGCGTCGCCACCGCTCGGCGTCGGGGATGCGACCCGCGGTGACCCACGCGTACAGCGGCTTGAGCAGGGAAGCGCAGCGCAGCCGGTGCGGGCCGGAGCGGACGGCGAGGGTCCGGGCGGGCGGGCCGCCGTGCCCTCGGCTGATGCCCGCCGTCTGCGCGCTCGCGCCCGGCTGGAGATCGCGTAGCAGCTCGTTGAAGCCCACGCACCCACGGTAGTCCCCAAGGCCCGTCCGGGCAGGGCATTCCGATGCCTCACGAGGTGTCGGGGGTCCAGCGGCCTTCGTACCAGTCGAGTGACGGCGGGTCGCCGGGCAGGGGCGTGGCGCCGGGGGCGCGCAGGCCGTCGAGCGCGATGGCCAGGAGCCGCTGCTTGAACCGGTCCTGCAGCTCGTCCGGTGGCCCGGGAGCCGGCCTGCTGAACTGCTCGATCAGCAGCGACACGTCCAGCTCCGTCACGTCAGCCCGCAGCGCCCCGGCCTCGCGGGCCCGCGCGACGAGCCGGCCGGCCAGCTCGGTGGCCTGTCTCGCGGTGCGCGACATCTCGCCGGTGACCTCGATGGTGCCCGCCACCGGCGCCAGCGCCCCGGACCCGAAACCCACGCAGGCCCGCACGTACCCGGCGAACCCCTCCCACGGGTCGTCCTCCGCGAGCCCGGCCGAGGCCGCCTCCACCACCCGCTCCATGGCGATCAGGCACAGCCGCTGCAGCAGCTCCTCCTTGGTGCGGTAGCGGCGGTAGAGGCTGCCCATGCCCAGCCCGGCGCGCTTGGCGATGGCCGACACGGGGGCGTCGAAGCCCTGGGTGGTGAACACCTCGTGCGCGGCCCGCAGCAGCCGCAGGTCGTTGCGCGCCGCCTCGGCCTGCCTGCCGCGCCTGCTCATGCCGTACAGGATAGCCGCCTTGCGGAGCGCAGCGCTCCGATATACCGTCGCGATCGGAGCGGAACGCTCCGGTTGAGGAGAGGTGTGTCATGCGTGCGGTGATGTTGAGGAAGTTCGGCGGCCCGGAGGCGCTGGTCGCCGAGGAGGTGCCCGATCCGGTGCCCGGGCCCGGGCAGGCGCTGATCGAGGTGGCGGTCGCCGGTGTGACATTCGTGGAGACGCAGGTACGGGCCGACCGGGGGCCGCGCACCGCCGAGCTGCCCGCGATCCTCGGCAACGGCGTGGCCGGCACCGTGAAGGCGGTGGGCGAAGGCGTGGCGGGGTCGCTGGTGGGCGCCCGGGTGGTGAGCACGCTGGGCGGCTACGGCGGTTACGCGGAGCTGGCCGTGGCGGGCGCCGGCGACGTGATCCCGATCCCCGGCGGCGTCTCGCCGGAGCACGCGGTGGCGTTGCTGGCCGACGGCCGCACCGCCATCGGCCTGGCCCGCGCCGCCGGGCCGAAGCCGGGCGAGTGGGTGCTGGTGGAGGCGGCGGGCGGCGGCGTCGGCAGCCTCCTGGTCCAGCTCGCGGTGGCCGCCGGCGCCCGGGTGATCGGTGCGGCGAGCAGCGCGGCCAAGCGCGGGCTCGCCGCCGAGCTGGGCGCCGAGCTGACCGTGGACTACACCGAGCCGGGCTGGGCCGACCGGGTCCGCGACGCGGCCGGTGCGCTGGACGTGGTCTTCGACGGGGTGGGCGGCGAGATCGGCGCCACCGCCGAGACGCTGCTGCGCGACGGCGGCCGGATGAGCGTCTACGGCATGGCGGGCGGCCCGATGACCACTCCGGGCCCGCGCGTGACGGCGGTCCCCTGGCCCGCCACCGACCTGCGCGAGCTGTCCAGGGCCGCGCTGGAGGAGGCCGCGGCGGGTCGGCTCCGCCCCACGATCGGCCTGGCGCTCCCGCTGGAGTCAGCCGCCGAAGCACACGCCGCCATCGAGGCCCGCCAGGTAACCGGCAAAACCCTCCTCATCCCCGCACCCTCCGCCGACGCCTGACCAACGCGGCGGGCAACCGGGGGACGCTTTCCCTCGGCGAGGGGACGTGGCAGTGGAGCCGGGGTTGGGTCAGTGGTGGGTCGCGCGGGTTTCGTCGGCTTCGGCCTCTTCGGTGCGGCCGAGTGCGCGCAGGGCGACCGCCCGGTTGGCGTACAGGTCGGGCTGGGGGCCCAGCTCGATCGCCCGGGTCAGGTCGGCGACCGCCCCGGCCGGATCGCCGGCCTCGTACCGGAGGACTCCCCGGTTGCCCCAGGCGGCCACCAGCGAGGGCGCCCGGTCGATCGCCAGGTCCAGCGCCCGGCGCGCCTCCCGCAGCCGTCCCGCCGCGGTCTCCAGTTGGCCGAGCACCGTGAGCAGGTGCGGGTTCCCGGGCGCGCAGGCGAGCCCGGCCTCGACGTCCGCCCGCGCCTCCGCGTCCCGCTCCAGCGCGGCGAGCAGCCCGGCCCGGTTGATGTACGCGTCCACGTAGGCGGGATCGAGCTCGATCACCCTGGCCAGGTCGGCCAGCGCGCCCGTCACGTCGTCCTGGGCGATGCGGAGCTCCGCCCGGTTGTAGTGCGCCTCGGGCAGCGGCGGCCCGGCCGCCAGCGCCGACTCGTAGTCCGCCAGCGCCTCGGCGTGCCGGCCCAGCTTGAACAGCAGGTTGCCGCGGTCCACGTAGTAGTCGGGGAACATCGGGTCGACGGCGATGGCGGCGGAGAAGTCCTCCAGCGCCTCCTTGGTCCGCCCCAGCCCGGCCAGCAGCTGGGCCCGGTTGGCCAGCAGCACCATCCGGTGCACCGGGTGCCGCTCCCCGAGCTCCCCGGCCAGCTCGATGGCCGACTCGACCAGCGCCAGCGCCTCGGACAGGCGGCCCTCGCGCAGCTCGACGAGCGCCAGCCCGTTGCGGTCGAAGCCGAGCTTGAACGCCCGCTGCCCGGGGTCGGGCAGCAGCGTCGAGATGGCGATCGCCTGGTTGATCCACCCGCGCGCCCTGCCCAGGTCGCGCCGCGCCCGGTCGGGGTCGCGGGCGTCCAGCATGGCCAGCCCGTACGCGGTCGCGGCGTGCACGGCCGGGTCCTGACTGGACCGGCGCGCCCCCTCCCACACGACGCGCGCCTCGGCCCGCCGGTCGAGGCCGCCGAGCGCGGTCGCGGTGCGCTGGGCGAGGCGCCACCACGGCTCGCCGCCGGGCCCGGCCAGCGTCAGCGCGCGCTGCCCCAGCTCGGCCACCGCGTGCAGGAAACCCTCCCGTACGCACCGGTCCACGAGCGTCCACAGCTCGGCGGCGTCCCGGGTGTCCGGCGGCGGCTCCGGACCGTCCGCGTACACGGTGATCGCCAGGACGGCCGGCGGGATCCTGCGCATGAGCACGTCGAGCAGCTCGGTGTCGGTGGGGTCGGCGTGGTCCCCGTTGCAGACGACCAGGGCGAGGCCGGGCTCCACGACCTGCCGGACGAACTCGGCGACCCCGTTGGCCAGCCGGAGCGTGCGGCGGGGCGCGGGGACGAGGATGCGCTCCTCGTCGGACAGCCGCGCGTCGAGGGTCACCCGCCTGGCGGGCACGAGATCCGCGAGCGCGGGCGCGACGGCCCTGATCTCGATGTCATGCTCGGCCACCAGCTCGGGGCGCCGGTCGAGGGCCTCCGGCACCAGTCCCCCCAGAAGCGCCGCGCCGACGGTGTAGGGGCCGAGCGGCTGCCGATGACCGTCGATCACGGGCATCAGCAGCCGCGCGTTCCCGAACCGTACGGGCGGACCGCCCGGAGCTCTGAGGTGGGACCGTTCCTCTGTCACCCCTTGTGAATGACGCTGGAGGTCCCACCGAGCCGCGCGGTTCCGGGCTTGCGGACGACGATGCGCTTCATCATGCACCTCTTCACTGGAGTGATATTCATTATTCGGACACTCCAGCGAATATCAAGATATATACCCAATAAGTCAGAGTATAATTACTGAGAAGCGTTCATTATTTCTCCCGCCTATACCCCTATTGTGGCCGAAACCGGCAGGGGTACGTCGCCCCCGATCTTTTGTCGCCGGGTTCGTTCATGAGCTCACACAGGCAACGGCCCAGCCGCGGCTCCGAATCGCAGCACCCCTCCGCGTTCTCGTTCCTGGCCCGGACGATGCGGCTGGCCCGCTCGATGAGCCGCTCCAGGCTCGGCTCCCCCGTCCCCTTGGCCGCACGGCCAGGCCACAGGCACGCGTCGGCGCCCCCGCACGGACCGGGCGGGAGCGCCGGCGGCACCTTGCCGTTCAGCATCAGCGGGTCCCCGCGCTTGACCTTCAGCTCGCCCAGCACCCGGGACGCCCGCCGCGAGACCATGAGCAGGTCACGGCGGCGCGACTGGGGCTCGTCCAGCGCGGCCCCGGGCGACGGCACCGCCAGCAGCATCGCCGCCGCCATCAGCCCGCCCCCGAGCAGCATGCTCCAGCCCAGCTGCTCGCCGAACCAGATCACCGCGATGGCCGCCACCCAGAAGGGCTGCGACGACATCAGCACGGCACTGGGCACCGCCGACACGTACGCCTGCCCGTACGAGCGAGCCAGGAAGCCGAGCGCGCACGACACGACGGACAGGTGGCCGAGCACCACCCAGTCGGACGTCTCGCCAGGCAGCGTGATCCCGTCGCGCACGGCCAGCCCGCCGGTCAGCAGGCCGATGACCCCGAGCTGGATGACCGTCAGCGCGTACGCGTCGAACTGCTCGCCCTTCCTGGACAGGCGGCCCAGCAGCAGCGTGTGACCCGAGTACAGCGCCGCGGCGCAGAGCGTCACCCCGAGGGCCAGGAGCGAGAAGCCGCCGTCCTCGATGCCGCGCAGCAGCGTGAACACGGTCATGCCGGCCATCGCCAGCACCACCCCGATCCACACCCGGTACGGCACCTTGGCCTTGAACAGCGCCAGCGCCATGACCGGTGTGATCACGACACTGCACCCGACGGCGAACCCCGAGACCGCCGCGGGCAGGCTGTAGAGGGCCACGGCCTGCGCGCTCTGCCCCACCCCGAACATGACCCCCAGGATGACCCCGTTGATCCACGTCCGCCGCGACAGCCCCCTCAGGCACCTGGGACGGATGAGGAGCAGCGTCAGAGCCGCCAGCGTGTAGCGCTCGGCGAGCAGATCCTCGACTGGTAAGCGGTGGATGAGATCCTGCATCAGCGGGAAGGCCGACCCCCATGCGGCGCTGACGAACAACAGAAGCACGGCTCCCATGAGGGGTCGGGGAGCGGGCACGACTGCCATGTTCGGAAGCATCTCACTACGGATCACGGCGGCCGGATCGCCGATGGTCTGCGGTGATGTTCCTCTACCACCGGGAGTGAAGAGCCTCACTCGAAGGACCGGACATCCTTATCCTCTAAATCCGGAGATCCGGCAATTCCCCACATACCACCGCCCCCTCTTCGGCCGTATCTGCCAACCGCCCAGCGCGTACATCAAAAGGAGAAAGCGCCCGAAACGGGCGCCTTCTCCGACATATCCTTAAATTTCAGCAGGTGCGGGTGACAGTCGCTTCTCCCCGTAGACGACAGTGAGCTCGCCCACCTGCTCCCGCGCGACCTCCCGCCACCCGTGCCGCTCGTACAGCACCAGCGCGGCCCCCTGGTTGAGCGTGGTGTCACCGCTCAGCCGGCGGAAACCCAGCTCGGCCGCGCGCTGTTCGAGCGCGGAAAGCATGGCGGAGCCAAAGCCGCGCCCCTGGAACGCCGGGTGCACGCGCAGCCGGCACACCTCGGCGGTCGCGCTGTCGACCGGTTTCAGCCCGCCCATGGCGACGACCCTCCCGCCGGTCTCGCCGACCAGGAAGTCGCCCCCGCACGCCAGGTAGATCTCCTGGATGCGGGGGAAGTCGTCGTCGTAGTAGACCCCGTCGCCCGGCACCAGCCCCACCTCGGCGAGGCAGATCTGATGGAGGGTGAGGATGGTGTCGAGGTCAGACCACCGGTAGCGGCGGATCCTCATGCACCGCCGGCCCCTTCTCCCCCGACGGGCTGCGGGGGCCGCAACTGCTCCTCGTAGGCGGCCAGGCCCGGGTGGGCGGGCTCACGGGCCCGGATCGCCTGCGCCAGCGCGAGGGCCGGACGCATGATGAAGTCGGTGCGGTATTCGGGGCCGAGCAGGCGCAGCGCCTCGGTGCCGATCCGCAGCGCCTCGCCCGACTCGCCCTCGATCAGCCTGCACTGCGCCTGGTCCAGCCTGATCAGCGTCTGGTCCAGGATGTGGTCCTGGTACTGGTGGAGCGCCTGATCGAGCACCAGGTCGGCCTCCAGTGTCTGCCCCAGCTTGGTCAGCACGTCACCCTGGTAGAAGTAGAGCTGCTTCTCCGTGTAGCCGAAGGCCATGTCCTCGCGCTCCTTCCCCTTGATGTGGGAGAAGGCGCTGCGCGCCCGCGCTAGAGCGCGCTTGGCCTGGTCGACGACCTCCTTGCGGCTGTCTGTGCCCGAGAGCATGGCCAGCGCCCTGGCCTCGACGACGGGAGCCATGGCCTGCGCCGCGCACGGCGTCTGGCCCGCCAGGTCGCGGCTCTTCTTGGCGAGGTTGAGCGCCTCGCGGGCGTCGCCGTAGTAGAGCGGGACGAGCGCCTCGCGTGCGGTCACCCACGCGCGCAGGGCCCGGTCGCCGGTCTCGTCGGCGGCGGTGCGGCCGGTGCGGAAGAACGACCGGGCGAGCCGGTGGTCGCCCAGGTTGATCATGATCATGCCGCTCAGCCCGGAGAGCTGGGCGGCCATCCGGCACAGCCGCTCCTGCAGGTCGATGGGCTGGCGCCGGGTCATCGCGTTGCGTACCGCGCTCAGCTCCAGCAGCACGTCGCAGAGCAGCCGGAGCGGCGCCGTGGTCGTGTACTGCCGGCCGAACGCGAGCGTGGCCTCCTCCCACTGGTCGAGCATGGCGGGAGAGACGCTGGACGACACGAGCGTGTAGTCCATCCGCCGGCGGATGCCCTCGCAGGCGCCCAGCACCGGGCCGGTGAGCTTGGTCGCCCCGGCGTCGTTGTTGAGCAGGTTGAGGAGTGCGCGCCGGAGGATGTTCTCGTCCTCCTCGCTGTCGACGTTCTTGTCGGGATGCAGCGACGGGGTGCGCAGCTCGGTCGGCTCGGGCAGGGCCGCGCCGTGACGGCCGTTCACGTCGGCGCCGCCCGCGAGGACGCCGGGCATCCGATGGCCGTGGCCGCAGATGCACGGCCCGTCGTAGCCGAGCGAGGGGGGCTCGACGCGGTAGACGGTGCACAGGTAGTGGAGGTATTCGGGGCCGGGGCGTTTCAGCCCGCTCTCGTACGCCGACAGCAGGGTCTCCCCGATGCCCGGGGCCGGCTTCTCGTCGCGTTCGAACAGCGCTCTGACCTGTTCGATGACGTCGGCGAGCGCGATGCCGTAGGCCAGGCGGTGACACTTGATCTTGGTTGTGCCGAACTGCGCGCCACAGGCCTCGTGGATCTCTTCAGCGATCTGGGCAGCGGTGCGGCCGACGGCAAGGCCCTTGGCCCTGATCCGGCGAGCCATTTCCGTTTCCCTGTGCTGTCTGCCGGACATCCCGGCCCCTCTCACGCATGTGTCCCGACCGGCTCATCACCCTAGTCACTGAGAGTAGCGTCCAGGTTGCAGTCCGCCTAGCCTCGACTATGGATTAATGATGGCGTGTTGAAAACGCCTCCTTGAAGGCTAGGGATAAGGATCGTCCTCCGGCGGACTGTTTCTTACATTCCGGGAGTGACAAGGCGACTCCCTGTGAGCATGTATGTCGCGTTGCGCAACCAGCCGACATGAGTCATCTTTGGCCCACCGCAACGATTCGAGGGAGGACGAAAGGTGGGGGACGACAACTTCGGGCATCTTGAGCGCCTGGTGTCGGAGCTCGACGCCCGCGGGTTGCTCGCGCGAGTGGTCCGGACCCAGAGCGGCAGGCTCTTCGTCAGGGTCATCAATCCGAAGGCGACGAGCCTGTCCGAGAACGTCACCTGTCGCGTCGCGACCGACATTCCCGACTGGTGGTACTGCTGGTCCTGGGGGGAACGGCTGCACACCGTCGACGACCCGGCCGGTGCGGCGACCAAGGTCGCCCGCGTGCTCGCCGCGGTGGGAGAGTGACCGGGCGGTGAACCGGGTGGAGCGCAGCCACCGCGGCTCACCGTCATCACCGCGGCTCCACGGAGCCGGCGGGACGGCCGGTGCGGAGAGCCGCGCGCCAGCGCGGACTCTGGCCGTCCCGCCGGTTCCCGTCACTCTGCGTAACCATCGAGACCCGCTTTTCGGCCTCGCCGGAAAGCGCTCGGGGACCCCTCCCCGGAAACGGCACGGGACACGCTTCCGGGTGCGTGACCCGTCCGAGCCGACCGTCATCGGAGCGTCAGGTTCCTCCCTCCGCGGCCCAGGGCCTGATGACCCCGTCTTCCCCGGCGTGATGTGACGGCGGCCGGTTCGACCGGCGGTAAATTTGGGGCGTATCCGGCCCCGTACCGCCGGTCGAATCGTTTTCCGGAGGAGGACCCTTCAGTGTTCCTGCTGTCGCCGCCATCGCCCGAACCGACCACGTCCATGGTCCCGGACCTCGACAAGGTGGGCACCAAGATGGCGGAGATCTGCGAGGGGGACACACTCCTCTGCTCAGTGCTGGCCGGCTGGATGGACAACGCGAGCTGGGCGCCGCTGGTGGCCAGCATGATCACGATCGTGCTGATTTTGATCATCGGCTTCCTGGTCCGCAACGTCGTCAACCGCGTCATCACGCGGGTCATCAACCGGGCCGCGACCCGCCCGGTCGGACGCTTCCGCAAGGGCACGGTCACGGCCGGCGTGGACGCCCTGCTGCACGAGCGCCGCAAGCAGCGGGCCGAGACCATGGGCTCGGTGCTCAGGCACATCGCCACCATCGTCATCATCGGCACGACCCTGCTGACCGTGCTGGACCGGCTGACGATCCCCATCGCGCCGCTGCTCACCAGCGTCGGCATCCTCGGCGTGGCCATCGGCTTCGGCGCCCAGGAGCTGGTCAAGGACTTCATCGCGGGCATGTTCATGCTGCTGGAGGACCAGTACGGGGTGGGTGACGTGATCGACGCGGGCGCCGCCATCGGCACCGTCGAGGCGGTCACCCTGCGCGTCACCCGGCTGCGCGACGAGGACGGCCGGGTGTGGTACGTGCGCAACGGCACCATCACCCGCGTCGGCAACGAGTCGCAGGGCTGGTCGCGCGCCTACGTGGACGTGCCGGTCCCCTACGACAGCGACATCACCACCGTGCGGGTGGTGCTGGAGAACGTCGCCGAGGAGATGTGGGCCGACGCCGAGCTGCGCGAGGCGGCCGTCGTGGAGCCCCCGCAGGTGTTCGGCGTGGAGCAGCTCTCCGACAGCAGCATGGTCTTCCGCCTGTCGGCCAAGACGCTGCCGGCCAGGCAGGAAGAGGTGGCGCGGGAGCTGCGGCTGCGGGTCAAGGCGGCGCTCGACGCGGCGGACATTGCGATGGTCGGCTGAGCATAGGCTGGGGTCGTGACTGAAACCTCCTTCTACGAGGCCGTCGGGGGCGAGGAGACGTTCCGGCGGCTCGTGCGCCGTTTCTACGAAGGGGTGGCGGAAGATCCCCTGCTGCGCCCGATGTATCCCGAGGCCGACCTCGCCGGCGCGGAGGAGCGGCTGCGCATGTTCCTCGTCCAATACTGGGGCGGCCCCGGCACCTACAGCCAGCAGCGCGGGCACCCGAGGCTGCGGATGCGCCACGTGCCGTTCGTGATCGGCCAGCAGGAGCGCGACGCCTGGCTCAAGCACATGCGTGACGCCGTCGACGACCTCGGCCTGACCGAGGAGCAGGAGAGCCGGCTCTGGACCTATCTGGTCAACGCCGCCCACAGCCTGGTGAACTCTCCGACGTAGCGGGCATGACACGCCACATGGACATCCCCTGGTGGCGTGATGCCGTCGTCTATGAGATCTACGTCCGCAGCTTCGCCGACGCCTCCGGAGACGGCGTCGGCGATCTCGCGGGGATACGTGAACGCCTGCCCTACCTGAGAGACCTGGGGGTCGACGCCGTCTGGCTGACCCCCTTCTACCCCTCCCCCATGGCCGACGGCGGCTACGACGTGGCCGACTACCGCGGCGTCGACCCGCTGTTCGGCACACTGGCCGACTTCGACGCGCTGGTGGCCGACGCGCACGCGCTCGGCCTGCGGGTGCTGGTGGACGTCGTGCCCAACCACAGCTCCTCCGAGCATCCCTGGTTCCAGGCCGCGCTGCGGGGCGAGGGCCGCGACCGTTACATCTTCCGCGACCGGCCCAACAACTGGCAGTCCACCTTCAGCGGCCCGGCCTGGACCCAGGTGGACGACGGGTCGTGGTACCTCCACCTGTTCGCGCCCGAGCAGCCGGACTTCAACTGGCGCAACCCCGAGGTCCGGGAGGAGTTCCTGGACATCCTGCGGTTCTGGCTGGACAAGGGCGTCGACGGGTTCCGCATCGACGTGGCGATGGGGCTGTTCAAGGCGGAGGACCTGCCGGACGTGCGCGACCAGTCGTTCATGTCCAAGTCCCCGGTCTGGGGTCAGCCGGAGGTCCACGACGTCTACCGCGACTGGCGGGCGCTGCTCGACACCTACCCGGACGAGCGGATGGCGGTGGGCGAGGTGTGGACCGACACGCTGGAGGACCTGGCGCTGTACGTGCGCCCGGACGAGCTCCACCAGAGCTTCAACTTCGCCTGGCTGCAGGCGCCCTGGTCGGCGACCGCGTTCAGGAAGGTGATCGACGACACGGTGGCGACGGTCCCGTTCGCCACCTGGGTGCTGTCCAACCACGACGTGGTACGCCACCGCACCCGTTACGGCACGGCCGACCCCGGCACCGGCATGGCGCGGGCGCGGGCCGCTCTCCTGGCGACACTTGCCCTCCCCGGGTCGGCATATCTCTACCAAGGGGAGGAACTCGGACTCCCTGAGGTAGAGAATCTTCCTCCGGAGGCGCGGCAGGACCCGGTCTTCAAGCGCTCGAAGGGCGAGCTGCCGGGCCGCGACGGCTGCCGCGTGCCGATCCCGTGGTCCGCTCGGGGCGACTCGTACGGGTTCTCGCCCGAGGGGGTGAAGCCGTGGCTGCCGCAGCCCGACGAGTTCGCCGAGCTGAGCGTGGCCCGGCAGACCGGCGATCCCGGTTCGATGCTGGAGTTCTACCGGCGCGCCCTGGCCTGCCGGCGGGAGCTGGCCCGGACCGTACCGTACGGGCTGGAATGGCTGGAGTCGTCCGAGGACGTGCTCGTGTTCGCGCGCGGGCCGCTGGTGTGCGCGATCAACTGCGGCACCGAGCCGGCGCCGCTGCCGCCGCACGAGAGCGTGCTGCTGTCCAGCGGCCCGGTCGGCGGCAGCCTGCCGCCCGACACGGCCGTGTGGCTCCGGCGCGCCGTCAGCTAGCCCGGGTGGCGCGCTCGTCGCGGACCGGGATGACCGGTAGCGAGACCAGCGCGCACGCCAGACCCGCGGCGAAGGCCGCCCAGTAGCCCGACTGGGTGATCAGCAGTCCGGCGAGGGGGGTGACGGCCAGCGCCACCGTGTTCTGCACCGTGTTGTGGACGCCGAGCACCCGGCCGGCCGCCGCGGGCCCGGCCAGCTCGCCGGCGGCGAGGTAGGCCAGCCCGTTCCCGGCCACGGTGATCACCGCGGCCAGCGCCAGCATGGCCACGCCCAGCCCGGATCCCGCGTACGTGCCGAGCACCAGCAGGGCGAGGGCGGCGAGCGCGGTGAGGGTGAGCAGCCGCAGCGGCGCCATCCGCAGTCCGGTCACGTCGGACCAGCGGCCCGCCGCGACCCGCGTGGCGGCCCCGGCGACGGCCGCCCCCGCGAACAGCTGCCCGGCCGCCACGCCGTCCCACCCGTACACCTCGACCAGGCAGGCGACCCCGTACGTGCCGACGACGACCTGCGGCACCACGTGCAGCCCGCTCGTGGCGTGCACGCGCCAGAGCGCGGGCTGCCGGTACGGGGACCCGGCGGGCTTCCTGGCGGCCCCGGCGACGGCGTGCGGCGGTTCGGCCAGGAACACGCCCGCCAGCACGGCGGCCAGCAGGCTCACGCCCGCGCAGACCAGCATGACGCCGGAGATGCCGTACGCCCGCGCCACGGGCGGCAGCGTGAACCCGGCCACGGCCATGCCGAGCGTGTACGAGACCTGCCGCACTCCCATGGCCACGCCGCGCTCGGGCGGCTCGAACCAGCGCAGCACGATGCGTCCGCCGCCCACCATCGCGGCGCAGCCCGCCGCCCCGGCCCCGGCGAGCAGCGCGACCACCGCCCAGGCGTTCCCCGCGAAGGAGGCTGCGGCTAAGAGCAGGGCGGCACCGCCGACGCCCAGGCCGAGGATCAGCCGCTCGCCGTACCGGTCGGCCAGCGCGCCCCAGGCGACCAGGGCGAGCAGGATGCCGATGCCGGGCGCGTTGGCGATGATCCCGGCCACCGGCAGGGAGACGCCGAAGTGACGCTGGATGTCGGGGATGACCAGGGGCAGCCCGGCCAGGCCGAGGGTGACGCCGGCGTGCGCGTTGACCCCGAGGGCCAGCATGAGCCAGCGCCGTCGGTGCGGGGCGCTCACGCGAAGCGTTTGAGGTACGCCATCTCGTCCTCGGTGAGCCGGCGCGGTGCCGCCCGCTCGGCGTCGTAGGCCACCAGCTTGGAGGTGGCCGTGACGTACAGCTCGTCGTCGTCGAGGATCTCGTACTTCAGCGTGAAGCGCACCGGGCTGATCTCGGTCACCCACGACTCGACCCGGACCGGCTCCGCGCGGAGGCCGAGCGGCCGCAGGTAGTCGATCTCGTGGCGGGTCACGACCAGGCCCTTGAAGGGGGGTTCGCCCGCCTTGTACGGGTCGACGTGGAGCATTCCCCAGCGGGCGTCCTCAAGGTAGTCGAAGAAGCGGACGTTGTTCACATGTCCTTGCGAGTCGATGTCCGCGAATCGCACCATTCGGAGAAAGACGTGCCGTTGCGCCAGGGAGTGTTCGACCACGAGGCAACGGTACCGGTTCGCCGTCAAGACCCCGACAGGGCCTACCATTTCTAGATTTGCTTACTAGAATTTTGTTCGCATCAGTCAGCCGAGGGATCGAGGTGTCGAGATGAGCGGGATCGCCGAGGGCCGCGTGGTGATCGTCACGGGCGCGGCCAGGGGCATCGGCCGGGGGCACGCGCTGGAGTTCGCCCGGCAGGGCGCCAAGGTGGTGGTGAACGACCTGGGCGCCGAGGTGGACGGCACCGGCTCGTCCGGGGCGGCGGCGGAGGTCGTCGCGGAGATCGAGGCCATGGGCGGGGAGGCGATCGTCAACGGCGAGGACGTCGCCGACTTCGACGGCGCCAGGCGGCTGGTCGAGGCCGCCGTCGAGCGCTTCGGCGACCTGCACGTGCTGGTCAACAACGCCGGGATCCTGCGCGACCGGATGCTGTTCAACATGAGCGCCGAGGAGTGGGACGCGGTGGTCCGGGTGCACCTGGGCGGCACGTTCGCCCCGCTGCGCCACGCCGCCGCCTACTGGCGCGAGCAGGCCAAGGCCGGTCGGCCCGTCGACGCCCGGATCATCAACACCACCTCGTCCTCCGGCATCTACGGCAACCCCGGCCAGGGCAACTACGGCGCGGCCAAGGCGGGCATCGCGGGCCTGACCGTCATCGCCGCCAGGGAGCTGGAGCGCTACGGCGTCACGGTCAACGCCATCGCGCCGACCGCGCTGACCCGGATGACCGACGGGATCATCCCGGGCGACGCCGACGCGGACCCCGACGACGTGGCGCCGCTGGTGGTCTGGCTGGGCAGCGCCGAGTCGCGCGGCGTCACCGGCCGGGTGTTCAACGTGCGGGCCGGGCGGATCAGCGTGGCCGAGGGCTGGCACGCGGGCCCGGAGGTGGACAAGGGCTCCCGCTGGGACCCGGCGGAGCTGGGCGCGGTGATCCCGGCGCTGGTGGACAAGGCCGCGCCGAACGCGCTGACCAACGGGAAGATCCCCGGCCGGGAGGCTAGCGGATCCTGAGCGGGTCGAGGCGGCGGATCAGCGTCATCGCCGCCTCGGCCACCTCGCGCGCGTCCTCCTCGGAGTCGCTGGTGGCCACCTCCCGGGCGGCCTCGCCGATGATGCTGGTCAGCACCGTCACGGTGAACCGGTCGAGCGGGTCGCCGCCGGAGCCGAGCAGCACGGCGTTCTGCCGTACCCACTCGCGGTTGCGCGTGCGGCGGATCAGCTCGAAGCCGGGCGGCCCGTCGCCGTCGATGAACAGCCGGACCAGGTCGCGCCGCTCCCACGCGCCGTCGAGGTAGGCGCGGGCACCGGCGATGAGGAGCTCGACCGGGTCGGTGACGCCCTCCTGCTTGGCCCGCGCCACGCTGGCGCCCGCGGCCTGCTCGTGGGCCGCCTGATGGTCCTCGTAGAGGGCGAGGAACAGCTCGGTCTTGCCGCCGAAGTGGTGGTAGAGGCTGCCGACGCTGGAGCCGGCGCGGGCGACGACCTCGGAGACCCCGGCCTCGGCGAAGCCGTGCTCGCCGAACACCTCCCGCGCCGCCTGGAGCATGCTCTTGCGGGTCTGCGCCGTACGGCTCCATTCCCACGAGGTCTTGCGTGCCATGCGAACATCTTAGAGGCGAGAAATTCTAGAATCATATTCTTGACAGCCTGCCGCCCGAGAGCCGAACCTTCTCCTAGAGGTTTGTTCTAGGAAGTGAGGCGGCCGTGGACTTCTCGCTCAGCACCGAGGAACGGCAGATCAGGGACACCGTCCGGGCCTTCGTGGAGAAGGAGATCATGCCGCTGGAGCCGGACGTGCTGCGCAACGAGCGCGCCGGCCGCCCCGCGCTCGACCCCGGCGTCACCCAGGAGCTGCGGGACAAGGCGCGCAAGACCGGCCTGTGGGGCATCAACACCCCCGAGGAGTACGGCGGCGCCGCGCTCGGCCCCATCATGTCGGCGATCATCGCCATGGAGGTGGGCCGCACGTTCGTGCCGTTCACCTTCGGCGGCAGCGCCGACAACATCCTGTACGCCGGCACCGACGAGCAGAAGCGCCGCTACCTGATCCCCACCATCGAGGGCGAGCGCCGCTCCTGCTTCGCCATCACCGAGCCGGGCGCGGGCTCCGACGCCCGCAACATCAGCGCCAGGGCCGTACGCGACGGCGCCGAGTGGGTCATCAACGGCGAGAAGACGTTCATCACCGGCGGCAGCGAGGCCGACTTCGTCATGGTGTTCGCCGTCGCCGAGCCGTACGGGGTCACCTGCTTCCTCGTCGACCGCGACATGGGCTGGACGTCCGAGCCGATCCCCACGATGGGCGAGTGGGGGCCCGCGTCGCTGGTGTTCCAGGACGTCCGGGTGCCGGAGGAGAACATCCTGGGCGAGCTGGGCAAGGGCTTCGAGCTGGCCATGCAGTGGATCGGCCAGGGCCGTTACATGATCCCCGCCAGGGCCATCGGCTCGGCCGAGCGGATGCTGGGCATGGCCGTCGAGTACGCGAAGATCCGCAAGTCCATGGGCCAGGCGATCGCCGGATACCAGGCGATCCAGTGGATGATCGCCGACTCGCAGGTGGAGATCGAGGCGGCCAAGTGGCTGACGCTCTACGCGGCCTGGCGCGTCCAGCAGGGCATGGACGCCCGGCACGCCTCCTCGATCGCCAAGCTCAACGGCGCGGTCATGGCGAACCAGGTGGTCGACCGGGTGCTGCAGATCCACGGCGGCATGGGCTACACCAAGGAGCTGCCGATCGAGCGGTGGTACCGCGAGCTGCGACTGCTGCGCATCTTCGAGGGCACCGACGAGATCCAGCGCCGCACGATCGCGCGCAACCTGATCAAGGGCCACGCCCGGCTCGGCACGATCGGGGAATGACCCTGCCCAGGAAGCGGCGGCGGACCACCGCTTCCTGAAGCCTCACGGCAGCCGGTTCGACAGCACCAGCGTGGCGGCCGAGGCGAACATGCCGCCGTTCCCCAGCACGACGCTCACCTCCACCCCCGGCACCTGCGCGGCCGCCTCGCCGCGCAGCTGCCGCACCGCCTCCTGGATGGCGAACATCCCGTACATCCCGGTATGCGTGTACGACAGGCCGCCGCCGTTCGTGTTCAGGGGCAGCCGCCCACCGGGTGAGGTGTGGCCCTCGGCGATGAACGCGCCGGCCTCGCCCCGCTTGACGAACCCCAGGTCCTCCAGCCCGTAGATCGGCACGTGCGCGAAGGCGTCGTACACCATCAGGTGGTCCACGTCGTCGTGCGAGATGCCCGCCTCGGCGAACGCGGCCTCCCCCGACAGGCGGAACCCCTTGGCCGTGGTGAAGTCCTCCATCTGCGAGATCATCGGCGAGTCCATCGCCTCTCCCGAGCCCAGCAGGTAGACCGGGTCGTCCCGCCGGGCCAGGTCCTCGCTCGTGACGACCAGCGCGCCGCCGCCGTCGGTCACCAGACAGCACTCCAGCAGGTGGAACGGGTAGGCGACGATCCGCGAGGCCAGCACGTCGTCCACCGTGATCAGGTCGCGGTGCATGGCCCGCGGGTTCAGGTGCGCCCAGCGCCGCTGCGCCACCGCGACCTCGGCGAGCTGCTCGTGGGTGAGGCCGAACTCCTTCATGTAGCGCAGCGCCGTCAGGGTGAACGTGGTCGTCGGGCCCATCACCCCGTACGGCATCTCGAACTGGCCCATCAGCGAGTCGGGCGCCATCGAGAACCGCGGCGCCCCGATCCGGGACCGGCCCGACTCGCCGTGCGTGATCAGCACCGTACGGCAGAGCCCCGCCCGGATGGCGGCGGCCGCGTGGCGCACGTGGAACAGGAACGACGAGCCGCCGACCCCGGTGCCGTCGAGCCAGGACGGGGTGATGCCCAGCGCGTGGGCGACCTGGATGGGGCCCGGGGTGCCGACGGTGGCGATGCCGTCGATGTCGTCCTTGCTCATGCCCGCGTCGGCCAGCGCGTTGCGCGCGGCCTCCAGGTGGAGCTCCATCGTCGAGTGGCCGGGCAGCCGGCCGACCTCGTCGGTCTCGGCGGCGCCCGCGATCACCGGCTTCACCGGCCACCGCCCGCGGGCTCGAAGAGGGGCACGTGCACCTCGCCGCGTTCCTCGAACGTCACCCGCAGCGGCATGTCGAGCTCCAGGTTCTCGGGCGCGGGCTCGACGCCGACCAGGTTCGTCATCATCCGCACCCCCTCCTCCAGCTCCACCACCGCGATCGCGTACGGCCCCTCGAACCCGGGCGCCGGCCGGTGGTTGATCACGTACGAGTAGAGCGTGGCCCTGCCGCTGGCCCGCACCCACTCGACGGAGCCGGAGCCGCAGCGCGGGCAGCTCGGCCGGGGATAGAAGTAGTGACGCTCGCAGGCCAGGCAGCGCTGGATCCTGAGCTCTCCGGCCGCCGTCCCGTCCCAGAAGGGCTGGGTGTCGGGAGTGGGGCGTGGTACGGGCTTCATGGGGCTCCCGCCTCTCGGTTTTAGAACCCCACTCTAGATTTTTCTTCTGCGTTTGCTCAAGGGCTCGGGATCCCGTTCCCGTTCCTGCCCTCGCCGGCCAGCACCTGCTCCAGCGTCGCCCTCGGCCCGTCCGGGCGCGGACCCACCTGGGCGAGCTGGATCAGCACCCCGTGCGCCTCCTTCGGGTGCAGGAACACCTCCCGCCAGCGGGGATCCGACAGGTTCAGCCCGTGCAGGCGGTAGCCCTTCCCCCTCAGCTCAGCCACGGCCGCGTCGATGTCGCTCACGTGGAAGTTGAGATGGTGCACGCCGCCCCTGCCCCGGGTCAGCTCGAAGAAGCTGTCGAAGAACGTCGAGCCGGGCAGCGGCTCCATCAGTTCGATCTTGCTCCCGTTGGTGTAGGTGAGCTGCAGGGTCCGGTATCCGGCCCGCCGGTTGTCGCCCCCGCCCCCGAGGTGCCGCCCACCGAGCAGGTCGCGGTAGATGGGCAGCAGGTCCCTGATGCGCGGCGCGGCCACGGCCGTGTGGTCGAAGGCCACCTCGACGCCGTCCAGTTCGAGCTCCACCCGGACTCCTTCCCCTCAGCGAATCTAGAATCTGATTCTAGACATCTCTCGTACACCCCGGAAACGCGAGATCCCGCACGGAGACGGTCTCCGTGCGGGATCTCGGGTGGAACCACGCGATCAGTCGCGGTGCAGCTTGCGGTAGGTCACCCGGTGCGGGCGGGCCGCGTCGGCGCCCAGCCGATCGATCTTGTTCTTCTCGTAGTCGGCGAAGTTGCCCTCGAACCAGAACCAGTTGGACCCTTCCTCCCACGCCAGGATGTGCGTGGCGATCCGGTCGAGGAACCACCGGTCGTGGGAGGTGATGACGGCGCAGCCCGGGAACTCCAGCAGCGCGTTCTCCAGCGAGGACAGCGTCTCGGTGTCGAGGTCGTTGGTGGGCTCGTCGAGCAGCAGCACGTTGCCGCCCTGCTTGAGGGTCAGCGCCAGGTTGAGCCGGTTGCGCTCGCCGCCGGACAGCACACCCGCCTTCTTCTGCTGGTCGGGCCCCCTGAACCCGAACGCGGCGATGTAGGCGCGCGACGGCATCTCGACGTTGCCGACCTTGATGTGGTCGAGCCCGTCGGAGACGACCTCCCACACGTTCTTGTTGGGGTCGATGCCGCCCCGGCTCTGGTCGGCGTACGAGATCTTGACGGTGTCGCCGACGGTGATGGCGCCGCCGTCGGGCTGCTCGTCACCCGTGATCATGCGGAAGAGCGTGGTCTTGCCGACGCCGTTGGGGCCGATGATGCCGACGATGCCGTTACGCGGCAGGTCGAAGGTGAGCTTCTCCATCAGCAGGCGGTCGTCGAAGCCCTTGGTGAGATCCTCCGCCCTGATGACCGTGGTGCCGAGGCGCGGGCCCGGCGGGATCTGGATCTCGTCGAAGTCGAGCTTGCGGTGCTTGTCGGCCTCGGCCGCCATCTCCTCGTAGCGCTGGAGCCGGGCCTTGCTCTTGGTCTGGCGGGCCTTCGGGTTGGACCGGACCCACTCCAGCTCGTCTTCGAGGCGCTTCTTGCGCTTGACGTCCTTCTGGCCCTCGACCCTGAGCCGGGCCGCCTTGGCCTCTAGGTAGGTCGAGTAGTTGCCCTCGTAGGCGAAGGCACGGCCGCGGTCGAGCTCGAGGATCCAGGTCGCGACGTTGTCGAGGAAGTAGCGGTCGTGGGTGACGGCCAGGACGGTGCCGGCGTACTTCTCCAGGTGCTGCTCCAGCCACTGGACGCTCTCGGCGTCGAGGTGGTTGGTCGGCTCGTCGAGCAGCAGCAGGTCGGGCGCCTCCAGCAGCAGCTTGCAGAGGGCCACGCGGCGGCGCTCGCCACCGGACAGCGTCGTCACGTCGGCGTCGGGCGGCGGGCAGCGCAGGGCGTCCATCGCCTGCTCCAGCTGGCTGTCGAGATCCCAGGCGTTGCGGTGCTCAAGCTGCTCCTGCAGCTTGCCCATCTCGTCGAGCAGCTCGTCGCTGTAGTCGGTGGCCATCTGCTCGGCGATCTCGTTGTAGCGCTCGAGCATCCTCATCGTCTCGGCGACGCCCTCCTGGACGTTGCCGAGCACGGTCTTCTCCTCGTTGAGAGGCGGCTCCTGCTGGAGCATGCCCACGGTGAAGCCCGGCATCAGCCGCGCCTCGCCGTTGGACGGCTGCTCCAGACCGGCCATCATCCGGAGCAGCGTCGACTTGCCCGTGCCGTTGGGCCCCAGGACACCGATCTTGGCCCCTGGCAGGAACGACAGGGTGACGTCGTCAAGGACAACCTTGTCGCCATGCGCCTTGCGCACGCGCTGAAGCGTATAGATGTACTCCGGCATGGTATCTAGCTTAGGGGCTCCCGCCCGAGCTTCCGAACGGGACGGCGAAGGGCCTTCCTGGCCGGGCCTGCCGGGGAGCCGCGAGGTCAGCCGGCCGGGTCGCCCTGGAGACGGGGCGGGACGGCGGGGACGCAGACGCGGTTTCTGCCCAGCTCCTTGGCCCGGTAGAGGGCCAGGTCGGCGGCCGCCAGGAGCTCGATGAGGTCGTCGCCGTGCTCGGACATCAGGGCGACGCCCGCCGAGACCGTGACCGAGATGACCGCCTCGTCGGCGGGGACGGACATGCGGCCGATCCGGGCACGCAGACGCTCGGCGACCCGGCGGGCCTCGTGCAGGTCGGCCCCCGGCAGCAGCACGACGAACTCCTCGCCGCCGAAGCGCCCCACCAGGTCGTAGTCGCGCAACTGGCCGCGGAGCACGTCCGCCACGTTGACCAGCACCAGGTCTCCGGCCAGATGCCCGTGGGCGTCGTTGACCCGTTTGAAGTGGTCGATGTCGATGATCAGGAGCGCGAGCGTCTCTCCCGTACGGCGCGCGCGGACGATCTCGGTGTCGGCCTCCCGCTGCCAGGCGGCGGCGTTGAGCAGGCCGGTCTTCGCGTCGGTGCGGGCCGCCGCCTGCAGCTGGGCGTGCAGGAGGCTGCGCTGGAGCAGCACGACCGGGGGGAGGGCGAGCAGCAGCAGGATGGGGTGCAGGCCGCACCCGACGGTCACCGTGACGCCGAGGCACAGCTCCACCACGTCCAGCGTGAAGCTCTCCCGGTCCCAGAGCACCGCGCGCCAGCCGAGGTCGGGGTTGGCGGTGTGGGCGGCGATCGCGATCAGGGCGGTGTTGATGAGCGCGAACACCACGGCGGCCAGGATAGCCAGCATGATGGTGGCGCTGTCGCTCCCCGAGAGCGGCCAGGCTTCCGGGGCCAGCCCGTGGAACAGCAGGGACGCCGCGCACCCGGCCAGGCCGATCGCGGCCGCGCTGAACACCCGCCGGTGCAGCACCGCCGCCCGGACCCGCAGCTGCAGCAGCGTCTGCAGCACGATCGGCGCGAGCAGCGCGTACACCGGCGGCAGCAGCAGCGCGACGGGCAGCCACCAGGCCGACAGCAGGTCACGCGACACCCCCGCCGGCATGCCGAGCCGTCGGGTGGCCTCGATGCAGACCGCGCCGCAGCCCATCAGCGCCGCGAAGACCATCAGGCTGCGCCAGTGGAAGGGGGTGGTGAGGGCCGTCGCGGCGATCGCGGCCAGGTCGGCGACGACGATCACACTGATGTAGGCGACCAAGGCCCGGCGTTGGCCGAGAAATGGCCATCGGGAGACCAATGCGGACAGACCGTCACGTCGCTTTATCGAGGTGTGACTGGCCGCCGCCATGTGGTCTCCCCTCCCACTAACGATGTGTAACACAATAGTTGCGGAGTGTGCGGTGCGCGATGGGAAACGATAGCTTTGCCAGAGAAACCGCAGAGCTTATGTGGTTGGCTGGATGTGGACACGGTTCGCTTCCGCGAACAAGCCACTGCGAAGGGAGCACATCATGATGCGGGGCGTCATCTGGACTTGACGACCGCCCTTGCCCTCCACGCGGGCGACCCATCGGCCCCGGCGCTCACCACTCAGCGCGCCACCGATGCCCCCTCCCCCCACCTTCCCGGGGCCCGGTTCGTCTTCCCGCATCCCTCGTGTTCCAGCATCACCCGCGCGACCTCTCGCCAGCGCCGAGGTCATCTCATCGACCTCTTCGGGAAACCCCCGGGCTAGGCACCGTGAGGCATGCCCCCGGCCCGCTCATCCCGCCGTCACCCCGGAGAGCCTGCGGAGAACCGGGGAGGACCCGGCCGGACGCCCGCCACCGGCTACGCGACATCGGCGCGCCGTTTCCGGCGCGGGACCTCCTGGCGGGACGCCAGAGGCGGCGCACCACCGCCAGCGGCCGGACCTCCTGACGGGACGCCGGGATCGGCGCGCCACTTCCACCACCGGACCACCTGGCCGGACGCCGGAGCCGGCACGCCGTTTCCGGCGCGGGCCCTCCTGGCGGGACGCCGGGGCCGGCGCGCCACTTCCAGCGCCGGATCACCTGACCGGACGCCAGGATCGGCGCGCCACCGCCAGCACCGGACCACCTGACCGAACGCCACGGTCGGCGCGCCACCGCCGGCACCGGACCACCTGGCCGGACGCCGGAAATGGCGCGCCGCCATGGACGGGGCATCAGGCTGCGGCTCGCTCTTCCTGTGGCCACTCGGCGTCTTCGGACTCCTTCTCGTTGTCGTCGGCGCCGATGATGCGCACCGCGGCCTCGTCCGCCGGGATCTCCCTGACCACCATGCCGGGCCCCTTGCGGGCGGCGCCCATCGCCCAGTCCTGGGTCTCCTCGTCGAGGCGGTCGCGCATCTCCCTGCTCACCGGGCCGCCGCCCGCCCGCTCGGGCTTGACGAAGGTGCCGGTGCCCCAGCGCAGGTCGTGGCCCACGGCCGAGGCCTCGACCTCGGGCATGAAACGCCGGTCACCCTCCGGGCCGAACTCGCGGATGCGGAGCTTGCCCGACACCACCACCGGCTGCCCGACCCGTACGGACTGGGCGACGTTGTCGCCCAGCGCGCGCCAGCAGCGCACCGCGAAGCAGACCTTCTCGCCGTCGGCCCACTGGCCCGACTTCCTGTCGAAGTAGCGATGGGCGGTGAGCACCCGGAGCGAGGTGACCTTGGACCCGTCGTCGAAGGTGTATTGACGCGGCTCCGCCGCGACGTTGCCGGTGAGCGTGACGTAGATGTCGTTCATCCGTTGCCTCCCCTGTGGCGGGCCGGACGCCCGCGACCTGGGACCACGGTGCCGACCACGGCCCGCCCGCGAAGCCGCCGAGCGGTGTTCTGGGGATGACCGCCCGGCGGGCGCGGAGGCTGTGGAAGGTCAGCTCGACAGGCCGCGCATCGCGGTGTAGAAGGCGTGGTGGCGGGCGAGTTCGCGCTCCACCGGCTCCACCACCATCTTCTCCGCGATCGCCGCCACCCGCCGCCGCATCTCCCGCTCCAGCCGCTCCCGCTCGCGCGAGGCGCCCAGCTCGACGAAGTTGCGTGAGGCGATGCCCGACAGGGCGCCCAGCCCGAGCACCGACACCGTCATCAGCGCCGCCCACGGCAGCGCCGCGGTGTCGCCCATCAGCTCCAGCGCCGGCGGCAGCGCGCCCGGTATGAGCAGCCCCAGCAGGAGCCAGAGCACGCCGCACCCGAACGCCGCCACCAGGGCGTACTGCCACGCCTTGAGCAGCCGCCACCAGGCGGGCACCCGGTCGAGCTGGGGCGCGACCTCGGTGAGGTCCTCGGTGAGCGCCGACGGCACCTTGCCCAGCCGGGAGCGGGCCGCGTGGTGGAGCGACGACCGCCACACCGGGTGCATGGTGCCCGACAGCCCTTCGGCCAGCGCCTGGACGGCGTTGGTGACCTCGGCCGCCTGCGCGGTCACGGTGCCGGCCGCGATGCCCTTGATCTCGTCGCTGACGTCCTCCAGGCGGAGGCTCTTGATCGGGTCGGGGCGGAACCGGTCGGCCCAGCGCGGGAACGGCCAGCCCACCCACTGGTTGGAGCGCTCGACGTAGATGTTCTCCATGGCCTCGCCCACGGCCGGCACGCCGACGGCGTCGCAGAGCGCGTCCACCAGGCCCATCTTGCGGGCCTCGTCCACCGCGGCGGGGATGGCCAGCGCCTCCCCGACCGGCATGGCGGCCGTCATCCGCTGCTCCAGCTTGCGGAGGTCGGCCTCCAGCCTCTGGATCGCGGCCCGGCGGCGGAAGACGGCCGCCGCGACGACGCTCTTGAGGCTCTCGACGCCGCGGCCGGTGACGGCCGAGGTCGGCACGACCGTCGGGTGCTCGACGCCTTCGCGGCGGAGCAGGTCGTTGAGGTCGATGACCAGCTCGGCCAGTTCCTCGGTGGAGAGCCGGTCGGCCTGGTTGAGCGCGAACACGGTCACCGCCTCGTGGCCCGCCAGCTCGGTGACGTAGCGGCGGTGGGTGGAGGCGTCGGCGTACTTCTGCGGGTCGAGCACCCACACCACCAGGTCGGCCAGCCCGATGAGCCGGTCGGCCTCGTTGTCGTTGAGCGCCCTGATCGAGTCGTGGTCGGGCAGGTCGAGCAGGATGAGCCCGTGCAGCTGGCTCTCGCCCTTGTCCAGCGCGCTGGCCCGGGCGAACCGGTGGCGCCACTGGATCTGCAGCCAGTCGAGCAGCGGCGCCGCGCCTTCGAGCCCCCACACGCAGGCGTGGGTGCGGGCGGTGGTGGGCCGCCGCACGCCGGTCGGCGACAGCTCCAGCCCCGAGACGGCGTTGAACAGCGACGACTTGCCGCTGCCCGTGCCGCCCGCGAGGGCGACCACGGTGTGCTCCGACGACAGCTTGAGCCGGTCACCGGCGCGCAGCAGCAGCGACTCGGCCTCCGACATCAGCTTGGGGTCGAGCCGTCCGGGGCCGAGCTCCACGACCTTGGACAGCGCGGACAGCCGGGACGAGAGCCCCGGCCTGGGCGTGGTGACGGTGGTCATCGTGCGACCTCAAGGTTGTACGTGGCCTGGTAGAGCCGCGTCGCGGCGGACTCGTCGGGGATGCCGGCCGAGTCGAGCGCTTGCACGTATCGCATGGACTCCTCGTCGAACAGCATGCTGATCCTGGCCCGCAGGTCGCTCAGCGCCTTGGCGCCGATGCCGCGCAGCGACTCGGCGCCCAGCAGCGCCTTGACCAGCCGGTGCGGCACCCCCTCGACATGGCCGCCGCTGAACATGGCGACCATGAAGATCAGCGACAGCGAGTCGGCGTCGAACGACACCAGCTTCGACACCGTCCGCTTGGCCACGCCCTCGGTGCGGACCAGCTCGGTGACGTGTTCCTGCCAGGCCGCGACAGCCCGGCCGGCGTGCCGTACGAGGTCGTCGGAAGGTCGCTCCAGGCCGTCGGCGAGCGCCGCCCCGACCTCGGCGCGGTGCCGCCAGCGAGCGGTCACCTCCTCAGCCGCGCGGGTGGCGGCGGCCACGATCACGGACTCCAGGCCGGCCCGCAGCGCCGCCCTGAACGCGATGATCCGCTCGGGCGTCTGCCTGCCGCTCCTGGCGCGCTTGCGCAGCTGGAGCGAGCGCATCAGGTCGCCGGAGCCGGCGAAGTCCTGCCAGCGGGCGAGCACCTCGCCGTGGATCAGCGCACCGCTCCTGAACGCCTTGTCGAGGTCCGTGAGGGCGCCGAGGTAGGCGGCCTCCACGTCGCCGCGCAGCTCACCGCGGAAGGCGACCTGCGCCTCCAGGTGCTTGGCCAGCGCCGGCACGCGGGTGCGGAAGCTGTCGAGCACGCCGTTGAGCGTCTCCTTGACCGCCTGGGCGCGGCGGGCCCCGTCGACGGACAGCTCGGCGAGCCACAGCCGCACCTCGGTCACCTCGCTGTCGGGCAGCCGACCGTCGGCGACCTTCGACTCGCTGATGACGAACCGGTCGATCTCGCCCAGGCCGTACTCGGTGAGCATCCGGACGAAGTGCTTGAGCACCACCTCGCGGGCCCTGTCCTGGACGCGGGAGAGCACGATGGCCAGCCTGGCGCCGCGCTCCTTGGCCAGGCGGAGCAGGTTCCAGGCGGGGGCGTCGGCGTAGCGGGCGGCGGTGGTGACGAAGATCCACAGGTCGGCGGCGTCGAGCATGCGGTGGGCGATCTCGTGGTGCTCCTCGACGACCGAGTCGATGTCGGGGGTGTCGAGCAGCGCCACGCCCTGGGGCAGCTTCTCCGTGGCGCTGATCACGATGCCGCGCTGGCCCGCCTCGGGCCTGGCCTGGTCGAACCGTCGCAGGCCGCCCAGCAGCTCGCCCTCGGCGAACCACTGGCGGTCGTCGGGATGGCAGACCAGGACGGGCACGCCGGTGGTCGGCCGCCGCACGCCGGTGCGCGACACGTTCTTCTCGGCGAGGGAGTTGACCAGCGTGGACTTGCCCGCGCCGGTCGAGCCCGCGACCACGATCAGGGCGGGCGCGGTGTTCATCCGCACCCTCGGCAGCACGTAGTCCTCAAGCTGGGCGAGCAGCTCGCCGCTCGCCTTGCGCGCCTCGCCGGCGCCCGGCAGGTCGAGCCCGAACCGCAGCGACGCCACACTCTCGCGCAGCGCCCCGAGCGCCGCCGCCATCGCCTTCACGGTCTCAGGCGGCAACTCCTCCTCACGTACGCCCTCCGCCTCGGGCCCCTCGGATACGGACTCCGCCTCGGCCTCAGGCTTGTCAGGTACAGAATCCGCCTCGGGCCCCTCGGATACGGAGTCCGTCTCGGTCTCGGTCTCCTCCGGTACGGAGTCCGTCTCGGTCTCGGTCTCCTCCGGCACGGAGTCCGCCTCGGTCTCGGGACTCTCCCGTACGGAGTCCGGCTCGTCGCCGAAGTCCTCCGGTACGGACTTCGCCTCGGGCTCCTCCGGTACGGAGTCCGCCTCGTCTTCGTCGGCGACGGCCTTCTCGTCAGCGCTGTCCCCGGGTGCTTCGGCCGGAAGGCCGGACTCGGCGGCCTCGGATGCGTCGGACTCGGCGGGTGCCTCCGGCTCGGAGTCCTCGACGGCGACCGGTTCGCGCTTGGCCGCAGGAGTTCCCTCCGGAGCCTGGTCCGTCTCCTCCCCGGTCGCGGGCTCCGGCTCGGCAGCCGCGGCCCCGGAGCCTCTGACGACCGGGCCGAAGGCGTCGAACTGGGGCTCAGCGGGCGCCTCGGGACCCGGCTTCGAGTCCCCGGAGGCGAACGGCGTGAAGGCATCGAACTCGGGCTCGGAGCGCTCGGCGACACCCGGCTCACGCCTCCCGGCGGGAGACTCCGGCTCGGAGCGCTCGCCGGCCCGGCTCCCGGCAGGAGAGTCCCGCCCGGGTCGGGCGGCGGAGCTCTCCGGCGGGCCGGTGGCTTCGCGTTCCGGCTTCGCGCCTGGCGGGCGGCCCGCAGCCCGCTTTGGCTCGGCGGGTAGGTCCGCCGGAGGGCCCGGGGGCGCGTCGGTAATGGCGGGGAGGCTCAGGGTCTGCTCCCCTGGCCGCTCTCCGCGCCCGTCATCCATGGCGGTGTTCAAGGCAGGCGCTCCGCTCGAACCATCTCGACCTCCTGGCCGACCTCGACGACATCGCCGACGACGATGATCGCCGGTGGCCGTATCCCAGCCGCGGACACGCGTTCGGCCACGGTGGAAAGCGAAGCGGTGACCGCCCGCTGGGTCGGAAGGGTACCGTCCTGCACCACCATTACGGGAGTCTCCGGTGGACGTCCGTCTCGGATGAGGGCCTCGGCGACCGCGGGCAGCCGCTCGACGGCCATCATGAGCACCAGGGTGCCACGGGAACGCGCCAGGCCGGGCCAGTCGACGGTGGACCGGGGGTCGTCCGGCGCGACATGCACCGAAATGACGTGGAACTCCTGGCTCACCCCGCGGTGCGTGACGGGGACACCGGCCGCGGCGGGCACCGCGACGGCGCTGCTGATGCCGGGCACGACCAGCACGGGGATGCCGGCCCGGGCGCAGGCGATCATCTCCTCGCCGCCGCGCCCGAACACGAACGGGTCGCCGCCCTTGAGCCGGACCACGAACTTGCCCTCTCTGGCGCGCTCCACCAGCAGCTCGTTGATCTTCTCCTGGGAGAGGGACCGGCCGTAGGGCACCTTGGCGGCGTCGACCAGCTCGACATCGGGGGCCAGCTCGTCGAGCAGGGCGCGGGGCGCCAGCCGGTCGGCGACGACCACGTCGGCCTGCGCGAGGAGCTGGCGCCCGCGTACGGTGATCAGCCCGGGGTCGCCGGGCCCGCCGCCGACGAGCGCCACGCCCACCGGCTTGGTGCGGTTGCGCCGGGCGTCGACGGTGCCGTCGCGCAGCGCGCCCACCACGGCGTCACGGATGCCGGCCGCCCTGCGCGGGTCGCCGCCCGCGGTGACGGCCACGCTGATCTCGTCGACCCGGCCGGAGGCCGGGGTCCAGGCGGCGGAGGCGTCCTTGTCGTCGGCGCGCACGCACCAGATGCGCTTGGCCTCGGCCTCGGCGGCCACCGCGGTGTTGACCGGCCGGTCGTCGGTGCACGCCTGGACGAGCCAGGCGCCGTCGCAGTCGCCCACCTGGTAGGGCCGGGCGTGCCAGGTGACCCGGCCCGCGGCGATGAGGTCGTCCAGAGCGGGGGTGACGGACGGCGAGACCACGGTCACTTCCGCGCCGGCGTCGAGCAGCGCGGGCACCCGCCGCTGGGCGACTCTCCCGCCACCCACGACGAGGACCCGGCGACCGGAAAGCCGCAGGCCGAGGAGGTAGGGGCCCATGGTGGGTGAATCTCCCGTTCGCGAACGTTGTGTGCTAGGTGGATAAACCTACCGGCTCTCAACGCGTCATTTGTTGCGCAGGGGTCAACGGCCGTCGAGCAGAGGCCGGCGGGGGTCCCAGCGCTCTCCGCCCGCTTCGTCGGCGCGCCGTCTGGCCATCGCCGAGAGCGCCTCCAGGACGACCCTGTTGCCGAGGAGCGCCGTGATGTCGGCGTGGTCGTACGGGGGCGCGACCTCGACGATCTCCATGCCCGCGACGGGCAGCTCGTAGCAGATGCGCCGCACCGCGTCGAGCAGTTGCCGGGCCGTGAGCCCGCCCGGCTCGGGGGTGCCGGTGCCGGGCGCGTGGCCGGGGTCGCACACGTCGATGTCGATGGACAGGAAGATCTGGTCGCACTCGTCCAGGGCGATGCGGAACGCCTCCGTGAGGCACTCCTCCAGGCCGCGGGCGACGATCTCGGTCATCTCGTAGGAGCGCATGTCCTGCCGGGCCATCCACTCCAGCGTCTCCGGCTCCGGCCAGTAGCCGCGCAGCCCGATCTGCAGGAACCGGTCACCGCGGATCGCGCCGGACTCGATCAGCCGGCGCATCGGCTGACCGTGCCCGTACAGGTGGCCGAAGGAGATGTTCCCGGTGTCGGCGTGCGCGTCGAAGTGGATCATCGAGGTGCGGCCGGGGGCGTGCGCGCGGGCGGTGCCGCGGGCGTCCGGCAGCGCCACCGTGTGGTCGCCGCCGAGCACCACCGGGACGGCGCCGGAGGCGGCGATCCGGTGCACCGCCGACTCGATGGCCTCCAGTGAGCCCTCCACGTCGCCCGAGTAGCACTCGACGTCGCCGGCGTCGAGCACCCGCAGGTCGCGCAGGGCGTCCACGCGCAGCGCGAGGCTGGGCCTGGAGCCGTCCTGCGGCAGGTAGCAGGCCTGGCGCAGGGCCATCGGGCCGAATCTGGCGCCGGGGCGGTGGGAGGTCCCGCCGTCGAAGGGGGCGCCGAGGATGACGACGTCCGCGTCCGCGTAGCTCGCGGGGTCGTCGACGTCGCAGCGTTCGACGCCGAGGAAGGTGAGGTCCGGGCCGTACATCGGTCCGTATCTGGGCACTGGTCACCTCATCGGGTGGTTCCTGTCCCTTTCATCATCACATGTGCTTCTCGGTGACTCCGGCCGAGTCGAACGTGGCGACCTCGTGCATGACGCGGACGGCGGCGCAGACGAGCGGGTGGGCCAGCAGCCCGCCGGTGCCCTCGCCGAGCCGCAGCTCCAGGTCCACCAGAGGGCGCAGGCCGAGGTGCTCCAGCGCGGCGGAATGACCGGGCTCGGCGGAGCGGTGGCCCGCGACGCAGTGGTCGACGGCGGCGGGTGAGAGCGCGGCGGCGGCCAGCGCGGCGGCCCCGGCGATCACGCCGTCGAGGATCACCGGCACCCGCGCCGCCGCCCCGCCCAGGATGAAGCCGGCGATGGCGGCGTGCTCGAACCCGCCGACGGCGGCCAGCACCCGCGACGCCTCCTGCAGCTTGAGCCCGTGCGGATCCGGCCGGCCCTCCATGAGGATGCCGTTGACCTGGAGCGCCTCGCGGACGACGGCGATCTTGCGGGCGTGGGTCTCCTCCGTGACGCCGGTGCCGAGGCCGGTCACCGCGGCGGGGTCGCGGCCGGTGAAGGCCGCGATCAGCGCCGCCGAGGCCGTCGTGTTGGCGATGCCCATGTCTCCCGTGATCAGGCACCGGGCGCCGGACGCCACCAGGTCGCGGGCCACGCCGATGCCCGCCTCCAGCGCGCGTACGGCCTCCTCGCCGGTCATCGCGGGGCCCCGCGACAGATCGGCGGTGCCGTACGCGATCTTCCGCTTGACCAGGCGGGCGTCGTCGGGCAGGTCGGCGGCGACGCCGACGTCCACCACGGTGACCGACGCCCCGATCTGGGCGGCGAAGGCGTTGGCCACCGCCCCTTCCGCCAGGAAGTTGTGCACCATCTGCACCGTGACCTCCTGCGGCCACGGGGTGACGCCGCGGGCGTGCACGCCGTGGTCGGCGGCGAAGATGGCCAGCGCGGCCGGCTCCGGCATGGGCGGCGGGCTGACCCCGGCCGCCCCGGCGAGCCGCACGGCGACCTCCTCCAGCGCGCCGAGGGACCCGCGCGGCTTGGTGAGCCGGTCCTGGTGGGCACGCGCGTCGGCGATCGCGCGGGGGTCGGCGGGGCGGAGCGCGGCGAGTGTCTCGGCGAGCACGGAACCTCCGGGGGTTCAGGGGACCAGCTGCTGGAGGGCTTCCTCGTAGCGGTCGATGACCACGTCGGCCAGCGTCTCACAGTCGCCGATCACCTCGGCGCAGCGGATGTCGAGCTCGGGGTGGCCGGCGCCGTACGCGAGCGCCTGCGCCCACACGCGCTCCAGCGTGCCGCCCGCGAACAGCAGGTAGGGCACGACGATGACGCGCTTGGCGCCGAGGCGGCGGCAGCGCTCCAGCCCGCCGGGCACACCGGGCGGGGTGAGGGAGACGAACGCGGTCTCCACGGTCATGAAGTCGTACGCGTGAGTCTCCCAGAACAGCCGGGACACGCGGTGCACGTCGGCGTTGGCGGCCGGGTCGGTGGAGCCGTCACCGACCAGCACGACGGCGGTCTCACCCGGCTCGACGTGCGGCGGGACGCCGTCGGACGCGACGCCGTCGACGGCGCGCAGCCGAGGGCGGGCGCCGACCAGCTCCAGCGGGCGCGGCCTGGGCATCTCGGTGGCGGCGTCGTTGAGCCGCTCGGCGAGCAGCGCGAGCACGCGCGGGTCGGGGCCGACCGGCCGGCCGTGGTCGTACACGAGGGTGGGGTGCCGCTGCTGCTCCAGGGCCAGGGCGGCGGGGAGTTCGCCGTTGGTCCGGCTCAGGGTCAGCGGCAGCGCCACCAGGCGGTGGTGACCGCGGGCGACCAGAGAGGCGACGGACTCGCTCAGCAGGGGCGTGGCCCGCTCGAGGTAGCCGCCCGACACGTCGGCGGCGGTCTGGTCGAGCCGGCAGCGGAGCCGGTGCACGAACCTGCCGAACTCGGCGGAATCGGCGTCGTCGTTGGAGCCCTGCCCGACAAGCAGGAGCGGCGGCTTCATGGGGAAGGTTCTCCGGTGCGTAGAAGAGGACACGCGAGGATAACCGATGTGCGGCGCTGAGCGACAGGTCAGGAAGTGCCCGCGGGTGTCGCGTGCACGACGAAGACCGGGTCGGCGGAGCTCAGGCTGTGCGCGCCGTCGGGGCCGATGACGAGCCCGGAGGCCAGGATCTGGGTGCCTTCGGCGCGGTAGCCGTGCTCGCGCAGCAGGTCGAGCACGGCGGACACGCGTTCGACGGTCTTCAGCGCGCACACCAGCGAGCGGGGCCGGCGGGCGGCGCAGGCGACGATCACGTCGGGGCCGCCGCCGCCGACGAAGACGGCGTCGGGGTCGGGCAGCGGTTCGAGCGCGGGCGGCGCCTGCCCCCGGGTGAGCGCCACCTTGACGCCGTGGCTCAGGACGTTCTCGCGCAGCCGGGCGCAGGCGTCGGCGTCGCGCTCGACGGCCATCACCGCGGCGCCGAACCTGGCGCACTCCACCGCGATCTCGCCGTTGCCCGCGCCCACGTCCCAGACCAGGTCGCCGAGCCGGGGCCCGAGCTTGGCGAGCACGTACGCGCGCACCTCGGCGGGCAGCCTGGACTCCAGCGGCAGCGCCCATCCGGCCGGTCCCGGCTGGGCGCCCGCCACCCAGCCGGGCTCCTTCCGGCGGTGCAGCGGGTCGATCACGAGCACCACGTCCGGGTCCTTCCACGGCCGGGTGGTGGCCTCGCCCATGCGGCTGTGGGTGACGCGCTCGTCGGGCCCGCCGAGGTCCTCGCAGACGACGAGCGCGCGCGGGGTGGTGGGGGCGAGCTCCCTGGCGATCTCGCCGGGGCCGACGCCGGGGGTGACGAGCAGCGCGACCTTGGGGTGCGCCCGGCAGGCGTTGACCACGCGGGCGAGCTGGTGGGGGCCGGCCGGGGCGACCACGAGGGCGTCGTCCCAGTCGAGCCCGGCGCAGGCGAAGGCACGGGTGACGATCGAGGTGGCGGGCAGCACGTCGGGCTCCAGCCCGTGGCCGCGCAGCGTGCGCACCACGCCGAAGAAGCCGGGGTCGCCCTCGGCGATCACGACGGCCGGGCCCTCGCCCCGCTCCATGTGGGCGTCGAGGGCGTCGAGCAGGCCGCCGGGATGGGCCGTGGCGGCGGACGGGGCCAGCCGCCGGGTCAGGTGGTCGGGGCCGATGACCAGCCTGGCGGCCTTCAGCCGGTCGGCCGCCTTGGCCGACAGCCCGGAACCGTCCCACCCGACAACCGTGATCATGGGCCTCACCGTCCTCACCCACCAGATTGACGGTTGCACCACCGTTTCACCAAGAGGTCCCGCTCAGGAAAGGTCGGACGGGATCAGGCTGAAGACGACGAGGTCCTCGCCGCGCAGCGCGTTGCGTTCGACGCCCTCGCGGACGAAGCCCGCCTTCTCCGCGACCCGCTGGGAGGCGGGGTTGGACACCGCGGCCCGCAGCTTGAGCCGCTGGAAGCGCTGCTCGCGCAGCAGCCAGCGGGCGATGGCGGCGACGGCCTCGGTGGTGTAGCCCCGGCCGCGCGCCCACGGCGCGGCCATGTAGCCGATCTCGCACGACCGGTTGGCCCAGTCGACGTTGGCCGCGAACCGGCCGCCGGCCAGCTCTTCCACGGCCCAGGCGATGCCGTCGCCGCGCAGCCGCATCCGCTCGGAGGTCGCGACGAAGGCGCGGGCGTGGGCCTGGCCGTAGCGGCGCGGCACGCCGGTCATGGCCTGGGTGAGCGGGTCGGCGCCGGTGGCGGCCAGGTCCGGCACGTCCTTCTCGGCGGGCGGGCGGATGAGCAGCCGTTCGGTGCGCAGCTCGGCCCTGGGCAGGGTCTCGCCAGGGGTCCGGCCGTCGTCGCGGAGCATCCCGAAGATCACCAGATCGTGCGGCCCGTCGTCTTCGAGCACCGCGGCGCGCAGCACGCCTTCCCAGGTGAAGCCAGCTTTCCTGGCCACGTGCAGGGACGGCAGGTTGTCCAGGTTGGCCGTCAGGTCGACGCGGCGCAGCGTGGTCTCGGCGAAGACGTACGCGACCAGCCCGCGCAACGCCTCGGTGGCGAACCCGCGCCCCCGGTGGAGCGGGTGCACGCCGTAGCCGACCTCGGTGGTGCCGGCGCCCCACGCGGTCTTGAACAGGCTGATGGCGCCGACGATGAGCCCGTTCCCGTCCGTCATCGCCAGGTGGATGCCCTGGCCTGAGCGCTGGAGTTCGTGCACGCCGTTGGCGAGCCACTGGGAGACGGACGCCAGGTGACCCGGGGCGCCGGGGGGCAGGAACCGGACGCCCGACTCGACGACGGATCTGATCCGGTCCACGTCCGAGAGGCCGAACGGGCGCAGAACGAGCCGCTCGGTGGTGATGGTCAGCCGGGGATCGAACACGTCGGCAGCGTACACAATCAGCCATGTTTGCCCACGAAAGCGGGGGTAGGGGGGCGCAACGGGAGGAGCGATGATGAAAGAGCACAGCCCTCGCATGGACGAGCAGCGAAGGCACGAGCCGGACGGGTTCGACGGTCCCGACGGCAACCCACGCGGCGTCGGGACGGTGCCCGCCGAGGAGTGGCGGGAGCCCGAGCCGGGCCAGCTGGAGCGCGTGCACCGCTACACGCCCGGGCAGGGAGGCCCGGCAGGCGTCCGCGGCGACCTGGCCGCGTGGCTGAGCGACGCCGACTTCCCCGCCACCCCTTACGACCTGATGCGGCACGCCGAGCGGATGGGCGCCCCCGACGAGGTGGTCACGTTGCTGCGCGCGCTGCCGGCCCGCCGTTACATGACCGTGCCCGAGGTGTGCCGGGCCGTGGGACCCGGCGCGGCAAGGCGGAGGTGATGACACGTGCGACTCGACTTCATCCGGCCGCTCTACGAGCGCCCGGGGCCGTACGCGTCGGTGTACGTGGGCGGGCTCACCGCGCGGGACCGGTCCGCCCTGTGGACGAGCCTGTGTGACGAGCTGGAGCGGGCCGGCGGCACCGAGTCCGAGGCGCTGCGTGAGGAGGTGCTGAGCCCGGGACCGGGACGGGCGGTGTTCGCCGTGCACGGCGACGTGGTGCTGTCGGAGCCGCTGCCGGAGGCGCCCCGCCCGCTGGCGGCGTTCTCGCCGCTGCCGCTCGTCACTCCGATGCTGATGCAGCGGGGCGAGAGTGTGCCGCACCTGCGGGTGATCATCGACCACGCCGGCGCGGACGTCTCGGTGCACGGGAACGGCTCGCCGCGCAAGACGACCGTCGAGGCCGAGGAGTGGCCGCTGCAGAAGACCGCGCAGGGCGGCTTCTCCCAGCGGCACTACGAGAAGGCGGTGGAGGAGACCTGGGAGAAGAACGCCGTGGCCGTCGCCCAGGAGGTCGACGAGCAGGTGCGGCGCACCGACGCCCAGCTCGTGCTGGTGGCGGGTGAGCCGCATTCGCGCTCGCTGCTCTGCGACCACCTCGGCCCCCGGTCCACCGGCCGCATCCAGATGCTGGAGCGCGGCCACCGCAACGCGACCGGCGGGTTCGAGCAGGACGTGGAGACCGCGCTCGGCGGCTGGCTGGACGACCGCAGGGCCGAGCTGCTGAACCGCCACGGCGAGCAGGACGGCCCGACCGGGGTGGCCCGGGTGGCGCAGGCGCTGCGCGAGGGCCGGGTGCACGCGCTGCTGATGCCCGGCGAGCTGCCGCGCACCGTCTGGATCGGCGAGGGCGCGACGCAGGTGTCGCGCGACGCCGGGGAGCTCCGCACGTGGGGGGTGGAGCACCCGGTGCAGGAGCGCGCCGACTCGGCCCTCGTCAGGGCGGCGGCGATGACCGACGCCGAGATCTGGTTCACCGACCAGGTGGAGGACGTCGCGGCGGTGCTCAGGTACTGACGATCACTTCCAGGGTCCTGGGGCCGTGCACGCCTTCGACCCGGTTCAGCTCGATGTCGCTGGTGGCGGACGGGCCGCTGATCCAGGTGAGGGGGCGTGACGGGTCGAGACGGGCCACCGCCTCGGGGACGCCCGCCACGATCTGGCCGGCCCGCACCACGCACAAATGGTAGTCGGGCACCAGCGTCTGCGCGCGGGTGCCCTGGCCGGGGCCGGTGTCGAGGACGATGGTGCCGGTCTCGGCGATGGCGACCGCGCAGCCGGTCACGACGCCGTCGGCGGCGTCCAGTTCGGCCAGCGACCCGCCGGCGGGCTCGGCGCCCCCCGACCATTCGGGCGGGAGTCCGTCGGGGATCACCATGCGGCGCCCCCGTACCAGCTCGGTGATCGCGGCGGGCACCTCGGCGGCGGGCAGCACGTGCACGATGGCGCGGTAGTCGCGCACCCGCTCGGCGAACAGGCCGGCCAGGTCGTCCACCGGCGGCGCGGTGCGGTAGCCGCGCGGGATCTCCACCTCGGGCGCGCCGCGCACGGCCTGCCGGATCCGGCCGAGTATCTCCTCACGGGCGCCCATGCCGCTCCTCTCTTTCCCACCAGTCCCTGAACGGTTCTTCCGGGATGTCCGGCAGGTCGCGGGTGTCGGTCCAGGCCGACAGCGGGCCGGGCAGCCTCTTCGGCACCAGCTTGCGCAGCCGCGAGGCCAGGCGCTGGACCCCGGCCAGGCGGGCCCGGTCGCCGAACACCCAGCCGGCCAGCCGCATGCCCGCGCGCTCCGCGGCCCCGTGCGGGGCCTCGGCACGCAGGTGGACGAGCACCTCGGGGATGTCGATCGCCACCGGGCAGGCCTCGAAGCAGGCGCCGCACAGGCTGGACGCGTACGGGAGCGAGGCGTCCAGGTCGGAGCCCATGCCGCGCAGTTGCGGGGTGAGGATGGCGCCGATCGGGCCCGGGTAGACCGAGCCGTAGGCGTGGCCGCCCGCCCGCTCGTAGACGGGACACACGTTCAGGCAGGCCGAGCAGCGGATGCAGCGCAGTGCCTGGCGGCCCACCTCGTCGGCGAGCACTCCGGTGCGGCCGTTGTCGAGCAGCACCAGGTGGAACTCCTGGCCCTCGGCCGAGCCCGTCCAGGTGCTGGTGTAGGGGTTCATCCGCTCGCCGGTGGAGCTGCGCGGCAGCAGTTGCAGGAACACCTCGAGGTCGCGCCAGGACGGCACCAGCTTCTCGATGCCGACCACGCTGATGAGCGTCTCGGGCAGGCTCAGGCACATGCGGCCGTTGCCCTCGGACTCCAGCACCACGAGCGTGCCGGTCTCGGCGACCATGAAGTTGGCGCCGGAGATGGCGACCTTGCTCCTGAGGAACCGTTCGCGCAGGTGGAGGCGGGCGGCCTCGGCCAGCGCGGCGGGCTCGTCGGTGAGCCCTTCGGGGGCGTCGCCCATCCGGTCCAGGAAGATCTCGCGGATCTCGGCCCGGTTGCGGTGGATGGCCGGCACCAGGATGTGGCTGGGGAAGTCGTCGCCGAGCTGGACGATCAGCTCGGCCAGGTCGGTCTCGTGGGCGGCGATGCCGTGCTCGGCCAGCGCCTCGTTCAGGCCGATCTCCTGGGTGGCCATCGACTTGACCTTGACGACCTCGGTCTCGCCGGTGGCCTTGACCAGATCGGTGACGATGCGGTTGGCCTCGGCGGCGTCGCGCGCCCAGTGCACGTGGCCGCCCGCGTCCGTGACGGCCTCCTCCAGCTGGAGGAGGTAGCGGTCGAGGTGGCGCAGCGTCTCGTCCTTGATGGCCTTGCCGGCCGCGCGCAGCTCCTGCCAGTCGGGCAGTTCGCCGACGACGCTCGCGCGCCTGCCTCGGATCGTGTGGGTGGCTTTGCGGAGGTTGTAGCGAAGCTGCGAGTTTTGTACGGCTTTTTCGGCGTTTTTCGGGAAACTCCCGGGCATGCCGAGGAACGTGGCGCTCATCCGCCCGCCTCCGTGGCGGCCAGGATCTCCGCGATGTGCATCACCCGTACCCCCGTCTTCTGGCGGGCCAGCGTGCCGCCGATGTGCATCAGGCAGGAGTTGTCGGCCGCGCACAGCACCTCGGCGCCGGTGCCGAGCACGTTGCGCGCCTTGTCGGCGCCCATGGCGGCGGAGACGGCCGCGTTCTTCATCGCGAACGTGCCGCCGAAGCCGCAGCACTCCTCGGCGCCCGGAAGCTGGACCAGCTCCAGCCCGCGCACCCGGCCCAGCAGCCGCACGGGGCGGTCGCCGAGATGGAGCCCGCGCAGCGAGTGGCAGGTCGGATGGTAGGTCACCCGGTGCGGGAAGTAGGCCCCCACGTCCTCGACCTTCAGCACGTCCAGCAGGAACTCGGTCAGCTCGTGCACCCGCGGCACCACCCGCCCGACGGCCGCCGCTCCCTTGCTGCCGGGCTTGACCAGCTTGGGGTACTGCTCCCGGATCATCGCGGCGCAGGACCCGGAGGGGACGACCACCGCCTCGTAGCCGGCGAAGACCTCGGTGAAGTGGCGCGCCAGCCGCACTCCCTCCTGCGGGTAACCGGTGTTGAGGTGCATCTGCCCGCAGCAGGTCTGCGTGGCCGGGAAGTCGACCTCGCAGCCCAGCCGGCGCAGCAGCGACACGACGGCCTTGCCGGTGCCGGGGAAGAGCGTGTCGTTCACGCACGTGAGAAACAGGGCGACTCGCACGCTTCTCCTTCCGGGTATGGTCTGACCACAGTATGGTCGGACCATAGAGGAACGCAATCCTCGAAGGAGGTCCCGTTGCCTGATACCCGCCCGAAGCGGACCCGCACGTTCGAGGACGTGCTCGCCCAGCTGGAGCGCCGGATCGCGGACGACGGGCTGACGGCGGGCGACCGGCTGCCCGCGGAGCGGCAGCTCGCCGAGGAGCTCGGCGTGAGCCGCTCGTCGGTGCGCGAGGCGATGCGCGTGCTGGAGACGCTCGGCGTGGTGACGTCCCAGGTCGGGCGGGGGCCGGACGCGGGCGCGGTGCTGATCTCCCGGCCCGACCACACGCTGACCGACCTGCTGAGGCTGCACCTCGGGCTGGCCAGCCTGGAGCCGCGCGAGGTGATCGACACCCGGCTGATGATCGAGCGCTGGGCGGCCGCCCGCGCCGCCTCGGCCGGCGCGGACACCACCGCGCTCGCCGTCGCGCTGGCGGGGATGGACGCGGCGCGGTCGGCGGAGGAGTTCGTCGAGCACGACACCGCCTTCCACTGCGCGATCGCGGACGCGTCCGGCAACCGGCTGATCGCCGCGTTCATGCGCTCGCTGCGCGACTCCATGCGGCGGCACGCGGTGGAAGCCGTCGAACAGCTGGGCGACACGACGGTGCTGCGCGCCGGGCACGTGCGCATCCTCGCCGCGATCCGCGCGGCCGACCCGGAGGAAGCCGCCCGCGCGGTCGCCGACCACCTGGCGGACGCCTACCCGTCGCTGTTCTGACAGTCAGCCGGGGGTCAGGGTGTCGGCGACCCGGCAGGCCGCGCCCGAGCAGGAACGCATCGCGTCCAGCCGGGCCCGCAGGTCCTTCAGCAGCCCGGGGTTCGCGCAGGCGGCGAGGTTGTGCAGCTGGTAGGGGTCCTCGCGCAGGTCGTAGAGCTGCTCCTCCCCCGTCTCGTACGCGACGTAGAGGTGGCGGCGGGTCCGCACGGCACGGTAGCCGGGCACCGGCGTCTGCGCGGCCGAGCGGCGGTTGGCCGGTCTGGCGAACTCGACGAGCACGTTCTCCCGCCACCCGGCCGGCCGCCCGCCGCGCAGCAGCGGCGTCATCGACCGGCCTTCGGCGAACGACGGCACCCGCGCCCCGCCCAGCTCCGCGATGGTGGGGGCCAGGTCGACGGTGGCGCTGAGCTCCCCGGCCGACGCCCCGGCCGGCACGCCGGGCCCGCGCACCACCAGCGGCACCCGGATCGCCTCCTCGAACGGCGTGGTCTTGCCCTGGGCCAACCGGTGCGTGCCCAGGTGGAACCCGTTGTCGGAGGTGAAGAACACGTACGTGTCACGCAGCCGGCCCGTCTTCGCCAGCGCGTCCATCACCGAGCCCACGAGGTCGTCCACCCCCAGCATGGCCCGCAGCCTGGTGCGGTACAGCTGGTCGGCCCTGTCCATCTCGCTCTGGCTCAGCGGGGGCCGGTCGCGCAGCCAGGCGGGCTCCTTGCTCACGTCCTCCTGGTTGAACGACGGCGGCCTGGGCGCCGTGGCCTCGGTGAACGCCTCCGCGTGCCGTACCGGAGGGTTGGCCGGCAGGTGGGGCGCGACCGGCGCCAGGAAGAGGAAGAACGGCCGCCCGTCCGCGGCGATGAAGTCGCTCGCCTTGCCGGCCAGCACGTCGGCGAGGTGGTCATGCTCGCCCCAGCCGTACTCGACCGGCCGGCCGTCGCTGTTGAGCCGGTAGCCGTACTCGTTGTAGAGGCCGCGCACGGGCACGTGCCAGGTGTCCCAGCCGGGCGGCACGTACGTCTCGGGCATCGGGCCTGGGTAGTGGTTGAGGTACTTGCCCATGTACGCGGTGCGATACCCGGCATCCTGCATCCAAGTCCCGATAGTGGAACGTTCCAGACCCAAGCCGTTGAAGCGCTCAAATCCCCCTTCCGGGGCGGTGTTCGTCCATACGCCATGACTGTGGACGTACTGGGAGCGCAGGATGGACGAGCGCGACGGACAGCACCAGGAGTCGGCCGTGAAGAACCGGTCGAACGACATGCCCTGCCGCACCAGATGGCGGGTGATCTGGGGAAAGTGCGCGAGGGTCCCGGCCTCCAGGTCGTCGGCCATGATGACCACGATGTTCGGCGACCTCCGGGAGGCGCCCGTGGGCTCGGCCGCGAGCGACAGCAGGAGCAGGACGCAGGCCAGACAGCGCAGGAGCACAGGGTCAGGCTTCCCCTGCCGACGACGCATTGACACCCCCGCCGCGGCCGGGGGTAATAGAACTAGATTCCGGAGGTGTCGATGAAGCTCGGCCTGAACGTCGGTTACTGGCAGCGCCACGCCGACGACGCGACCGAGTCGGTGCTGGCCGCCGAACGGCTCGGCTACGACTCGGTGTGGACCGCGGAGGCGTACGGCACCGACGTGTTCACGCCGCTGGCCTGGTACGGGGCGCGCACGTCGCGGATCAAGCTGGGCACCTCCGTCGCCCAGCTCTCCGCCCGCCCGCCGGTCACCACGGCCATGACCGCCATGACCCTCGACCACCTGACGGGCGGCCGGCTGCTGCTCGGCGTGGGCGCGTCCGGGCCGCAGGTGGTCGAGGGCTGGTACGGCCAGCCGTTCGCCAAACCGCTGGCCCGTACGCGCGAGTACGTCGAAATCATGCGGAAGGTGTGGCGCCGCGAGGAGCCCGTGACCAGCGACGGCCCGCACTACCCGCTCCCCCTGCCCGGCGGCCTGGGCAAGCCGCTCAAGCTCATCACCCACCCGCTGCGCGAGGACATCCCCGTCTACCTGGGCGCCGAGGGCCCGAAGAACGTCGCACTCGCCGCCGAGGTCGCCCAGGGCTGGCTCCCGCTCTTCGCGTTCCCTTCCAAGATCGAGGAGATGTACGGCGACGCGCTCGCCTCGCGCGACCCCGACTTCGACATCGCGGCCATGGTCATGGTGATCATCTCCGACGACGTGCGGGCGGCGCTCGACGGGGTCAAGATGATGCTGACCCTGTACATCGGCGGCATGGGGGCCAGGCACCGCAACTTCCACGCCGACATCATCGGCCGGATGGGCTACGCCGAGGCCGCCGAGCACATCCAGGCCCTCTACCTGGCGGGCCGCAAGGACGAGGCGTTCCGCGCCATCCCGGACGAGCTGGCCGACGGCATCTCCCTGGTCGGCCCGCCGGGGCGGATCAAAGAACGCCTGGAGCCGTGGCACAAGTCGCCGGTCACGTCGCTGCTCGTGATGGGCCCGCGCGACGAGCCGTCCCTACGGACCATCCGCGACCTGGTGCTCGGCTGAGCGGAGGACCCCACCGCAGCGGGCTGAATCGTCATCGCTCAACACAGGAGTGATGACAGTATGTGATTATGCGCGCACCCCGAGCGAAATCTTTCAATACCGCGGGCCCGTGTGACCCCCGGCTCCACTACATGATCCCGCCCACGCCCCGGCTTCCCGAGGCTCGGACGCTGATCGACACGGATCGCTACTTCGTGGTCCACGCGCCCCGGCAGACCGGCAAGACGACGGGTCTGCGCACCCTGGCGTCCGAGTTGACGGCCGAGAGGGACATCGCGGCCCTGGCGTTCTCCTGCGAGCGCGCCAAAGTGGCCGGTGACGACTACGCGGCCGCGGAGTCGATCCTGCTGCAATCCATCCGCGAGGCCGCCGAGCGATCGGGCTGGCCGAAGAAACTGCTCCCGCCGGACCCCTGGCCGCAGGCCACGCCGGGCACCCGATTCGGTACGGGCCTGAGCGCGTGGTGCCGCCGCAGTCCGCGCCGGATCGTGCTGCTCTTCGACGAGATCGACGCCCTGCAGGGCAACAGCCTGGTCAGCTTCCTCTGCCAGCTCAGGGACGGTCACAACGCCCGCCCGGACGGGCACCCGTTCCCCGCGTCCGTGATCCTGTGCGGGCTGCGCGACGTCCGCGACTACAAGACCGCCGTGGGCGCCGACCCGGGCCGGTGCAACCCCACCAGCCCGTTCAACATCGTCACCAAGTCGCTGCGCCTGGGCGACTTCACCGCCGGCCAGATCGGCGAGCTGTACGGCCAGCACACCGAGGCGACCGGCCAGGAGTTCACCAAGGACGCGGTGGAGCGGGTATTCGAGCTGACGCAAGGACAGCCGTGGCTGGTCAACGCCGTGGCCCACGAGATCACCTTCGAGATGGGGGTGACCGGCGCCGTCACCGCCGGGCAGGTGGACGAGGCCAAGGAACGGTTGATCAGGGCGCGCGCCGTCCACCTGGACTCCCTGGCCGCGCGGTTGCACGAGCCCCGGGTCAAGCGGGTGATGGAACCGATCGTGGCCGGCGACCTCTACACCGACTCCGCCTTGTCCGACGATCTGTCCTACGTCCGTGACCTGGGGCTGATCAAGCAGAAACCCCCGC